>NZ_JAVSJA010000001.1:3360000-4018154 GCF_032027425.1 Microcystis wesenbergii NRERC-220 | reverse complement strand
ATGCCCATGTACCATCGTGTCGCCTTACATTTTTAGTCCACTTCAGAGCTTGTAAATCCATGTCAATATCTCTAAATAAAACTATAAGTTAAACTCGATCGCGATGACGGCGATCAGCGATAAAAGACTCCACCAATTTGACATCTTCGACACTACCGATCACTAAAGGTGTGCGGGTGTGTAATTTATCGGGAACGATATCTAAAAGATTTGTCACCCCATCACTAGCTTTACCTCCTGCCTGTTCAATTAAAAAAGCAAGGGGTGCAGTTTCATAAATTAAGCGCAATTTTCCCTGGGGATTTTTAACAGTACCCGGATAGAGAAAAACACCACCCTGCATTAAAATTCGATGGATATCTCCCACTAATGCCCCACTGTAACGGGCTGTGTAACCATCATGACGGTGGACATAACGAGTATAGTCGCGAATCGCCTCATCCCACTGCCAAAAATTGCCCTCATTGGTACTATAAATCGGGCCATGGTCGGGGATAATAATATTCTCTTGGGCGAGGATAAATTCCCCTAAACTGGGGTCAAGGACAAAGGCATGAACACCGCGACCGATCGAGTAAACTAAAATAGTCGAGGGTCCGTAGAGAATATAACCGGCGGCGATTTGTTTACGACCATTTTGCAGTAAATCCCGCGCCTCTCCGTCTAAATCATTGCCTTCCTGTTGACGGATGGCAAAAATCGAACCCACATTTAGATTAATATCCACATTGGAAGAACCATCGATCGGGTCGTAGAGTAGGGTATAGCGACCGATGGGACAGTTTTCTGGGATATAATAGGGTTTATCCATTTCCTCGGAAGCAAGACGGCAAACTAAACCACTTTGCTTAAAAACCGAGATAAATACTTCATTGGCAAAAACGTCCATTTTCTTGACTGATTCCCCTTGGACGTTGGTTTCTCCAGTAAAACCTAGCACATCCGCCATTAATCCCGCTTTACTGAGACGACGGGCAATTAATTTCCCCGCTAGGGCAATCCGACTCATAATTGCGCTTAAATCCTGTGCGTCGGGGGAAAAGCTTTGTAGTTGTTGCAGGACGTGACGGGAGAGGGTGGTACAATCTCGATCGAGGCTATGTTCGGGGATAGAAAAGGGAATATTGCTAACCATAACTGTAATTGCCAGTAATAAAGTAAAAAAGGGAAATCCGTCTAGTCTCAATTGTGACTATGATTTGATCCTAGCCAAGATTTTCCCTATTGCGGGCCAATTTTTAGATCAGTTTTAGAGTTGGCTAATTTTCCCCTCATTGATCATTAAATCCCGGTCAATAGTTGTCCTCTCAATTTAAGTCGATGGGGATACACCGGGCAAGCGTTTATATTTCAAGTAATAGGCAAAACCTGTTATTAAAACAATAACTATTGTGCCGATACCTAAATAGTTAGGAACCCAAAAAGCCGCCGCAATGGTGTTAATTTCTCCTGGTTTTAAATGCCAAATTAACTGATTATCAACTTGTTCTAACGGGGGATTTAATCCTGAGTCATCTTCAATATTTTGACCAGGAAAGGGAGTCTTTAAAGCGAAGTCGATATCGACTAAAGAACCGGGGCTAACGATAATATTTCCCTGTTCGGAAAGTACACCCAAGGCTCGCAAATCAACAGTTAATTTTAAGTTTTTCTGGCTCAAAAAGAACCAATCTTGTTCTGTAACTGCCAGTTTTGAATCTAGTTGCAGTAACTTGCTATCATCGGTATTAGCAGAATTTTTGATTTTAAAGGAAGAACTAGGATCAAAAAATTGATTGAATTTTTCCTCTAATTCCTGACTATTACTAAAGGGAATAGTCACGATTATTTCTCGTTCGGAAATCTGAGCGGTTTTCCCCTTAAGTAATTTTGCCCTCTGTTCGATACTATTTAACCATTTAGTGGCTTCGGTTTGACTGAGACTGGTTAAGCGTTGTCCGAGGGTGATATGTTGAATAATTTCCCCGTGGTGTTGGTGGGGAAAATTAATGCCCACATCATAACGGACACAGCCAGTTAAAAAGAGAAAAATACCGCATAAAAAGGGCAGAATAAAGCGGGTTTTCCCGATTTTTTCGGTGGTTGGTTGATTCATAATTAATCTTCTTCTAAGTCGTCATAACTTGCTGAACTGCCACCGCTAACCGTAACTAGATCAATTTGCTGACGATAATAGTCTACATCTTTTACTTCCACTTCTACCTCATCACCGAGACGATAGGCAACGCGATTTTTCCGTCCTACCAAACAGCTATGACGGGCGCGATATTCGTACCAATCATCCTTGAGAGAAGAAACATGGACCAACCCCTCCACTAATAAATCGGAAATTTCCACGAAGAAACCATAGGATTGTACACCGGTAATTAAGCCGCGAAAAACTTGGCCCATTCTTTCTTTCATTTTCTCGGCTTTTTTCAATCCTTCTAGGTCTTTTTCCGCATCTTCAGCAATTTTTGAGCGATCATTGAGATGGGAAACAATTAGGTGGCTTTCTTCTTCTAACTCCTCCTGAATTTGGCTTGGTAGAATATTCCAATGAATCTGTCCATGACAGCTATTACTGCCCAAATTAACCCCGACTTTGACGATTTTGCTGCGGCGATCTTTCCCCTCTGTTAATAGGATTTTTAACACCCGTTGTACCCAAAGATCGGCATATCTTTGCAGGGGTGAGAGACAGTGGGTATAATTGCCAGGATAGGCCAAACCAAAATGGGGTAGAGGATGGCTGCTATATCTAACTAATTTGAGAGTTTCTTGCAGGAGATAATTGAGGACTTTCACCGATGAGGAAGCGGAAAAAGTGCGGGTAAGATTTTGATAGTCATTGGGTTTAATCTCCTCCTCGGCAGTTAAATTTAATTCTGCCCCCAAATTATTGGCTAATTTGAGTAAATCCTCTAATTCATCCCAATCCGGTTCCGATTGTCCGCAGTAGATACAGGGCAATTTTAAGGCCTGTAAATGTTCGGCGACAACTTTGCCGGCTAAAATTGCCACTTCTGTCAGTAAAGAGCGGGCCGGTAAATTATTAGAAGCGAGAACAGTCCCCCCCCGTCCTTCGTCTTTGTAGGGGGAGATTTTGTCTAATTGAATATCAAAACTACCCCGCTGCAGACGTTGGGATTTTAGGGTGGGGCAAACGCTGAAAAATAAATCTTTCAGGGTTTCAACCGTATCGGTGGGGGCAGCTGCGCTATCTTCTTCACTGAGCAGATCGCGCACCTGTTGATAGGTAAAATGTTGATCCACTTGGATGAGGCTGCGGGTGATTTCGTACTCCAATAGATCGCCCTTGTCATCGAGGGTGACGAGGATAGAAATAGCGGGGCGCTGTTCTTGCGGTGACAGGGAACAACGACTGATAACGGCAGCCGGGACTAATGGCAACACTTTTTCGCCTAAATAGACGGCATTTCCCCGTTTTTTGGCAACTTTATCCAATAATCCGCCCCGTTCAATGTAACGGGCTACATCGCTGATATGAATGGCGACTCGCCAGCGATTTTGGTTGATTTTCTCTAAAGAAAAGGCATTTTCAATGATCGGAGGATAATCCAGGGATGTGTCGTCTTCGATAGTAAAGGTGAAAAATTGGGTTAAATCTCGCAGTTGTTCTTTTTCGCCACTATCGAAGAAATCCGCTAAATTATCGGCAATTTCGAGGGCTTCTGGCGGAAAATTATGGGGTAGATCGTGTTTACAAGAGACGATATCCGTGTCGGCAGCGGCCTCGGCCGTGGAACCGAGAACACGAGTAACTTTACCGATGGGAGGCATTTCCCCTAGGGGATAACGGAGGACGGAAACATGAACGAGGTGATCGATGTTTTCTTGGAGGTTTTGACCATTTTCGAGGAGATTAAGGGTAAATTTCAGGCGATCATCCAGGGGAACCGCCACAAACTGCTCATTTTCCTGTTTTACTTGCGCTAGAAGCGAAGGATTAGCCCGTTCCAGAATTAATCTCACCTCTCCTTCTGGGGAACGACGACGGGTCCCCTCGCGGATGATTTTGACTAAAACCCGATCGCCATTCCAAGCGTTACTTAAATGATTTTTCGAGACGTAGATGTCATCAGCATCTTCGATATCTTGGATAGCAAAGCAAAATTCTTTACTGGAACAGCGCAGCTTTGCTTCTACGACATTTTCCTCGATCACACGACGATAGCGCCCGCGTTCTTTGACAACCATTCCCAGACGTTCCAAAGCATCGAGAATCACTTGCAATTTTTCGCAGCTTTCGGGATCGTCTTCGCAGCCTAGTTTTTTTTCGAGAAGTTTACCCGTAGCTAATTTATCATCACTAAGATGAGAGAGGAGTGTGGCGATCGAGAAGTCCATCTGACAATAATCCTTACTTACAAGACACTGACGGAATCGTGAATAATTAAGTTTAAATACTTAATAATGGGAAGATTGATTTAAACTATTGACTCGAGAGATTATCTCTGTCGGGGTAATTGCGATCGCTGGTGGTGACAGTGAAGGTAAACTGACCAAGCATCGAACACCCGAACCTACCCTGAGAATTATCGAAGCCTTCGTTAGTATAAGCCCATAGCGAACACCGACAAACTTTTCGGCGATCGCTAGTCTTGCTGGCAGAAGCTTCAGCCTAGTAGAATCTTCTTACTGTGGGGAAGGCTAATCCTAGGACTGAAAATTTTATCTAACCTTTAATCTTAGCAAGAACTTGCTACATTTTTCCATAATTACGATAGAGTATTCTCATATAAGTACAAAAGAACTCGAAAAAGTCACCATGTTGCAAAAGTTACGCCAACGTTACCCCCAAGTTGCCCTGATTAGCGAGTTAGTTCAAATCGATCACGGCAAGTATATTGTGAAAGCGATCGTGAAAATTGAGGGAAAAACGGTCGTTACAGGTTTAGCTGCGGCAGATACGGTGGAAATAGCCGAAGATAGAGCCAGAGAACGAGCTTTACTGCTTTTAGAGGCTGAAAGCACCCCCGATCTCCAGCCTGTGGAAAAAATCAGCCCCAATAATATTTCTCTACCGGAAGATTTACCTAAACCCGTCCCTAGTGCCAAAAAATCGACCAAAACGGCTAAAGTCACCGAAATACCTCGTCCTGAAGCCAAAATTGAACCGGAATTACCTCAAGTTAAGGATATTCCCCCAGCTAAAATTGAACCGGAATTACCTCAAGTTAAGGATATTCCCCCGGCTAAAATTGAACCGGAATTACCTCAAGTTAAGGATATTCCCCCGGCTAAAATTGAACCGGAATTACCCCAAGTTGAGGATATTCCTTTACCAGAACCAGAGCCTTTATTATTAGAAATGGAAACCGATAATTACTCCTTATTAACAGAATTGCCAGAAGAAGCTAGTTTAACTGAAGAAGAACCCCCAGAACCGGAACCAGTTGCTGTTATTCCCGAAGAAATCGATTATTCAGTTCTTAAAACTAAAATTGATGTGCAGATGAAACGATTAGCTTGGACCACGGAAAAAGGTCGGGAATACCTGATTTCTACCTATGGCAAAAAGTCCCGTTTACTGCTAACTAATGAGGAGTTATTAGAATTCTATAACTACTTATCTAGTATCAGTGTCTGAGTAATTAGGGTTTGCTGAAAAAGTTTCTAGTGGGGGCAGGGTGTGGGGTGTGGGGTGTAGGGTGTAGGGTTGTACCCATTTTCATCTGGTAAATTCCCTAATTTTCAGGGAAAAAGTCCCTAAATTTTCCCCCCGATCCCTCCAATGGCTGGCACTTTTTGATTGACAAAAAGTCTAAAATTATTACCCAACAAGGTTTTTAGATTTATTCAGCAACACCTAATTATTAGTCAGCAGTTAGCTGTCAGCTTTTGAATGCTAGAAACCCATTAACTTGAGAGGGCATATCATATTTTCAAATCTATAAGTTGAGATTTCCCGATAGCAACTATATTCTAAGCTGTTGACTATCTAAATTGCTCGTTAAGAATGCACCAGAGTGCCGGAGTTGGGAGCAGGGAGAGGAAGTTTGAGCATTTGTACTAAAATTTCCAATAAGCAGTTTAAATTCAGTACAGCTTAGAATCGGGGGATATTTCTAATTTTTTCACTCAATCCCAACTTTTGGGGGTAGATACCCCAAACCCTAGCCCGTTGGGGGGGGACGCGACTGGACGGCCTGTGTACGCAGTTTCAGATAGCCGTGGCGTATTTTGACAAGATGATCATTCTGGCTTAATACATACTAGATTTTTGGGAAAGAATCGAGCATTTAAGAGTTGACTAATTTAGGAACTGTGGATATAATCTTAACCCAAAGACTGTGGGTTATTTTTCCATGAAGCGGATTGTCGGTTTAGATTCACTAAGAGCTATGGCTGCCCTCTGGGTAATGATAGGCCATGGTGCTGTACCACCAATTACTGCTGGCCATGATGAATCTTCGTTTTTTCCTTGGGCTTTGAATGGAATATACGGAGGCTCTTTTAGCGGTCCGGCTGCTGTTATTGTATTTTTCGTTATTTCTGGGTTTTGCGTACATTATCCATATTCCT
Organism: Microcystis wesenbergii NRERC-220; assembly: GCF_032027425.1. Classification (NCBI taxonomy): domain Bacteria; kingdom Bacillati; phylum Cyanobacteriota; class Cyanophyceae; order Chroococcales; family Microcystaceae; genus Microcystis; species Microcystis wesenbergii. The sequence goes on along the minus strand of NZ_JAVSJA010000001.1, from coordinate 4,011,626 downwards.
GCCACAAAAAATTTAACTTGGGTGAATTTTTTGTGAGACGTTATCTAAGAATTCTGCTACCTATGGCTGCGGCAATTTTAATTATTCGAGCAGTAGGATATATTCCTTGGGATAGTCCGAGGCTTCTTTCAGGCATTCCTGGATGGTCTCTAGTGGCTGAATTGATCTACTATTCCTTGTACCCTCTTTTGGTTATTATTGGGCAACGGGTTAAATGGATTAATTTATTTTATATAACCTTTATCATCGGTATTTTCTTTGCCTTCACAGTTCCTATCAATAATATAAATTATCCAGCCTGGGGCTACCGAGGGGACTGGATTCTTGGATTACCCTGTTGGCTCTTGGGCATTTTGCTGGCGGAATCTTTGAAAAATCCACTGCCTAACCCGACTTCTTCTAGTATTTGGACTTGGAGAATAGGAGCGATTATTCTAGGTTCTATTACCCGTAATTTGGCTTTTCAAAGGATTATTGGTAATCATCTGACACTAAATTTCTTCGCTATATACGTTTTCTTTTGGCTATTGCGTGAAGTCAGTTATTACAATAAACAAGAGAATAAACCTCTAGCTTTTTTAGAATGGGCTGGACTATGGAGTTATTCTCTTTTTCTTATTCATCCTCTGGCTTTTTATCTATTCAAGTCCATGCAATTACCTAGTTTTGGTTATATGGTCGATTGGTTTCTGAAATTTAACTTTGTACTCCTTCTGAGCATTGCCTTTTATTTTGCTGTGGAAAAACCATCTCATCTGCTTTCCAGAAGGATTGGTCAAATGCTCACTATTAGTCCATCTCAATCTTAATCTGGACTTCAGTTAGTTTAGGGTAATTTTGTCATTACCTTCGGGAAATAATAGGGCTGACCTACTAATACCCCATCAGGATTTTAGGTTATATTCATGTTGAGGTAAATGCGCCTAATAAAACCAACTTGCCACCTAGACAAAGGGGAAGTTTGTACTGGGGTTGTTAAACCCAACATGATATTATCCCTAATTTCTCACAGCTTCCGTTTCCGCTTCTTTGGGAACAACAACTGGCACTCCGCTGACTGTTTCGATTTGATAAATAACGCGACTTAATTGGGAAGGACAACAGAGAGGATCCGTGTCTTTATAGCGATTAAAAACCACAATAATTCGATCGCTATTTTGTAAAACAATTCTCTGAGATGCTCCATCAGTGCGGGAATCCATCGGTCGCGGGGAAAGAGTGCCAGCGAATTTACCATCGACAAAAACAAAGTCTTGATAACCCATCGGTCGGCACATTCCATCCACTCCACTCATGGCCGAAATAACGCTAGTTTTCCCATAGGTTTGCACGGCCCCGTACAGTAACCATCCTGCTTTATTAAGCGCTTGATCATTGGCAGTAATTGCCGGACGAACCTGTTCACGACACTGGTTATCAATCACGGTTTTAACGGGAGATTTGGGGATAGGTGCCTTGGCTTTATTCCAATTAGTTAACGGTCGATCAAACCAAGCTCGCGGAGTATCTTTTTCTGGGGTTTGGCTAATAACTTCTAATAGCTTCCATGTTTCCGAATTTTGATTATTAGCTGGATTGGAGACGGTTTCAATGCTAACTTTAATTTGATAGAAAAATCCTGGTTTATAATCAAATCCCTCGATACTATTGGCGAACAATCTCCAGTTTTCCTCTGGTTTTTCTCGCATCTGTAAACAGTCTTTGGTTGGGCCTTGGCTACAGGGTTGTTTCCTAGAATTGATATAAATTGTCCTTTCCGTGCGCGTGGTGGTCGGTGCGGGGGTAAAAGTGAGTATTCCTAAACCTTCGGGAGTACGATAAAATAATTGTAAATCGCCTTTAGCTGTCACTTGGAATTGTTCCACTCCTTGCAAGGCGGCCAGATATTGATTTTCTTGTTTCATCTGCGGTTCCGGACAAGCTTTTTTGGTAGTAGCGATCGCTTGGTTGATCTGGAGCGTGCCATCATTGACTTGATAGCCGGTATTATACTGGTTGCATCCGGCCGAACCACTGAGGATATTTTTCTGGAAAGCGGCAGTAATTTCCGTTTCTTTCACCAAACTTCCGGCTGTCCACCCCCTTAGTTTCCATCGAGTCCCCTCCAAAGGGGAAGTATTAGCGATCGCCGCTTTCCCCGCTAAAGCACAACTTAGGGCAATTGTCAAGAAAATTCCCGTTTTTTTGGCGTTCAAAATTGCTATTCTCCTCGTCAAAGCAACAATTGTATTATGGCGTGGGGTAATCGACTGAGTGGTTAGGATAATTTTTCGGATTTCTCTTTCTGACCATCCCGTGACGGATGAAGAGAGAACAAGTTCCCTCAAACCTTAACCCAGTCAGAAAGTCATCGTTGTCATGAATCACTGTTTGCCCTCAAATAGCCGAAAGTTGACCCCGGTTCACCTTAAGCAGTACAATAAAAACCTTGAGTGACCCCTTAAACAAAAAAAAACATTATGGCACAAGGACAAGGATTCGGATTCGGTCTCGGTAAGATTAAAGAACTACAAGAAGCTTTCCAAAAAGCGCAACAGGTGCAACAAGGGGCGAAAGTTCTGCAAGAAGAACTGGAAACTATGGAAGTTCCTGGCCAGAGTGAAAATGGCTTGGTGACAGTCTATCTCAGTGGCAACCAAGAACCCCGGGGTATTGAAATCGACCCTTCTCTCCTCTCCCAAGATCTGGAGATTGTGGCTGGGTCTATTCTAGAAGCCATGAAAGCCGCCTATGATGCCTCCACGGAAACCATGCGCAGCAAAATGGAAGAACTGACCATGGGTTTAAATATCTCCAATATGTAATCGCTTTTGACCGCAATGGTAAGATGGAAAGTTGGACTAACAAACAAGGAGGTTCAACTTTGCTGACTTTGGGTGTCAATATCGACCATGTGGCCACAATTCGCCAAGCGCGCCGTACCGTGGAACCAGATCCCGTGGCGGCGGCAGTTTTGGCTGAAATCGGCGGCGCTGATGGCATTACCGTTCACTTGCGCGAGGATCGTCGTCATATCCAAGATCGCGATGTGCGGATTCTCCGGCAAACGGTGCGGACTCATCTGAATCTGGAAATGGCCCCGACGGAGGAAATGATCGCCATTGCTCTCGATATTAAACCCGATTATGTCACCCTTGTCCCCGAAAAGCGCCAGGAAGTGACCACGGAAGGGGGGATCGATATGCTGGGCAATTTTGACCGTTTTTGTCGGGTTGTAGAGCGCCTGCAAGGGGCTAATATCCCCGTTAGTTGGTTTATTGATGCCGATTTTGCCCAAATTCAAGCGGCCGCTAATACGGGGGCGAAATTTATTGAACTCCATACCGGTCAATACGCCGAAGCACAACAGGAGAGCGATCGTCAAGCAGCATTAACAATTCTTAAAGAAGGTTGTGAATATGCTTCCTCTCTGGGTTTGCGGGTGAATGCCGGCCACGGTTTGACCTATTGGAATGTTTATGCCGTCGCCTGTTTGCCCAATATGGAAGAATTGAACATTGGTCACACAATTATCAGTCGTGCGGTTTTGGTCGGGTTGGAACGGGCTGTTAGGGAAATGAAATTGGCTATGCGTGGACAATTGTAAAAGCCATCAGCTATCAGCTAATCTCCCGACTAACGAACAATTACACTGAAAAATTAAAGGAAAGATGATGACAACTTATTATTATTTGGTAGCCAGTCAAAAGTTTTTAGAAGAAGAAGCGATCGAAAAGGAAGTTTTGAAGGAAAGAATCAGGAATTATCAAGAAAAAGGTCAAGAAATTGATTTTTGGTTAATTGCCAATCCAGCTTTTTTAGATGCTCCCGCTTTTGCCGATATCAAAAAGAAAACTCCCCAACCGGCAGCGGCGATTGTTTCTCTCAATCAACAGTTTATTACTTGGCTAAAATTGCGTCTAGAATACGTTATTACCGGACAGTTTGAGGCTCCTTCCGATAGTATTCCCGAACCGTTAAAATAACCCTTTTTTGTCTGTGGTAAGTAAGTGGTTCTAATTAAATAGAAGATAGATTTTGGGTTCGATCCCCCCTGCCCCCCTTGATAAGGGGGGTGCCGATAGGCGGCGGGATCCCCCTTAATAAGGGGGGTATCTGACGATTTTTAACACCTACCTACTTAGCTTGCTGTAACAAGGGAAAATTGCTAGTTTTTGTCTGTGGCAGAAAATACAGACGAAGCACTGATCACCAGCTGACTTTGCCTTTGAGCTTGTTAATTTTTCCCTGACCGATTCCCGATACTCGATCCAAATCTTCTAGGGAAGTAAAGGGTTTTTGTTGCCGGGCTGCGATAATTTTTTCGGCTAATTTGCCACTGATACCGGGTAAAGTATCTAATTCTTCTTTTGTGGCAGTGTTTAAATTAATTAAGCGATCGCTTTGAATTGTTACAGATTGGGGGCAGTTTTTTCTATCCTGTTCGATCCGATTTTTAATAGTTTCCGGCAGTCCTAATTTAGCGGTACGGTAAAGATATTGAAATTCTCGATCGAAATGAGCAGCAACGGTGGGATTATTGATAATAACTAAAGCTTCATCGTTTTGATGGTTAGCAGCTTTTGACCAATTATGAGAACCAGTAATCACAATTTTATCATCGATTAAACCGAATTTATGGTGTAATTTATCTCCCGGGGCTAGAGCGGGAACTCCTAGGGTATTAATTGGGTTTTGCCAAGGCTGATTATCTGGTTCATAACGACATTTATTACTGAGAGCAACTCCTAATAAATCTAATCCTTCGCTATAGTATCGGAAGGCAAAACTAGGATCAATTAAAGCTTTAATTTCTATACCTTTTTGATGTCGTTGGGCGAGAATATTAGCTAAAGGCTGTTCCGTCAGGACAAACAGGGCTAAATCCACGGATTTTTTAGCTTTATTTAAAGTTTCACCGATCAGACCATTGCTAGTAATTGTCCAGGGATAAGCGGTAGAATCGGGGGAAAATTTTACCGTCAGACTACTATTACCGATAGTAATTGTTTGCGGGTTTCTTTGGGGTTTATCTAACCCAAATTTAGGCCGATCTTCCCTTCCCCACATCAGATTAAATTCCCTTTGAAAAACTCTAGCTAGTGGGGGATTAGTAATTACTAATAAGTGATTGGCATTACCGACAGTTTTGGGATTAGAAAAGTCTCCATGAATATCACTTAAGGTATAGTTAGCTGAACTAATTAAAGTAGTGTGATCATCAATAACCATGAATTTATGGTGCATTAAACCACTACCTTTTGAGCGATCAGCCCTATCATCAATTAGGGGAATACCAGCTTTTTTGAGGATAGTAATTGCATCTCTTTGGGCGATTTCCTCTGGACTTAATTTACCATCTCGATTTATATCAACTAAATCAAAAAGGTTTTGATAACGTTCCTGTTCTCGATCGCTTGATTGTTCTTGGTTTTTGGCTAAACTATTAATAGGTTGATTGTAAATATTTTCGAGGATAACCCTAACTTTAATTCCCTGTTGCTGACGCTCAACTAAAGCTTGAGCGATGGCGGGTAAACGTAACTCTTGCACTGCTAGATCGATCGAACTTTTAGCCGAGTTGATATTATCAATAATAACCTGTTCTAAATTATCTCCCGGGCGATTAATTTGGCGATAGGGATCGGTATAATTTGAACCCCGGGCCTGATTATGATTAAAATAGACTTGAATATATTGATCTTGGGGCAAGGGTTGCGGACGATTTGGGATAACATTGAGAGAATGACAACCACCCAAAAGAAAAACTATTCCTAACAAAAATCCTAACTGTCCCATATTCCGAATTTTTTTTAATCTCCATTTATCTATTGCCATTTTTGCCCACATAATTATCATTACCCTAGGATTCAGGAGTCAGGAGGGAATTTTTACCTAAGGAGGTTCTCGGGAATCGGTATGTACTAAATTGATTATAATCAATCCTGATTCTAGATTCAAGACTAGGGCCTTGTTCTTGATTGCTTAAATCGCTGACCAAAGATGTGACATCTAGTTAGGGAATTTTGTTATAATCTGGGGAACAATAGCACTGTTCTTCTAGATTTGGGTTTTACCATGACTGAACTTTTGCCCCAATGCAGTAATCTGGCTGGTAATGTTAACAGTATAATTGAACTATGCAAAGGCGAATCTTCTCTCCGTAATCAACAGGATACCAGCAAGATAGAAATTGCCCTACAAAAAGCCATTTCTCCCAAATTTGAAATCGTTTTCGCCGGTGCTTTTAGTGCCGGGAAATCAATGTTAATCAATGCACTTTTAGAGCGAGAATTGCTGTATAGTGCCGAAGGACACGCAACGGGTACAGAATGTTATATTGAGTACGCAGAAGCTGATGAGGAAAGAGTGGTTTTAACCTTTCTCAGCGAAGCAGAAATTCGTACTTTAGTCGATACCGTCTGTCAAAATCTACAATTAACTAATCCCAGTAACATTAATTCCCCCGAATACTGTAGTCAGTTAAACCAATACTGTCAAAAAATTATCGAACAGGAAGGGGGAGAAGGCAAATCCGAGCGAGCTAAACAAGCTCAGGGTTTAAAATTATTAATTGAAGGATTTACTCAAAATCGTGAGCGAATCCATACGCTGCATAATGCCACCTATTCCATGGAACAATTTCACTTTTCTAATTTAGCAGAAGCGGCCAGTTTTGCCCGTCGTGGTAGTAATAGCGCCGTCTTAAAACGTCTAGAATATTACTGTCATCATCCTCTCCTTAAAGATGGTAACGTTTTGGTAGATTTGCCCGGTATTGATGCCCCAGTCAAAAAAGATGCCGCATTAGCCTATCGTAAAATAGAGCATCCTGATACTTCGGCAGTGGTTTGTGTTTTAAAGGCTGCTTCTGCGGGAGAATTAGCCACAGAAGAAACGGAATTACTCGAAAAAATTCGCTCTAATGCTGGTATTCGTGATCGAGTTTTTTATGTTTTTAACCGCATTGATGAAACCTGGTACGCAGCCCAACTAAAACAACGTTTAGAAAACCTGATTCAAACGCAATTTCGTGATACTTCCCGCCTCTACAAAACCAGCGGACTTTTAGGATTTTATGGGTATCAGGTGAAAAATCAAACCAATATTAATCAGCGTTATGGTTTAGATTCTATCTTTGCCGAAAGTGTCAAAAATTTAGGAGGACAAGAAGAAACACCGCAATTTGTCAGCGAGTTTAATAACTATTGTGCCAACTCCGGTAAATTACTGGCAACTCCCTTTAAAGTTTCCATCCACGGTTATGAAACTCCCAATAAAAATTATTTCCGAGTTTTAAGTGAGTGGGGAACTCCTTTACTAGAGCAGTTAATTGCTGATAGCGGTATCGCAGAATTTCGCAGGGCAATTACTCGTTATCTCACCGAAGAAAAACGTCCGCAATTGTTTGCTAATTTAGCCGATGATTTACAATCTCTCTGCATTACTCTGAAAAATCATTATCAAGGGATTTATCGTGATTTAGAAAGTCAACCACGAGAAATTGAGGCGATGAAAGCTCTGGAGTTAAATCACCTCAATCAAGAGTTAAAAGAAGTGGGAGAGAAATTAACTAAACATATCGATGGTTATGTCAATGCTATCGTGGTTAATAGCGATGAAAACTTTGAGGAAGACTTTAAGAAACTGAAAGCGAGAATGGTATCAAGATTGGATGAGTTATTAAATACTTTTTCTGTCAAAAATGCTTACTCACAAGCGACTTTAACCCATCCCCGCAATGCTACAGCACCTTTATTAGCAGTATTGGTAGAAGCTTTTTATTATCTGTCTAACCAGCTAGAAGATGTGTTGATTGAGGAGTCAACAAGTTTAATTAGTCGCTTTTGTCAGCGTCTTTTAGATGCGGTAAGGCAAGGTGATTATTATCGGCAAATTTATCGTTTATTGGGTAACGATAGTGGCATAGAAAATCAGCTAAAACAGCTAGAAGATCAGTTAATTCATGCCTTAGTTTCCGAAGCGAGAACAGAGTGCGATCGCTATGTAAGAGAAAATCACAATTTTTACAACGAAGGCACTTTTTCTATCTTTCAATTTCGGCAAACTGTCCAACAAACTGCCCAAGGTTATGACTGTGAAAGTATTCTTGATGCTGAACCTGCTATCCGTCAATTACTTAAGTTAGATTTTGAGCCAAAAGTATCAGCGACAATTCATAAAAACTTCCGCCAAACCGTTAATAATACTCTGAAAAATCAATTGATACCAATGGCAAAAAAACAAGCGGATACTATTCTACAACAGTTCAATCAAGCTCGTTCTTATCTAGAACAAACTTTAGAACAGGAAGCGGCGGAAAAAATTGCTAATAATGCCCGCAAACAGGAAGAAATTAACCAAAAAATTGAGGATTATAACCAAGCGATAAATTCTCTCAATACTTGTTTAACTGCTATGGGTTTACAGAAAAATCATTTACCTGTAATTGGTGAACAAGAATTAGAGATTGTCCCTGAAGTTGTTAATCACTCCAGCAATTAATATGGGGAAATTATCGGCATGAAGCGCCAATTCAGACTTGAATTGGCCTTGTCTTTGAGTAAAAAATGCAAGTTATAACCGTGCAAAGTATATTTTAAGACTAAACCAGTTCACCGCTTTCTTGCAAAGAGTGGAGACGCTGATAGATTCCCTGCTGATTTAATAATTGGTCATGGCTACCGATCTCGACAATGCGACCATTATCCAAGACGACAATTTGATCAGCTTCTCGAACGGTACTGAGACGGTGGGCGATAATAATCGTGGTGCGAGTGCCTAAAATGGATTTCATGGCTAGTTGAATGGCTCTTTCTGACTCATAATCTAAGCTAGAAGTGGCCTCATCAAAAACTAACACATCTGGATCGACAATTAATGCCCTAGCAATTCCTAAACGCTGTCTTTGTCCCCCCGAAAGACGCACACCCCTTTCCCCTACAATAGTGGAATAACCATTAGGTAATTCCTGAATAAATTCATCGACACGGGCGATTTTACAGGCTTCTGCTACCTTCTCAAAGCTAATATTAGGATTACCATAGGTGAGATTTTCTAACACCGTACCATTAAAAACATCTACTTCTTGATGGACAATCGCTAACCGTCGCCGATACCAAGTGACATCTAAGCGACGAATATCCTCTCCATCCATCAGAATTTGCCCTTGATTCGGTTCAAAATAGCGGAAAAGTAACTTAACTAAAGTGGATTTTCCCGAACCAGATTTTCCCACTAATGCCACGGTTTGATAGGGTTCAATCAGGAGATTAATATCCTTGAGAATGGTTCTTTCAGGACTATAGCCAAAGCTAAGATTACTTAATTCTACTTTCCCTGTAAAATGATAGGGATTATGTTGGGCATGATCGGCTAAAAGACTACCAGCATCAGTACCACTGGGCAAGTTGATAAATTCGTTTAGACGTGCCATAGAAGCATAGCGACGGGCAAAAGTTTCTGCCATTTGGGATAGGGGATCTAATTCCGCATAGGCCATACTAGCCAGGGTATAGGTGGTGATAAAATGCCCGATCGAGATTTTCTGTTGAACGGTAGCTAGGAGAGTAAAGAAAAATACTCCAAATAAACTAGCTTGGACGAGGGTTTTTTCCCAAGTAATTAAGTCCACATAACCCTTATGAATGCGATAGACAACGTAGGTAAATTCTCTCTCTAAACGCTGTTTCTGACGATATAATTCCTGTCCTTCTGTGGCAAAAGCTTTGACAGTTTTGATATTAGTAATAATCTCAGAATTGCGACTTTGGGTATTTTCGATGTGCCGATCAAGAATTCTTTCTTTTTGCATTAAATCTTTTAAATCTCTCACAATAAAAGCTAGAATTAATACAAAAGAAATAACAAAAGCGAGGGCGATCTGCCATTGAATTACCCAAATAACAATAAAGATACCCAAAACTCTAAACAGTTTTGGGATCATCATTCCCGCCACTTCGGGATAAGTCCAAGTATGACTTTCTATCCCTTTGGCGATCCGGTTAGCGATGCGTCCCGGATTATTTTCATCGTAAAAAGATAGAGGTAAGGTGAGAATTTTGGCAATAATTTTTCTGAGATGATCTCGTCGCGCTCTTAAGGATATTTCCCAGTGAAACCAGACACCAAGCCAAGGCTGAATTGGTGCTTTAATTACCGTGGTTAGGAAAATTAAGCCCAATAATACTCCTAAACTAACCCACTTTTCTGAGGCAAAGGGAGTTAAAATCATGGTGCGATCGACTAAAGATTGCACGAATCCATCTAAAGGCTGATGAGAAAGAACATTAAGAATCTGTCCGACGGCGTAGGGAACCATCAGATCGATAATTTCAAAGACACTCGATGCAGCAATGCTCAAAAAGGCGGCTTTTTGATAATTGCGATAGTAACTGATAATATCCCGTAAGGAAGCCATAACATCAAGTAAATTGCCAATTTTTAACTTCTATCTGGTAACTGCTAACTGAAGAGACTAAAGGCACTTTTAGGATTGTTTTTCTGGAGTTACCATTATACTACAATACTACAAAAATCTGCCGACCTAGAAATTTCTAGGACAAAAGCCTTGTCATAGTCTTGTATTCTCAATCACAGTCCGTACTACATTTTCACCCAGCCATTAGTCAACAGACGATGCCAGATCAGCTTATATTTCATCCTTGGCAGAAGCACCACAGATCAATTTATCGGAAATTTTGGCGAATATTATCACAAAAATTAATAAATTTCTGAAAGGTTTTTAAGTGTTCAGTTTTATCGATACGCTTTTTTAATTCATTAAGATAGTATTGTTCTTGAACTACCCCAGGTAATTTTTTAGAATAAGACAAACCTTTGGCTTCAAAAATAGACTTTAGATAAGCAAAATGAAAATCGGCATGATTTCTGCAATTAAATCTACCCATTAGTTCGGGATCATTTTCGTAAACATCATAGTGTTGAACATAATCAGCTAAAAGTCCCTGTAAAGGTTGTTTAGGATTAAATATTGTGCGATTGCCTAATAGCCATGTTTCAAGACAGCGATTTTGAATGATGATCACGATTTCGATTGTTGCAGGAACAGTAATATGTTTGGTGATAAAGTCATTAACATATTGTTCTCTTTCTTCGACAGTATCCTCATCAGCATCGAGACAGATGACTAGATAGTTATATTTGGATACTTCTTGAATTTTATCGATGGCGTTAGGAATTCCCTCATGAAGTATCGAGGGGTAGCCATCACCACTAATAAGATAGTAATTGTTGTGATTGGCTTGATCGTAAAAATCAACTCGCTCAATTTCGGGAATAAGATGAGTTAACCAGGCAGTATAAAGCTTTTTTTCGGTACTTCTTCCTTCAACTAAAAAATAAATATTCATCGATTAACTAATTCCTTGGGGAAATTCTTCTAAGACATTGATAAGATCAATAAAGGCTTTTTGTCGAGTTTTAGAAATATGAAAATCAGCTGCATTGTTTACCTTAATTACTCCTCCTTTACGAGTGACTATTTTCCAATAGGCAGGACTGATATTATTTATTATATAGGGATGATGACTGGTAATAATAAACTGTAAATCTCGATAATTAACTAATAAATCTTCTGTTAAAGTGTCCAAACAGTTAACCCCCAAACTATTTTCAAATTCATCGATTAATATAACGCTGCCAGCAGCAGATAATTCGATCGTTGCTAAGAACATCAGGCTTTTTATCATTCCAGAGGAGATATTTGGGTCTAAAATCCAGACATGAGAGTTTTTTTCTTTTATTTGTATGCGAGGTGGCTCTTCAAATAAAACCATTGGAGTTGATGAAACAAACAGATCACCTAGTTTTAATGGTTCTAAAAATTCTATTTTTAAATCTTCAACTTGAGGGAAAATATCTAAAAACTTTCTCTTTATTATCTCGAACGTATCGGGATATTTTTGATATGTGATCAGTAGTTTGTCGGAAATACGAAGTTGACTCGATTGTAATTCAGAGAGAGAGTTATATTCGGCATATTCGTCGTTTTCCAAGATTTTATCAACTGCTGAATATGAGCTATTAAACTTAAGTGAATTGAAAATCATTTTGTTAAATTCCTGTCGAACAGGGAAAACATCTTCTTCTTGATTGAAAAGCTCTATACAGCTTAAATAAGATGGTAGTTTTGGTGTCTTTGAATGTTTAAACTCAATTACCTCTTGGTTTCTTTCGATCAAAACCTCTTGATCTTTTAAAAGAGTTTCCCTAATTATACTAACCTTATTTTCGCCGTCATTACTATTGACTTCATCTTTATCGTTTTTGATGGGAGAACGGGCTTTTTTACCCTCAAATTCACCCAACCAATGATAACGAACATGATCATTTGTTAAAAATTCTACATCCCATTTCACCCCATTTATGGATGCACCGTTAGCGATTCTTTTTAAATTACTAATAGCCTTTAAAATCGAGGTTTTTCCTGCACCTGAGATACCAACTAATAAATTCAAATCTGAAAAAAAGTCGCAAGAATCTATACTTAATCCAGAGGCTAAATCTTGATAGGATAATCTCAAAAGCTTCATAATAATTAGCCACTGCCAAAACTAAAAAGGGTGAGTTAATTCTCACCCCTAGACTTTACTGCGGATCGAGTTTTAGAACTGCCATAAATGCTTCCTGGGGGACATCAACAGTTCCGATCGCTTTCATCCGTTTCTTCCCTTTTGCTTGCTTGTCTAACAGCTTTTTCTTGCGGCTAATATCACCACCATAACACTTAGCTAAGACATCCTTTCTTAAAGCGGGAATATGTTCACTAGCGATGATTTTAGAACCAATAGCTGCTTGAATGGGAACCTTAAATTGATGCCGGGGAATCAATTCCTTTAACTTTTCGGTTAAAGCGCGACCAACATAATAAGCTTTATCCCGGTGAACGATCATCGCTAAAGCATCAACGGGATCACCATTGACCATAATATCTAATTTAACTAGCTCATTTTCCCGATAGCCAATTAATTGATATTCCATACTAGCATAACCGCGCGATCGAGATTTTAATTGATCAAAAAAGTCTGTCACCACTTCCGCTAAAGGTAACTCATAAATCAAAGCGGTGCGAGTTTTAGTAAAATAACGCATATCCTTGAAAACTCCCCGACGACTTTGACATAATTCCATCAAAGCGCCTACATAGGTTTCTGGAGTAATCATTTCCACTTGGATATAAGGTTCCTCAATTTTTTCCCGTTTTTGTGGGGAAGGTAACAAACTGGGATTATCCACTTCGACAATTTCCCCATCGGTGGTAGTGACCTGATAAACTACCGAGGGAGCAGTGGTAATTAAATCTAAGTTATATTCCCTTTCTAGTCTTTCCTGGACGATTTCCATGTGTAGCAGTCCCAAGAAACCGCAACGGAAACCAAAACCCATGGCACTAGAAGTTTCCGGTTCGTAGGATAGAGCTGCATCGTTTAATTTTAACTTTTCCAGCGCATCTTTGAGATCGGCATACTGATCGGCATCGGTGGGGAATAATCCGCAGAAAACCATCGGTTTTGCTTCTGTATAACCGGGTAAAGGCTCTTGTGCCGGTTTAGCGGTTAGAGTAATCGTATCACCCACCCGGGCATCAGCAACAGTTTTAATTGCGGCTGCCAGATAACCCACTTCTCCCGCGTGAAGTTCATTTACCTGTACCTGTTGCGGTGATAAAATTCCCAATTCATCGATAACAAATTCTTTACCAGAAGCCATAAAACGAATTTTATCGCCCTTTTTCACCCGACCATCCATGACGCGGAAATAGACAATTACCCCTCGATAAGCGTCGTAATAACTATCAAAAATTAAAGCTCGGAAGGGTTCTTCGAGGGTATCTTGGGGAGGGGGAACTAATTGGACGATCGACTCTAGAATATCATTAATACCGATCCCAGCCTTAGCCGAGGCACGAATCGCCTCACTACAGTCTAAACCCACCACTTCCTCGATTTCCGCCGCGACTCGTTCCGGTTCGGCACTGGGGAGGTCGATTTTATTTAAAACTGGGATAATTTCGAGGTTATTTTCCAGCGCTAGGTAAACATTGGCTAAAGTTTGCGCCTCTACTCCTTGGGACGCATCCACAACTAATAAAGCTCCCTCGCACGCCGCTAGAGACCGAGAAACCTCGTAGGAAAAATCCACATGGCCGGGGGTGTCAATCAGATTGAGAACGTATTTTTGACCATCCTTAGCGGTATAATCCATGCGTGCCGCTTGTAACTTGATGGTGATACCTCGTTCCCGTTCCAAGTCCATATTATCGAGAAATTGTTCTTTCATCTCCCGTTGGGCTACGGTTCCTGTAATTTGCAGGAGGCGATCGGCGAGAGTTGATTTACCATGATCGATATGAGCGATGATGGAAAAATTGCGAATGCGAGAAACGGGAACGTCAGTCATCGTGGTTCACTGTTGGCAAAAGTCAGGGGTTTATAAAATTTTAGATTCCTTAATTCATTGTAGAGGTAAAGTCTCTAAGGCTGGAGCAAAAGCGAAAAGTAAAAGGTAAAAAAAGCTAAACTGCAAGTATAGTCAGGGTTTTGACCTTAGCTTTCCCTCTCGGCATCCACAGGAAACTATGGTCAGTTTGAGTATGGGGACAAAATCAGGGAAAGAGCAATGGCTAAGGAAAAGCTCTATGATTTGTCCAAATCGGATTACTATAGGTAAACTCTTGGATGAGAATCCTCGACTGACGGGTAGAATGATAGATAGCAATCATTAATAGAGCTTATGAACGACAATGCTACACCGACTCAGCGCACGGCGGAGAAAGTTGAAATCGCTATTCACCTTGACTCGGAAGTTTTAGAACAGATTAAACACCTGACTAACGATCCTAGTCGCATTATCGAAACAGCGATTAAACAGTGGCTAAGAGGAGAGAAACAACCGGATGAGGACTTAACCCGTCATCTTCGACGCAATCCCCCCGTACCACCCAAAGGGGAATGGAATGACTAAGATTTTTCAGTCTCTAATAGGTTATTTCCCGACGGAGAGACTGAAATATTTTCTTAGGTCAACCATTGATAGTAATTGAGATTTTTTCCCCAACTAAGCTGGTCATACTAGATTCGTTGAGTATAGGCTACATATCAGGACAGGCAAAAGGGGGAATAGATAATCAGTTTTTAATAAACGGATTTAGGATCATTTTGCTTGGGTACTGACAGGAGGAACAAAACTGATGCGGATAGAAATTGAAGGAGCCGATGCTATCAAAGTTGCTCAGGATATCCTAGATATGGAAGGGGTGCAAAGCAGCTACGAAGTTATCTCCGAAGAGGAGAAAGAGGGAACCCTTGCTACCATCGCCACCATCATCGGCATTATTAGCGGAACAATCGCCATCGCTGAGAAATTGTACCAATTAAAGCGAAAAATTGACTCTCCTGAAACCCCGAAGATCGAACGAGTGTTAATTGTCAGCAAAAACGGCGATCGCCTGATGCTCAAAGATGCTACCCTAGAGCAACTACAAAAACTCTTGGAACAAGAAAAATCATGAGGATACTGCATATTGACCTTCAGGAGAGGGATAGCAATAGCGTTGAGTTCCGATTTTTCTGGGACAACCCCAACCAGACTCGTCCCTACACAAGATGCTTGAGTGAAATAGACAACCTAAGTAAAAAGGCCGACACCGATTACTATACCCGTTTACCGAAAGACCACGCCAGAACAGGACAAGGTTTGTACCGATGGTTAGATGGTACGGAGCGCATTCTACAGAACGAATTAGATAGCCACAGGGGAGAGAAAATAGTTCTGGCTATCAGCACCAGCAAAGGATTAGCTCATCTACCCTGGGAACTATTACACGATGGTCAGGGTTTTCTGGTGTCTAAGCTTCCCGCTATTGTTCCCCTGCGGTGGATGAAAACCGGTAATGAAAGGCTGTTAACTGTGGACAACAACGCGCAGGATCGAGCCTTAAATGTGGTTTTCATGGCAAGTTCTGCTAAGGGTGTAAAGCCTATACTAGATTTTGAGGCAGAAGAAGGGAAGATCCTCAAAGCAACTAGAGGAAAACCCCTATCTTTAACCGTTGAAGAGAGCGGATGTATTAAAGAATTAGGCGAATTGATAGCCAGTAAAGATAGGGAATATTTCGATGTTATCCACTTGAGCGGACACGCCACCATCAAGGATCAGAAACCCTATTTTATTACCGAGACGGAATACGGAGACAGGCAAGATACCAGCGCCGAAGATATTGCCAGAGAATTACAGTTTAATTTACCTAAGCTTTTGTTTTTATCAGGGTGTCGGACAGGCTACTCCGATGGTGATGAGATCCTTTCGATGGCCGAGAAGTTATTAGAAAATGGAGCTAAAGCTGTTTTGGGGTGGGGTCAACCCGTCAGGGATAACGAAGCTGCTGACACGGCGGCCATCCTCTATGAAAAGCTTTCCCAAGGCTTTACTTTAAGCGAGTCGTTAGCTTTTGCCTATCAGAAATTATTAGGAAATCAGGCCAGGGATTGGCATTGTTTACGCCTCTATGTGAGGGAAAGTATCCCAGAAGCTTTGGTAAAGAGAGGACAGAAAAAACCTTTACCTCCCGTATCCGTTGTTGACCAATTTGTGGACCCAGAAACGAAATATTTGCGGGTAGCCAAACGGGAAACTTTTATCGGTCGCCGCCGTGATCTTCAGGATTGCTTGCAAGTGCTGAAAAAACCCTTTGATAATTCTAAAGCAATTCATAAGGCCGGGGTTTTCCTGCAAGGTTTTGGTGGTAACGGGAAAAGTACCCTCGCTGCTCGTCTGTGCGATCGCCTTCCAGACTATACTAAGCTTGTCTGGCATCAACAAATTGATCAACCTAGCTTGGTTAATACCCTAGCTAAAAAATTAGACCGTCCACAACGTCAAATCCTTCTGGATTCTAATGAGGATTTAGACTATCGCTTAAAGAATGTTTTTGATGTTTTTGGTCAGTTAAACCAGCCTCTTTTGCTTATTCTTGATGATTTCGAGTGGAACTTAGAATGTCCTTCAGCCAGCGATGACTATATCCTTAAAGCAAAGGTAGCTCAACTATTACAAGCTCTAGTTTGGGCGATACAGGAAACCAATTACTATCATCGCCTGATTATTACCTCGCGCTATACCTTCAAATCCCCTCTATTAGAGGAATTTTATCATCTGGAGTCTTTGCCTTCTTTCAAATACAAAGAATCCGATTTACAAAAGAAATTGCGGCGGTTAGAGCATTTTAGTTCGGGTAAGATTGATGAAAACTATAGAGAAAGAGCTTTAACCCTTGCTGATGGCAACCCCCGTCTGTTGGAATGGCTCAATAATGAGGTTTTAAGTTCAGGGGAGATAGATACAAAGTTGCGGTCATTTGAGAATGAATCTGATGTTACTTGGCGCGATAAGATAGTCTGGCGGTTAGAGGAAAAACCTCAACTCTTGACGGATGAAGCTCTTGAAAAAGTGGTCAGTAATTGCCTAATCTATGAAATTCCTGTCCCTTTGGCTGCTTTAGAAGCGGTTTGTCAATCTGTTCCCAACTATCAGAAAAAATTACAACAAGCACAAGATAAAGGTTTGATCGAGGTAATCCACAATGACGACAGAGAAACCCTCTACCGCGCCTCTCACATCAAACATATTAACCCCCATATCGAGCTTCCCAAAGATGCAAGTAAGCTATCTGGTTTAGCCGGAACAGCAGCCAAGGCTTTAACCGAACTTTGGGGGAATAAAGAGAACGAAAACGAGGAAAAATGGGTAGAGATTTTCCGTCTCGTCTTTGCGGATAAAGAAAACCCTGAAAGGTTTAGGCAACAATTCGATAAGATGATCTCGGTACAATATCACAAAGAGGCTGATCGCGCCTACGAAAAAGAACTGAGAAAACAGAGGGAACATCTCATAGAAAACCAAGAACAAATCTATCAAAAGTTAGAGGAGTACCTAAAGCAACAGGATTGGAAAAAAGCCGACTACGAAACCGCTTTTATCATGTACCAATGGATGGTCATAGACAATTATAATGACTTCTACGACCTTTTTAGTCAGGTATCCCTAGATGTAATCAATGAAATTGACCGTCTCTGGGTGAAATACAGCGAAGGGAAATTTGGTATTAAGAGACAGGCGAAAATTTACCGTGACCTTGGGGGGACAGAAGAATATAATCGGGAAGTATGGGGTAGTTTTGGCGATTGCATAGGTTGGCGACAAGGAGGTATATGGTTGGAGCTTGAAAATATAGAATATCCTGCCACAGCAGACTTGAGCGACTTTACATTTCCAATTCTTATATACCATCACTTTTACCAAGGTGGGGGTGGGGGAATTGTTTATGGAGCGAGGAGAATTTCTACGTTAGCTTCAAGACTTGAATCCCAAAATATTTAACTTAGGTGCTAACAATCGGGTAAAATTCTATTTAGAGGCTATAATCAGTGCATCCATATATTGACGTAAGTATAAGGTAACTTCTTGAAATCCAATTTCTGAAAGTTCAGAGATTGTTTCATCTTCATAGCGTATTCTATTAGGTTGTTCATCCGTAGTATAGTGCAACATAACCTCTTTCAGGAGATCGAACCTTTCAGCAGATACAAGGACTTCAAAGAATTTATCATATTGCCACTTTATATCACGGTTATGCTGTTCACCTCTTTGCGCGATTTTATCAGCGTCTAATAACTTACCTCCAATGAGAAGCCGACTATATAATAGTTGAAATACTTGAAAACGATAGAGTGCCAACATATTGTGAAAAGTGAATCCAGAAACAATAAAATTAAAGTTATTCAAAGGATAACTTTGCAAAAAGTTTAAAACATCATCCTGAATAACAACAAGAGTATCTTGAGATAGGTAATGTGAAAGCCTTGAGCGGATTTTTTGAATCATCGAAGGTTCGTTATCGATAGCGATTATCTTAATATTTTTTGCTTCAGATAGGATCATCTCAGTTAATTCTCCATCGCCACACCCAATTTCTAGGATCAGCGATTCCTTTGGGCAAGAGTTTTGATAGTTAATTAGTAGTTTGACTAACTCTTGTCTTAACTTTTTAAGATGAGGACGAGCAGATTGCCAGAGACTATAATCATCACCTATCTTGCCGTCAAACCTTCTTTCTATAAGTTGATTATTTTCCATAAATTATAACTTAGCTATTTTGGTGTACATAGTCAGAGACTTAATTTTGCTGAAAGACTTGCCGAACATAATATTTAGCTTTTGATGGCAATTCGCTACTTCCTCTAAACGCTTAACTTTGGTACTTTGACTCATTCCAATTATAGCATATCTTTACAATTGCAGAACTTCCACAAGCAAACTTAAGATACATATCTTATTTGAAAGCAAAGCTAGACTCTAGCCTACTATTAATGATGTATTCTCCTCATAATAATGCTGCGGTTTCCAAGATTAAGAATATCAGGTATCCCTTCAATTTCTACAATAAAATGTTCCACAAATTCATGTCGTACATCTTCACGAACTCCTATTTTACTCGTCCATCTTCCAGTGTTTAATTGCCGACAGGCGTGAGAGGGACTACCATTAATAGTATAAATAGCGATTTTTTCAACAAAAAAACCGTTAGGACTAAACTCTAAATTAGGATCACCAATTGGGCAAACTTCAAAATGCTCGGTCCTATAGGCATCTATGAAGGCACTTAGAGTGTTCTCCCTTGGTATTCCAGCTGGCCAATATTCAGTCTCAAATCGATCGGGAAACCACCAACGCTCTTGATCATTTACTGCCCAAGCAAAGGAATTGTAATAAGGAGTTCTCCGACTGGTTATATGACTATCACCGTTAATGATTACAATACACATACTTTTTAAATAGATGATTTAGTGTTCATTAATATATCCCCTTTAATATATCCCTTTCGGATACCCCAGTGCAACCAAGCATCGATCATCTGCTTAGACTTACCCCGGCTGTCTTTAGGAACCGGATCTTCACCAGAAATAGCTTTTAATGCCCAAAACCAACGGCTAGGAAGGCTTTTTGGCTCTTTAAGATTTTTGAGCAAAAATGGTATGACATCTTGCCCCATTCCAATAATTCTCTGATAGTTAGGATGTATAATCGCCTCATGGGTTGAGGATAAATGACTTGTTTCATTAATCCAATCTTCAGCAAGACTTTCAAACTCCCTTAGTCTCTCTGCCCGAGTTTGTTTGTTAACTAATATGGCAAGTAAAGAAGAAAAACTTTGTAAAAAGCTAAGATTATTATCGAATAGCTTGAACTTATATCCAAAAAATAGAGCAATAGCTCCGATGAATTTTCCCTCAAAGAAAAGTGGGAAAACGCCAAAGGCTTCAAGTTTTGAATCTTCAAAATGTTTTAAATCAGTTTGAATAAACCGATTATTGTTTTTCTCCTCATGTACTCCTTCAATAAATTGACAAGTATTTGAAGAGATTTTTTCTGCAAACTCCTTTCCAACCTCTTCAAGATAAACTCGACATGAATTACTTACTCCAGATACTTCAGAAAATCGTAAAACTTCCACTACTTCAGAAGACAAGTTTTTTCTGTAAAGAATGGCAACTTTATATGGAGTCTCGTTGCCGACTAAGTATTTGAAAATTTCGTCATACATCCTTTCTTGATACTTGTCAAAGGAATCAACTGGGATAATATCTGCAAGGTATGTCAAGTAATTGAGTATATTAATCTCAGAATCCTTGTGAATATTAGATAGTTTAGCAGAGGCGACTCCTGCTAAGAAAGCTACTGTACAGGGATCAAAGCTGGCCAGATCGTCAATATTGCCCTGATCGTCAACTTTGTTTATAATTCTCAATACTCCATAGGTTTTGTTTCGTCCATTCAAAGGTAAGGCAATGGCAGAGATTAATTTGCCTAGCTTATCAGAATATTCCTGTCTATACTTCAAATTTTCATACTGGAAAAGCTCTCCAGTAACCTTCCCATATGATCCATCAGATGGATTGGCAGCGCTGCCAGTGAAACTCTCCCCTTTCGCATACCTCTCTTCTTGTAGCCATGTATCATCTATTGGCTCACCATTAACGTCTTTGCCTTGAATGGCAAAACGCTCTAGTACATCATCCTTAGAGATTAAAAAAATCGCTGCAACTTGACACTTAGCTTCTTCACAAACTTTTTTTAGAATATATTTTACCGTATCTTTCTTATTGCTTGTAAAATTCATTAAGGCTTGCTCAAGTTGTTCAAAATCAGAAAGATTGTCTAATCTTTTTGTTTGATAACTTATAAGGTCGTTTCTAGTATTTAAAAATTGATTAGCCTTAGTTGCAGTATCGTCACATTTCTCACCTTGTAAACTCTCAGGCATTTAGTTGCTCCTTGAAATTTAGTCAATTTACTCAAGATTACCATCACACTCAAACTGAAATATCGAGGCTGATGAGAATAAAAGTATTATGGTTAATTAAGAACAATCATGCTAATGATAGTTTTATCTATCAATTATCAATTATCAATTGTAACATGGATTTACAGGTTTGTCAATTGTAGTGTCTTCGGTCTGCCATCTTTGTGCCGATCACTCATCACCGTTACCCTGATGCCCTTGGTATAGTTAAGCCGATCAATGCCCTGGAACTCAATACTTCTCGGATCTGCTCAGTTTCAAACTCCGGAACAAGACGACCCGAAAAGGGAAAATTAGCAATCTGTTCTGAGCGTCTAGTCAATCTTTCCACCAGTCTTTGAGCATATTGAGGGGAGTTTTGTGATATGTAGTTGTAGATGGATGATAAATGATTAACGGCGGTTTCTGTCCAGAAAACTTTCATGGCTCTAGCTTGAACTTAGTGCGTACCTCTGCCACAGAAATAACCTTTCCCGCCTCACTATCGGCTAATCCTGCTTCAATTGCCTGTCTCACATAAATCTCATACATCAAATCATCCCATGTAGAATTATCCGGCAATTTATCGATTAAATTTCTGGCTTTTTGTTTAATGTTTTTTATTTCCATGATGGTTTCCAAAATGACTCCTGACAGTTTACATTATAGCAAGATAGGCTCCTAGAGATGGTGTATTCTAAAACCACCGCTAACGCTCAGAATATCCAAAAAGGCTTTTCCCTCTCGATGTCCTCAACGAAACCTCAACCCGTGATTGGTGTTAGTTGGTGGATAAATGCTGTATATTTACTCTCGTCGCCGCTTAATTCACACGCAGCAGCGCAGAAACTTGCTCAACATTCATTGCTGTATGTAACAATACAGGAGGAGTTTATCTCAGGAGTTCCACGGTGATTAGAGAGCTAGACCGTATTACTGTTAATCCACAAATATGTCTTGGACAGCCAACGATTCGAGGAATGCGTATCACTGTAGGATTTGTTTTGAAACTGTTGGCTAGTCAGTTATCTATTCAGGAAATCTTAGAGGCTTATCCAGAGTTGGAGGAGGAAGATATTCGCCAGGCTCTTAATTATGCAGCTTGGGCTGTATCCGATTATATCGTTAGCTTCACTTCAGCAGCCGTAACGCACCGCTAACTTTAATGATGGTGGGTGATATAATTTAAAATTCTGAGGTAAATCATGCAACTAAAACTAACAAAAATATTCCAGAAAGTTCCCGAAGGCTATATTGGTTTTGTCGAAGAATTGCCAGGAGCTAATACTCAAGGAGAGACTCTAGAAGAAACTAGAAGCAATTTAGAAGAAGCAATTGAGCTAGTTTTAGAAGCTAATCGTATGTTAGCTGAAGAGCAACTGCAAGGACAAGAAGTGATTCGAGAGTCTGTTACTTTCTGGGCTGCATGAAACGCATAAACTTAATTCGTCATTTAGAAAATTATGGCTGTGAATTCTTAAGAGAGGGCGGCAATCATACGATTTATGTAAATCGTGTCAATCAGAAATCTTCAGCCATTCCGCGCCATCGTGAAATCAATGAATTCTTGACGCGAAAAATTTGTCGAGATTTACAAATACCAGAACCATGAGTGCGACTCCTGTTAAGCTGCTGTAGAGTGTAGGGTGCGTGTTTGCGGCTACTAATTTGGATAATAAAATAAAACTAACAATCCGCCGTAATGACTCCTGACAGTTTACATTATCAACTATTCATTATTAATTAAAAAGGCGATCGCAAAATTACGCCTTCTTAAAAAAGAGATTAAACACCTTAAGCAAAACCCAAAGGTTGAAACTGAGTATCATTGATAATTTTAACCGTTTCCCCCGACTGCTTAATCACAAACAAACCGCGCCGATAGGCATAGACATCTATCCCCTGATCAATTTCAATGCCTGCCACTGCCCCATAAACCCGAAACTCTCGAAATTGGGGGAAAGCAACCTTAAATCGCTGTAATCGGCTGACAAAATCATCTACATCATCCCTCGACAGTCGAGATTTACATTCTACCGCCACCAACTCGCTCCCATTCACCGCCACAATATCAATCTCCATTGCCGCCCCAGGACGCTTACTTTTCAAGCGACTCATCGTTTGGGTGACATCAATGCCCCGTTCCTGAAATAAACGCACCACCGCAGGCTCTACCATTTCTTCAACGAATCTGCCCCAGCGTGTTGTTAGGTTATTAACAGCTTTGGTCGTTTCTTGTACCTGTTTTTTTAATTCTTCCATCGTGCGATTAGCTTCCTCTCTGCGGCGATCAGCTTCGGCACTGCGGCGATCAGCTTCCTTTTGAAACTCGGCAAATTGGGCCTCAGTTCTTTCAAATAACTTGTAAATATCGGCGATCGTTACAGCGTCTGACATAGGAAGATTCTTCAAGCTTGAGAAGTCTAGTCCCATTCTAGCGACTTGGCCCAGAAAAAATGTCCCTAGCTTCTCATCCGTGTTTTTTCAATCAATTATTGACTATCAACTAATCAGCGATCGCAGTTCAAGGGGAAGGGGTCAAAGGTCAAAAGGCGATCGCAGTCAATGGATAATAGGCAATTGACAATGGATAATTATCAGCCGAAGCTCCTGCGGCAATAGGCTACTATTTTAATCATCAGGAAGAAATTGACCAGGAAATCACCCAAGAATGGGATCAGGTACAAATTAGCATAACGCGAATAGCTAAATCACCTTTTTACACCGGGAGGAAAGAAGTGACTTTTTCCCCGCCCTTTCCCCGAATGCACCCCGTAACTGATATAAGTAGAGATGTAGGTCTATAACCAAAATTGCCGCATCAGTTCGGTTAGGTGACTGTTTTTCGCTTGTCTAGGAGGGTAGATATGCTCAACGAATTAATTTATGAAGGATTAGGTTTAAGTGCTGTTTTCGGAGGACTATTCCTCTGGTCGCGCTCTGGTCTCGTCAGCAAAAATACCGCCCTTTTAGCCGCACAAGCGCAATTACAGCAAAGTAATTCAGATTTATTGGCTCAAGTCAAGGGTTTAGGAGTGGCGCAATCAGAGTTAAAAGACGAAAATCAGCAGCTGCACGCCAAAATAATTTACATAGAACAACATTCCGCCCAATTACAGCACAAAGCTACGGATTTAGAAAATTCTCTCCAGTCCCTCCAGCAAGCTGTCCAGATAGGTGAGGGTGAAATCGAACACCTGAAAACCACCGCTAAGGAAATAGAAGCGGAGAAAGCTGGTTTGATGGAGCAGTTAGAGGCAGAAAAAGCCCAAATTACTAGCCTAGAGGCACAGATTCAAACTTTAGAGCAGCAAAAAGGTGAAATTAACCGTCAATTTGACTTGACCAAAAAACAGACCACCTCTCTCTATAGTCAAATTCAGACCCTAGAACAGGATAAAGCTCTCTTACAGCAAGAACTAGAAAAAGCCGAGGAATTAAAGGTCAAAGTGGCCGATTTAGAGCATAAAAACCAAGAATTAAGCGATTTAGCTGCCCAAATTCCCAACTTGCAAGGTCAAATTCAAACCTTAGAACAGAATCTGGCTGACCAAACAGAACAGTATGAGCGAGGACAGCAAGAAATAGCCAGCTTACAGGGTCAAATTAGCGGGTTAGAGCAGCAAAAAAAGTCTCTCAGCGAAGATTTAGCCGTAAGTCAAACTCGATCGCTCTCTTTAGGGCAAGAATGCGACAATTTAACTATAAAACTCCAAGAAATCGTCGCTCAAGTGACAGCCATAACCGCCGAAAAGGAGAGTCTCGGCGCTCGTCTCGAAGCGGCTAAACTGGAGTTACAAGCTTTAGAAGTCCAGAAAGGGGAATTATCGGCAGAATTAACCACTGCTGCCGAAAAAATTGCTGATTTAAAAGGTGAATTACAGGAATTAACCCAGTTACCCCAACAATTGGCCGATTCTCAGGCAAAAATTGCTGATTTAGAAGGGCAATTACAGGAATTAACCCAGTTACCCCAACAATTGGCCGATTCTCAGGCAAAAATTGTCCATTTAGAAGGGCAATTAGAGAAATTAACCCAGTTACCCCAACAGCTAGAAACCTATCGGGAAAACATTTCTAATTTAGAGATTCAACTACACCAGTTAAGTGCCGAAAAAGACCAATTAGAAACCACAACTTCCCGTCATATCGAGGAATTAAGCCAACAAAATCGCCAACTAACTCAAGATTTAGAACCCCAAAAAACGGCAGCTAAAGCTTTAGAAAAAGAAAAAATTAAGCTTGAGAGTGAGTTAACAACTAAGCAAGAAGAAATCGCCGCTTTAGAGGTTAAAATTCAAAACCTACAGCAAGAAAGAGACGATTTCTCTAAACAAACTGCTCCTATTACCACTAATGAACCAGAAGCAATTATTAGTGAAACTCCTGTAGTAGAAGAACCGGAAACTCCCCCGGTGATTGCCGAGGAAACTCCGGTAGTAGCAGCAGAAAAAATCCCGGTTGCCGACACAAGTTTAGAAGTGCAACCCGCAGCGGAGATAGTCCAAACGAGTCAAGAATCCGCAGAAAATCCCCTAAGGGGAAAAACCGTAGTTATACTAGGAACCTTCAGCAAAATCAGTCGCGAGAAAGCGAAATCATTGATTATTAATGTCGGTGGTACTGTTACTGGTTCCCCCAGTGCGAATACTGATTATATTCTCCTCGGTAAAGCCCCCGGTGAGAAACTCAAAAAGGCTCAAAAATTAGGCATAAAAACCCTTTCAGAAGCCCAATTTCTGCAAATGGTAGAATCCTAAAACAGTTATCAGTTATCAGTTATCGGTTATCGGTTATCGGTTATCAGTTATCAGATTTTAGTTTTCAGTTCACTGTTTACTGTTCACTGAAAATACACCCCACTTCATAATTCATAATTCATAATTCATAATTCCCCTTCCCTTGATTACGAAAATTATGAGTCAAAAAATTGCCTTTTTAGGATTAGGAGTGATGGGAGCGCCGATGACGACTAATCTTGTCCGTCGAGGTTTTGCTGTCAATGCTTGGAATCGTACCCCAGAGGCGCCAGGGATAACCATTGCTGGGGCAGCAGGTGCGAACATTCGTTCTAATATTGCCGCCGCCGTCAGGGATGCCGAGATTGTCTTTACCTGCGTCGGGGATGTGCCTGACGTGGAAGCGGTGATTTTAGGACCAGGGGGTGTCGTGGAATCGGCAGCGGTGGGAACTCTGGTGGTGGATATGAGTACCATTGGCTCTCAAGCCGCTAGGATGATTGGTAAAAAGCTAGAGGAAAATAATCTCCGTTTTCTCGATGCTCCCGTCTCTGGGGGCGATATTGGGGCGAAAAACGGCACTTTAACTATTATGGTGGGAGGGAAAGAAGCGGATTTTCAGACTTGTTTGCCCTGTTTTCAAGCCATGGGTAAAACTATTCGCTGGTGTGGCGAAATTGGCAACGGACAAGCGGTAAAACTCTGTAATCAAGTCTTGGGGGCGGTTCACATGGTGGCGCTGTGTGAGGCTCTAAAAATGGCAAAAATTCAAGGATTAGACCCCAATTTAGTCATAGAAGTCTGTAAAACGGGGGCGGCGGGTTCTTGGGCTTTGGAAAATTTGGGACCAAAAATCCTCGCCCAAGATTTACAGCCAGCTTTTATGATTGAACATATCTTAAAAGATTTGCGATTAGTCAAAGAAACTGCCCAGACAGCCGGGGAAATTCTGCCCGGGACAGATTTAGCGGAAACTCTATTTAAAGTAGTAGCGGAATTGGACGAAGGCAAGGGAATTAAACAGGGAACCCAAGCGATGATTCGCGCCTACGATTAGGCCTTTTGTTGACGATAAATATCATCGGTACGGGCAGCCATGATGAAATCATTTTGATGTAATCCGCCCACGTCATGGGTCCACCAAGAAACGGTAACTTTACCCCATTCTGTCAATAAAGCGGGGTGATGGCCTTCTTTTTCCGCCGCTTCTCCCACGGCATTAGTAAAGGCGATTGCCCCTTGAAAATTGGCAAATTTATAGAGTTTTTGCAGACGGGGAATACCCTCGTATTCTAAGAGATTCCAATCGGGAATTTTAGCCTGTAAAGCGGTAATTTCCTCGGCAGTGATAGGAGAAGAACCCGATTGATAAGGTTGACATTTTTGTTGAGCAAGTTCGGTCATAGGGCTATCAATCTAGATTTTTTACCTTTATTATAGAGTAAAATCCCCCAGAGAAATTTTTTATTCTTCCTCTGACTCTGGAGAACTCACCCAAGGGGTAGAAGATTCGGCAGCTTTCGGCAAAGAAAAAGATTTTTTCGGAGGAGAAGGCAATAATTCCAATTGTCGATTACCGGTTTTATAGCTAGTTTTATTTTTCTGCTCTCCCCGTCGTCGTTGGGAGGTTTTTTCCTCCGTGGTATTTTCGGCTATCACTTCATACAAAATCGCCCGTTTATCCTCTTGTTGCCCTTTTCTTAACACCCGTCCTAAACGCTGAATATATTCCCGGGTGGAACCGGTTCCCGATAAAATAATCGCGATGCGCGCTTCCGGCACATCAACCCCTTCATTGAGAACATGGGAAGTCACCAGAATTTTGTATTCTCCCTGACGAAAACGGGTCAGGATTTCATGGCGTTCTTTCACGGGAGTTTGATGGGTTATGGCAGGTATTAAAAAGCTCTCGGAAATGCGGTAAACTGTGGCATTATCGTTGGTAAAAATTAAAATTGGTTCCGGATAGTGTTCACAGATTAACTCGGCTAAAACCCGCAATTTTCCCTGGGTTCCAGAGGATATTTCCTTCGACTCCCGGTGCGCTAACATCGCCCGGCGCCCTTCGCTACTTCTGGCACTAATCATGACAAAATTTTGCCAACCATCTAAACCAGACAAACTGAGATTATTTTTTCTTAAAAAATCATTGCGAATTTTAATTGCTTCTTGATATTTTTCCTGTTCTTTGGCAGATAATTTCACTTTAATTTGAATTATTTCATGATCCGCTAGGGCTTTTCCTGACAAGTCTTGGGGACTTTTTTGATAAACAATTGTACCAATAAGATAATCTAAATCCTGATGACTACCATCACCGCGATCCGGTGTTGCTGTTAAGCCTAAACGATAGGGCGCGATCGAATCTTCCGCTATTTTCCGAAAGAAATCCGATGGTAAATGATGACATTCATCAAAAATCAAAAAAGCGTAACGATTGCCAAGAGTTTCTGAATAAATTGCCGCACTTTGATAGGTGGCGATTAAAATAGCACTATTATCCTTAGAACCTCCCCCTAATAATCCCACCTCGGCATCGGGAAAAGCCGCCAACATCTGGGCATACCACTGGTGCATTAAATCAATAGTCGGCACGATAATTAAGGTGCTGCGGGGAGTCGATTGTAGTGCCAATTGGGCAAGATAGGTTTTACCGGCAGCGGTGGGAAGGACGATAACACCCCTTCTCTGGGATTTTTTCCAAGCGATTAAGGCTTCCGTTTGGTGGGGGTAGGGTTCCCGTTCAAAACTGGCAATTAATTCTAAATTGTTAAAAGCTTTTGCTTCATCTTGGAAGTTAATGCCCTCCTCCTGTAGGGTTTCCACGAGAGGACGATAATGAATGGCCAAAATGCGAAATCTTTCGATACGATCATCCCAAGTGGCAAAATCTAGCCATTTTTTCCCTTTTGGTGGTGGATGGAGAATTAAGGTTCCTCGCTCATATTTGAGGGTGGGTAAGCGCATTTTTCAGTTATCAGTTATCAGTTATCAGTAAACAGTTATCAGTAAACAGAACGTAGGTTGGGCTTCGGCCGTGAGCTCAGCGTTCGACCGAGCTCACGCCGAGGTCCGAACGGTTGAAGCATGAAACCCAACGCCCGCTCATGTTACGCTACCGCTAACCCATCCTACAAATAATTGTGCCTCCCTACTTATCAGTAAACAGTAAACAGTAAACAGTAAACAGTATAAGTGAACTGAAAACTTACATCT
Organism: Microcystis wesenbergii NRERC-220; assembly: GCF_032027425.1. Classification (NCBI taxonomy): domain Bacteria; kingdom Bacillati; phylum Cyanobacteriota; class Cyanophyceae; order Chroococcales; family Microcystaceae; genus Microcystis; species Microcystis wesenbergii. The sequence goes on along the minus strand of NZ_JAVSJA010000001.1, from coordinate 3,982,331 downwards.
GATAACTGATAACTGATAACTGATAACTGATTCAAGGCTGACGGCGGCAAGATAGCTTATCGCTAGATCATATTGATCAGGTTAAAAAAAGAGTGTGAATTAACACACTCTCAGCATATCGAAACAGCCAAAGTTTGGCAATAGATTAAATCTTTTCGGTTAGCTTAGTCAGAACGCGATTGGAACGTTCCACAAAAGCTTGCATTCCCTCGGCATCAAATCCTTTTTGAGCGATTACAGCTAAATCATAAACGTGCTGACAGAGCATTTTCGCTAATTGCGCTGATGGAGATTCGCCGCTACCGGTAACAATACTTCCCTGACTAATCTGGACAATCTGTTGAATGAGGGGATGATTAGTATTAATCATCAGAATATGTTCTTCGGGGAAAGCCATGGCTTTTTGTTGCATCATTGCCGTCATTTCCTGTAAGCGTCGCATCGCTTCTGGAAGTAAGACAATTGCCGGGGGAGTAGCTTGGGGATCATCGGATTTCAAGGCTTCAGTTTTGATATTGATGCGGGAATTATCGAGGGCTTTGGCGAAGATTTCTTTGATCAATTCAGCCCGGGTTTTATTACTGGCGGGATCGATAATTTCACTAGCTTGATCCTGTTCGAGCAGCGTCGAGTCTAATTCAGAATCAACCCGGGTGAATTTCACATCGGAGTATTCTCTTTCTAGGAAAGGAATAAAGTAATTAGTATCGATGAAAGAATCAAAGAAAAGGATTTCTAAGCCTTGATTTTTGTAGAGTTCAACGTAGGTGGATTGGCTACGAGGATCGGTACAGTAAAAAACTCGATTTTCGTGGCGTTCTTTATGGCGTTCTAGGTAGGCTTTGAGAGTAGTATAACCTTCCTGTTCGATCGCTTCTAGGGGAGTTTTCGCCGTTGCTTCTTGCCATGCGTCACCTTCGGCGGTTTGCACTGCCACTTGTACCGGGGTTTCTAGGGGTTTGTAGGTAGTCCGATAGATTAAAATATCTTCTACCTGCTGTTTAAATTTATCCTCTTTCAAGGAACCAAATTTAATAAAGGTTCCCACATCTCCCCAACAACGAATATATTCTTTTGCGTCTTCGTTATAGAGAGATTTGAGGCGATCAGCAATTTTTTTGGCAATAAAATCGGCAATGCGGCGAACGGTGCGATCTTTGGTTAAAGCACTTCGAGATACATTTAAAGGAATATCTGGACTATCGATAACTCCTCGCAAGGGTATCAGGAAATCGGGAATAATTTCCTCGCAATGATCGCTGACAAAAACCTGATTACAGAATAACTTTAATTGTCCTTTTGAGACATCTACATCCGGTCTGAGTTTGGGAAAATAAAGAATGCCATTGAGCAAGAAAGGATAATCGGTATTCAGATGTACCCAGAGTAAAGGTTCTTCTTGGAAAGGATAGAGATAACGATAGAATTCTAGGTAGTCTTCTTTCGTCAGATTTTGAGGAGATTCTTTCCATAAAGCCCGTTGTTGATTAATCACTTCCCCATCAATTTTAATGGGAACGAGCATAAAATCCGAGTAGGTTTTGACTAACTGGCGAATGCGGGCAGGTTCTAAATATTCCCCTTCCTCATCCATCAAAGTTAGGGTAATAGTCGTGCCGATTTGGCTGCGGGAAGAATCGGTTAATTCAAACTCTGGAGAACCATCACAAGACCAATGGACAGGGGTAGCACCTTCCTGATAGGAAAGAGTATCAATCTCTACCTTTTTAGCCACCATAAAAGCCGAATAGAAACCTAGGCCAAAATGACCGATTAAATCGTTGGCTGATTTTTGGTATTTATCGATAAATTCTTCCGCACTGGAAAAGGCAACTTGGTTAATATATTTCTTGATTTCTTCCCCCGTCATCCCGATTCCATTATCGGTAATTGATAGGGTACGATTTTCTTTATCGATGGCGAGATTAATTTCTGGTTCGGGTACTTCTCCTCTTGTTTCTCCTGCTAAGGAAGCCATTTTTAATTTCGAGATGGCATCAACACTATTAGATATCAATTCCCGCAGAAAAATTTCATGGTCAGTGTAGAGAGATTTTTTGATAATAGGGAAGATATTCTCGGTATGAATCGTGATATTACCTTTTTCGAGTACCGTCATACGTTCAATCACTAAGGGTTTGACTATTCTAACTTTTTTATTTTGCTCGATAATGGCACCATTGATCACAGAGCGATTGCCCAACTTCTTCTAGGGGGATAACCGTACCGATAAACGCATTTGACGGCAGCGGGTCGATTTCTAGAACTCGCTCGCAAAAATCAGGGGTAAGTGCCAGATTATCGGGGTTATCGATGACTTTTTGACTTTTGCAAGCGGTTGGTTGAGATTTGCCGATTGAGGGGGAATTGCAGTAAGCTAAGACGCATTTTAACCGCCTATCCTTAGATTAGCTGAATCTCCCCCCCCCCTTGCCTCTTGCAAGAGTGCCTCATCTCAATAAGCAATTTAAATGCGCGGGCAGCTTAGCTCTACTTTTCACTTTGCAGATATCCCTCAATCAAAATATCGGGATTGAGATAATTAACCGTGACATTTTCTAACTGTAAAGCTTGGCTCATTAACTGGAAACCTAAATCGCCCACGGCAGTAGGTGCTTGGATTCCCCCGATGATTTTGGGCGCGATAAAAGCGATAATTTTTTGTACCATGCCCTCAGCGATCGCTGCTGCGCTTAAACCGCCGCCGCACTCCCACAAAACCTGACAAAATCCCCTCTGATCAAGATTTTCCATCACTAAAGTGGGTGTCACCTCGGTTAGTTCGATCACTTCTACGCCTTTTGTTAATAATTGTTGCTTAAGCTTGACATTAGAATCAATTTGTGTATAGACAAGCGTGGGAAATTGACTGGTATCCCAAAGATGGGCGGAGGGGGGTAAATCGAGCGATCGAGTCATGACCACGCGCAGGGGATTATGATCGGAGAGGCCGTGAGTGGTTAGGTGAGGATTATCTTGACGGACAGTGCTACCGCCGACGATAATCGCATCACAGGCCGATCGCAGTTGATGGACTATTTGGCGAGAAGCGGGGCTAGTAATCCAAGTGCTATGACCGCTAGTAGCGGCAATTTTGCCATCGAGAGTCATGGCATATTTGAGGATACCGAAGGGTTTTTTAGCGGTGATGCGATGGATAAAACCCTGATTAAGTTGACGACATTCGGACTCCTCCACCCCCACCAGTGTCTCGATGCCTGCCGATGCTAATCTTTCAATGCCTTTCCCCGCCACCAGGGGATTAGGATCGATCATCCCCACCACCACTTTTTTAATGCCCGCTTGCATAATTGCCTCGCTACAGGGGGGAGTACGTCCATAGTGGTTACAGGGTTCAAGATTGACGTATAAAGTGGCACCACGCGCTTTTTCTGCTGCCTGTCTCAGGGCGAAAACTTCTGCATGGGGTTGTCCGGCCTCCGGGTGAAACCCTTCGCCGATAATTATACCCTCTTGAACGATCACAGCACCCACCAAAGGATTAGGAGAAGTCCGCCCCAAGCCTTGCCTAGCAAGGGTTAGACATCTTTGCATCATTGTGCGATCGAATTCCGTTGCCCGGTCCATTGTTTATTTCTCCAAATGAGGGGAGACTTTTCAGTGATTAGTAAACAGTAATCAGTGATCAGTGGGAAGCTTTTTTCAGTGATCAGTAAACAGTAAACAGTAATCAGTGAACTGAAAACTCACATCTGATAACTGATAACTGAATTATTGATCACTTCTCTACTATTGTTATTTTAAAGTGAAACGTATCAGAGGATACAGAAATCTCAAATAAAAAAAAACAAAGATCAAAAAACATTGACTACTCACACCTCAAGATAAATCCCTAGCTGTTTGGTCTTCTGAAATGATTGACCTCTGTTCCTAGGATTTAGCGTTTGAACGGACATAATTGCTCGGTAATTATTTTCAACAGTAATGAATCGACCTACTAACTCAAAAAAGTAAATGAATTAACGATGAAACGAATTGCTCGAAAATCTGGGGAACTTGTCGGTTTGTTACCGAAAATTAACCCTGTCTGGTTAGCCTGTGTTCCTTTGTCCGCGATTATTTTCGTGGTTTGGAACACAGCCGTACAGGCCCAAGATGCGAAACCCCTAACCCCCGAAGATGTCCAAAACGCCCTCAATACAATCTGGGTTTTAATTGCCTCCATCCTCGTGATCTTTATGAACGCAGGTTTTGCGATGCTAGAAACGGGATTCTGTCGCCAGAAAAACGCCGTTAACGTTCTCGCCAAAAACCTGATCGTTTTCGCCCTCTCCACCATATCATTTTGGGCGATCGGTTTCTCCCTGATGTTTGGGTCTGTCAGTAACGAATTTTTCGGTACGGGAGGTTGGTTCCTTAGCAGTAGCGATCCCGCCACCTACGTTATGCCCGCCTCTTTGCCCACCTCAGTGTTCTTCCTGTTCCAAGTAGCTTTCGCGGGAACGGCGGCAACCATTGTATCTGGGGCGGTGGCAGAACGGATTAAATTCACCGATTTCCTGGTTTTTAGCTTAATTATCGTCGGTATCATGTACCCGATCACCGGTCACTGGGTTTGGGGTGGCGGTTGGTTAGCCGACCTTGGTTTTAAAGACTTCGCCGGTTCGACGGTGGTTCACTCGGTCGGTGGTTGGTCTGCCTTAACGGGGGCGGCAATTCTCGGCCCGAGAATGGGTAAATACATCAACGGTCGCACCAGTGCCTTACCCGGCCATAACATGAGTATCGCGACCTTGGGTTGTTTAATTCTCTGGATTGGCTGGTTCGGTTTTAACCCCGGTTCTGCTTTAGCGGTTAATGAAACTGTACCCTATATCGCTGTCACCACTAACCTCGCCGGGGCCGCGGGCGGCATTGCCGCTACCTTTACCGCTTGGGCGAAAGATGGTAAACCCGACCTTTCGATGATTATTAACGGTATTCTCGCCGGTTTAGTAGCGGTTACTGCCAGTTGTGATGGTGTATCCTATTGGTCGGCCTTAATTATCGGTTTAATTGCTGGTGTGGTCGTGGTTTACTCGGTGGCTTTCTTCGATAAGCTGGAAATTGATGACCCCGTGGGTGCGACTTCCGTTCACCTCGTCTGTGGTGTGTTTGGAACTTTAGCCGTGGGTATCTTCAACAAAGATGCGGGTTTAATCACCGGTCAATTCCAACTGTTTATTAACCAAATTATCGGGATTGTAGCAGTAGGGGCCTTTACCCTGATTGTTAGTGGTATTGTTTGGACAATCCTCAAGGCTACCCTCGGTATTCGTGTTACTCCCGAAGAAGAAATGGAAGGTTTGGATGTGGGTGAACACGGAATGGAAGCCTATAGCGGTTTCGTCAAGGAGTCCGATATCGTTGCCGGCGGCCATTATGCTTCCAGTGTTGACATGGAAACGCCTAGCACTCGTTAGGGTAAACCTTGTAAAGATAGATTAATTAGATACCCGACAAAGTTAAAGAGAAAAGGAAGAAGGCCTCGCCCCGATGCGATCGGTGGCTATAATTGCCTTCTAAACCTTTTCTCTTTCGGTTTTTGTCTCTTTACGGACAGAAAAAATTAATCTTGCTACTAACCACCAACCGACAATGAAAAAGATCGTAGGAATAACCATACTTTTGCTGGGACTGGGATTCAATTGCGGAGTTGCCCCAGTTTTTGCGGAAACCATCGCCGCAGCTCCCCCCAATCCGATTAGTGCTGGAGATACCGCTTGGATGCTGATCTCGTCGGCCTTAGTTTTATTAATGACCCCCGGACTGGCTTTTTTTTATGGGGGTTTAGTGCGTTCGCGTAACGTCCTCAACACCATGATGATGAGTTTGGTGGCCATGGGCGTCATCGGTGTAACTTGGGTGCTGTGGGGTTATAGTCTCGCTTTCGATGTCACCCCGGGTAAAAGTGGTTTTGGCGAGGGAATTGAAGCTTTTATCGGGGGACTAGATTGGATTTTTCTTAACGGTGTCACCGCGGCCACACCTGACAATATCGGTTATGCACCCACCGTTCCCCATCAAGTGTTTATGGTCTATCAGATGATGTTCGCCATCATCACCCCGGCTTTAATTTCGGGTGCGATCGTGGAACGGGTCAACTTTAAAGCCTATTTTTGGTTTTTACTGCTTTGGTCCACCTTTATCTATTCTCCCCTAGCTCACTGGGTTTGGGGTAAGGGTTGGTTGGCAGCCACTGGGGCGCTGGATTTCGCCGGTGGAACCGTTGTTCACATTAGTTCCGGGATTTCCGCACTGGTGGCCGCCTGGATGATCGGTCCGCGGCGTAGTTTTGGTGTCCAAACCTATGCACCCCATAATGTGCCTTTTGTTCTCCTAGGTATCGGTTTACTCTGGTTCGGTTGGTTTGGTTTTAACGGGGGTAGTGCGCTTTCCTCTAGTTCCCTGGCCACGACAGCTTTTGTTAATACCAGTATCGCAGCTTCGGCTGGTGGTTTGACATGGATGCTTATAGAATGGATTTTACGGGGTAAACCGACGGCGATCGGTATTGCTAGTGGATTTTTAGGGGGATTAGTCGGTATAACTCCGGCTGCCGGCTATGTACTGCCGATTGGGGCGATTCTCATTGGTTCGATCACTGCCCTTACCTGTTTTTTTGCGGTTAGTCTGCGGGCAAAATTGCGCTTTGATGATTCTTTGGATACCTATCCCGTCCATGGTGTCGGCGGGACCATAGGGGCGCTGCTTACGGGGCTTTTTGCCACAAAATCGGTTAATTCAGCCGGAAATGATGGTTTATTTTTTGGGAATCCGGGGTTACTGTGGACGCAATTTGTTGGCGTTGCCGCTACTTATATCTTTGCGGCCGTGGGTACTTTTGTTATCCTGAAAGTTCTCAGTCTATTTATGGAGCTGCGGGTTAAACCGAATACGGAAGCAGAAGGGTTAGATGTTCCTGAACACGGAGAGGAAGCCTACGGACGGGAATTCGAGTTTGGTAGCAGCTTTTCCTACCAAGAAAATTCTCCGACCACAAATCCTCGAGAAAATTATTAGCGATTCCAATCAGCTATCAGTCTGGCTAACAGAGGCGAAATTTCGTCTCTGTGAAACTGGGCGGAACAATCAAGAAAAGGAACGGGTCTGTTTCTAGGTGAGTTTAAATTTCAACCCCTCACACATTACGCCAATACCAGCGAGTAACATCGGTTAAAAACTGTTTGACTCTGGGAGGAGGGGTTATTTTTAATCCTAGCCATTGATAGGGAAGTTCTCCATATACATGATATTTCTTAGAGATGTTCATATTCGTCGGTAACTCCATTCCCCAGCGTTTAAAACTAGCGGCGCAATTTTCTGTGATTTCACCGCGACTGGTGCTTTCCCCATACACAGCTATATTATTCTCCACAATTAATTGTCTTTCTCCCACTAATTTTGTGTGTTTAAAACTATCCATTTCCTTAGCTACAAATGGTCGATCAGGAAAACTTTCAAAAATTCTTCTCAAAGCTTTTACTCTGATGAATTGATGAGACCAGACACTCTGGAGAATATCTGCTTGAGAAAATACTGTTTCTCGTAAAACTACTTGCTTTTTAGGCGTGAGAATCTTGACTCCTTCTTGGATAAATTTGTCGCTTTTAAAGTAACCACCTTTACGGTTGCGCACGAATAAAACTGCTATTAGATCGGAATCGGCGTTATTGATAACAAAATTGTAGATATCATTAACTGCTTCTTCTTGAATTCGTATCAGATAATTATCATCCATGCACCAATAAATCCATTCTTCGTCAGGCAAGTCTTTTAAGAGATTTAAAACCGTGTCCTTAATCTTGGAACAATCCATCGGAATTAACTCCACTTTATCGCCATATTTTGCCAAGTTCTCAGGATAATCGCCGTAGGGAACCCGAAAAGTAAAAGGATTACTCGGCCACCATTTTTGATAAGTATAAATCATGTGATCGGCAAATTTAATGTACTTATCGCAGGTTAAAACGATCGCTTTCATAAATGATTCTTCGTCCTGAATAGTTTTTTAGTTTTAGCTGTTATCGCTACAGAGGGGCTAATTACACTAAATCCTGTTTAAAAGGTATAGGGGAGCAGCGGAGCAGGGAGCAGGGAGCAGGGAGAAGGGAGTGGGGAGAAACAATCCATAACTTGTGAGTTAATCACACTATTAAAAACGGATTTGGTATTATGGGATTCTTACCCACCAACATACAGCAAAGCTGTCCATTTGTCAAGACTTTTCGCATCCTAGGGTTGAAAAAACAGAGAGCGGCACTCAAGAAAGCTTTTTATTCTCTCCATCAACTGGCAATTTTAGCGATTCTTACCGACAATAATCAAGAAATTTGTAAGCCAGCTAACTCAGCAATTGTGTAGGTGGGTCTGCCTTTAACTTCCTCGTAAATTCTGCCGATATATTCTCCTAGTATTCCGATGCTAATTAGCTGCACAGAACCCAGAAAAAATATAGCGATCATAATCGTGGCAAAACCCGTGATCGGTGAGTCGGGTTGCTGTAAACGCCAATATAATACTAACAGAGCCATAATCAAAGATATCAGGGCAGAAAATAATCCTAGATAGGTGGCAAAACGTAAGGGGACACGGGAAAAAGATACTAGGCTATTAATAGCTAAAGATAATGATTTGCTAAAGGTATATTTTACTTCCCCGGCAAAGCGCGCATCCCGCTCAAATTTAACCGCAGTTTGTGGAAAGCCAATCCAAGCGCGCAACCCACGAATATAACGATTTCTTTCTGGGAGAGAATTTAATAGATCTACTACCTGACGATCCATTAAACAAAAGTCTCCTGTATCGGCGGGAATATCCACATCAGCGAGTCTTTTAAGCAAACGATAAAAGAGATAGGCCGTCAGTTTTTTAAACCAACTTTCTTGTTTTCTCTTGGTTCTTTGGGCATAAACTACTTGATACCCCTCTTGCCATTTTTCAATCATTTGGGGAATTAATTCGGGCGGATCTTGCAGGTCGGCATCCAAAACAATAATTACTTGTCCTCGGCAAAAATTAAGTCCAGCAGTTACCGCCGCTTGATGACCAAAATTGCGGGCGAAACTGATATAACATACTCGTGAATCAGCTTTGTGCAGTTCTCGCAGCAGTTTTAAGGAACTATCTTTACTACCATCATTTACTAGGATTAATTCTACCGCCCCATCTAAATTATTCATGACAGCACTCACCCGGCGATACAGTTCGTCAATAGTTTCTTCTTCGTTATAGATGGGAACAATCAGGGAATATTTTAGCATTTGCATAATAATATTTGATCGGTAATTGATTGAAAAAAATCGATTTAATACCAGTTTTTTCCCCCTGTGTTTAATAAGTGTCTTAGGTTCAATATTCTAACAGAAGTATAATTTTGTCAAAATGAAAACCCGATGAGCTAACGATTTACCTCCCGTCCTCTCACTCCTAACTCGAAGAATTTCCCTATCAATATCTTTACTTATTGAAGAAACTCCTCGATCGCCTGTACCGTCTCTTCCGGTGCTTCTTCCGGTAAAAAATGACCACTGGCGATCGCTTGTCCGGTGACTTGATTAGCTCGCTGCTGCCAAAGAGCAATCACATCGTATTGACGTGCAATGAAACCTTTTTTTCCCCAAAGAACCAAGAGGGGGGAGGAAATTTTCCGGTCTAAATCCTGACGATCATGCTCTAAATCGATGGTAGCGGCGGCCCGATAATCGGCACAAGTGGCGGTTATCGTCCTTAAATCTCGAAAACAACGCCGATATTCCCCCAAAGCTTCCTCTGTAAAAGCGCTAAAATCTCGGCCCCAACTTTGCAAGCAATGTTGCAGATAATAATCGGGATTAGCGGCGATCAGGGTTTCGGGAAAAGGGGAAGGCTGAATCAAGAAAAACCAATGATAGTAGGCAGTGGCAAAAGTTTTATCAGTCGCCTCGTACATCGCCAGCGTTGTGGCTATATCGAGTAAAACGAGTTTTTTGACCTTTTCGGGAAAATCAAGGGCGAGACGGTGGGAAACTCGCGCCCCTCGATCGTGGCCGATTAGATAAAATTCCTGATAACCCAATTTTTCCATCAGCAACACCTGATCGAGGGCCATGACTCGCTTGCAGTAATTGCTAGAATCCTCTAGGGGTAAGGGTTTATCGCTATCCCCGTAGCCGCGCAGATCCGTGGCGATCACCGTAAAATTAGCCGCTAATCGGGGGGCGATTTTATGCCACATTTGATGGGTTTGGGGATAACCATGCAGCAAAAGCAGCGGAAAACCGCGCCCACCTTTGATACCATTGATAGTAATGCCATTAACTTCTAGTTGAAATTTCCGAAAATTTGTCAGCATTTTTGCCTCCTGTCACCTTGGGGAAAGATAATTGCATCATCTGGCAAAAGTGACCCAATCAGTAAAGTTTTTTCACTATAGCCGCTCAAGCCGCTGCTTTTCTGGTAGATTAAAACCATTGGGTTGCTCAAAAATCAACGAGTTAAGCAGTAATTTGATTATGATCTCGATTATCTATTCCGATGAATTTCTCGATCACGATACAGGTATTTACCATCCCGAAAAAGCGGCGCGTTTAACGGCAATTGTCGAGGCTTTAAAACAAACAGAATGGCAGTCAAAATTAACATGGCATTTACCGACACCGCTCGAAATTCGTGAGGAAGTAATCCCTTTGATTAAACAAGTTCATAATCAAGATTATGTTGATATATTGCGGCGAATTTGTCAACGGGGTGGGGGAAGATTGGATGCAGATACTCCCGTTTCTGCCCGTAGTTACGATGTGGCGTTACTAGCGGTTAGTGGCTGGTTAGATGGAGTCGATCGAGTCTTATCCACCGGCGATCCTGCCTTTATTTTAGCCCGTCCTCCCGGGCATCATGCCACTTCTAATTATGGCATGGGTTTCTGTCTGTTTTCTAATGCTGCTATTGCCGCCTATTATGCTTTAGAAAACAAAAGAGTGCAAAAAGTAGCGATTCTTGATTGGGACGTGCATCACGGCAATGGCACCCAGGATATAGTCGAAAATCATCCCCAGATTGCCTATTGTTCCCTCCATCAATTCCCCTTTTATCCCGGCACGGGAGAAGCGCGAGAAACCGGGGAGTTTAATAATGTTTTGAATATTCCCTTACTGGCGGGAAGTACGATTAAAGATTATCAAGAACATTTTGAGGGGCAAGTCATACCTTTTCTGAAAAATTTTCAACCGGATTTAGTGATTGTTAGTGCTGGATATGATGCCAATCAAGCGGATCCTCTGGCGGGAATTTGTTTACACCCACAGGATTATGGAATTTTAACCAAATACCTCTTAAGTCTCAATAAACCGCTGCTTTTCGGCTTAGAAGGCGGTTATGATTTAGAAACTTTAGCGGCTTCCGTCGTCGCCACCTTAGAAGCTTTGCTCTGATCCTAATCCGGGTAATCGTTACATTTCTTTAAAAAGATTGCTAACAAAGTGATCTAATGCGGTAAGGTAAACGATCGATAGAAAAAAACCCTTGACCTAGTTGCCTTTTAAGATTATGAACTCGCTTGCACCACACCTCAAAGCCAAAGCCCTCAAGCCCAATAGTCGTCGTCCTGCCAAAGAATTGTGTAGCGAGTGCGGACTTTGTGACACTTATTACATTCACTACGTTAAAGAAGCTTGTGCTTTTATCCATCAACAAATTGCCGATTTAGAAGCAGCAGCACACGGCAAAAGTCGCGACTTAAATCAGGAAAATGATCTCTATTTTGGTGTTCATCAAGAGATGATGGCTGCCAAGAAAAAACAAGCTATCCCCGGGGCGCAATGGACAGGAATCGTCAGTACAATTGCCTGTGAAATGCTCGATCGTGGTTTAGTAGAAGGGGTGGTTTGTGTGCAGAATACCGCCGAGGATCGCTTTCAACCGCAGCCGATTCTCGCCCGTACTACGGAAGAAATTCTCGCCGCTAAAGTCAATAAACCGACTCTTTCTCCCAATTTATCAGTCCTAGAAGAAATTGAAAAATCAGGCATGAAACGGTTATTAGTTATCGGAGTTGGTTGTCAAATTCAAGCCCTAAGAGCAGTAGAAAAAAAATTAGGCTTAGAAAAGTTATATGTCTTAGGAACTCCCTGCGTCGATAATGTCACCCGCTCAGGACTGCAAAAGTTTCTAGAAACTACCAGTCGTTCCCCAGAAACCGTGGTTCATTACGAATTTATGCAGGATTTTCGGGTACACTTTAAACACGAAGACGGCTCGATGGAAATGGTTCCCTTTTTTGGCTTAAAGACTAATAAATTAAAAGATGTTTTTGCCCCTTCCTGTATGACTTGTTTTGATTATGTTAACTCCCTTGCCGATTTGGTTGTGGGCTATATGGGCGCACCTTTTGGCTGGCAATGGATTGTCGTTCGTAATGATACGGGCAAGGAAATGTTAGAGTTAGTTAAAGATCAATTAAATACCCAAGATGTTATGTCTAGTGGTGATAGAAAACAGGCGGTACAAAATAGCATTCCTGCCTACGATAAAGGTGTAACCTTGCCGATGTGGGCGGCAAAAATGATGGGAGTAGTCATTGAAAAAATCGGGCCTAAAGGTCTAGAATATGCTCGCTTTTCCATCGATTCTCACTTTACCCGTAATTACCTTTATGTTAAACGTAATTATCCTGAAAAATTAGCGGCTCATGTTCCTGAATATGCTAAAAAGATTGTGGAAAAGTATAAATTGCCCGATTAATTAGGGTATGCAGAAAAAGTAGGGGCGCAGCATTCAGATAGGAAATCTACGGTTTCAGCGATAGGTTATCATCCGAATGCTTCGCCCTGACTTCGACAATCTCTTATCAGTTATCAGTTATCAGTTATCAGTTATCAGTTATCAGTTATCAGTGAGCAGTGAGCAGTGATTAATTCAATCATAGTCGATGATGGTGGGTTACTGGACTAGGTAATAGGTGTAGGGGTAATTCATGAATTACCCCTACAATAACGTTTGTCTGGATGTTGTTAAAATTTCTCTTGACAAAGGCGACTTGACATGATATTATATTCATAATGGAAAATCCCTGCGCCTACAAACCCTATTTTCCAAAGCATTTAAACTCTATCTTGATTCTACTTGCCAGAGTTGCGACAACATAGTTTTAAATTCTCCATAATCGTTTGAGTATGGGGATGATTTTCCCCTAATCCTTCTCTGAAAATATTAATCGCTTCTAGATAGAGAGGTTCCGCTTCTGTGTACCTGTCTTGGGAATGGTACAATAGTCCTAAATTATTGAGAGATACCAATTTTCATAACTAAGATTGGGAATATTTTGAAAATGCTTAATGTTAGCTGTAATCAGAGTATAATCGCAATAAATAGCAGTCGCAGCAATAAACAAATCAATCGGGGTAATTAGTTGTCCTTTTATTCTAAGATTAACGTATATTTGAGTAGCTATATCACTAATTTCACGATCATAACCAATTACTTCACTGAATTCTACAAGACGTTCAAATTGTTGTTGTTGATTTCGTGCATCTTTATACAATAAACCACTTTTAATCTCGTAATAGGTAAAGATTGAAAATGATACATAAGTATAGTGTTGTCGAGAGATGCGGAATTGTTCAATTACTGTGGGATTGCCTCGTAAAAAATTAAGAGAGGATATTGGTATCAAGTAATGCTTGTTTCATAAGTCATTTATCCGTTTTAAATCGAGTTGACGATTAGCTTCTGCTTCTTCGACAATCTCTTGCATAGTATTTTCTATATCTGCTGCCATACCAGCAAATTCCATAAAGTCAACGTCTGGATGTTTTGTTTTTATAGATTGGACAAAATGCAGGATTTCTGGCAGCAGAGAAATGGGAGTTGTTTCAATTTCTTTAATAAGTTCTTCTTTGAGTGTCATAGCTTTATCAGTTATCAGTGATTAATTCAATTATAGTCCATTCCATAATTATACTATAAGGGCTACGTTCATCTTATATTTAATTACACCCACCTACTGAGAGGTTCAATAAGCATCTTTTCGATGAATACTACTCAATATGATAATCAGCATTTCTTGATCTTGAATTCTATAAATGATGCGATAATCCCCGATTCTAATTCGGTAGGTGTCATCATATCCTTTGAGTTTCTTGACTCCGCTAGGACGAGGTGTATCGGTAAGTAGTCTAATGGCAGTAATTAAGCGTTCGCGTTGTTGTTTGGGTAAGTTGTTTAGTTGTTTTTGAACTGGTTTCGGAATAATAACTCTGTAGTTCACGCTTGAGTTGCCTCATATTCTTCGAGGGTTAGATAGTCTCCTGCTTGATAAGCTGATTCAGAAGCGATTATGTTAGCTTGCTCTTCTTCTGTAATTTCTATTTCAGTATGTCGTTCTTTGATAAAGAGCAAAAAGTCAAGTAATTGAGTCAAAAGGGTGTCGGGTGTCTGCTCGATTTCTTTAATAAGTTGTTCTTTGAGTGTCATAGCTTTATCAGTTATCAGTGATTAATTCAATCATAGTCGATGATAGGTGGTGGGTTACGAGGGATTGTTAGCTTCAAGTCAAAGCAGAAATTTTTGCCGTCTAACTACGTTTTACTTATCACTAGGTAATAGGTGTAGGGGTAATTCATGAATTACCCCGACAATGGGTTAATTCATGAATTAACCCTACTCTCTACTCGCGCTTAGAAATTAATTGAATGGAAACCCCCGCGTAGGCGGGAATACCTGTGCTACAACAGCTTACCCCTAGAGTTTACGCGATAAGGCACCCAATGAACCCACCGCTAACAGTCCTAAAATGGTACTAGGTTCGGGAGTGGTAAGCTGCCCGCGCATTTAAATTGCTTGTTGAGACGAGGCAAGAGGCACTCTTGCAAGAGGCAACAGTAAAGGGATTGGGGGAGATTCGGCTAATCTTAAGAATAAGCGCTTTAAATGCGTCTTAGCTTAGTCGGATTACTAGCTGGAGTCACTTTGAGTTCAGACCATTGAATAAGATCATTAGTACCATCCGTGCCAAAAATTACGGAAAAGGAAACAGTTTGTCCCGCAGCAACGGTAAATTGATTACTAAAATTTCTTAATCCGGTTGAAAAAGGCGAGTTTTCCACCGAACTTGAACTTCCATTGCTTAAGGTAAAGCTTTCATCACCATCTAGCGATTCAATATAACCAATAGTGTAAGAGGTGAGTTGAACTGCACTAGAAAAGGTCAGGTTAAAGCTGGTAGTTGTCGCTCCCAAAAAACTATCACCAGCCAATACAACAACACCATCACCATCCGCAAAAAAAGAACCTCGTGGCTGGTTATTGGATATGGTCAAGGTAATGCCATCAACTGTTTTAGTGATAGAGGATAAACCGTTATCACCTGCACCGAAGGTAAAAACGGCAGCCTGAGCAGAGTTATTGATGGTCAAGGCGAGAGGGACAAGGGTAACACCGAGTCCAAAGGTGGCCAATTTGGCAATATTCAAGATCTTCATCGTTTTATGGACAATTAAATAGATAAAGTGAGAATATTCTACCCCCCCCCGCATTTTGTCAAGATATCTGTTTTTTTGACCTAAATACCCGACATTTTAGGTAATTTCATTTAGGCGGGTACTTCAATTTTACCCTGTCCAGCCAATCCAAAAGCGGCGTGAACCACTTGTAGGGCCCTGACTCCATCTTCCTGATTCACCACACAACTGATTTTTATATCAGAAGTAGCAATCATCAAAATATTAATTTTCTCCTTTGCTAAAGCTTCAAAAAAGCGTGCTGCTACCCCCGGTTGTCCTTCCATTCCTGAACCAACAATGCTCACTTTGGCCACATCATTATTAACCACCACTTCCTGTAAACCCAAACTTTCCGATAGTTCTAAGAGGATTTTTTGGGCTAAATTAGCATCAGCTTGGGGCAAAGTAAAAGCGATATCCCGTCGGGGAATACCATCGACAATGCGACAGCGTTGGGATTGAATAATCATATCGACACTGACATTTTTTGCCGCTAAAACCGAGAAAATTCTCGCCGCCATCCCGGGGCGATCGGGGACGTTACGAATGGCCATTTGTGCCTGATTATTATCTAGGGCCACTCCCCGTACCGGGACTAAATTTTTAGGGATTTCGCGATTAGCAACTTTAGCAGAATACTCCACTTGAAAAGCATCACAAAGGACTTTAATTGCTTTTTCTCCGTCCGCTTCATCGATGACACAACTGACTTTTACTTCAGAAGTGGAGATCATTTCGATATTAATTGCCGCTGCGGCCAAAGTGCTAAATATTTGGGCAGCAATTCCTGGCCGGCCGATCATACCAGCGCCGGTAATGGCGATTTTAGCGGCCCCGGATTCGATGATCACTTCCGCTTCCTCTGTATTAGTCGGATGGGAACGTAAAACAGGTGCGATCGCTTCGGCCACGGATTGGGCTTTTTTTAAGGCATTTCCCATCACCGTAAAGGCGATATCGTTGCTGTCACCCTCGTGAATCGATTGAATAATTAAATCCACGTCCACCTGTTGATGGGCAATTTCCCCGAATAAACGGGCAGCGATACCGGGACGGTCGGGAACCCGTAAAAGGGAGATTTTCGCCTGATTACCCTCAAATTCCACCGCATCCACTGCTTTTGTCAATTCCAATCCTTGCAGGGTGCGCGGTTTCGGTGCTGGGGATGTCACCCAAGTCCCCGGATCCTCTGTCCAACTGGAGCGGACAACCAAGGGAACCCCGAAATTTTTAGCGATTTCCACCGCTCGCGGGTGGAGAACTTTCGCCCCTAAACTGGCTAATTCGAGCATCTCATCGCAGGTGATTTGGTCTAAAAGACGCGCTTCGGGGACTAAACGGGGGTCAGTGGTGAGAATACCGGGTACATCGGTGTAAATTTCGCAAAAATCGGCTTTTAATGCGGCTGCTAGGGCCACGGCCGAGGTATCGGACCCACCGCGCCCTAGGGTGGTAATCTCTAGTTGATCACTATCGCTGACACCTTGAAAACCGGCGACAACAACTACTTTACCCTCCGATAGATGTCGGGAAAGGCGATCGGTTTTAATTTCTAAAATACGGGCCCGACTATGTTCGGATTCCGTGACAATTCCCACTTGAGCGCCGGTTAGGGAGATGGCCGGTTGTCCGATTTCCTCTAGGGCCATACTCATCAAGGCGATTGTTACCTGTTCCCCTGTGGATAATAACATATCCATCTCCCGGCGCGAGGGTTCGGCGGCGATTTGTTTGGCTAAATTGACCAATCCATCGGTGGTTTTACCCATGGCAGAAACGACCACCACCACGGTATTTCCTGCTATTACCGTATTTTTGACCCGTTGAGCGACCGATTGAATGCGTTCCACGGAACCTACCGATGTACCACCGTATTTTTGGACAATTACAGCCATAGTTGTCAGCGCTAGAGACTTTCTATCTTTGTTCAATCTCCAACTTATCAAAATTCCTAACGATAAGTGGTTTTGGTTAACATTCCTTATGTTTTATCTCAAATGCCGACTATCTAAATTAGTCCTTAAGACTGCACCGGAGAAGGGAGAGCCGGAGCTAGGTTGAGGCAGTCCGAGCATTTGTACTAAAATGTCAATAGGCAGTTTAAATACAGTACATTTATGCTATTAATAATATTTTGGCTCTCTTAGGTTTGGTGGGTATTATGAAAGATATTTTAATGTTAGATACAGTAATAATTATCAATTCTGATCCCCCCTTAATCCTAGGGCTGATTCAAGGTAGGGTTGATTCAAGGTAGGGTTGATTCAAGGTAGGGTTGATTCATGGTAGGGTTGATTCATGGTAGGGTTGATTCATGGTAGGGTTGATTCAAGGCAGGGTTGATTCATGAATCAACCCTACCCTTGATAAGGGGGGAAATCTGACAATTTTTAACACCTACCTACTTAATCCTTTATCGATTTTACTCGGTTTTTGGGGCGCGTGTGTTTCCCCCCAGATTTTAATTTAAACCTTTAAGGGCAGCAAATAAATAATTAGCTAAAGTTACTCCATCTACTCCTAATTCTGTCCTTTCTTTGGCTGCTAAAATGCCGGCTTGAGCGTGTAAATAAGCTGCTAATGCGGTTGCTTCTGGGGGATTATCCGGCATTTGGGTTAAGAATCCGCCGATTAATCCTGTTAGGACATCACCACTACCACCTCGCGCTAAAGCGGAGCTACTTTCGGGGATTATATAGATTTTACCTTCCGGGGAGGCGATTATAGTTCTGGCTCCTTTTAATAAGACAATTGCACCACTTTGTTGAGATGCTTCTTGAGTGATATTAATCCTATCTTGAGAACCTGAGAAGTTAGGAAATAAGCGTTTAAATTCTCCCCAATGAGGCGTTAAAATTGTCTTATTTTGGCGGGATGATAATTTTTCTATGCCCAGTTGAGCCAAAATATTTAAAGCATCGGCATCGAGTATAATCGGTTTATCACTATCTAAAACCTGTTCGATAATAGCGGGATTTTCTGTGGTTAATCCAGGACCACAGGCGAGGACATGATAATTATTTAATTCTAGGGGAAGTTCGGCAATAGCTCCCGTGGCAGTTTCGGGACAATCGATAATTAATGCTTCTGGTAAATGACTAATTAATAAAGATTTAAGGGCAGCAGGAACAGCAATAGAAAGCATTCCCACACCACTACCTCGCGCTCCTAATCCGGCAAGAATTGCCCCCCCTGCATAACGACGAGAACCACAGATAATTAATAAATGTCCCTGCTGATATTTATGGGTAAGTAGAGGACGGGGTAAGGGTAAATAAGGGCGAATTAGATCGGGATTAACTCTCAGAATTGGCGGTGAATCTTGTAAAATTGTTTCTAGGTCAAGGGGACTAATTCCTATATCAATTAACTCCACTTTGCCTAGATAGGGTAAGGCCAAATCTTGGAAAAAAGCTCGCTTCCAGAGTCCCAAACAAAAGGTATGGGTGGCTTTAATTGCCGTGCCTAAAACCTCTCCGGTGTCGGTGTGAATTCCCGAAGCAATATCGATACTAATTACCGGTTTTTGCCAACTATTAATTTTATCGACTAATTCGGCAATCTCTCCCGATAAAGTCCGTTCTAAACCAAAACCGAAAAGACCATCGATAATTAACTGACAATCCTCCAAAGATTCTAAAGTTTCCTGAAAAATTAAGCCTAAATGCTTGACATAATTAGCCTGTTGTGCAGTTAAGTCCTTGAGTTTGGCGATCGGACAAAAAAGAGATACTTGATAACCGGCGAGATGTAATTCTCTAGCAATTACGAGAGCGTCGCCGCCATTGTGACCAGGCCCGACGATAACGCCGATTTTGGGGAAATTAGCCAAAGAATAGGACTTTTTAAGCTGTTGTGCCGTTAACAGGGCTGCCTTTTCCATCAAAGCGGCCACAGGCATACCAGAGGCAAAAATCGCCCCTTCAATGCGACGCATCTGCTCGCTATTAACCACGTTGGACCGATAATTGTAGCTCATTCGGGGGATAAATTGCCTGTTAACAGGTGTAGATAACTTTTTTGCCGAAAAATTGCCAATTAGCCCCAATTTTCACCAGCTAAAGGCTGGGTTGGGTGATAATAGCCAGATCATTCTGTCTAGTTTCCGCTTGACGGTGAGCGGCGGATATATTAATTAATTTTAGTAGTTGCTGACAATAACTATACTCGACGACGACTAAGACCATTTTTCCAAAGTAATGGCAGCTCTGGTTAATTGTCCTCATCCTCAAACCTTCTCCGAGAGAGGAAGGGGGTAGTAATCGGAGTTTTCTTTTCACTGATTACTGGTTACTGAAAAGACTCCCCCACAGCCATCTCACCCTGGGGAAAACCGCTATAGAATAGAGAAAAAAAGAGAATTGCGAGGAAAAAACTCTGTCTTTTAACCCGATTGTCATTCCCCCTTCCCTGGAAAATCCCGCTCGCTATCTTGTGATCATGCTGCACGGTTGGGGTGCGGATGCCATGGATCTGGCCCCCCTTGCATCGATGCTGGATCTGGCTGATTGTCAATTTTTGTTTCCCAATGCTCCCTTCGATCATCCCCAAGTGCCGGGGGGACGCGCCTGGTATGCTTTAGAAACCTCCGATTATCAAGGTTTAGCCGCTAGTCGTCAACAATTGCAGGATTGGATTATTTCCCTAGAAGCAACTACCGGCATTCCCCTAGAGCGGACTTTTTTGACCGGTTTTTCCCAAGGGGGAGCGATGACCCTGGATGTGGGTTTATCCTTACCCTTGGCGGGATTGGGTTCCCTGAGTGGTTATCTGCACAGTGAACCCCATCCCCAAGGTCCACAAAATGTCTTAATTGTTCATGGTAAGCAGGATCCCGTCGTTCCTATCGCTGCTGCTCGTCAAGCCAGGGATTTACTGCTTGGTTTGGGGGTTAACGTCGAATATCACGAGTTAAATATGGGCCACGAAATCCCGATTCCGGCGCTGACTATTTTACGCCAATTCCTCCGCAATCGTCTGGAAACCGCATGAATAATGCTCGTCAGCTGGCTTTGCTGATTTTACGCGATATCGATCGCTCCTCCGCCTATCCCGATCGCGCTCTTGATCGCCATTTGTCCGCTAGTTCCTTAAATTGTCTTGACAAAGCCTTGACAACGGAGATTGTTTATGGTATAATTCGCCGCCAAAGAACTTTGGATGCGCTGCTCGATCGCTTGGGGAAAAAAACCGCGGCCCAGCAACCCCCGGATTTACGGCGAATTCTCCATATTGGTCTTTATCAACTGCGTTATCTCTCCCAGATTCCCCCATCGGCAGCGGTGAATACGGCAGTAGAATTAACTAAAATCAGTCATTTAGGCAAATTAGCGGCGGTGGTTAACGGAATGCTGCGGCAATATCTCCGTTTAACTGCTAATGGCGACGATCCTTTAATTTTGCCGGAAAATACCGCTTCTAGATTGGGCATTCTCCACAGTTTCCCCGATTGGTTGGTGCAATTGTGGTTAGATCGCTTTAGTGTTACGGAAACGGAACAACTGTGTCAATGGTTTAATCGCTCTCCTGACCTCGATATTCGGATTAATCCCCTGAAAACTAGCCGAGAAGCCCTAGAAAATGAGTTAGAATCAGCCAATATAACTTTTAATCATCTTAAATTACCTCTAGCTTGCCGTTTAACCTCTGGTTTAGGCAATATTGAGCGTTTAGAGGGATTTCGAGCCGGAAATTACACCCTACAGGATATTAGCGCCCAATTAGTCACCTATCTACTCGATCCCCAGCCCGGAGAGACAATTATCGACGCTTGTGCGGCACCGGGGGGAAAAACCACTCATATCGCCGAATTAATGGGGGATCGGGGTAGAATATTAGCCTGCGATCAAACGGCATCCCGTTTACGACAGTTAGAAGCCAATATTAAAAGATTAGACTTAAAAGCGATCGAAATATATCTAGGGGATAGTCGCGATCGTCCCCAGTGGTGCGGCATCGCCGATCGTGTACTAATCGATGCTCCCTGTTCAGGATTGGGAACCCTGCACAAGCGTCCTGATATACGTTGGCGACAAACACCCGAAAATTTACCTGTACTAGCCAAACGACAGGGGGAACTTTTAGCCTCGGCTGCCACTTGGGTAAAACCGAAGGGAATCTTAGTTTATGCCACCTGTACTTTAAATCCGTTAGAAAATGAAAGAGTGATCGAGCAGTTTTTAGCCGCTCATCCCGATTGGAAAATGGCCACTCCTGACTCTAATTCATCTTTCTCAGAATACTATACAGAAACGGGAGCGATCGAAGTGTTACCCCATCGGCATAATCAAGACGGTTTTTTTATGGCTAAGTTAGTCAAGGAAGTGTGGGATGAAAAATAAACAATTACTGAAAATTCTCATCGGTGTTGCTTGGATTGATGGCGTGATTAAACCATCAGAAAGAAACTATTTACGACAGGTAGCTGTGAGGGAAAAACTTGATGATGATCCGGAGATTAAACCACTATTATCGGAACTAAAACCAGTTAAAACCAGTGAATGTTATCGATGGTTAGAGTCCTATTTAGGCGATAATCCTAGTCTGGAAATCTATCAAGATCTACTAGCATCGATTAGCACTTTAATCTATAGCGATGACGACGTGGATACACAGGAAGCGAAATTATTAACTAAAGTGCAGAGTTTCGATCCGACTCACGATAGCCATCGATCGATGTTAGATAAATTAGTGACGGGAATTCAAAAATTGTACCACAAAGCAATTACCGAAAGTAATTAGGGTTTGCGGCAAAAAGTTTGTTGGTGGGGTTAGGAGTCAGGAGTCTCCGAGTCTCCGAGTCAGGAGTTTCAGGCTTTGTTGCCCTCTTTTTTTTGTACCAGTTTATGTACCACAAGAAGGATAATGCCAGGTTTTTGAAGGTCCCAATCCTATTTTCGCAGCATGAACATCGGATTTTAACAGGTCAAAAGCCTTATTTTCAAAAGGTTTTACCATTATTCAGCAAGCCCTATCTCAATGGAGCGAGGGGAAAATATTATCTTAAAGTCGATAAAAACGGAACTTCGCAAGAGTGTCCTAATTGTGGCGCGATTACCGGCAAAAAAGCGTTATCGGAAAGAGTTCACCGGTGTGATTCTTGCGGTCACATCGAACCAAGAGATACGGCATCAGCGAAGGTAATCGAGAACCGAGGAAAAAACGCGGTCGGACTGACCGTGTTAGAAAACGCTCGCGGAGGCGATTTGACGGGGATCGACCAGGTTAAACCAGGTCGATCTAGTTAGAGCTTGCTGAATAAATCTAAAAACCTTGTTGGATAAGACTTTTAGACTTTTTTGACCTCAAAAAGTGCCGACCCTTGCACTGATCGGGGGTAAAATTCCGGTACTTTTTGCCTGAAAATTAGGTAACTGACTACCTCAAAATCGGTAAAACCCTACACCCCACCCCCCCAACCCCCCTGATGTCGGGGGGGCAGGGGGGGGTTGGGGGGGCCACACCCTGCCCCCACGAAAAACTTTTTGCCGCAAACCCTAGTTAAAAGCCTAAGAACCGAGAATCCCCCGCTACACCGCGCGAGCGGTTAGCGGGGGAGTGTCAATGAGAATAAACGACAATCTCATCAGGGTTTCAGGCGACTCAATTCTTAATAAAATCTATAATTCTAGATGCTTTTCCAGTTTTACCGGCTCAATAAGTAGAGTTTAATTTATCGCGTTTCCTGTTGGCAAGAGGTACATTATTGATGGTGAAAAGCTTAATCAGCCAAGGTTTAAATGTGTCACACCGGCGTGAGAAGCACTATATTATACATATTTATTTATGGATGCCATAGTGCGAGTTAATTAATTGGTATTTTATCCATGACTACAATGCACAGCAAAGCAAAGGATTAAGCCTCCATCACTACTAGCGAATCACCACCAATTTTTCGGCAAACTTTGAATTTAAAGGAGTTATTGAAATGTCTATTAATCTCGCTTCCAGTCTTTCGGCTATCACCACTGACTCTACCACAGGGGTTACTCATATCGTTTGGGCTGATAATGGCAATATTTGGCACACAGTCTATGACAATAATTCGGAAACTTGGAAAAATGCCGAAGCTATTGCTTTTACGGGTACTGAACCTGTCACCAGTCTTAATCTCGTCGCTAGTGGTCAGCTGATTGATAGTAGCAATCCGGGGTTAGCAGTGGTATGGCAACAGGGAAATCTGAATGATAGCGATTTTTTCTATACCGCCGCCCAATACGACGAGAATGCTGATTTACAATGGTTAGATACTCCTCAAACTCTCACCTCTGATCAAGTGGGTGATTTAGAACCTACCGTTACAGTTAAGCTAAGACGCATTTAAAGCGCTTATTCTTAAGATTAGCCGAATCTCCCCCAATCCCTTTACTGTTGCCTCTTGCAAGAGTGCCTCTTGCCTCGTCTCAACAAGCAATTTAAATGCGCGGGCAGCTTACTGATATAGCAAAGAGCGGGATAGTTAGGACATAATAGAGAAAAAGAAATGAGGAGAAGCTTTCATGGCAGCACCCTATAGTGATGATTTAAGACAGAAAGCAGTGAGTGCCGTAGAGCGAGGGGAGAAAAAAAGCCATGTCTGTCGCACCCTCAATATTAGTCGTAATACATTAGACATCTGGCTGAAACGGAAGAAACAAACTGGGACGGTGGCCGCTAAAACTAACTATCGTCGAGGGCCGAAGCCCCAAATTGACGATTTAGAAGCCTTTCAAAAGTTGGCCGAACAATATGGGCATTTGACCCAAGAAAAAATGGCCCAAAAATGGGCTAACCCAGTCAGTAGGATGAGAATTGGTCAAGCCCTCAAAAGAATTGGATTTACTAGAAAAAAAAACTTATGGCTACAGAGAAAGAGATGAAGAAGCCCGAAAAGAGTTTCTCCAAAAAATCAGAGGTTATGCCCCGGAAAGATTTGTCTATATTGATGAAGCTGGAATAGATAAGTACCTAAGCAAAATTAATTACACATATCTAAACACCTCTTGCAAGAGGCACTCTTGCCTCTTGCCTATCTTCACTAGGAAATTAATTTTGCACGACTACTTAACACCATCGATTACCCTTATGGCAGAAACGTTGAATCCTGTAATAAAACTTTACATTGACAAGCATAATACCCCTATAACATCAAATTTTAAATTGAATAGACAATCCTCCGGAACCAGTGTACATAGCTAATATGTTGACACATGAAACTCTGTAAATAGCGCAGTTTGTCTAATAAGCTTTTCCCAAATCCTTCTTCAATATCTATTAGCTGTAGAATCAGATAAGCGATAATGCAACTATAGATATGTAGGCGGATTCCGTTCTCGTTTTTAGTGATTAGATTATCCAACTTTAGATGCATTTTTAAAAATTTCCACAGCAGTTCTATTTGCCATCTTTGGATGTAAATTTCGGCAACTTCTTCATTACTAACTGCTCCTTCTCCTTCTAGAGGTAAATCTGTCGCCAGCCGAAATTCTGTTTGACTTTCTAGGTCGCAAAAAGCGACTACTCTTACTTCTATTTGTCTTTTATCTTTTCCGAGTTTACACTTGCCATTTTCGAGCATCTCTAGGCTAATATTATTTTTCACTCTCAAGACAAAATGCTTGTCACTACTCTCTAATAATTCGGTGATTCTTTGATTAGACGCAAATCCTCTATCCATTGCTCCAACTCCATTTACAGGAATTGCTTCTATCGTTTTTCCTCCTTCTTTTGAGTCATGACCTTGACCAAAATGGATGAGTATTCCGACCACCTCTGTTGTGATACTATTAAGACCAGAGAATAGTTTTACTTGATGCCATCCCTGGGACCATAGTAATTTACTGGTTAAGCTAATTATTGTTGAGTCAATAGGAAATAAAGCTCGCGCATTCTCTATTCCTTTTTTGGCAACTAAACGCTTATTTAATTCGACAATGACTTTCTCAAATGGACTTGTTTCTCTAATTTTGCTTGCCTTAGAAAATGTGGATAAATTTACATTAATTCCTTGAAGTACCATTCTACTGCATAAGTCCCTCATACTGACGATGCTTTTATCTAAAGCAAAACCAATCCAACAGGACAAAAATGTAAAAGTATCTAAAGCGGGGTAGTCATTTTTAGGCAGTGGTTTGAGAAGCTCTTTTATGAGTTTTGAAAAATTCGTCATCAGGGCAAACTCCCTATTGTGAGGGGAATAAGTTGTCTAGATTCTATCTATAATAGCATTTTTTTTCTGACTTTTCTCAACGTTCAACACTTCTGCCCTTATGGATATTGTCACAAATCAGAAAGATTTGAGGCTTTAAAGTTAGGTCACTGTAGCGAAAGAGTTAGTGTGATCAGCGGTTGGTGGCGTGGTTCCACGATCGCGCCAATGGTGTTTGAGGGGTACTGTAATACAGAGTTGGTGTGTGAGTGGATAGAACAATTGCTATTACCCGAACTACTACCCGGTCAAATTATCATCATTGATAACGCCAGTTTTCATCCCAAAGAGAGAATCAAAAAATTGTTAGCTAAAGCGGGATGTGAAGTGCTATTTTTACCCGCCTATTCTCCAGATATCAACAAAATTGAAAAGTTCTGGGCTAGATTGAAAAACTATGTTAGTCAGATTATCAATGATAGTGAAAACCTTGTGGATGCTGTGAGTAAAGCCTTCAGGCATCTGTCCTAACTAACTCGTTCTATGCCATAGCGGCGAAGTAATCGTTATCGGTTCAAAGGTTAACTTTGATAACATGGCGAATCTCAGTATCAAAGAAGATACCGACTTTTACACTCAAACCTTTAGCGTTAGCAGTAGTCAATTCTCTACAAGTACCAGTAATGTAATACCTACTGCCCCCTATTCCCCTCAATTAACGAATAATGGTGTCGTTAATCTGGGGGTTCTAAGCAATGCTCAAAGCACAACTCCATCGGTACAATCAGCCACAGAAGCCAATAGTTTAAGTAAGTAGTCGTGCAAAATTAATTTCCTAGTGAAGATGGGCAAGAGGCAAGAGGCAAGAGGCAAGAGCGGGGTTAGATATGTGTAATTAATTTTGCCTAGGTACTTATTAGTAGCGACGAAACAGGAGAAGAACAGGCACAACAACCTTTCGGCTCATGGAATGCTCAACTCTTCTTTGCTAGTAGTTTATTAGAAGATTGGGAATTGATGCACAGTGTCCATAAAAGTGGCTTTCTTCGATCGATCATCACTCCCTACGAGACACTCCAGGATTTGATAGTTCTTAGAAGCAGTTACAGAGTTTAATTGAGTGGCTGGCAAAAATGAGGAAAGTAGAATGATTATTAGTCTTATGTTCCAGATTCCGCACTTCATGATCAATAAATACCACATCCGCATCTAAAAGAAGCTATCATACCTTGTATCTGACGGTTCGCTCATTTTCCACATATAGTGTTTTTGGATTAAGCTATCCACTGCCTGTAGTGGCATAAGTTGAACTAATACCACTACAGGTAGGTTTGATCAGTCATTGAAACACTACCTATAGTGATTCCCGAACCGAGAGTTGTATTTTGCGAGTTTCTCGATGACGGTAATGAAATTTG
This sequence comes from Microcystis wesenbergii NRERC-220, assembly GCF_032027425.1. Taxonomy (NCBI): domain Bacteria; kingdom Bacillati; phylum Cyanobacteriota; class Cyanophyceae; order Chroococcales; family Microcystaceae; genus Microcystis; species Microcystis wesenbergii. Next base: position 3,955,308 of record NZ_JAVSJA010000001.1, on the reverse strand, counting down.
ATCTATCTCGCTGGCTTTCCCTGAAAATCCTTCTGACGGTTCCTTTTGTTGTGCAGTTGATGATTGTGATCGGCGGTATAAGTTGGCTGGCTTACTACAGCACTTGGCAAGCGATTAATCTGTTAACACTTTCCTTGCTAGAAGATATTGGCGATCGCTTGCAAGGGGAAATTGACAATTTTTTAGAAAAACCGATTGCTCTCACTCAAGAACATCAAGATTTAATTGATTTAGGAATCTTAAATCTCAACGACTTAGAACCTTGGGGCTCTTATTTATACAAACAGTATCTAAACCATCGCCATGATTTTCTTACCGCTTTTATGGTGAGTAATCAAGCCAATGAATTTCGTGCAGCCGGTCACACTTATAACAAACAAGGTCAAATCCTTCAAGGGTTAGGGGAAGTAGGAAGAAAAACGCAATATAATTACTATGGCTATTCTTCTCTAGAAAATTATCAAAAGAAACGCAATCCCAAAATCCTCGCTAATCGCTATAAAGTGACTAACAGACCCTGGTACACCCAGGTGATAAAAACGGGCAAAATGCAATGGACTCCTTTATTTGCCCATAGAGTTTTTCAAAAACATTTAGTAATAAACTTCTCTCGTCCCCTCTACAATGGGAAGCGTTCTCAATTATTAGGGGTAACATCTATTCAGGTAGATTTGTCCTATCTAAATAAATTTTTGCAATCCCTGAAAATTGGGCGCACGGGTAGCATCTTTATTATTGATAAAAATGGTTATTTAATTGCTACTTCTAATGGTCAAAGTCAGTTAGAAGTTGTTAATGGCAAGGCAGTTCCTTTGTTGGCAACTAAAAGTCCTAATCTTATCACCAAAAATATATCACAAACATTACTCAATCTACCGGTAAAAAAATTTGAAAAACAGTATTTTTCTTCATTAGTTATCAACTCTCAAAAGTATTTTGTCTTAGCACTCCCACTCCAGCAACAAAATGGACTGCAATGGTTAGCAATTATTGTAATTCCACAGGCTGATATTTTAGGGAAAATTTGGCAAAATCAACGTGTTACTTTTCTACTATCTGGTTTAGCTTTATTGATGGCTATTATTATTGGTTTAATTTCTGCTTATTACATTACTCAACCGATTACCCGCTTAAGTCAAGCAACCTTAGCCTTGTCCGAAGGAGATTGGCAAAAAAAACTTAAAGCAAGTTCGATTACTGAACTGCAAAACTTAGTTCAAGCCTTTAAAAAAATGGCGTATCAACTAAAGGAATATGTAAAACAACTTCAGTCTCAAGAACAAAAATTAAGACAGTTTTTGGAAGCAATACCGATTGGTATTACAGTTTATAATTTGGAAAAACAGCAAATTTTTATCAACAAAGAAGGCAATATTTTATTGGCTGCGAGCCTAGAATTTTTTGAGAAAAATATGCAGAAAATTTTAATAGGAGAATCATTTACTCTAGATGATATAACTATTAAAGTCAATCACCAAAGTATTGTAGTTAAGATATTGGGAAAGCCGATTTTTGACGAAGCCAATAAGATTATCTTTGCTCTGATTATTATTGAAGATATTACCGACAGAAAACAAGCGGAAATACTTCTGAAAGATTATAACAAAATCTTAACACAAGAAGTGGAGAAACAGACTCAAGAACTGGCTGATGCTAAAGAAAAAGCAGAAATCGCCAATCAGGCTAAAAGCATTTTGCTAACCAATATGAGTCATGAGCTAAAAACACCCCTTCATGCAGTTTTAGGGTTTACTGACATAGTTGTCAATGATCCGGCGTTGCCAAAACACTTAACTCAATCCCTCAATATTGTGCGAAAAAATAGCAGAAATTTATTTTTATTAATTACCAACATTTTAGACTTAGCTAAAATTGAAGCCGGAAAATTATCAATACAGCCTCAATCTCTTAACTTTTTAGACTTTATTCGAGATATTGAAGCAATTTTTCAGCTTAGTAGCGAGATAAAAAACTTAGATTTTGAGGTTAGTTTTCTCACCGCTTGTCCTCGCCTAATTCGAGTTGATGCAACTAAGTTACGACAAATCTTGTTTAATTTGCTCAGTAATGCCTTTAAGTTTACATCTGTGGGAAGCATTTCTTTAACAGTCTCCTTGCAAAAATTAGATCAAGAAAATGCTCAACTTAATTTTTGGATAGAAGATACAGGAGTCGGGATTAGCCAGTCGGAACAAGAACTGCTATTTAACGCTTTTTATCGAGGTCAAAATCCTGATCCTTTAATTGAAGGAACGGGTTTGGGGTTGATGCTAACTCAAGAGTATATTAAACTTTTAGGCGGTAGTATTAGCTTAGAAAGCGAAGTGCTTCAAGGAACTCGGATTTATTTTTGTTTACCAGTCCAAATTTTACAAGCAGAAATTCAGACTGAGCAAACTAATTTGGTAGCAAAAGACAAGGTAAAAATCAGTAAATTTAGGTCATTAACTCCGAAAATTATTGAAGGTATATCACCTCAATGGTGTCGCGCTTTCTATGAGGCTCTAACTGCACTAGATGAATTAACAATGCTGGGATTACTTGCAGAAATTGAGCCTGATTATCCCCAATTAACTCAAGAGTTAGGCAAATTAGTTAAGGCGGTTGAAATTGACCGATTGATAGATATTTTTTCACTTTTGCCTACTGAAGATAATTAAAAATGATGAACTATAGGATGTAAGGTTATAGTAACACCATCGCCTAATTTAGTTCCCTGAACTTCAATAATTTGGCTGGCGAGATTGATAATCTCGGAGAAGGGTTGGCCAGCTGTTACTAGGTTAATTAATTTTGGCAGCCAATCCAGTTGTTTTTTTTGCAAAAATGAGACACAACTTGAACCACTTTTAATTAGCTCAGAGTCAGCGGGAAAAAGTTTGATAAAAATTGGATTAACGAGAATAAACTCAAAATCAATAACTTCTCCAGTTTCTGGACTACGAATAGCGGATAAAGCGGCAATTCCATAGGGAGCATAATTGAGAAGACTAGCTAAAATTGATCGAGATTGGGTCAAGGATTCGATAGTTTTTTGATGAGATTCAATTTCTGTCTTCAAGGCTCGGCGTTGAGATTGAAGTTCAATTTGATAGGAGACTCTCGCTAAAACTTCAACCGGCTCAAAAGGTTTGGTAATATAATCACTAGCCCCCAAACTAAAGGCTTTTACTTTGTCAGTTAAATCACTAATAGCACTGAGAAAGATAATAGGAATTTCCTTATATTGTGGATTTTCTTTTAGTGTTTTACAAACTCCATAGCCATCTAGATCAGGCATTAAAATATCTAAAAGAATTAAGTTTGGATTAATTTTATCAATTAGCTCTAGGGCTGTCCGGCCATTCTTAATGGTACGAACTATGTAATTATTTTGAGAGAGAATTTGCTTGAGAAGCAACAGGTTTTCCAGTTGATCGTCGATTAATAAAATAACAGATAAATTTGCCTCTAAACAGTTTGGCGTATAACTTTCTAATTCAGCAATGAAATCTTCCTTGTTGTTCATCGTTTTCTCGATAAATACGCCAAAATTTTTCTTGGTTATTTTAGTTTTAAACAATGTTGATAAGTGACGGAAAAGCTGAGAGGCAATATTGCGGGTGGTGCCTGGACTAAGATAAATTTGATGAGCAATTTTTTCATAACTATGCTGATCAATGATTCCTTTAATAATCATTTCTTCTTGAAGACTTAAGGTACGATATTCACTTAAATAGAGCTTTTTTTGGAGAAATTCGATGATGATTTCAGAGGTGAGGGGATTGAACTGCATTGGGATTTTAGATTTTGGATTAAGCTGTAGAACATTTATAGGGGTCGTTGAGGCGAGGGAACAGGGGATGGTTTTTGCTTGTTTTTCTAAATTGTAACAATATCCAATTTAAAGGCAAAGTAGCTTAACGCTATAGCGTTGGGAGCATCTCACCTTTGTAACTCCTAAATTAAGTTTTATGTCAAGCTATTTTGAAAGCCTTACCAGAAGCAAGTTTTAGCGATAAGTATAACTACTCACTTGCATAAGTGAGATGCTCCCATAGCGTTTCTCAAAATAACCGCTTCCAGAGTTGGGAACACCCAGCAATATCTGATTTTTACTCTCAATCCGGTTAGTACTAGAGGCATTTGTAGTCCTAACACCTTGAAGAAGTTTAATGTCATGACAAAAATGATAATTAAGGTCATGACAAAAATGACAATTTTACAGAGATCCTTCAAGGCAAGTCAACTTACACTGAAGATTAATGACGAAAGTGGGCAACAAAAAGTGACTTCACCCTCTAAGTCCCTATGGTCAACCCCAAGGCTCTATCTACTCAGAAATCTCGGAGCAAAATCGCTGCAAGTTTGTCTGTACAGAAGCTTCAGCAATTTTGATCGCTACTTCCCGACAAGTCTAGTGTTCAACCTAACCACGCTAGTGGAATTCAAACTTAATTGACCTTAACCCTTCTTCAAAGTTTTTAGTCATGTCTATTAATCTCGCTTCCAGTCTTTCGGCTATCACCACTGACTCTACCACAGGGGTTACTCATATCGTTTGGGCTGATAATGGCAATATTTGGCACGCAGTCTATGACAATAATTCGGAAACTTGGAAAAATGCCGAAGCTATTGCTTTTACGGGTACTGAACCTGTCACCAGTCTTAATCTCGTCGCTAGTGGTCAGCTGATTGATAGTAGCAATCCGGGATTAGCAGTGGTATGGCAACAGGGAAATCTGAATGATAGCGATTTTTTCTATACCGCCGCCCAATACGACGAGAATGCCGATTTACAATGGTTAGATACTCCTCAAACTCTCACCTCAGATCAAGTAGGTGATTTAGAACCTACCGTTACAGTTAATGATAGCGGCGAAGTAATCGTTATCGGTTCAAAGGTTAACTTTGATAATGTTGCGAATCTCAGCATCAAAGAAGATACCGACTTTTACACTCAAACCTTTAGCGTTAGCAGTAGTCAATTCTCTACAAGTACCAGTAATGTAATACCTACTGCCCCCTATTCCCCTCAATTAACGAATAATGGTGTCGTTAATCCGGGGGTTTTAAGCAATGCTCAAAGCACAACTCCAGCGGGACAATCAGCCACAAAAGCCAATAGTTTAAGTATTAGTAGCGACGAAACAGAAGAAGAACAAGCACAACAACCTTTCGGCTCATGGAATGCCCAATTATACTTTGCTAGTAGTTTGTTAAAAGATTGGGAATTGATGAACAGTGTGCCTAGCAGTGGCTTTCTTCGATCGATCATCAAACCCTTTTTGGAAAATTTCGAGCTTGTAGGTACATTGTCAGGCGGGACAACTTTTGGTGGAGAACCATCAATTTTTTTACAAACAAATGCACAGCTAGAATGGGAATCCCCCAAAGAGTTAAAAAGCCCTTGGAAAAATACAACCGGATCTGAGCCCACCGTTGATAATCAAGGTAGTGATATCTTTGGTAATTTATTTGCCGATGATACTAATATACCATCAGCCTCTACTGCAACAAAAATACGGGGAAAAAGTCCTATTACTTTTGGATTTGACCTAGATTCTAAGTATAGCTTTTCTAACAATTCACCCTATGATTTGCTTGATATAGATAACGTTTTAGGCATAACCGCTTCCGTAAAGTTTCCGATTATACCAGCAGAGGAAACCGCAGGATTTTTTACCTTAGATGCCACGGGTAGTGTCGGTATTAATTTTAACCTTTTGGGGACACCTATTCCTGGACAAACCTATTCGCCTCAAACTTTGTTGGCAGGACTAGGTGATTTGGGAAAAGCGATAGGTTCAGGTGCTGGTGCCGACGCCTATATACTACTGATGAATCTAGCGAAAGAGGGAACAACTGAGGGTAGCGGTGCTGGAATTCTGGCCGCCGATATAGCGATTGCTGTAGGGGCAAGCTTCGCCGCTTTTATCAATGGCACGACCCAAGGATTAGATAACCAAGGCTCGATTAGTTTTCCTGTGTTGACTACAGGAGTAGTCGGTAAGGCTCAAATTCCCCATGTACCAATTCTGAGTGCAGATATAAACGGTGGTGTCGAAACTGCTTTTAACTTCGGTATTGGAAATACAGATAATACTATCTCCCTAACTTTTCCCGTTGGTTTAGAGGTGAAGATAGGTCCTTTAGGATTAGGTTTTAATTTCAATCCGGGTTGGTCTTGGAATGTTTTTGACGGCAATAAAAACTCTAGTAGTGACAGTGACTCCTCCTCAGTAGCAAGTTCGGCTTCTTTGGCGTTAATGGCTTCTACCACTAGCGCCAGTTTAGCTGGTTCTTTGATTACAGTGGACTTCGGCACAAATTTAGCTGCACTTCCCTCCGCGAGTGACTTTACTGTCAGCGTGACGGATATTAATGGCAATATTACTAATGTTCCTGTTTTTGGTGTGGTAGCAGGTGCGAGTTCTAATCTCGTTATTTTACAGTTAGAAAATGCCATTCCTACCTCGGAAAATCTCGATTACACCAGTTCTGATAATCCTACACCCACTAGCAATAATGTCTCTCTCAATTTTGTTAATAATGAGGGGATCAAGGATACGGATGGCAATACGATCGAAAATATCTCTGATTTAGGCGTTACTAATAATACTCCTAACTCCCTTGCTTATCAATACAATCCCACCAGTGGTAACAGTCAAAACTATATTAATCCCACCCTCCTTCTCGCTTTTAACACTCCGTTAGATACGACGGTTAGTCCTGATCTTGCTCGATTTACCGTCAAATCAGGAAGTACGGTCTTATCCATTACCGATGCGAAGGTAACTAATAATGGTGTGTTATTAACATTTGCCTCATCGGTTACGAATCAGTCTCTACAAAATGTCACCATTAGTTATAACAATAGTAGTTCTTTAGGTAGTAACCCCTTAGAAGATAGTAACGGAGATTTGATCGAATCTTTTACCATTCAAAATGGCGTATCTGCCCAAGTCTCTCAGTCATCTGTCTTCATTTCAAACAACAATTCTAATCTGACATTCTCCGACACTGTTGCAGATTATACCGTCACCGTTACCAACTCTGATGGTACAACGGTGAATGATGTCCAGGTACAGAGTGTTTCTGTTTCCCTCACAGGGAATAATGTCTTTTTGAGTCTCAATCAGAGTGTATCTCCCGATCAAATTGTTAGCATAACTTACAACAGTCAAAATATTAGCTCCTTAGTAACAGGGATTACCCCGCCTGCTGTTACAACTTCCTCCCTCATAGCAAATATTGAAGCGGATTTAGGACAAGATAATGCGCCCTTCATTATTTCTGGTGGTTCATCTCCTTTATTGGCATGGGTTGCGGAGGTTCCGCCTCTAGAACCGATCTCCGGTTTTGTTAACGGGGAACTTGTCACCCTGAATTTTATCGACGATCTAGGCAATGGCACTGATGTTCCTACTGCTAATCAATTTATCGTCACCGATAGTGATGGTAATACCTATACCGTAACCAATGTCAAAGTTAATGATAATAGTCTGACTTTAACTCTTGGTACCGCGGTGAGTGGAGACACACAGTTAAATCTTAGTTACAATCTTTCAAATCCCACCAGCAATAATACTAATCTATACATTGATAATTCCTTTACTAATACGACCCTTTGGGTTAATGAATTTAGTAATTTTGCCCTGACTAACACCACTAATAGTAGCAATCCCCCCGTTATATTGGGGGCGGGTGCGATCGTTGAAAATAATACCAGTAATCAAATTACCCTCGTTTTCGATCAAAGTTTAACCGATAATGGTGTTACCAATAGCGACTTTACTGTAGAAAGTAATGGACAGGTATTTACGATACTTGGGAACGTAAATACTACTGGCAATACGGTTATTTTAACGGTTCAACCCCCAGAGGGTGTAAATCTCATCGGTAATGGAGACATCGTTACAGTAAGTTATACGGGTAATTCTTTATCTGGTACTAACGGTAGTGTGGCTAATTTTAGCAATCAACCCGTTATTACATCCCCTAGCACTCCAACTACTGTTATTAAATACGCTCTACTCAATTCTGCTGATACTAACCTAGTTAGCAGTATTAGCAGTATTCCGGGGACAGGCGGTTTTAACTTTAATCCCGTAGGGGCCTATGACTCCACTAATGATATTACCGTGTTAGTCTGGTCTAATGCTGATGCTAGTGATATAAATGCGAACCTTGTACCTGGCGAATTTTATACCGACAATGAAACTACCTTAATTAATGAAAGTTTCAATCAATCTGACGTTTATTACTCTATCTATAGTGGAGGTAGTTGGACGGTAGCCGCTGCCATAGCACAACAAGAAGGCTCGGAAGGCAAAATCGTCATCGGCTCTGGACCGAATAACGAATTGATGGCCGCATGGATTAACTATAATAATAAGGGCGAATCAAACATTTACTGGTCAAGCCTTACTTATAATAGTGGGGAGGCAAGTTGGAGTAGTCCTGAAATTCTCTACACTGACGCAAATCCTGATCCCTCAACAGAGTTAAGTATTGTCACCATTAACGGTAAGCCAACAGTTTTATGGACAGAAACTCAGGCTACATCCTATAGTCAATTAACCCAAGAAGAATCTCCTCTACTTTACTATCGTCTAGCGGAAACCAGTGGTACAACCCTTGTCAATGAAGGTATTTACGGGGCTGGCGGTAATGGTACTTATAGTGGTTCAGTAACATTTAATCAGGTAGGTGCGTTAGAAAATACTAGCACTAATCAGGGTGATCCCAATCCTGCCGTATTGTTTAATGCAGGCGATAGTGCCACTTCCGTCGCCATTCCCTTCTCTGGTATTTCTTTTAGCTTAGAATTTTGGTTTAAAGCACCCTCTTTATCCTCAAGTTCGATAGAATTACTATCAGTTAGTGACCTGGTGAGTATAAGTCTCACCAATACAGAGTTATCTTTCAATCTCAATGGAAATATCCTAAGCTCCGGTGGTTTTACTCCTAGCGCTAACCAATGGTATTATGTGGTTGCCAGTTATGACGGAGAAACCGATACTGCTACCCTTTATATTAATGGTCAACCCTCGGTCTCTCAAGAGAATTTAGCCTTAACTCTCCCGAACAGTGCCACTGTCAGCCTTGCTAGTGCTTCTAATACCAGTGCCGTCTATTTAGATGAGGTGGCTTTTTATAGTCAAGCCTTAACCTATAGCGAAACTGGTAATATATCGGATTTTGGCAATTTAACCCCTTCTCAAATTTCTCAAATCCTATTTAATACCAGTCAAATAGGCAATAAATATAATTCTCAATATATCGCTCCTTTACCTGCCGGACCAAATACCAACTATGTAACTTATAATGGTAGTTCCTGGAGTGTGCCTAGTGTTATTGATCCTACCTACGAGCCCATCGCCACTCAACTATCCAATGCTAATAAACCTGAATGGGATGTGACTTCTTACACTACCGCTAACAGCAGTGGCTATGTAAATCCTAACGGTAATCCTGATATTTATTTACCCCTCAATTTATCGAATCAGACTACAGGTAAAAAAATAACTTCTATTGTTGTCACTGCTACTAATAGTAATGGCGATACTATCACATGGAGTGTCGGCAATACCACTGGTTATCAACTAGCCGTAGTGCAAGGGGATAAACTGCTTAATCCTGTTAATCCTGATGGTAGTTTTGAATATACAATCTTGTCCTCTAATGTGGACTTAGATTTATTTATCGATGGAGGAGGTAATAATTACTCTAACTTTAACTATTCTATCAATGGTAATACTCCCCAATCTATCACTCCTGGAGATGTCACCAGCCAACCCACAACCATCAACTCTAACCAAGTATTAGGAACAGCCACAGTCACCGAAGCCAATGATTCTTCCCTTGCTTTAATCGATAGTGGTTTTATTATCAACACCAATAATCCTAGTATCGGTTATTCAATTCTGTATGCTGACTTTAACAACGATGGTAAATCAGATGTAGCAGTGGGAAATCGGGGCTATACTAACACCTCAGGCGTCCCACAATCAGGAGGGACAATCCAAATTCTCTTTGGTGGTCAAGCAGTATTATTAAACAGTGAAACCAATCCCTTAACTACTACCGATTTAACTGGCAATCCTAACGGTGTCTTGATTACAGGTTTAAGTGATACTGGACAAGCAAACGGCGATTTTCCTTTCAGTATGGCCACAGGAGATGTCAATGGTGATGGTTATCAGGATTTAGTCATTGGTGATCCCAATGCGAATGCAGTATATGTGGTTTATGGCTCTAATAATTTAGAAGGAACCAGCATTGATGTCACGAATTTAACTAGCAGTCAAGGTTATGTAATTAATGCCCCCAGTTCTACCAATATCGCCTTTGGTTATTCCGTGGCGGTGGGTAACTTTAACAGTAACGCTCAATCTAATGGCACTTACGCCAGTGGTACTAAATTTGATATTGCCATCGGTGCGCCGGGGGCAAATAATGGCAATGGGGCGGTGTATGTTGCCTTCGATGGTAGTTCAACCTATTCAACTATTTACAATTCCACTAACCAGGGAGAGTTAGCAGGTTATAGCCTTGCGGTTTCCTCTCGTACACCTACTTCCACTACCTTTACTAATAATCAATTTTCCGATGATTTGATTATCGGTGCGATCAACTTTCAAGGAACGGTTACTAATCAATGGACTGGTTTGGACGGACTTCCTAGTAATACCAATCAAAATAATAGTTATCCCTCCACCACCCAAGCCGAATTGGGGGCAGTCTATGTCTATCAAAGTAATGGCACAACAACATTAACGCAATATGTGAGTTATACCGGTCCCAATCTTCCCTCCAGTAATGGTACACCTAATAACATCAATGCGGGAAGTGCCTTAAATAGTAGTGACTTAGATGGTGATAGTATCAATGATTTAGCCATTTCTGCCCCGGGAGCAAGTAATAATAACGGTGTCGTTTATGTTCTTAAAGGAGGAGTAAGTGCCAACAGTAATTATCAAAATCTTGGCAATGTATCTAATCTAGGTATTGTCGGAGGGCTTCTTTCCAGTCAAACAGGGGCAGTTATTACTTCTCCTGGCGATGTTAATGACGATGGTTATGCAGACTTTTTGATTACCGCACCTCAGGGTGCAAACGGCACTGGTCAAGGTTATGTGCTTTTCGGACCGCTTGATCTCGGTGACATTGGTACTATTTTTGACCTCAACATTACCGCTACTGATAGTAAAACCACCTTCTTACTCAATGGAGATCAACCTTATCAATTAGTGGGAGCCGCCGCTAGTGGTATTGGGGATGTGAACGGTGATAAGGTGGATGATTTAATGATTAGTGCGCCTAATGCGGGACAACTCTACACTATTTATGGTCATCCCTGGTTAGCGGACGATGGCAGTATTAAATTAGCCGATATTTCCGGTGATAACGGTTTTGTTATTGATGGCGACTTATACTCCGTAGCGGTAGGAACCCAAATTTATAACCTCGGAGATGAATCGAGCGCCGCCCCTGCCTTTATCAACAATAACGGCACTTTTTACCTCGCCTATGTGGAAAAGGGGGGTAATCAAATTTATCTGACCACTAGCAGTGATGCCGGGCAAACCTGGACAAGCGCAGTAGAACTCCCCAGTGGTATAACTACCAGTCAGTCCCCATCCTTAGCTTTTTATAAGGGGACGCTTTATCTGGCTTATGTGGGGACGAACAAACAAATTAATATCACTTCCAGTACTGATAACGGGCAGAGTTGGAGTAGCCAATACAGCATTGATCAATTTTCCAGTGCTGGAGTTTCCCTGGTGGAATATCAAGGCCAGTTGATGGCCTTTTTTGTCAGCACCGAGTCTAATAGCGATATTCTTTACGTTTACTCTGATAATCCCCAATCAGGAGCTTCCTGGTCAACGGATTACACAGTCCCCAATCCGGGTGGTGGTAATCAAACTGCCAGCCAAGCCGTCAGCGCCACCGTCATGGGCGAAACGCTTTACCTGGCCTATCGGGGTGGAACGGTAGGTAGCGGTAATAACTATTACGTCACTAACACCAGCGGTTCAAATTTAACGAACCTAACTTGGAGCGTATCGGAACTGAGCGGCGCAACTAGCGCCAGTACAGCGCCTGGCATTACCAATGACGGCAGTCAACTTTACTTTACATATAGCAATAGCAGTAGCGATCTTTACTATCTGACTTCTAGCAATGGAACCAGTTGGTCTGGGTTAAACGAGATTGATAACCAAACCAGTAATTATCTCCCCGCTCCAGCTATTTTAGGGGGTCGATTGTATCTAGGCTATACTGGCACCGACTCCGAGGCTGACGTATATGTCACCGCCCTTAGCGGTAGCCAAATTCTGCTAGGAGCAGGTAATGATGTCGTTATGTTGGGGGACATCAATGGGGATGGTTTTGCCGATGTGCTGGCCGGAGGCACCATTAACGGCAATGGCGCTGTTGTCACTTTTGGCTCTAGTACCCAAAATTTACTGGACGCAGCGGCGGGAACCGATGAGTTAATTATTAATATTTCCAATAGCGGCTTGATTCAAAGCGTTGCGTCCGCAGGCGACTTTAACGGCGACGGATTAGCGGATTTTGGGGTGGTAGATCAGAATAATAATTTCTATCTGATTTTAGGTAACACCAACCTAGGCCCCCAACAAACCTTAAGCCTGAGCACCAGTAGTAATACTAGCCTGACGGAGATAGGGGATTTTGTTGCTGTAGGGGACTACAACGGCGATGGCTATGATGATTTGTTATTGTCATCCTCTAATGGTGGGCAGACACTTTACAAAGGTAACAGTAGCGGCGCTCTGAATAGTTCTGTCACCTTTAGCGCTAATAGTAATACCGTCTTTAATGGCATCGGCGATGTGAATGGCGATGGTTTTGGCGATATTGGTGGTGGCGATCCCAATGGGAATGTGATCAGTCCTAATGCCACTGGGAATGGACAGGCTACAGTTTATTTAGGTAATGGTTCTGCTGGTTCCGCTAGTAGTAATAGCACCAATATCACGCCTCCTTCTGCTGCAATTTCAGGAACATTAAATAATAGTGACTGGAGCTTCAATAGTCTTGACGACACTCCTGTATTTTCCCCTTCCTTTGCGGTGTTTAACGGCTATTTATATATGGTCTATAACACTACCGAGGTAAACCCTATCACTGGTATTTTTACTTACAACTTCTATATTCAAAGAAGTGCAGATGGTTATAACTGGGAAGGGCTGACCAGCTTAGGGAGTAGTTTTGAAAGTGTGAGCCAAGCTTCTCTAGCGGTTTTTAATAACACACTTTACCTTGCTTTCACCGCCACAAATAACCTGGTCATTGTTACCCCGGCAACGACTGACAGTAGTAGCGATTTAGGCTTAACCTTTGATAGCACTAATTCCATCAACGCTGGCGGCAATAAGGCTCCTACTGGCATTGGCCCGACCCTAGCTGTTTATGACGAGGATCTTTACCTCTTTTTTGCCGCCAATAATAGTACCCAAACGATTCTCTATACCACTTCTAGCGATGGAAGCACTTGGTCGAGCAATGGCACGGTCACCAATAGCTCTGGCAATGCTCAAGAAACTGACAATCGCCTGGGAGTAGCAGTGGATGGGGATAATTTATTGGTGAGCTTTGTCGGTAACGGCAATAAAAATGTAAATGTCGCCACCTACAACGGAACCTCCTGGAGCAGTAACCAGGTTTCAGGTCAGACGTCGTCATCGGGGCCCAGTCTTTTGTCGGTGGGAGATACGCTTTACCTTTTCTTTAGTTCCGGCAACAGCAATGATCAAATTCTATATTTGACCTCTACCGATGGGGGTAGCACCTGGAGCAGTACCCTCAATAACATTCCAAGCCAAACTACCATTGATCGTCCTTCCCCCGTCTTTTTCCAAGAGAGTATCTTGGTCGGTTATGCAACAACGGGTACAACGCGTATTGGTATCGCTACTTCCAATCCCATCTACGAACCGAATCAGACTCAACAATTCGGTGAGCAACTGCAAAATATCGGTGATTTTAACGGCGATGGTATTGCGGATTTTGCCGTCCTAGCTCCTGGCTTTTTCTCGAATCTCGGCAGTTGGAATAATAACCTGCTGGAAAATAACCAAGGAGCAGTGTTAATTTTCTACGGCTCCACCAGCGGCTTGAGTAGCAGTTCCACCCCTGATGTGGTGCTGGCGACCCCGGCTCCGACCGCGTCCACCAATGTGGCTAATAATCAAGCGTTGCTATTAACCCAAGTGGCACCAACGGGAGATATTAACGGCGACGGCTACGATGACCTAATTATTGCCTCCCCCAATACGGCTCTGGATAGCAGTAACACGACCGATGGTACAGCCTTTGTCGTCTTTGGTGGCGGGGAATCTCTCTGGGGTAGCACCTATTCGGCCAAGTCACCCTTTGATTTAAACAGCTTAAGTAACAATCAATCTAATTCTTCTACGGGTAACTCGAATACCAGCGGCTTTGTAATTACCGGTTTACCCGCATCTCAAGCCGGAATTTCCCTCAGCGGTGGTGGGGACGTAAATGGCGATGGCTTTAGCGACTTTATCATCGGCGCTCCGGGAGATGCCGATAACCTGACCTACGTGATCTTTGGTAGTGACTTTAATGAAACTGTAACTCAAACCGGGACGATCGGCGATGATAGCATGATTGGCACGGCAACGGGTGAAAGTTTCCTAGCCGGGGAAGGAGATGATCAAATTTATACTAACGGCGGTATTGACGTAGTTTACGGCGGACCCGGAGATGATTTTGTTACTGTCAATGATACCTATTTCCGTCGTTTAGATGGTGGTACTGGTACAGATGTGTTAAGATTCGAGGGTTATAACGGACAAGATTGGGATTTAACTACCCTTTCCCCCGGTAGTCGTTTACGCAATTTTGAGATTTTAGTCACCGAAGGTTATGGTGCAAATACCCTTACCCTTAATTCTCTAACCGTCACGCAACTTTCTGATAACAACACTGTCACGGTGGTAATGGATGCCAATGATACCCTTAGTCTCAGTAGTGATTTTAGTCTGAACAACGGTACAGTCTATCAATATAATCAGAAGTTCGATCAATATACCTCCAATACCTCCGCCGCCACGGTTTTACTTAATCGCATTGTGCAAACAGGTACAACTAATGTTATCACCGTCACGAAAAATGCACCCACAAAAAACATCCCCACACCTAACTCGACTTTAGAAGTAGCCTCTGTTAGTGCAGAAACCATGACATCCTATAGTGTCGGTGAATCAGGTGATAGCACGGCTGGAAGTTTTGCTAGTGCGGTATTTAGTCCTACTGCTAGTAATCCTAATGCCCCTACTCGCATATTTGTGTCTAATCCTAAAGCCAATGAAGCCGATGGAAAGGTAGAATTTACCATCCAACGCACAGGGGATTTAGACAAATACGTCTGGGTAGATTACTTGACCCAGGATGGGGGTGCCAAGGCGGGCAATCGCTATACGCCTGTTGCGGGGCAGGCAGTATTTGCCCCCGGGGAAACCACCCTCACCGTTACCGTACCCATTCCCGATAACGGTAAATACGTCGGCAAGCGTAAATTTGGGTTAGCGGTTACCCTAGAAGGGGAAAGCAGCGATCCAAACCTAGTACCCGATGCCTGGCAAGCGGCGGTCGCAACCCCCAATGAACAGATCCGACGCTGGAAAAGTATTAACGGAACAGAGGGGAATTCCGTCGTGTTTGACATCACCAGCACCAATAGTACGGATCGGATAGCCACCTTCGATCTGGATTTAGATGGTCTGGTCGTGCCTGTGATTTGGAATCCTGCCACGGATAGCTACGTGAACATTCCCTTTGCCAACGTTAACGGAATCAGCAAATTGCAAGATGTTGACGGGAATGGCTTGAACGATCTATATGGTATGCAGTTCCAGGATGGTGGACCCTTCGATGGCGATGAAGTGGTTAATGGCTTAGTGGCGCTGGACTTTCAACTAGCCCAACTGAAACCCGTTGAGGTACCCACCACTGGGGGACGCATTGCGGGAACGGAGGGGAATAATTATTTCAACGCCCAAGCCAGTAGCGGCACCAATCGCCTAGAGGGACTAGGGGGGATTGATGTACTTGTTGGCTCACCCCAACGGGATGTGCTGTTAGGCGGTGCGGATAATGACCAACTTTTCGGTTATGGGGAGGTTGATCAATTATTTGGGCAAGCGGGTAACGACATCCTGGATGGTGGTAAGGGGCTCGACTTGCTCTATGGTGGCACCGGGGCAGATAACTTTGTCCTGCGGGCAGGAGATGGATCCGACCAAGTAATGGACTTCAACGCCACGGAAGGAGATCTCTTCGTGCTGGAAAACCTCAGCTTTGGTGCTCTCAGTTTTAACAACAATCAAATTCTGTCGGGTACCGATGTTTTGGCGAGCGTCACTAATGCCGCAGGTCAACCCGTGACGGATTTTGCCAACCATCCCCAGTGGTTTGTCAC
This sequence comes from Microcystis wesenbergii NRERC-220, assembly GCF_032027425.1. Classification (NCBI taxonomy): domain Bacteria; kingdom Bacillati; phylum Cyanobacteriota; class Cyanophyceae; order Chroococcales; family Microcystaceae; genus Microcystis; species Microcystis wesenbergii. Next base: position 3,938,846 of record NZ_JAVSJA010000001.1, on the reverse strand, counting down.
GATTGTCACGATTTAAACAACGGGGGGATTTCTTGTTGGAATTAAACGGCATTTTTGCTCTGAGAATCTTATTTAGGGCTGGCTGAAAATTACTGGAAGCCTTACTAGAAAACGGTTTTGGCACTTTTTTAGCCCAAAAAGTGCCAGAGACAAACGTTGAGAAATCGAGCCGAGGGACTCAAAACCCTTGCACTTTCCGGAGGCGAACGCAAAGGGTTCCGCTTCCAGGCACACAAGGTCATTCTGTTATTCTGACTTCCTCTCCTGACGACCGACTCCTAACCCCACCAACAAACTTTTTGCCGCAAACCCTATTTACTTTTTTGTTGTCCTCTTATTTCTTGTATTTCCCATGACTCAATTTCTCAATTATCCTCGTCATTTTGCCATTGTTAGCCTTATGGGAGCATCCCTTCTCGGTGCTACTTTAACCACGAATCCCGCCCAAGCGTTGACCTGGAGCGTGGATACAGGAACAAAAACTGATACTAATCTATTGATTTCAGGTACATTCACCATTGATGATGAATTAGCCAATTCCCCCAAGATAACTTTCAGCAATGTTACCGTTGATGGTTTTACTTTTGGCGCCAGTAATGTGTTGTCAATATCCAATACAGCAGGGATTGGTGTGACGGCGATTGACTGGAGGGACGCAGGCAGCAACGTATTGTCTTTTGTCTTTAGTAATCCCCTAACCCCCAGCGGTGGAATGATTCTGCTCAATGAAACCGTTAGTGTTTATACACCATTTGCTTCTCCTTTGCCGCAAGCGGTATCTGGAGCGGTCAGCCCGGCCGGAGCGGTTCCCAAGGTGCCTGAACCCTCAACCTTGCTGGGAACGGGAATAGCCGTTGCTCTTGGGGCTATTTTTAGGCTTCGGCGGGGCTAAATGCTGTATGCCGGAACCGAGATAAGTATTGTAATTAGTAGTCTTATGTATAGTACAATCTAGAAGGTTACTGAAACCTATTAGACCTCAAAAGCCTAAGACTATTAAACTTGCCGCGAAAATCGGGTAACATACGCATCCTTGCCGTTGGGCTGATCTCCTGGCGAAGCCTAGTCGGTCATTAAATGGATAGCAACTCTGTCCAGTACAAGCAGAAAGGTTTAATGATAATTTTTTGCCTAGAGCTGCGCTCTCTACCCGACCATCCCCAACCCGCGACCATTTCCCATTTCCCACCCATTCCCGAAAGTCACGAGAAGATCATTCAACGCATCCATATCGCCATCCATTAAAAACGCGTCGTGACCGTGCGGCGAGTGCAACCAGAATAATGCCGAATTGGGGATATATTTCGCCAACTCCTCTTGTTCTACGGGAGGATAGAGAAGCTCCGAATCGATCGCCACGATCGCCGTCGGTTGATCAATTGACTGTAAAACCGATGGGTAACTTTTTCCCGTCCGCGTGACATCATCGAAAATTTTGGGTCTGAAACCCCGTCGTTCTACGACGGCTTTACTGTTAAATATGAGCATCGTTTACAAAATATATACTAGAATGTGAGACATGGAAAAAGCCTATTCGTTTCGATTTTACCCCACACCCGAACAAGAGTCGCTATTGCGGCGCACTTTGGGCTGTGTAAGATTGGTTTACAATAAGGCACTCCATCTCAGAACACAAGCTTGGTATGAAAGACAAGAAAGAGTAGGATATACTGAAACTTCTTCAATGTTGACCGAGTGGAAAAAGCAAGAAGAATTAGACTTTCTCAATGAAGTTAGCTGTGTACCTTTACAACAAGGCTTAAGACATTTACAAACAGCTTTCACTAATTTCTTTGCTGGTCGTACTAAGTATCCCAACTTTCAGAAAAAACATCAGGGAGGAAGTGCCGAATTTACTAAGTCTGCTTTTAAAATTAAAGACAAACAAATCTATTTAGCTAAATGCACAGAACCTTTACCTATTCGATGGTCAAGACAAATACCAGAAAGCTGTGAACCAAGCACAGTAACAGTCAGATTACATCCTTCTGGACGTTGGCATATTTCAATTAGATTTGATGACCCAACAATTAAGCCTCTACCAGTAACAGATAAAGCCATCGGAATTGACTTAGGAATTAGTAGCCTTGTGATTACCAGCGATGGAGACAAGGTATCTAATCCTAAGCATTTTAAGAAACATTATCAGAGGTTGCGAAGAGCAGCGAAAAATCTTTCTAGAAAACAGAAAGGCTCAAAAAATCGAGAAAAAGCAAGAATCAAAGTAGCCAGAATTCACGCTCAAATCACCGATAGCAGAAAAGACCATTTACATAAGCTAACCACTCAATTAGTTCGTGAAAACCAAACGATTGTGGTTGAGAATTTAGCCGTCAAGAATCTGGTCAAAAACCCGAAATTATCTCAGGCAATATCTGATGTTAGTTGGGGAGAAATAACCCGACAATTAGCCTATAAATGCCGTTGGTATGGGAGAAATTACATCGAAATAGATAGATGGTTTCCTATGGCATAGAACGAGTTAGTTAGGACAGATGCCTGAAGGCTTTACTCACAGCATCCACAAGGTTTTCACTATCATTGATAATCTGACTAACATAGTTTTTCAATCTAGCCCAGAACTTTTCAATTTTGTTGAGGTCTGGAGAATAGGCGGGTAAAAATAGCACTTCACATCCCGCTTTAGCTAACAATTTTTTGATTCTCTCTTTGGGATGAAAACTGGCGTTATCAATGATGATAATTTGACCGGGTAGTAGTTCGGGTAATAGCAATTGTTCTATCCACTCACACACCAACTCTGTATTACAGTACCCCTCAAACACCATTGGCGCGATCGTGGAACCACGCCACCAACCGCTGATCACACTAACTCGTTCGCTACAGTGACCTAACTTTAAAGCCTCAAATCTTTCTGATTTGTGACAATATCCATAAGGATAATCGATGGTGTTATCTATTCCAGCTTCATCAATATAGACAAATCTTTCCGGGGCATAACCTCTGATTTTTTGGAGAAACTCTTTTCGGGCTTCTTCATCTCTTTCTCTGTAGCCATAAGTTTTTTTTTTCTAGTAAATCCAATTCTTTTGAGCGCTTGACCAATTCTCATCCTACTGACTGGGTTAGCCCATTTTTGCGCCATTTTTTCTTGGGTCAAATGCCCATATTGTTCGGCCAACTTTTGAAAGGCTTCTAAATCGTCAATTTTGGGCTTCGGCCCTCGACGATAGTTAGTTTTAGCGGCCACCGTCCCAGTTTGTTTCTTCCGTTTCAGCCATAGGTCTAATGTATTACGACTAATATTGAGGGTGCGACAGACATGGCTTTTTTTCTCCCCTCGCTCTACGGCACTCACTGCTTTCTGTCTTAAATCATCACTATAGGGTGCTGCCATGAAAGCTTCTCCTCATTTCTTTTTCTCTATTATGTCCTAACTATCCCGCTCTTTGCTATAGCTCTAAAAGATGTAGTAATTGCGGGTATATTGCTGAAAAAATGCCGTTAAATATTCGAGAATGGGACTGTCCAGACTGTGGGACTCACCATGACCGAGATATTAACGCCAGTAAAAATATTTTGGCCGCAGGGCTTGCGGTGTCAGTCTGTAGAGCGACCTGATGACCAGAACAGAGTAAAACTGGGGCGGCAGGTGCGAAAAATCCTTCGGGAAAGAAGCAGAAACTCAAATCGTGAGGTTTGGGAATCGCCGTCCGTTTTACGGCGGCGAGGATGTCAAGACGATCCATCGCCCTATATAGGGTTTGCGGCAAAAAGTTTTTCGTGGGGGCAGGGTGTGGCCCCCCCAACCCCCCACCCCCCCTGCCCCCCCGACATCGGGGGGGTTGGGGGGGTTGGGTGTGGGGTGTAGGGTTTTACCGATTTTGAGGTAGTCAGTTACCTAATTTTCAGGCAAAAAGTACCGGAATTTTACCCCCGATCAGTGCAAGGGTCGGCACTTTTTGAGGTCAAAAAAGTCTAAAAGCCTTATCCAACAAGTTTTTTAGATTTATTCAGCCAGCCCTATATAGGAGCGATCAATCTTTGTGTCCTTTGTGTCTTTGTGGTTCGTTCCACTCGCTCGCCGGCAGGACTGTATCTTAGAATACATTTTACCCAGCAAACCCAAGAGAGCCTGCGGGCTTCCAATCCAGCAATGATTTATTAATAAATGTCACCGGATTTACTGGTACTTTACCAGCTTTAGGTAGCATTAATGTTAGTAGCTTCTTTATCTAAGTAAGCTAAGACGCATTTAAAGCGCTTATTCTTAAGATTAGCCGAATCTCCCCCAATCCCTTTACTGTTGCCTCTTGCAAGAGTGCCTCTTGCCTCGTCTCAACAAGCAATTTAAATGCGCGGGCAGCTTATCTAAGCTCTCCTTCTGTGATTCGGTTAGCATAATGATTAAAAATTAATCAAACAACCGCTAATTATGATCAACCCTGGGAAGAAGCATTAAGCGAATATTTTTAAGCGTTTTTATGCTTCTTTTTTCCTGAAGTTCACCGATTAATTGAGGTTCTTCGGTTTGTGTTATGCAATAGACGGATTTAGAAGGAGTGAAACCCTTACGTAGAAAGGTATTCGGCGATTTTTGTCAATTGTTTTCGATCTAGAACGAACTAATCAATTAAGTCTCCTGCCAAATAAGGATTTAGTCGCACCTGAGCGAACCATACCAAGTAACGAAGAACCTTAATTGATTGGACAAAAATTCCCGAATCTCCGTACATTTTTGTGGATTAAGTGGGATAAGCTAAGACGCATTTAAAGCGCTTATTCTTAAGATTAGCCGAATCTCCCCCAATCCCTTTACTGTTGCCTCTTGCAAGAGTGCCTCTTGCCTCGTCTCAACAAGCAATTTAAATGCGCGGGCAGCTTACCAACATACGCCACCTGAAAATCAAACTCCGAGAAAATCTCACTTTAACTGATAGTTGATAACCGATTCCTTGATGCTGTTATTCCCAAATTGGACCGGCTGCAATTATTTCTTGGGAGGCAGTGGTAAATTGACGGAAATTTTCCACGAAACGATGGGCCAATTCTCGCGCCTGTAGGTCGTAGGATTCGCCATCTTGCCATGCTTGTCGCGGGTCGAGGATTTTTTTGGGAACTCCGGGGACAATTTCGGGGACGAGAACTTGAAAGATGGGATGAGGATGGAAAAAGACTTCCTCTAAATCGCCATTTAAAGCGGCGGAAACCATAGCGCGGGTGTGTTTGATCGAAATGCGATCGCCGACTCCGTAGGGACCGCCGGACCAACCGGTATTAATCAGATAAACGGAGGTTTCGGGGTGTTGTTCTAAACGTTCCCCTAACATTTGGGCATAGACAAGGGGTGACAGAGGGAAGAAACATTGACCGAAACAACTGGAAAAAGTCACCTGTGGGGCGGTGATTCCCCGTTCCGTTCCCGCTAATTTGCTAGTATAGCCGGAGAGGAAATGATACATCGCCTGGTTCGTGGTTAATTTGGCGATTGGTGGCAGTACCCCAAAAGCATCGGCAGTTAAGAAGATAATAGTTTTCGGGTGGGTTCCCATGCCAGATACGGCACAATTAGGGATATAACGCAGGGGATAGGCGGCGCGGGTGTTTTCGGTCAAACGTCCATCATCGTAGTCGGGAAGGCGATTATCGGGGGACAGGATCACGTTTTCGAGAATAGTGCCAAATTGAATCGCTGCCCAGATTTGGGGTTCGTATTCGGCACTTAAACGGATGGTTTTAGCGTAACAACCGCCTTCAAAGTTAAAAATGCCGTCTTCTGACCAACCGTGTTCATCATCACCGATGAGGCTGCGTTTAGGATCGGCGGAAAGGGTGGTTTTACCCGTACCGGAGAGACCGAAAAAGAGGGCTGTATGACCGTGTTTATCCATGTTAGCGGCACCGTGCATCGGTAAAACCCCTTGTTTGGTCATCAGGTAGTTCATCATCGAGAAGACGGATTTTTTGATTTCGCCAGCGTAGCGAGTGCCACCGATGAGAACGATTTTTTTGGCCAGGTTGAGGACGATAAAGGCTTCGCTGTTCAGGTCGTCATCTTCGGGATCTCCCTGTAACCCCGGCAGGGCAATCACGGTAAAATCAGTTTGATGGGCAGCTAGTTCGATCGCACTGGGCCGGAGGAATAACTGATGGGCAAAGAGGTTATGATAGGCGATTTCGGTGACAACGCGCACGCCAAAGCGACAATTAGGATCGGATCCGACGTAACCATCGAAGATATATAGGTCTTTTCCCTGCACATAGGCGAGGACTTTTCGGTATAACTGCTGGAATTTTTCCTCGCTAATCGGGGCGTTATGCTGATTCCAGTCGATTTCCTTTTCGCTATTGGCTTCTTTGACAATGAATTTATCTTTGGGGGAACGACCGGTATATTTACCTGTTTCCACCACTAAAGCCCCATTATCGGCTAAAACGCCCTCATGACGTTCGATCGCCTGTTCGACTAATTGCGGTACGGAAAGATTGCGATAAACGCGACCGAGATTTTTCATGCCTAGGTTTTCGAGGCCGTAGGTGGGATGAATTTGATTTTCTAATTCGTAGTAGAAATTGACATTCTCCATGCGATCGGGCAAGGGACAAGAGATACTATCATTGGTCAGCGTGTGTAGAGTCGGCATAACCCCAATTCTCCTGATAATTTAGTTGTCGGTTTAGAGCTAAGTTCCAGGTCTCTGATTAGTGCAGTTATAGAAACTAGAAAAACTCCGTTCTCTGTCCTTTTCACTCCCAGACACCTAAGGAGCTATATTAATTAGTTTATTTGACGATATTTGCCTGATTAATCTGGTCTTTCGCTGTCGGTAAAGCCAATCTTAGAGCGGTAATTCAGGATTATTTGCGTATTTACCCCTCATCTCCCAGTCAGGGTTTTTACCTTTTCCCTCTTGCCGATCTAACTGCTTTTTCTAGATATTTTTAGTCTATCTGTACAATAGGATACAGACGATGTTTTTTTTACAAAAATTAACAGCTAAACAAAATTGGTCAGCTAATCTAGCAGTTAAGCTGCCCGCGAATTTAAATTGCTTGTTGAGATGAGGCAACAGGCAACAGGCAACAGTAAAGGGATTTGGGTAGATTTAGCCAATCTCAAGGATAGGCGGTTAAAATGCGTCTTAGCCTATCTTCATGGTGGCGTAGGAAGTCTCTGGTTTTGGGCAACGTCAGAACAATAGCTGGTCGTCCGGAGATGATGCCAAGGATCCTAAACGTGGTCAAATCGATTTCACCCCTAATCAAAAAAGTCGATTGACACAGGGACCAGTTAGCGGCCAAAATTAACTCTATTAGCCGTTGGCAAGCTTTAGAATTGATTGTGTAAGTAGTCGGACATAAATTCTGTTGTCTATCTTAAGAAATGTAAATTGCCGCAATTCTTACTGACGACCGACGACCGGCTACTGACTCCTTACCCCACAGTTAACTTTACTTTTGTCCAACTACTTAACAGGTTAATTAAGTCTAGCTCGATCTCGAAAAAAAACAACTAATAATGATCATCGCGGGAGAAAGAAGCGGAGTCGGTAAAACTACGATTACTCTGGCAATCTTGGCCTATTTAATCAGTCGTGGCGATCGAGTGCAATCTTTTAAAGTTGGGCCAGATTATATCGATCCCATGTTCCATACTCATTTTACCGGTCGCCCCTGTCGCAATCTCGATCCGGTTTTAACTTCTGAAGACTATGTAAAAACCTGTTTTGCCCAACATTGTCAAAATGTCGATTATGCTCTGATTGAAGGGGTAATGGGGCTATTTGATGGTATTCAATTAAGCGATACTCAATTTCCCGATTATGCCAGTACCGCCCATATTGCCCGTATTTTAGGGCTTCCTCTGCTGTTAGTTATCGATTGCAGTCGTTTATCTACCTCTGTCGCCGCTATTGTCCGCGGTTATCAATCTTTAGACAAAAATCTCCATCTAGCCGGAGTTATCCTCAATCGGGTTGGTAGCGATCGCCACCAGCAATTACTGCAAACCGCCCTAGAATCGATCAATATGCCGATTGTCGGGGTTCTGCGTCGTCAAGATTCCCTGACAATTCCCGATCGCCATCTAGGATTAGTTCCCAGGGATGAACTAGGAGAAATCAGGCAACTGCAAGATCAACTGGCTTCTATTGCCCAAAACTGCTTTAATTGGGACATTCTCTTGCCTTTACTGACCATTTCTCCCCCAGAGAACCCGAAAAATCCCACAGGAGCAAATAAGCTTTTTCCCCCTATCCGTATCGGTATTGCCAGAGATAAGGCTTTTAACTTTTATTATCCCGATAATCTCGATATTTTAGCCAATTTAGGCGCAGAATTAATCTTTTGGAGTCCCTTGCAAGGGGCAAATTTGCCCGAAAACCTACAAGGATTGTACTTTGGTGGCGGTTTTCCCGAAATCTTTGCCCCAGAATTAGCCGCTAACACCCCTATCTTAACTCAGGTGAGAAAAGCGATCGCCTCTGGAATGCCCACCTACGCCGAATGTGGGGGATTAATGTATTTATGTGAAAAAATAATTGATTTTGAGCAAAAAAACCATTCTATGTTGCAAATAATCCCCCAATCTGCTATAATGTCACCGAAATTAACCCTAGGTTATCGGCAAGCCATCGCCAAACAGGAGACGATCCTGCTCAAAGCAGGTCAACCAGTGCGCGGCCATGAATTCCATCGCTCCCAATTAAGCGGGGTGAGCGACGCACCGATTTATCAACTGCAAGCATTCCCAAAAAGTGCTATCAATGCCGAAGGGTGGCAAGGTAAGAATCTGCACGCTTCCTATCTCCACCTACATTTTGGGGCTAATCTGGGCCTGCCGAAAAAATTTTTAGCTGCCGGCCTTGATTTTTTCCGCACAGCTGCGTTAAGCTAATTACAGATAAATTTGATAATCAATCCGTTAAGGGATACAGGAGGTGATGTCGATGGTAGAAAGTAGTAAAAGCATGGGTCTCCTAATCGACAATAGCCGGCTGTGCGCCGGGGCTGTTCTCTAGACCCCCACGTCTAAACAAGATTTAGACTAGCTGGAGTTCCTTCCGGCAGTCTGGTGTCGATTCCGATGACCCGCTACACCGCCCTTACCGAGCAATTGGTAAGGGCGGATAGTTTTTGAGGGTTTCCCGTCATCTGGGAACCCCAGAACCAGAACTAATATCAATTTTTTCCTAAGTGAGCCTTTCTTGACTTTAACTCTACGGGCGCAAACTAACCCAGCGTCGCTTCTGGTTTGGGGACACCATTTTAACGCCTGTCACCGAGATAATATCATTGGCCAAATTCTCTGCCATCATGGGAATGAGTTGATTTATATTATTCTCATAAGCTTTTATCCAGAATTTAGCTAGTTTCTCTCTCGCCTCCTCATTGACGTAGATAGTTTTATCTGGCGTAATCAATACCATTGCCACGTGACCGGAGTTTTCCGTGACGGCAAAGACAAGCTGATCCCGGTCGGACTTGAGACCTTCGTACCAGTAGTCTATGTGTTCTTCTAATTCGTATTCATAGAGAGCGCGTTCCATCTTGCCATCTTCTAGCAAGGCTTTACGCAGTGTATTGGCTATCTTTCTTTTTTTCATGGTCTTGTCCCTGTTTTTGTGGGCGCTAAGTTTTGCCCATTAGGCATCACTCCATATTTAAGAGTGCCACTATAGGAATCATCAATTAACTTTACAACAACCCAGTCCAGTCGTCGTTATCAAAATCACAGAACCTTGCCCGACTCGTCTAGACGAGCCTGTTATTTGAGATTAAGTTTTCTCTCTGCAAGGATTCTAACCTAGGGTTTGCTGAATAATGGTAAAACCCTTTTAAAATAAGGCTTTTGACTTGTTAAAATCCGATGTTCATGCTGCGAAAATAGGATTGGAACCTTCAAAAACCTGGCATTATCCTTCTTTTAGTAGAAAAATTGTACAAAAAAGAGGGCAACAAAGCCTGAAACGACCAGCTACTGACTCCTGACGACCGGCTACTGACTCCTAACCCCACCAACAAACTTTTTGCCGCAAACCCTAACCTACTTTAGTTTTTGTTTAAGTGCCGTTAGGAGCGACAGGGTGGCCACTTTGTCAACTGGTCAAGGGAAAAAAATGAGATCACATCTTTCCCTAAGTAATTAAATTGTGTATAATAGCAAAAGAATAGCAAGGCTATATGCGTCGTCAAACTGTGTAGTCAACCTATAAGGTGTGAGGAAAAAACCATCATGTTAAGAATGTTCTGGAAATCATTGCTGGTTAGCCCAGCGATTTTAGGGGCTACCCTAGTAGCTTCCGCTAATGCTAGTAGCTTCGATCCCGCCAAATCTACCAGTGTTTCTACCGAATTTAACAATCTAGAAATCGCTCAAGTTCAGGACAACGCTGCAGGAACTGGCGAATTACTCAATCAGATCGAGCGCTACGGTAACGAAGGTCAAGTTGCACCCGTACAGGGGAACACCATCGATCAAGTCACCAGCGTTAACCAACTGCGGGATGTTTCCCCCACCGCTTGGGCTTTCGAGGCTTTAAGAAGTTTAGTTGAACGCTATGGTTGTATTGTTGGTTATCCCGATCGCACCTTCCGCGGCGACCGAGCTTTAACCCGTTGGGAATTTGCGGCTGGTTTAAACGCTTGCTTAAACGTGATGGAGCGTTTAATTCAAGATGGTGTCAACGTCCTCAAGGAAGACTTAGATGCCCTCAAGCGCTTGATGGATGAGTTCCAAGCTGAGTTAGCGGCCTTGGGAGCTAGAGTTGATAACTTAGAAAGCCGGGTGTCTTTCCTCGAAAATAACCAATTCTCCACCACCACCAAATTAGCTGGGGAAGTTATCTTCGCTGTCACCGATACGGTTGGTGCCGGTAGCCCCGCCTCCCAGGCCGCCATGCAATACCGCGCTCGTTTAGTTTTAAACACGAGCTTCACCGGTCAGGACGTTTTGAAAACCCGTTTAGCGGCGGGTAGTGCCACTCCCTTCGGATTTGATTACAAATCGACCACCACACTACAAAATGGTGATCCCGCTTCCGTCAGATTCGATAACCTGCAAAGCCCTTCCCTATTCCAAACTTGGACTGCCGCCGGTAACGGTAGCGATGTGGTTCTCGACTGGTTGGCCTACTATACCCCGATTGACTTAGGTTATTTTGGTCGCTTCAATACCTACGTCGCCGCTTGGGGCGGTATTTGGAATGACTTCGTTCCCACCACTAATCCCTTCTTTGAAGACTTCGACGGTGGTAATGGTGCGCTTTCGACCTTCGCTTCCGAAAACCCCATCTACCGTATCGGTGGTGGTTCTGGGGCTGGTGTTAGCCTACAGTTAGGCTTCCTCCAAAGCATTGTCGGTCCGACCTCCCTATCCTTGGGTTACTTAGCCGGTGGTGGTGGCTCCAGTTCTGCGGCCAATCCTAACCCGGGTAATGGCCTCTTTAACGGAGATTACGCCGCTTTAGCACAGATTAACGCTAACCTCTTTAACTTCCTCAACGTCGGCTTCACCTACGTTAACGCTTACCAAGGTGCCGATACCGCCATCTTCGGTAACGGTGGTTCCTTCGGTGTAACGGGGACTTCCGCCGCTAACCTTTCCCAAACTCAGTTAAATACCCTGCTCAACGTCAACGGCAACGATCCTGATAGCGTCACCCTACAGGATGAAGTCGGTTTCTTCAACTTTGGAGCCAAAGTGTCCAATAGCTACGGTTTAACCGGTGCAGTGAATCTTGGTTTTGCCAGCTTGAGTGCCTTCGGTTCCTACTCCACCGTGCGCTTACTCGGTTTAGGTGATGCGGAAGTGTGGACCTACGGTGCTGGTATTGCCTTCCCCGACTTAGGTAAAGAAGGAAATATCTTAGGTCTGTTTGCTGGTGCGCAGCCCTACATCGGTCACTTAAGCTTCCGAGACATGGGGCTAAAAGTATCTAACATCGTTCCCTACCACGTTGAATTGTTCTACAAGTACCAAGTCACCGACAATATTTCTATCACCCCCGGTGTCATCTGGATTTCTGCACCTGAACAGTTCAAAGGCACTGGTAATGAGTGGATTGGCACTCTCCGCGGAACCTTTACCTTCTAGGATTTCCTAAATTAAACCCGAAACCCCACCCATGGTGGGGTTTTGTTTTAGGGAAATAAACGCTGATATTCTATCTGGATACAAGCATCCATAATCACATTTAAACCCGCCTCGATCGCTTTTTTTTCGGCAACTGGGTGATAAATTCTCAATTGTGTCCAAAGGGTAGCGGCCCGAATAGCAATAGCTGACTCGACAATTTCGGGTAGATAATCAGGATGACGAAAAACGTTAACAATATCCACAGGTTCGGGGATAGCCTCTAGAGAAGGATAGCAGCTTTGACCGTCAATTTGCTTGACCATCGGATTGACCGGATAGACTCGATAACCCACCGCTTGCAGGAATTTGGCCACCTGATAGCTGGCGCGGCTCGATTTCTCGGAATGCCCGACCACTGCGATAATTTTACTATTGCTGAAGATGGTTTTGAGCGCACCATCGTCTCCTTTAATATTCGGCATTGTCCCACCTATCTTAGAACAGAGTTTCGTTTCCCATAAAGATGAAGTTTAACCTAATTTGGCATCGACTTTTGACTCCAGCTTTAGCCACTCTGAAGAACTGGTAGGAATGTTTAACTTTTCTACCGGAAAAACAGTTAAGTAGGTAGGTGTTAAAAGTTGTCAGACACCCCCCTTATCAAGGGGGGCAGGGGGGATCCCCCCGCCTATCGGCACCCCCCTTATTAAGGGGGGCAGGGGGGATCAGAGGCAAAATCTATCTTCTATTTAATTATAACTACTTACTTATTACCAATCCCAGTCAATCCCTCGGTATCTGTAGGAAAATTTACCCGATGGTCGCCCCTAAATCCTGTGACTTTAGTTACCATAAAACCTGATGAATTATCTTAGTATTATCATTCCGACCCTGAACGAAGAGTTAAGGATTGCAGCAACATTAAAACAGATAGGTGCGGGAGTAGAAATTATTGTTGTCGATGGGGGAAGTACCGATAAAACTAGAGAAATAGCCGAACAATTGGGAGCGAAAGTAATTATTTCACCCAGTAAAGGTCGCGCCTTCCAGATGAATTTAGGAGCCAAAATAGCCAAAGGAGATGTTTTGTTATTTCTGCACGGAGATACTTTACTTCCCCAAAATTATCAAGAACAAATCATCAATACTTTATCCCAATCTGGGATAGTAGCGGGGGCCTTTGAATTAAAAATTGATGGAGAGGAAAAAACCCTGCGTTTAGTGGAAAAATTAGTTAATTGGCGTTCTCGCTGGCTTTCCCTTCCCTACGGAGATCAAGGAATATTTTTAAAAGCCTCAATCTTGGCCGATTTGGGCGGTTTTCCTGAGTTACCAATTATGGAAGATTTTGAATTAATACAAAGATTGAAAAAAAGGGGTAAAATAGCCATAGTTGATGCTCCGGTGATTACCTCGGCAAGACGTTGGCAAAAATTAGGAGTTGGCAAAACTACCTTAGTTAATCAATTAATAATTATTGGTTATTATCTAAAAATTCCGCCGCATTTGTTGAAAAGTTTTTATCGTTTATGGTAGTAAAATAAAGGCTGGTTTAAAAAGTATTTTAGGTTATTGTGCAATGTAGGGGCGCAACCTGGTCAGTGAGTTTATCGAACTGCTTGCGCCCATAATGTGACATTGTGAACATTTTTCAGCCAATATCCAAGAGAGGCAAAGACAATTATACAATCGAAGAAACTCTACCAAAGAAGAGGTTTCCATGGCGCAAACATTAACAAAAATAATTAAAAATGCGGGGGGGGTAAGCATTACTTATTGGTAGCAGGCAATACCAGTCTTTTGAAAAATACAATTATATAATCGAAGAAAACTTACCAAGGAAGAGATTTCCATGGCGCAAACATTAACAAAAATTATCAAAAATGCGGGGGGGGGTAAGCATTGCTTATTGTTAGCGGGGGCAACTCTAGCCATCCTAACCCCTTTCCAAGCCGCCCAAGCGAGTGTTATCTTTAGCCAAGCTGCCGACTTTCCCAGTGGCAACGTGTTCGCATCCCAAAATGATACTAATTCTTTCGGTAATTTTGCCACTGTTTACGACAACTTTAGTTTCTCCAGTGACAATTTAGTTGATGGTGTTGACTGGGTGGGGGGTTATTTTAATGGTAGTCCTGCAGCCATCTCCTCCTTTGCCCTCTCTATTTTCGGTAATAACGCTGGTCAGCCCGGTTCTTTGCTTTTCTCGGAAACGATAACGGGGAATGCGGGGGAAACTTTTATCGGCACAAATAATCTTGGCGCTCCCACCTATAGTTATAGTGCGAACTTGACCAATACTTTCCTCGCCCAAGCGGGTGCAACCTATTGGCTGGCCATTGTTCCTAGTCTTGGATTTCCGCCCCAGTGGGGATGGTACACCAGCAGTCAGGGCGATGGTGTTTCTTATCAAGACTTTTTCGGGAGCCGCAGTCAACTTGGAACGGATTTTGCCTTTAGTCTGACCGGCCAACAGGTTCCCGAACCTTCGGCAATTTTAGGATTATTAGGTTTAGGACTTTTGGGCATCGGTTCTCAATTCAAACAAAAACGATAAATTGACAAGTGTGGGGGTGGGATTTTTTCCTTCCCCACTTGAGAAAAAACGCGCTCTAGAAACCTTCCAAATTTAACTCTTAATTTGAGTAAACAAATTTTTTTAAATCCCCCAGCAATTACTCAAAAAATTTGACATCTTATAGCGGACAGGTAAAAATAAGTAGTCGTGCAAAATTAATTTCCTAGTGAAGATAGGCAAGAGGCAAGAGGCAAGAGGCAAGAGCGGGGTTAGATATGTGTAATTAATTTTGCCTAGGTACTTAAAAACTTTTGTCTGCCAAGGCACCGATCGATAGGATAATTAATAATCGGAACATCTGCTCTGAGAATATGTCTTTTGATCGCCGTCAATTTCTTTATCTTTTAGGTGCTACCCTTGGCACAGCCACTCTTGCTGGTTTTAACCCTGCCGCTTTTGCCGCTACCGGTCCCTATAGTCTTATTGCCCTACCCTATAGCTATGATGCCCTAGAACCTTATATTGATAAGGAAACGATGCAATTTCATCACGATAAACACCATGCTGCCTACGTTAATAATCTCAACCTGGCAGTGGCAAAATATCCAGAATTGCAGAAAAAAACAGTAGTAGAATTAATTAAAAATCTTGACTCTTTACCCGCTGATATTCGCACCACTATCCGCAATAATGGCGGCGGCGATCTTAATCATACGATGTTTTGGCAGATTATGTCCCCCGATGGCGGTGGCGAACCAAAAGGAGAAATAGGAGCGGCAATAATCGCTAAATTTGGCAGTTTCGAGGAATTTAAAAACGCTTTCAACCAAGCAGGTACTAAACTTTTTGGTAGTGGTTGGACATGGTTGGTTTTAAATAAGTCAGGAGAACTGGAAATTATCAGCACTGCTAACCAAGATAGCCCCCTAATGAAGGGATTACAGCCAATTATGGGCAATGATGTCTGGGAACACGCCTATTACTTAAAATATCGTAATCAACGGGCTGAGTATTTAAAACAGTGGTGGAATGTGGTTAACTGGGAGGAGGTAAATCGCCGCTATCTTCAGGCAAAAGCTTAACCATGTCAACTTTTACGGTAACAGTTCCCGCTACCACTGCTAATATTGGGCCCGGCTTCGATTGTCTCGGAGCGGCCTTAACCCTATATAATCAGTTTACTTTTACCCTGCTGCCGGCAACGACAGCTAACCCTGTCAGCATTAGTGTCAAGGGAACTGAATCAGCTAAAGTTAGCCAAGGGACTGATAATTTAATCTACACTTCTTTTTTGCAAGTTTATCAAAAAATAGGACAGAATCCGCCCCCCATCGCCATCGAGATCGGTTTAGGGGTTCCTCTGGCTAGAGGTTTAGGTAGTTCTGCCACTGCTATTATCGGTGGGTTAGTGGCTGCCAATCAATGCGCCGGAAATCCTTTATCTATGGGGGAAATCGAAGCATTAGCGATCGCATTGGAGGGCCATCCAGATAATGTGGTGCCAGCTTTGCGGGGCAACTGTCAGCTATCGGCAGGAGATAGCACAAATTGGGCTATTTGTCAAGTATTTTGGCAAAAAAATCTCATTCCCGTCCTAGCGATTCCCGATTTTGAACTGGCTACGGAAAAAGCTAGGGCGGTTTTACCCGAAAAAATTAGCCGTCAGGAGGCAATTTTCAATATTTCCCGCTTGGGTTTATTATTGCGGGGATTAGAGACGGGTAACGGCGATTGGCTGAGAATTGCCCTAGAGGATAAACTGCATCAACCCTATCGCCAATCTTTAATACCGGGTTACGAAAAGGTGAAAAAAGCCGCCATTAATGGGGGTGCTTACGGGATGGTAATTAGTGGCGCAGGTCCGACCCTATTGGCGTTAACTAACCCCGACAATGCCCAAAAAACAGCCACAGAGATGACAAATGCTTGGGAGGAAGTGGGGATTAACTCTGAGGTGAAAATTTTAGCTTTAGATACCCTAGGGGCGCAAGTAAACTGTTAAGAGTCCCTGGCAGATGGGTGTAGGGTGTAGGGTGTAGGGTGTAGGGTGTGGGGTGTAGGGTGTAGGGTGTGGGGTGTGGGGTGTAGGGTGTGGGAAGAATAAATAAAAATAATCTCCTGAATCCTGACTCCTGACTCCTAACTCCTGACTCCTGACGACCGGCTCCTATCTCCTGACTCCTATCTCCTGACTCCTGACTCCTGACTCCTAACCCCACCAACAAACTTTTTCAGCAAACCCTAATTATTAAGAAAATGACGCAAATTACCGTTATTGGTGCAGGGATTGGCGGACTAACGGCGGCGGCATTATTGGCGCGTCGAGGTTATCAAGTCACAGTATATGATCAGGCGCTTGTACCTGGAGGTTGTGCCTCGACTTTTTCCCGTCGGGGTTTTACTTTTGATGTGGGGGCAACTCAAGTGGCAGGATTAGAAGTAGGGGGCATTCATCAGCGCATTTTTGCCGAATTAGGGATAGATTTACCCGATTCTGTCCCCTGCGATCCCGCCTGTGCCGTTTTTCTGCCGGGGGAAACCACTCCGATTAATGTCTGGCGCGATCGG
The DNA here is from genome assembly GCF_032027425.1 of Microcystis wesenbergii NRERC-220. Lineage (NCBI taxonomy): Bacteria > Bacillati > Cyanobacteriota > Cyanophyceae > Chroococcales > Microcystaceae > Microcystis > Microcystis wesenbergii. The sequence continues at coordinate 3,921,726 of NZ_JAVSJA010000001.1, read as the reverse complement.
CAAAAGTGGCAAGAGGAAAGACAAAAACAATTTCCGGGCAGCGAACCTTTTTGGCAATTATTACAAAAACTCTTTCAAGCAAGTTGGCGTTTTCAAAGTCGCGATCCAGTTTTACCCCCGCGCAACTGGTGGGATTTAGGGCAATTAATCGCCGCTTTGCGTTTAGATACTGCCATTACCTTCCCTTTTACTTTGATGACTGTGGGCGATGCTCTACGATTATACGGCTTAGAGAGGGATAAACGCCTAAAAACCTTTCTTGATCTCCAGTTAAAGCTTTATTCCCAAGTTAATGCCGATGAAACTGCTTTACTTTATGCCGCCACCGCTTTAGCAGTTTCTCAGTCTCCCCAAGGTTTATCCCACCTTCAGGGTAGTATGCAAGTATTAAGCGATCGCCTAGTAACAGCTTTGGAAAAATACGGCGGTAAATTGCAAATGCGCCACACAGTAGAAAAAATACTGACAGAAAAGGGAAAAGCCACGGGAATTATCGTCAGAAATCAAAAAAATGGTCAAATATATCCAGAAATGGCCGATGAGATTGTGGCTAATATCCCGATCCAAAATTTACCACAATTAATCGATCGCGAAGCCATTCCCAGTCTTTATCACCGGAGAATTGAAAAACTTCCCCCCGCGTCCGCTGCTTTTGTGGTTTACTTAGGAGTCGATCGCGCTGCTATTCCCCCCGATTGTCCCCCCCATTTGCAATTCCTCTACGATTACGATGGCATAATCGGCGAAAATAACTCTTTGTTTGTTTCCGTGAGTAAAGAAGGGGATGGCCGCGCCCCAGAGGGAAAAGCGACGATTATTGCTTCTTCCTTCACCGATACCAGTCTTTGGTGGCGAAAAGGAGAAGATAATTATCAGCAATTAAAAGCAGCATACACCCAAGAGGCGATCGAGCGTCTCGGTAATTATTTCCATCTTAGTCCTGATCACATCGTTCATATCGAATCAGCTACACCTCGCACTTTTGAGCGGTTTACGGGGCGAAATCAGGGCATTGTCGGCGGTATTGGTCAAAGACTGTCCACTTTTGGCCCTTTTGGAGTAGCGACGCGCACTCCGATCCCCCATCTTTGGTTAGTGGGAGATTCCACCCATCCGGGAGAAGGCACTGCCGGAGTCAGCTATTCGGCACTAACGGTAGTTAGACAGATTGAGAATCAATTATTAGCTTCTAGTTAAGTGGGTGGGTGGAATTAAATCCGACATTCCGCACATCTTCATATACCTTTATATATTTTTACATTCCCCACGATGTTTTGACGAAAAAGCTTCATTGTAGAAACTACTATTGAGAACATTTTCAATAATTGATTTTTTCTGAGAAAACAAATTACAATTCTTCACCTTGATGAAAATCCATCATTCTAGCTATAATCCTTACTGGCAATGGGTTGTCAGCAATATGTTAGTAAAAATTATCAATTGAATGTTAAGAAGTGCGGAAAGTGGGTTGTAATTATTCTGTACAAAGATGAGAGGATTTTTCGTACCTGCTCTGATACTCTGGTTTTTATTCACCTTTAATGAGAGGAAATAACCTAGTGAAGCTCAATGCCCTTAATTCTTTAGCTTTCGCCACAGGGACAGTAACTCTACTGTTAAGTAGCGTGTCTTCTGTTAGTGCTTATACCATTTATACAAATCGGACTGCCTGGGAAGCGGCACTCGCCACTAACCCCTCGTACAAGATTACCACTGATACCTTTAGCAATCCCATTTCTTCGGCACAGTCAATTACCCTAGATTCAGGGATTGTTTCCACTAATTCCGCTCCTCCCACACTGCCTAATCCTCCGTTTAATAACAACAGTGTCAGCATCGTCAATTCTGGTGTTTACGATAATGCTTCCGGTACACTTACGGGTGCTTCTGATACCATAACCTGGCAGTTTCCTGCTACCGTGTTGGCTTTTGGTGCTGACTTTTCCCGCATTGATGAGTTAACTCTTACTGGCAATTTCGATGGCACAGGAGACCAAACTATTTCTATCAATCCTACAATTGGTGGAGAGAATGGGTTTCTCGGTATTATCGGGACAGCAGAATTTAGTTCTGTTATCTTTGCCAATAATACAACAGCTGTCGATAGTTTTAGTATTGACAATGCTTCCTTTGCCACCAAAGTTCCTGAACCCAATGCGGTTGTTGCTTTCGCCATACTTGGGGGCAGTCTGTTGTTAATTAAGAAAGCCAAGGGCAGCTGACCGGCTGACAAGCAGATTGAAAGTGAGAAGTGATCAGTAATCAGTAATCAGTAAACAGTGAAAAGACAGTAGGCAAGTGCTATTTAATACTACTCACTTAACACATACTGTGGGTGCATCTGACATTAGCAGAAATACCGACAATCAGCAATTATTAGTGACTCTTAAATGATGACAAATGTATCAGCAGCTGCCTGTAAGCATCCCACCGAAAAGCTAATGCGCGGGGGGTTTGGGGGCGGCGCCACGACCCCAACGGGGGGTTTGGGGGGTAGAACCCCCCAAAGGCTTGGATTGAGTGATAAAATCAGAAGTAATGTCCGATTTTAAAAGAGAGTTTCCCCTTAAAAATCCCAACTTGCTAGATTTGCAAAAATGAGATGCGCCCCATACTGCTCACTTAAAACTCAAATCTGATAACTGTTAACTTACCCACTGATAACTGATAACTGATAACTGTTATAAAGCACCGGCTGCCGTGCGATCGAGTATGCCCGCTCCTAGATGAGAGGTAATATTAATTGCTTGCAGGACCGGTTGAGATTCAACTCCTTTGGGATAATCGATAACACTAACCGCGCCATTTCCCTGTTTAATATTCCAGAAATTAGCGGGTTTTAAACCCAATAAATAACAAAGAATCACCTTATTAATGGCATCGTGAGCTACTACCATAATTGTCTTAGGACTATCACTATTACTATAGGTTTTAACGATTTGCTGCCAACAAGCGATCGCTCGATCCCAAACTTCCTGTAAATTCTCCCCTTCCGGCATTTGCACGGTTTCTGGGGCATTTTTCCAGTCTTCTAACATCCCGGGGAAACTCGCTTCAATTTCCTCCTCTAATTTACCTTCCCAAAGTCCGTGACAGATTTCTGTCAGATCCACTTGGGTGTCTAAGGTGACATTGGGGTGATATTGCAGGATAATTTGGGCAGTTTCCTTGGGACGGGATAAAGGACTGGTGACAGCGTGATCGATCGCCGTTTCTCGCAGAAATTCGGCGGCTTTCTCAGCTTGAGCTTTGCCATTATCATTGAGAGGAATATCGCGCACCCCTTGAAAACGTTTATCCCGATTCCATTGGGTTTCTCCGTGACGCACCAGCAGCAGCCTCGAACCTTGGAAAGGAGGACGTGGTGGGGGTAAAGCTATCCCTAAGTGTGCCGTTTGATTGAGGGATTCCACCTGGACAGGATCACCAAAATTACGCGTAAAATTGAGAACATTAACGCAACAGTTAGATTGTTGTAGGGAATGGTATAAGGAAACTGGAATACCGATGGCACTGAGGATTAAACAGCGATTAATGCCGTTATGGGCAACAATGAGGATAGTTTGTCCCTGGTGTTGGGGAATAATTTCTCGCCAAAAATCTTGGGCTTGTTGATAGAGAGAGAGAACGGGATAATGTTCTTGACCATCGGGCAGTATCATCTTAAATTCGTGAGGTTTTTGGTGCCAATCCCGATATTCTTGCGGGTATTGAGCTTTTACCTCCTCTTTGACCATATTTTCCCAGATAGGCAGATCGATTTCTAGTAACTGCGAAGTGGGTTGAATGACGGGAGAGTTATTTAAACGAGACTGAATCACCTCAGCAGTAGATTTAGCTCTTTGGAGAGGACTACAGTAAAAAGCGGCGATATCGATTTGACTGAGGGCATTTCCCACTTTTTCCGCGTCCAGATGCCCTTTTTCCGTCAAAACCGAGCCATCACTGCGACCTTGTATTTTCTGCTGTGCGTTATAACTGCTTTGTCCATGACGAACAATAATCACACGGGTAGCCAAGCGGTTCAGTCTCCTTAACTAAAAGTCTCAATATCAGATTACAGGCGATCGGGATCGGAGTACAAATCAGTGATCGGTAATCAGCTTCTGAAGGCAAAAGGCAACAGGCAACAGGCAAGGGGCAACAGGCAAAAGAAAGAATCTAGCAATTCTCCTACCTAAAAAGAAGGTTAGAAACTAAGTACATCAAAGCTTTTAGCTTAACCAATTAGGTTTTAGATTCGGTCGAGTGGAGAGTGTTAAGTAAACAGTGGGGAGCGGCGAGCATTTGTACTAAAATTTCCTGATGCAGTTTCAATGCAGCACAGCGTATCAAAACTTCCTGATATTACAATCTTTTTGGGATCAAGGGTTTGGCGGTTTTATCAAGAAATCATGACAATGTACTTGGCCAAAATCGGAATCTTACTGTTTAATAGGTATTTATAACAAGCGATCCCCTTGATCCCCATCGAGTGGATCTCTCGTTCACAAAGCAATCGATGAGTAGTTAGAAGGGTTAACCAGATCACTACTTTTGCAAATGCTCAAAAACATTTGCCGTCGTAACTAATCGGAGAGTGTCAACTCATGGTTCCAGAATACCCACCCTTAGATGAGATGACCTTGCGGCAGCTGCGACGAGTTGCCAGTCAATACAGCGTCTCTCGTTACAGCCGGATGCGGAAAATGCAATTAATCGAGGCAATTACCCAAGCTATGGGAGTCAGCGGCAATTTTAAATCTATTATTAAAGAGGAAAAACCAGTGGAAGCAGCAAAATTTGAATTAGGTCAAGCTAACCCGATCGAAGATATCCTAGGTTCGGTGGATGATGGTTTAGGAGATCTGCCCGGTGGCTACGGTGAAAATCGCATTACCCTCCTACCTCGCGATCCTCAGTGGGCTTATGCTTACTGGGATATCCCCAACGAATCAAAAGAAGATCTACGTCGTCAAGGGGGACAACAGTTAGCCCTGCGTCTTTATGATGTCACCGATATCGATATCAATAGCCAAGGCGCGCATGGCGTCCAAGAATATCTCTGTGATGAATTGGCCCGGGAATGGTATTTACCGATTCCGGTCAGCGATCGAGATTATGTTATCGATATCGGTTATCGTTGTGCTGATGGTCGTTGGTTAGTTTTGGCCCGTTCTCCTTTAGTGCGGATTCCTCCCGTCTATCCTTCCGACTGGATTGAAGATATTTTTGTCACCGTTAACTGGGAAGAAGAACTGGTGGGCAAAACTGTTTACGAACTCGTTCCCCCCAGCAAACGCTACGGCAGCAGCGCCGGAAGCACGGGAACTAGCCCCATCTACGACCAAATTTTCGAGAGTGTCGGCGACATCGAGGCCCTACGGGTGGCCGGTTCCTTGTTTGGTTCCATGCAGCACGTCGCTGGTTCCGTACCGATGTCGGAAGTGATCAGTTCTTATGTATTCCCCTCTGGGGTTGGTATGTGGGCAGTTCCCACGGTATCGGGACTAACCGCTTCCGGTATCGGGATGACTGCTTCCGGTATCGGTATGGGTGCTTCGGAAACCCTACAACGTCCGCGCAAATTCTGGTTAGTAGCCGATGCAGAATTAATCGTCTATGGTGCTACCGAACCCGATGCCACCGTAACTATCGGTGGTCGTCCGATTAAACTCAATCCCGATGGCACTTTCCGCTATCAGATGTCCTTCCAAGATGGTTTAATCGATTATCCGATTATGGCCGTGGCCGCCGATGGTGAACAAAATCGTTCTATCCACATGAAATTCACCCGGGAAACCCCCTCTCGCAATACCAACACTAAAGATGAGGCGGTTCTAGAATGGTTATTCTAGATCGGGTTTTCTAACGTTACCAAAGCCAAACCAATTACTTCCCCCTAACTAAATCTCAGTTAGGGGATTTTTTGGGGATTGTCAACGCTATCAACTTCTATTCCCAAATCTGACAGCTTAAATCGCCCGATTTTTGGGAAAGACGCAGATTTTCACCGTAATCGACGGGAACATCGATCACCGTAGGGACATCTTGCCGGAAAGCCTCCTCTAGGATCGGGATCAAATCCTGGGCAGATTCCACCCGATAGCCTTTTAATCCCATACTTTCAGCAAATTTAACAAAATCGGGATTACCAAACTTAATAAAAGAAGATGTCCCAAAATAGTTTAACTGCTTCCATTCGATTAAACCGTAACCGCCATCATTAAAGATGAGAGTGACGAAGGGAGTTCCCACCCGCAAAGCTGTCTCCAATTCCTGACAATTCATCATAAAACCGCCGTCCCCCGTCACCGCCACAATGCGCTTATCGGGATGAACTAACTTAGCGGCGATCGCACCAGGGATAGCAATACCCATAGCGGCGAAACCGTTAGAAATAATGCAAGTATTGGGACAATCGGAGTGATACTGGCGCGCCATCCACATTTTATGAGCGCCCACGTCACAAATAGCGATATCTTCCGGTCCCATCACCTGACGCAGATCGTAGATCAATTTTTGTGGCTTGATCGGAAAACCCGTATCATTGGCATAGGTTTCGTAATCGGCCCGAATTTCCGTCTTTAATCCCGCGGTGACAGGAGTTGGTTTATTCTGGCGATCAGCCCGTTTGAGGATATCGATGAGAGAATCGGTGATATCACCCACCACTTCCACCACCGGGGCATAACTGCTGTCAATTTCCGCCGGAGTCATGCCGATGTGAATAATCGGTAATTTACCGTCTGGATTCCATTTTTTCGGGGAATACTCGATTAAATCGTAACCGACAGCGATAATTAAATCACTGCGATCGAAGGCACAACTAATCAAATCCCGTTGCTGTAATCCTACCGCCCAAAGAGCCAGAGGATGGGTATAGGGAATCACCCCCTTACCCATAAAAGTGTTAGCCACAGGGATATTCAAGGCCGTGGCGAATTCCGTTAAAGCCTCACTAGCATTAGCGCGAATTGCCCCATTTCCCGCCAAAATCAAGGGATTTTTGGCTTTAGAAATCACCGCCGCCGCCATATTCAAAGTCCGATAGGAAGCGTAAACTTTTTCCTGACTATCGAGGGGCAAGGGATGACCATCGGCAGCCATAGCGGCGATATTTTCGGGAAGATCGATATGAACTGCCCCCGGTTTCTCACTTTGGGCGGTTTTAAAGGCTCTCCGTACCACTTCTGGGGTGATACCCGGCCGGACGATCTGTTTATTCCATTTCGTCACCGGGGCGAACATGGCCACCAGATCCAGGTATTGATGAGATTCAATGTGCATCCGATCGGTTCCCACCTGGCCGGTGATGGCCACCAAGGGCGCCCCATCGAGGTTAGCATCGGCTACCCCTGTCATCAGGTTAGTCGCCCCCGGTCCTAGGGTGGAGAGACAAACCCCCGCTTTTCCCGTCAAGCGTCCATAGACATCGGCCATAAAAGCCGCGCCCTGTTCGTGACGGGTGGTGATAAATTTGATCGAGGAGTTTTTTAGGGCTTCCAAAACATCGAGGTTTTCTTCCCCGGGTAGCCCAAAAATATACTCGACCCCTTCATTCTCTAGACATTTAACTAGAAGTTCGGCTGTGTTTAATTCCCCCATAATTCCCTCCTGTAGAGCTTACTTCATCAGTCAAGTCTCTAGAGATAGTTCATCCCGGCGGATTGAGGTTGTTGCGCTCAACTCGTCGGGATGATATCAGTAGACTATATGTACCAATGCAGCTGAATAAAATTTTGTTTAAGTCTATCCATATATCATTGTGACTTAGATCTTGACCTTTGGCAGATTATTTATTAGCACAATTGGGGGGAATTTTTTTTAGGCCGTTAATTCTTCGGCGGCGTGGGCTAGTTGGGCGGCGACTTTGGCTAAATAGGGACGACTTAACCACCAGATAAAGGGGGACAGCCAACCCCGCAGGGTGACAGAATAGGAAATATAAGTACCACAGAGGGTTGATTCCACTTGGTAGGTCATTTTCTGTTCCATGCCGGGGATAGCGAGAACTCTGAGGCTGAGGAGTTCCCCGGGACGGACATTTTCCACGAAAACCCGGATAGGAATGGGAGTCAGACGGGTGACAGCTTGATAGATTAACCCCGGTTTAGCGATTAAACCCAAGGGAACATCAGCCTTGGCAATCAAAGGATGCCAAGAGACATCGGCCACATTGATTAATTTTTGCCAGAGGACATCGACGGGGGCGCTACTGACCACCCGATAGGTTTTGTAGAGTGAAAACTTACAGAATAGTCTGCCTTTTGCCGCTACAATCCTTAAGGAAAAATTGAGAATCACCGATTGCCTCCCGCAAAAATAATCCAGGGAATTTTCTATTGTAAGGGCTGCATCCCCCATTTGCAGAAATACCGACAATCAGCAATTATCAGTGACTCTTAAATTGGTACAAAAAATCTGCACAATCGCGTGTAAGCATCTGACAGTTAATCTAATGCGCGCTGGGGTTTGGGGGGGTAGAACCCGCCAAAAGCATGGATTGAGTGATAAAATCGCAAGTAATGCCCAATTTTAGCCGAGAGTTTCCTCTTAAAAATCCCAACTTAGTAGATTGACAAAAATTAGATGCAGCCTTCGGTAAGTAAAACGACGAATGACTTAACGGCGTACTCATACCAAATCCGTTGAGTATGGGCTACATATCAGGACAGGCAAAAGGCAACCCCCCCCGACCCCCCGACATCGGGGGGGTCGGGGGGCAAGGGGGGGTAGGGAGAATAAATAATCAGTTTTTAATAACCGGATTTGATATAAATAGGGTTGGCTGAATATCAGTGTCAGCCTTTCTAGAAAAGGTTTTGGGGACTTTTGGGGCAAAAAAAGTGCAAGAAACAAACGTTGAGAAATCGAAATAGGAATCACTAGCATCCTCTGACAATATTTCCTGATTGTAGTGGTTATAAAAATATTCAGAGTCCATACTTTGATGGGCTAGATCCTAATTGATGTTGGCTATGGTTTTATTACTCATCTAACAGCGAAAGACATCCGATAAGAGTTCACTCTCGGCAGTTACGGTTAATTTTATTGAACTGAATAATCCCCATCCTTATCTGCGGTGAGGATGTGAATGTAGCTCATGATTGCAACAAACGCTATATACTAGACTGAAAGTAATCTTAAATTGAGTGACCTAGCCCTATTTTTTATCTAAAAGAGACAATAATGCTTAATCCCTATCCCATAAAAAAAGAAACGGCTAGTTTAATCACCAGAGATGGAATTAGTTTAGCTGCCGATATTTATCGTCCCGATAGTCGGGAATCTTTTCCCATTTTACTAATGCGACAACCCTACGGAAAAGCGATCGCTTCTACGGTGGTTTATGCCCATCCTAGCTGGTATGCACGTCAGGGTTATATTGTGGTAATTCAGGATGTCCGTGGCCGGGGAAACTCGACGGGAAATTTTAATTTATTTGCCGATGAAATTAGCGACGGATTAGAAACTATTGAATGGGTTTTAACTATTCCTAATAATACGGGTGTGGTGGGAATGTATGGTTTTTCCTATCAGGGAATGACCCAATTATACGCATCGGCTAATGGTCATGGTGCTTTAAAAACTATTTGCCCGGCGATGATTGCTCACGATTTGTATCGAGATTGGGGCTATGAAAATGAAGCCTTTAATTTACAATATAATCTCGCTTGGGCAATACAATTAGCAGCGGAAACAGCTAGATTAAAAGGGGAGGAAACTGCCTATCAAAAACTCTGGGTAGCTTCTCGAAATTTACCCCTTTTTGATCCTATTGCTGCCTCTCCTCAGATTCTGCAAGATTTAGCCGCCGATTCTTTTTATCACGATTGGATTACTCGTTATCTTCCCGATGACTATTGGCAAAATTTATCACCGCAACACCTTTTAAAAAATATCGATTTACCGATGTTACATATCGGGGGGTGGTTCGACCCTCATCTCCGGGGAACTTTGAGTTTATACCAAGAAATGCAAGCGCGTTCTATCTATCCCCAACGGCTAATTATTGGTGCTTGGACTCATCTACCCTGGGGGAGAAAAGTAGGAGAGATAGATTATGGTCAACAGGCAATTAGTCCTGTGGATAAAATGCAGCTGCAATGGTTTGATTATTTCTTAAAAGGTCAGGAAACGGAGTTATTAAAAAATCCTCCCGTGTATCTATTTCAAATGGGGTCTAATCAATGGCGATATCTGGAGAAGTTTCCAGGAGAAAATCAGCAAATTTATTATCTTGCTAGTCAAGGTTTAGCCAATCTGCGCGAGGATGAGGGGAAATTAAGCGCGATTTTGTTAGAACCTGCGATCGAGGATACCATCGTTCACGATCCTTGGCGACCGGTCCCATCTTTAGGAGGTCATAGCGCCCTACCGGGGGGAATATTCGACCGCACCATGCTAGACTGTCGCAGTGATGTGATTACCTACACTTCTCTCCCCCTAGAGAAGGATTTAACGATTTTGGGTAGTCCCCGTCTGGATTGTTATTGTCAAGCAGATGCGGTTAGTTTCGATATCTGCGCGGTGGTTTCTCAAGTTACCCCCGATGGTCGAGTTTTTAATATCACTCAGGGTTATAAACGGGTAAATAATCCCGAATCGCCCCTAAATATTGCCCTACAGGCCACTTTTATCACTATTCCTCAAGGTCATAGCTTGCGTTTAAGTCTGAGTGCCTCTTGCTTTCCTGCACATCCCGTCAATGCGGGGACGGGCAGCTATCCCCACCAGAGTCGAGCGATCGATTTTTCCATTATCACAATTAAGGTTTTTTGTCAAGGAAATTTTCCTGCAAAATTGCTATTACCTTTAGTCGGGGAAAGCTAAACCGCTGCGGGGATCGCGAATGTATAAACCTAACACCAGCGAGGAGATAACCGTATCCCAGACGGGGGTGAATTTTTCCGCATCATCGACCCAATAATCCATAGTAATTAAACATTGAACACCGGAACCAATACCCACGGCAATACGCGAATAAGCTGGCCGATTTTCTTGAGGGTCGATGAATTGAATTTGCACCCAAACAATGCGCGCAGTTTGGCGTTTTTCTTGGATAACTTCGCCGATTTCGTGAGGATTACGGCTATCTTCACGAGCTAATTTTTTGACCATTCCTTTTAGGGGTAATTCTTTCCAATCTCCGGGGGGAAGTAAATTATAGGAAACCTCTAAACGACAATCATCATCGGGGGGTTTTCTATCTAAAAAACGAAAGGAATTATCATCGGGTTCAAAATGCCAATCTTGAGGAACTTCAAAGCGAACTGCACCGCGACCAGCTACAAAAATACTGTTACCCGGACTAGATTTCCAGTTATGATCTGGATTTAAATCGAGGGTTTCTTTGATCCATTGCAGATTGTGTTTTTTGGACTTAGCCATAGGTATAATCCTGCGGTAAGAATCGAACTATAGCTATCATTATACAGGCTTTTTCCTGAGAATTAAATAGGGTGCATCTCACTGGCGTAAATCTACTAAGTTGGTATTTTTCAAGGGAAAATATCGGCTAAAATTGGGTGTTACTGCCAATTTTATCACTCAATCCCAGCTTTCGGGGAGTAGAACCCCCAAAGGCCACTTATAGATAGAAAAAAAGTCAAATTTTATCGGGGAATTGCCAGAAATTGACCGGGAGATAATTCGGCATTAACTAAAGACTTGATCGGGATTAATTTGACAGCACAAGCTTTTAATTCTGGTTGCAGGGAAATCGGACAAGCGGCCGGATGGGTGAGACTATTAGCCTCAGCATTTTCTGCCCATAAAGCCCCCCAGTGCATCGGCACAAAGACACAATTAGGAGCAATTGCTTTGGTAATTAAAGCGGGAAAACGGGCAAAACCGCGACGAGAACGCACCTCCACCCATTCCCCAGCTTCTATGCCCAATTTTGCCGCATCTTGGGGATGAATTTCCAGAAAAGGTGCGGGGTGCATTTTGACAATTTTCTCGATGCGGCCGGTGCGAGTTTGGGTGTGCCAGTGACCGTACAAACGCCCCACGGTCAACACTAGGGGATAATCATCGTCGGGGGGTTCCGCTAGACCTTTACTGTGGTAGGCGGCGAAAACAGCACGACCATCGGCAGTATTAAATTTACCATCGGTATAAAGGCGTTTTGCGGCTGTTTTTTGGCTTTTATGGTCATCTTTAACTAAATTACCCAGTAATTCCCCAGAATTAGCGGTTTTAGGGGCGGAAATTTCATCGATGGAATCGGGCCACGGTCGGGGAGTCTCGGCCAGGCGCTCATAATTAATCGCCGTCATATCACAAGGACGTTTATATGTCAAGCCAATAAACTCAGAATGTACCTCGGCCGAATCCTGAAAATTAAATTGTGCCTGAAACCCCAAACGGCGACCAACTTCGGCAAAAATTTGCCAGTCGGCCCTAGCTTGACCGACGGGAGGGCGAAAAGCCTTATTTAACGTCACCACGCGCTCAGAATTGGTCATTGTTCCCGTTTTTTCACCCCATTGGGCCGCCGGCAGTAATAAATGGGCGTAGGCGCTGGTTTCCGTGGGATAGTAGGCATCCTGATAAACAGTAAAAGGTGATTTTAACAGGGCCGCCTGGGTGCGTTTTAGATCAGGCATACTAACAGCCGGATTAGTAGCGGCAATCCAAAGCAATTTCACCTCTCCCGTCTCCAAACCAGTAATCATACTCCAAGCATCGCGACCGGGGACGGGAGAAATCCGACCGGCGGGTAAACCCCAAGCTTGTTCCACTTCGGCCCGGTGTTGGGGATTTTTGACGGAACGATAACCGGGGAGAAGATGGCAGAGGCCGCCGGCTTCCCGTCCCCCCATGGCGTTGGGTTGTCCCGTTAGGGAAAAAGGACCGGCCCCCGGCCTACCGATATTAGCCGTCATTAGGTGTAAATTGATTAAAGTGCGGGCTTTAGCCGTGCCTTCGCTAGATTGATTAATACCCATCGACCAGAGGGAAAGCACTCTTTTCGATTCGGCCCAGTAGCGGGCAGCCTGTTCTAAATCCTCGATGGGGATACCGCATTTAGTGGCGACTATTTCCGGGGGATAATGGCGGATAATTTCGGCGTATTTGTGGAAATCTCGGGTACATTTATCGATAAAATAGGTATCGATCGCACCCCAATTCAGTAACAGGTGAGCAATACCGTTAAATAGGTCAATATCGGTCCCGGGGTTAATGGCTAGGTGGAGATTAGCGGCCTCGGCAGTTTTGGTGCTGCGGGGATCAACGACGATTAATTTCGCTTGTTGGTTGCGTTTGAGATACTTGTGCAGACGGTTAAAGATGATGGGGTGACATTCGGCCGTATTTGTCCCCACCAAAAAGGCACAATCGGTTAATTCTAGGTCATCGTAACAGCAGGGGGGACCGTCAGACCCGAAACTGTCCAGATAAGCGGCCACGGCCGAAGACATACAGAGACGGGAATTAGCATCAAAGTTATTGACTCCCAGACAGCCTTTGACCAGTTTTTGGGCGATGTAGTAATCTTCGGTGTGAAATTGTCCCGAACCGTATAAACAGATACTTTCCTTTTCCCCCTGAGCGATTAGAGTTTGGATGCGGTTAACGATGCGATCGAGGGCTTCTTCCCAAGTACAAAGACGGAATTGCTCTTGGAGAGAATCGCGGATCATCGGGGTTTTGAGGCGATTTTTATCGATTGATTCCGCTACGGTGGCCCCTTTAACACAGACCATACCTTGACTGGAGGGGTGGGACTTGTCCCCGAAGACTTTCCATGCTTGTCCGGCCGACGCGGGGGGGGTGACTGTCAAACCACAACCTACTCCACAGTAAGGACATTGGGTTTTTGTAGATTCAGTCATAAGCGGTTGGTCTGATTAGTGGCGCTGTCTTTAGGCATACTAAGATAGTCGGCAGATTTTCTCGGCCAAATTGTAGTTATTAATACAATTTATTAGAAGCCTTAGCTAAATTGCCATTCTTGTGATGCAAATCGCGCATTAAAACTGGCTAGATAAAATTTGCTGATGGGTGCAGGGTGTGGGGTGTAGGGTGTAGGGTTTTATACTGTTGCCTGTTGCCTGTTGCCTGTTGCCTGTTGCCTGTTGCCTTTTGCCTCTTGCCTGATCTCAACAAGCAATTTCAATACTTAACAGCTTAAAAAGCATACACTTGTTCTCGTGTTGAAAAAGAATCGGGATAGGATAATAGTAGTCTCTAGGGTGCGGAAAAAGTTTTCAGCCAGTCATGACCTACGAACCTCTACATCATAAGTATCGTCCCCAAACCTTTGCCGATTTGGTGGGACAATCAGCGATCGCCACGACCCTGAGTAATGCCTTAATCAGTGAGCGAATCGCTCCTGCATACCTATTTACTGGACCCAGAGGCACGGGGAAAACCTCCTCGGCGCGAATTTTAGCCAAATCCCTTAACTGTCTGTCTAGTGACCATCCGACACCGATTCCCTGCGGTAAGTGTTCCGTCTGTCAAGCGATCGCCAATGGTTCCGCTTTAGACGTGATCGAAATTGATGCCGCTAGTAATACCGGTGTGGATAACATTCGGGAAATTATCGAGCGATCGCAATTTGCCCCCGTCCAATGTCGTTATAAAGTCTATGTCATCGATGAATGCCATATGCTCAGTACGGCGGCCTTTAATGCTTTGCTGAAAACTCTGGAAGAACCGCCGGATCGAGTGATTTTTGTGCTTGCTACCACCGATCCTCAGCGTGTCTTGCCTACCATCATCTCCCGTTGTCAACGCTTTGATTATCGCCGTATTGCTCTCGATGCGATGGTGGCACACCTGCAAAAAATCGCCCAAATAGAAGCGATCGATATTAACCTAGAAGCATTAACCCTTGTGGCTCAGATCGCTAACGGTGGTTTACGCGATGCCGAAAGTCTTCTTGATCAATTAAGTTTACTCGCAGGAACGATTACGGCCGAGCGAGTCTGGGATTTAGTCGGTGCAGTACCCGAAAGAGACCTCTTAACCCTACTTAAAGTCATTCATGGCAATATTCCCGATCAAGTTATCGAACAATGTCGCCATCTGATGAATCGCGGTAAGGAACCTTTAATCGTCTTGCAAAATCTAGCGGGGTTCTATTTAAACCTACTTTTAGCTAAAACCGCCCCTAATCGTCCAGAAATGGTCGCTGTCACTGCTCCCACTTGGCAGGAATTGTGTACGGAAGCGCGTACTTGGTCTTTAGAGGAAATTCTCCGCGGTCAACAACTGCTTAAAGACAGCGAAACGCAACTAAAAAACACCACTCAACCCCGTCTCTGGTTAGAAGTCACTCTCTTGGGACTGTTACCGCAATCACAGGTGATTCCTCTAGTTGCCACGGTAGCGCCTTCCCGTCCCCAAACCAGCGTCGAGAGGCCCCCGGAAGTGATCACAGCGCCGGCACCGGTGAATGAACCGATCAAACCGGCGGTTATCACCCCGACAACTAACGTCGCAGTGCCGAAAACTGAGGTTAAAACTGTTACCAGTGATGACAATCATGAACAAATTTGGCAGCAGGTTTTAGAAGTAATGGAACCCCCCACTACTCGCACTCTCTTGCGTCAGCACGGCAGTCTTTTTAATATGGAAGAATCGAGCGCTTATTTAAGCATATCTTCGGAACAATTATTAAAAATGGCCCGGCTACGCTTGACTAATATTGAGTCAGCTTTCGAGGCAGTTTTTCAGCGCCGGATTAAAGTTCATTTACAGGTAGGTTCCGCCACTGCTGCCATGGCTGCGGAAGTTTCCCAATCCCCGGCGGCCAGGATACAACCACCACCAGAAACCGCACCAACCCCACCAATAACTCCCGAAAATAAAGTTATGACCGTGGTGGATATTCCCCCGGTCAAAGAAGCAATTATCGAGAAAAAAGAAGCAAAGATCACCGAAGCCAGAAACCCAAAAACTCCTAGCACAGAACTGCCACAAAAAATCTTAAATTTTGATTCATCTTTAGAGACATTAGATCAAGATGTAGATGTTAGCGAAATTTTGGCGGCCGCTCAAAAGTTAGCGAAATCTTTTGATGGTGAAGTGGTCAATATGGGTTATTCACTGCCGGAAAATTCGGCCGCAGAAACTAAAGTTAATAAGTCTGTGGAAAATATGACTATCGTGCGCGGGAGACCTGATGTTAACGAAATTTTAGACAGTTTGGAGGAGGACGAAGACCTGCCTTTTTAAAGCTATCTCAACGGCTTGTGCTAAACTGATAGGATATGCCACGTCTCAGGATTGGCTATTCTTGCTCAAATTCTAGCTACTAGACCTATGACACCCGAAACTAAGGCCAGAATCGATCAATTAGTCCAGAATAACAAAGTTCTTGTGTTCATGAAGGGCAATAAATTAATGCCTCAGTGTGGTTTCTCGAATAACGTCATACAAATTCTCAATATTCTGGGGGTTTCCTACGAAACTGTCGATATTCTGCAAGATCAGGAGTTAAGACAAGGAGTTAAGGAGTATTCCAATTGGCCGACTATTCCCCAAGTCTATATCAACGGTGAATTTATTGGCGGATCCGACATTATGATCGAACTCTATCAAAATGGGGAACTACAACAAATAGTCGAGGTAGCCTTAGCTTCCTAAAAATTTTCTAGGTTAGGTTAGCTATCCTAACCTAGTTTAAACCTACCAAACAGTAATCAGTGATCAGTAATCAGTAATCAGTGAAAAGACGGCAATTTTCTACTTAGGGTTTGCGGCAAAAAGTACGGGCGAAGCATTCGGGCAATAACCTATCGGTGAAACCGTAGATTTTCTATCCGAATGCTTCGCCCCTACAGGATGCGGAGTGATAACTGATAACTGATAACTGATAACAAATCCGTTTTTAATAGTGTGATTAACTCTCAAGTTATGAATTGTTTCTCCCTTCTCCCCACACCCTACACCCTACACCCCACTCTCCTATACCTTTTAAACAGGATTTAGTATCACTCCCCTTTAAAACTGTCCCTTGAATTGTTCTCTATCTTTTGCTACGAGGACACTTTGTTGGGGGATACCGATGTGAATTCCCTTCTCCTCAAAAGCAATTTTTAGACGACGACGATACTCTCTTTCTATATCCCATTGTCGTAATCTTTTGACGACAATTCTGAGCATAATTTCCATCCCCGTGTGAGAAACCCGACTAACACCAGCAACCTCCACGGGATTGATGATATCTTCTTGCCATTGTGGATCCACAGCCATATTTTCAGCGATGGCTGCCATTAAAGCGATCGCCACATCTGGCTCGGTCTGATAGGCGACTTCGATGGTAAAATCGACCCGCGCCCAATCTTTACTGAGGTTGTGTGCGATAATAATTTGGTTATGGGCAATAGTGATTAAACGTCCATCGTCGGCCCGCAATTGAGTCGCTCGCAAACTCATATTTTCCACCAAACCGATAAACTCCTGAAACTGGATTATATCACCGACAGTGTACTGATCTTCAAAGACAATCAGAAAACCGTTCATCCAATCTTTTAAAAGATCCTGAAAGGCAAAGGTGAGCAATGCTCCCACTAAACCGGCTCCCGTGAGTAAAAAGGCGAAAGAAAGACCCATCCAAGCTAAAAAAATCAAAATTCCTAGAAAAATAGCGATAAATGTGATAATTTCTCGCCAAACTTCTAATAAAGTTGGAGCGCGCAGAATCCTCCTTTCCAAATTTTCCGAAAAAACCGCTCCTTCCTCTACCCACTCCCGTAGTCTGGAATTAACGTAGAGATTAACCATATTGCTCACTGATGTCAGCAGCAACCAGATGATAAAAATCTGTAAAGGAATACGGATTATTCCGCGTCCTTCTAGCCTAGTTTCGGGAAATACATACAAAATCGCCGCTATTCCGGCAAACCAAAGCAGTATCAGTCCAATAAGAGCCAGTCTTTTCCAGAGAATATTTAGCGTTAGTTGTCGCTGAATATCGGCCTGTTGACGGAATTTAGAGGAATCTTCTAGAGAGGCTAAAATCGGTTCTTGGGAGCGATCTTTTCTGGGGGGGGAATTTATAGGTAAATTTCGATCGGATTGACTTTTAGCCTGTTTTTTGAGGAGATTGAAGCGATTTCTTAAACGTTTCTGCCACCAAATTGATGCCCAGCTTAAGAAAATTAGCCCCAAAATAATTATAGTGGCAGTCATTACCTGTTGCCGACGAGGGGCGGGCTGACGTTCTTGCCAAGCTTGGATCAAAGCTGTTTGGATGATTTTAACCCATCTGTCCGCTAAATCGCCAACCGAAGAAGAATCGATCAGGGCATCAACTTCTGTCACTGTCAGAATTACCTGTTGCGGTAACTTCTGGTTATCCTTGGCCACAATCACGGTTAAATTATTGAGAGTCGCCGTACTTACTTGCAGGGTTGTCGGATCGAAACCCCGATTGATAATATTATTTAAACCTCTTTCAATGCGCCTAGCCCGTCTTTCTACCGGGGAGAGTTCCCGGGCCTCAGAAGCGGTAAAATCTTGGGAGGCAATCTGAAATAAGGCAAATCCATCTAGATGCACGGAAGCATATTCTATATCCCCGGCTACAAAAATCCTTGTCCCCGTGGGAGATACAAATGGAACCAGAAAATTTTGGCCTAGGGATGGCAGGGAATTAAGAACAAATATACTAACCAAGAGGCAACCCGCCAATCCTTGAATGACCAGATTGAAAACTTTTCTCCGTTGCCGTCGTCCCATTGCCCAAGTTTCCTTTTTGATTAACAATGATCTTGACTCGCTTTCTCAGCTTATGACAGTTATCTTAAGGGTGAGATCAGAAGTTTTCGTTTTGGGGAGTCGGTCGTCCTTCTCCCCTCTCCCCACTGATTACTGATAATTGAAGTCCCCAATCCCCAACATTAGTTAACTTCTCATGTCCAATATACCCCCACAGTGGCGCGAGGAAATAACCTCTTTACCTCCTTGGTTACGGCGTTCGCTCGGCAAATCTAGCGAAATTTCCACGGTTCAGCGCATTATCAAACAAAGGAACATTCATACTATCTGCGAGGAGGGTCGCTGTCCCAATCGCGGCGAATGTTATGCCCAAGGTACGGCGACTTTTTTGTTGATGGGTCCCACCTGTACCCGGTCCTGTGGTTTTTGTCAAGTGGATAAGGGTCATGCACCCATGCCTCTCGATGTGGAGGAACCGCAAAAAGTGGCAGAAGCGGTGCAATTGTTAAATTTAAGTTACGTTGTCTTGACTTCTGTAGCCAGAGATGATCTGGAAGACGGCGGAGCCAGTTGGTTCGTGCGGACGATGACAGCCATTCGCGAACTCAATCCCCACACTTTAATTGAAGTGTTAACCCCGGATTTTGCCGGAGGCAAGGGAAGTCAACAGGAACGGGTGGCGACGGTGGTAGGGGCAAAACCTGCCTGTTACAATCACAATATCGAGACGGTGCGCCGTTTGCAAGGACCGGTTAGACGCGGGGCTAAATACGATCGCTCTTTGGCGGTTTTGCGTTATGTTAAGGAAATCGATCGCTCAATTCCGACGAAATCTGGCTTAATGGTCGGTCACGGTGAGACAAAAGAGGAAATTATCGAGACTTTGGCAGATTTACGCGCAATCAACTGCGATCGAGTTACTATTGGTCAATATATGCGTCCTTCTCTGGAACATTTGCTCGTACAGAAATATTGGACTCCCTCAGAATTTAGCGAGTTGGGAGAAATTGCCCAAAAAATGGGTTTTTCTCAGGTTAGATCCGGACCCCTAGTCCGCAGTTCCTATCATGCGGGAGAGTAAATCAGTTATCAGTGATCAGTTATCAGTTATCAGTTATCAGTTATCAGATGTAAGTTTTAAGTTAATTAGTTAGTTATCATTATCTTTATCTTTATACCTGTTTACCGATTACTGTTTACTGATCACTGAAAAATCTTACCCACTTCCCTGATCAAGATGAATTTAGAAGCAATCATCCTAGAGGAAATTAAACAATCAGTAGCAGGTCGAATTAGCTTCGAGCGCTGGATGGATTTAGCTCTCTATCACCCCGATTATGGCTATTACACCTCTGGAAAAGTAGAAATTGGCTCAAAAGGAGATTTTTTTACTTCCTCGTCCCTAGGGGCAGATTTTGGCCAATTGTTGGCAGAGCAATTTGTCGAGATGGCGGAATTTTTGGGCAATTCCCGAGGATTTACTTTAGTGGAAGTGGGAGCAGGTTCGGGAATTTTAGCGAAAGATATCCTTGATTATTTAAGTGATAGCTATGCTGATTTTTATCAAAATCTCAGTTATATAATTATCGAACAATCTCAGAAACTCAGGGAAAGACAACGGGCAACTTTAGCGGGATATTCCCCGGTATCTTGGCGAAGTTGGCCGGATTTAGCCGATAATTCCCTTGTGGGTTGTGTGTTTAGTAATGAGTTAATCGATGCTTTTCCTGTCCATCGAGTTGTGATCGAGTCGGGGGAATTGCGAGAAATTTATCTGGGATTGGGGGAATCTTTTCAGGAGATTACCGCAGATTTATCCACCGACAGAATCAAAGATTATTTTGATTTAGTGGGGATACATATTCCTTCCCCACTTTATCCGGAGGGTTATCAAACCGAGGTAAACTTATTAGCTTTAGACTGGTTAGAAACGGTTAATCGGAAACTCGATCGAGGTTATATCTTAACCATAGATTACGGTTACACTGCTGAAAAATATTATCATCCCCAAAGAAGTCAAGGAACCCTACAATGTTATCGACAACATCAGCGTCATGATCATCCTTATTTGTGGGTGGGGGAACAAGATATTACTACTCATGTGGATTTTACTGCTTTACAACGTCAAGGGGAGAAATTAGGCTTAAAAAATCTCGGTTTTACTCAGCAAGGATTATTTTTAATGGCTTTGGGATTAGGAGATAGATTAAATCAACTTTCTCAAGGAAAAATCGATATATTAACTATATTTCAGCGTCGAGATGCCTTACATCAATTAATCAATCCCACCGGTTTAGGAGGATTTGGAGTGTTAATTCAGGGGAAAGGAGTAGAGGAAAGAATACTTCAGGGATTAAGCAAATAACTAAAAAAAATAGGGCTGAATGCTGTTAACTTTCAGCCCCAAGAAATAATTAAGCTCCTACGGATTCTTTAGCCGCATACATTACCTCTAAAGTTATTTCACCAATACCTCGCTCCCGGGCAAATTTTTCGGTATTTCGTTTGACTTTACCCCGCACAAAACCGGGTATTTTCTGTAATTCTGTCGTAGCTTCCTTATTCCAATTTAGGTCAGAATCTGCCGAGATACCTTTAGTAATTACCTCTTTGGTATCATGACCACCGAATATCTCCAATAGGTGATCTTCCATACCCAAAGTAAAGGAATTATAGACCAAATCGGCGATCTGATTAGTGCCTTCGTAACCTAAGAAAGGTTTATAACCGAGGGGGAAATTTTGGATATGAATAGGTGCGGCAATTACTCCACAGGGAATATCTAAACGTTTGCCCACATGACGTTCCATTTGAGTACCAAATATCGCCGCCGGTTCCAAGCGAGCAATAGCATCTCCTATCGCCCCATTATCATCACTAATTAACACTTCATCGCAATATTCACTCACTTGTTCCCGGAACCAATCGGCATCATACTTGCAATAAGTCCCCGCTAAAACCACATGAATTCCCATCTCCCTGGCGAGAATTTTTGTCATAGCGGCTGCGTGGGTATTATCACCAAAAACCACCGCTTTTTTCCCGGTTAAATTCTGACAGTCGATGGAACGAGAAAACCAAGCAGCTTGGGAGATATGCAGAGTTTGTTCATTGATAAAATCTTCGTAATCTACTGCCGCACCTTGAGCATTAATTACCTCTTGAATTTTGCGAATACAGCGGGCTGTTTCCACTACTCCCATGGGGGTAATATCAACGTAGGGCATGGCGAATTCACTTTCGAGATATTTGGCTGTCATTAATCCCACTTCTCGATAGGGAACCAGATTAAACCAAGCGCGGGGCAGATTTTTTAAGTTGTCCACCGAAGCAGCTTCGGGGAGAATTTCATTAACTTCAATGTCCAAATCTGCCATTAACCGCTTTAATTCTGTGCGATCATGTTGGTTATGGAAACCGAGGGTGGTAATACCAATAATATTAACCGAAGGTTTAGGGGTTTTTTCCGAGATAATTTCCCTTTTTCTCTGGGCCTTATCGAGATAATACTTGATAATTTGATAGAGGGTTTTATCGGCCGCTTGTAGTTCATTATAGCGATAGTGGTTGACATCGGCCAGCAGCACATCCCCCTCGGCATCCTGTCGCGCTCTTTCGACAAAGTTTTGTAAATCCTCTTGGAGAATGCTGGAGGTACAGGTGGGGGTTAAAACGATTAAATCGGGACTTTCTTCGCGATCTTTGCGAACAATATTATCGACGACTTTTTCTTGGGAACCCCGGGCTAAAACATTACGATCGACAATACTAGCAGTGACGGGGGTAAAATTACGCTCCCTTTCCAACATCGAGCGCATGACGTTAAAATAATCGTCTCCCAGAGGAGCGTGCATGATAGCATGAACATTTTTAAAGGAACTGGCGATCCTTAAAGTGCCAATATGAGCGGGACCCGCATACATCCAATAGGCCAATTTCATAGAGGGTTCTCCTACAGTCAGACTTTTTTGATTGTCTCAGACTTTACCGATTTAGGAGTGAACACTTAACGGAAGATTACAAAAAGTCCCCATGCAGATTAAGTATCTTTTTGGGGAAAAATGACACAAATATTAATATTAACTTTTTTAACAATTTATGTCATTAGGGACAAAATTTCTTTACCGACCGCTTGGTAACAAAGCCAACCGAAATTGGCCCGGGAGTCGGGATAATCTTTGACGATGACTCCTTTTTCGGCCGCTCGTTCAAAAGCAACTAAACGGGGAATTTCTCGCTTAAATACGGGTAATTTTGCTTCTTCTAGAGCTTTCCGCGCTTCTCGTCCTGTTTTTGTCCGTGAATCCACTTGGGTTAAAAGAACTCGATAATTATCGGTCATCGTGGACAGCAATTCTACCGCTTTAATCGCGACATCGATATCGAGATGATTGGGAGTGGTGGGTAGGATTAATAAATCGCTGCCCTGAGCTAAATCTTTTAACTCGTCTGGCTCTGGCCGGGCCTGGGTATCGACGATAATATGAGTGTATTGTTTCACCAGTCCCGTCGCTCCAGCTTGGGACGCTACCATAAAAGGAAGGGTATCTTCCCGGGACCAATGGAGAGCCGAACGATTTTTATCCGCATCGATCAATAAGGTGGGCGCTTTTTCTTGAAAATAGGCGGCCAGATGAATCGATGTGGTGGTTTTCCCGACCCCTCCCTTCAGTGCTACGACGGAAATAATCATGAACGGCTCGATCGAATAAGTGAGTATTTTCTAGTGTACTCCCAGACGGACTGAAAACCGTCTAAGTTTCCCCCCAGAAAGGCTATCTGTCGGGATTCTTGATTTTTGAGCGTGGCTCTCTCGAAATTATGGTGTAAAGTGTTTCTTAATGTTAGATTTTGGGCCGATGCCCTCCCGAGCGATCACTTTTTCCGCTCACCAAAAGTACGGGAGAGTCTTCAATGTTGAACCAATTCTTAGCAATAGCGATCGCTTTCATGATTGGGTTAACTGGGGAATTAGTCCTCTCTTTACCCGCTACTCGTTTATCCGATCGAGAAATCTCCCAACAATTACAGACTATCCCGGGCTGGCAGTTACGAGATCAACGGATTGAAAAAACTTTTAAATTTAACAATTTTATCGAAGCGATCGCTTTTGTTAATCGTTTAGTTACTCCGGCTGAATCCCTAGGCCATCATCCTGATATTACCATCAATTACAATCGCGTCACCCTTTCCCTAACTACCCATGACCTGGGAGGTTTAAGTAACTTAGATTTTGATTTAGCTCAACAAATCGATCGCCTGATTCCCTAGTTTTAAATCAGCTTTAACGCACACATCTATTATCTTGGCGAATATCCCAACTACCATCAACACGGAATAAAAATAAACAGCGTTTGTCGGGTGTACCGGGAGCAACTAAAGTAATTCTGCCTAACTGTCCCCAAGAACCGCCTAAACCCCCCCTTGTATCGGCCCAACTAGCGCGATAAATTGTACCTTGATTACCCGCCGGTCCACTAACTCGGCGTAGGGTAGAATTATTAGTATCGATGCTAACGCCGCGAGTGATGGGAGTCCAATCGGTGACATTTTCACACTCGTCCCCCTGCACTTTTGCCACTTTAATCTGTTCGGTTTCACTTTCTGCCATGCACAAAGATAGGGGATAAGAACCTTCTCCCATGGCTTGATAACGGGTATTTTTCCACTGTTGTGATATTTCAAATGTGGCGATATTTAAGCGAATCCAAGCCATTAAACGCTGATAAACAGAAAGGGCAATGGTTAAGAGAATTCCTAATAAAATTATGGTAACTAACATCTCTACTTGAGTTAAGCCAGAGGTGGATTTTTGCCGATCAAAAAGCTGTAAATTGCGAAAAGTATTGGAAGAAAGGTCGAAGACATTCATGAGCCTCATCTTGCCTTTTTATTTTCAATAAATTATGTAATTAACAAGGAGCAACAATTAATTTGCTCTAGGATAATCCACATAATTTCTTGCTGTTATTACGGACAAAATTGACGGTGATCGCTATTTTTTTCTGATACTGGCAAAAATGAGCTAAATACAAGCAATTTGCTAATTTTTTGGGTCAATTCAGTTTATTTGCTCTGTTTATATAGCAAAATGTCCCGCTAATGAATAAATCCCAATTGTCGTCTGGCCTCAAATAATCCGATCGCCACACTAACGGAAAGATTTAAACTTCTCACCCCCGGTTCTGCCATGGGAATATAAACCGTGTCATCGCACTTATTTAATAAATCTGCCGGAATACCGTCGGTTTCACTGCCAAAAAGTAGCCAATCTCCGCTTTGATAGCTGTATTCCACATAACTGCTGCTGCCGCGCACAGTAAACCCGATCGTCCGTCCCCCGCTCTTTTGTTGATATGCACAGAAATTATCAATTGTCAAGTGGTACATGAGTTTTACATAAGGCCAATAATCTAAGCCGGCGCGCTTCAGATAGCGATCGCTAATTTCAAAACCCAAGGGACCAACTAAATGCAATTCTGTCCTCGTTGCGGCGCAAGTACGGGCAATATTCCCCGTATTTGGCGGAATTTGCGGATTGATTAAAACCACTCGTAAAATCGGTTCAGTCATCATTTATCAGTCATCAGTCATCAGTTATCAGCTTCTGAAGGCAAGAGGCAACAGGCAAGAGGCAAAAGACAGAATCTGACAATTCTCCTACCTAAAAAGAAGGTTAGAAACTAAGCACATCAAAGCTTTTAGCTTAACCAATTAGGTCTTAGATTCGGTCGAGTGATCAGTCCACTGTTTACAGCAAAAAACTCCCCACCTCTCAATTTATAATTCATAATTTATAATTTATAATTCCCACTTCCCATCTCCCTTGGGTGAGGACTAACTATACTGGATTCTGCCCCACCCCAGTCAAACTTATTTTAAATTGGCATAACTATCCATACTCAACGGGACTAAATCGCCATGGATAGTCAAACCTAACAACATTGTTTCATTAGCGGGGATTAAATTACCTGTAAGAGCGCAAATCTCATTTTTTCTAGCTGTAGCGTTAAATACTGCCCTTATATCACCAGCACAAAACTGAGGTCGATAATCTCCTGATTTTTGCTGAACGAAATTCCATAAGACATCGCGAATGAGTGCTTGATAACCTTGATTGCCGGAAATCTCTTTCAGCTTGTCCTTGAGGACTCTTTCCAGACGAATGCTGGTGACTTCCATATCGGTGGTGGTGGTGCGTGTGATTGTCCGCATAATTTTTCTCTCCCGAATACTAAACCTATTGGTGTTACAAGTGTAGTATAAGAAAGATACCTTTAACAAGCACAACCGGCGAAACCGTGACCTCTGCTGCTCTTTTATTGTTACCTCTAAGGAGAAACCGCATCTAGTCAGAATCCTATTTTGCTGCTAGAAAAAACATTGCTTAACTCTGAAACGTGATTGCTATCTGAATCTTACCTGAAGGCATAACTTAATATAATAATTTCCTTCTTCCTGATATATAGTTCCATAATCATGTCTTGTTCTACTAGGTACATCCAGCTTAGTTTGAGTAAAAAGACAATCTTCAAAAGTTTTCCTATCTAACAAATAATAGGAAAGAACTTCACCATTTTTTGTGACCACTAAAAATCCATTAGGTGTATTATCTTTTTTCCAATCTTCCGAAGCTTTTAATCCTAAGGTTATATCAGTTAAAAAGTTTTTTATCTTTCTCTCATAAATTTCTCCGACATTTTGCAGTTCATAGCCACAGGGATTATCCATTGTCATTTTTTCGTGCAATTTTATTATACTTTTATTATTTTCACCACTATAAGCATTTAGCAGTAAGTTCGCCACAATAATTGGCATACTATCATCTATCAGGATGAGATTTCTATAAAAAGTGTTAGTAAACTCTCTGGTTTTTAACTCGTCAAATACTATTTGACACTGGCCTCTAATTGTTATTAAAATTTTTGTTGCTGATTTCAACTCTTTCAACTTTAGAATATCAAGATTATTATTGCTTTCAATCCTATAAATGAAAACCGTTCTTCTACCAGCATTAAAAATTGTTGGTGGTTGACCTAATTTAGATTTGATTGAGAAACTGAAATTGTCATGCTGATCTCTTTTTGTATCAATAATTCCAATTTATATATCTTTAACATTTCTTGAATCTTGTTTAATAGTTTGACAATTGATACTTTTGAGGAAATCTTCGATGGCTGGAATAGAAAAACTCCTTCCTTGACTATTTATAATAGCTTTAAATATGTCATTTGCTTTATCAATGAAATCCTGAACAGAAATTCTTTGATCGATGCAATTACTTCTTTTAATGACGATTTCAGAGAGATTTTTTTCTAATTGAAATTCTACTTTTTCTAGGTTCTCATAGTGAAAAATTCTGCTTATATAAAAGAAATCTGAAAGTTTTTGAAAACCCGCATCACCTTTATAAAGTTTTTTTGCCCCAACAAGTAAAATAATACATAAACTTCAGTCCATTCTCTCTTATTATAGCTGCGATAATTCATGGTGTTTTTTCAATTATGTGAATAACTCTAATTTTTTTCCTTGCCAGTCTGTAAATTTAACATTTACATTTGATTCCTTCGATAAATCTAAAGCTTTAATCACCTCTTTTGCCACTGCTTTTACCACGGGAATAGCCACAGAATTACCGAACTGTTTATAAGCTTGGACATCGCTAACAACAATCCGAAAACTATCGGGAAATCCCTGTAATCTTGCCCATTCTCTGGGGGTCATTCTGCGGACGAATAATTTATTTACCTCTCCCTTAATGCGAGTAACCGGAGTAAAATTAGTCAGTCTTTGATCGATAACTAAATTTCTTTCTTTTCCCA
This sequence comes from Microcystis wesenbergii NRERC-220, assembly GCF_032027425.1. Classification (NCBI taxonomy): domain Bacteria; kingdom Bacillati; phylum Cyanobacteriota; class Cyanophyceae; order Chroococcales; family Microcystaceae; genus Microcystis; species Microcystis wesenbergii. The sequence continues at coordinate 3,894,244 of NZ_JAVSJA010000001.1, read as the reverse complement.
TACCTCCCACTACAATAGCATTAGCGATACCATCGGGAGAAATAATCTCATAACCGAACCCATTACCTTTATTTTCGTGTCTGGCCCTGTGTTTAAACAAAGTTTCTAAATACTGATTAGAGAGATAATATTTAACGCTGACTTCCTTTTCTTCTAGGATATCTTTGAGACAAGTTTCTTGATGGGTTGGTTGGGGATAGGAAAAATGGTAAATATTTAAATCTTCTCGAAAACCGACGATAAAAATTCGGGGACGGTTTTGAGGAACCCCAAAATATCTGGCATTTAAAATCTGGGGACTAGGGACAAAATAATGGAAATCCTTTTCTAGTATATCTAAAATAGTTTTTAAAGTTTTCCCTCGATCGTGGTGAACTAAACCCTGGACATTTTCTAAGATAAAAGCTTTCGGTTTCTTTTCGTGTAAGATCCGGGCAACTTCAAAAAATAAGGTTCCGCGTGCATCTTCAAAACCGTGTTTTCTGCCGGCGATACTAAACGCTTGACAGGGAAACCCGCCGCATAGTATATCATGATCGGGGACAGTTTTTACCTCTAATTTTCTGATGTCTTGATTATCGGGTAAATGACCATAGTTAGCCAAGTAAACCTTTTGGGAGTGAGGATCGATTTCCGAAGAAAAAACGCATTGACAACCGAGATTTTCTAGGGCGATTCTAAATCCTCCTATACCGGCAAATAAATCAATAAAAGTCCACATATTTTCTCTATTCTAAGCTTCCGTTTTGAGCCCTGAGACGATAAGTACCTAAGCAAAATTAATTACACATCTAAGCCACTACTCCGTCAGACTTCTGGTGTGAGGAAACAGTGAACTAAAAACTCAAATCTGATCCCGTCTCCTGTCTCCCGTCTCCTGTCTCCTGTCTCCTGTCTCCGTTCGGACCTCGGCGTGAGCTTTTGTCGAACGCAAAAGCTCACGGCCGAAGCCTGTCTCCTGTCTCGACTGGGAAATTAATTTTGCACGACTACTTATCTTAGATTTTAGTATAAATGCTCGAATCTTTCTGGCCATCTCCCCCCGCAACACCAGGGAAGTGGTCTTCCCTGTCCGGGTAATTTTTTTCTCCCCAATACTAAACGGATTGGTGTTACAAGTGTAGTATAAGAAAGATACCTTTAACAAGCACAACCTAGAAACGGTTTTAGGGTTACTGAGTTTAGAAGTATTAGGAATAGGTGCAGCCTTAAACTGAAAACTGTAACCCCTAAATTATCATCTGCAAAAGTTCCCTGACTTCGTTGTCCATTTAAAGTCAGGGATTAAGGGTTTGCTTGACCCAAATTCGGAATTGTTTTAATACTAAAGCGACCATTACTGGTAGATTTAAAAGCCTATTTCTCATTAATTTCTCATGATTTCCCTGGAGATATTTTAAGGAAGCAAATAAAGTGGGTGTTAAGTATTGAGTTAATTCTTCTACCATTTGAGGAATTGCCAAGGCGGGGGACTGACATTGAGAGCGTAAGTCCAGATTCCTCTCTTTTTTCGGTCGTTGCTTAGAGTGCGTTTTCCCTGACTCACCTGACAGGGGGACAAGCCAGCTGAAAAGCTTATGTAGCATAAAATACAGACACAGACTCCCAAAAAAGATCAGTCATATTTACCATATATGACCTAAATAACGAAAATGATAAGTGAACTATACCAGAAAGTGTTAGAAAATGAACTGGGACGAGCCAGATATCTACTGTTGTTAATGATAGTTGGAACCTGGCAAATACTAAAGCAAGCTAAGTTAGAGATATTAGCTGAAGCCTTACCAATACCGATCCTGTTTGAGAGTCGGAGAAAAAAACTAAAAAGATTTTTAAAGCTGGAAATTCTGAATATTGAAAAAATCTGGTTTCTCTGCCTAAAAGAGATGTTAAAACAGCAGCAGAGATTCACAACAAAAGGATTAGCGTATATTGCTATAGACCGGACAAGTTGGGGAGCAATAAATATCTTGATGGTGAGTCTAATTTATGACAAGAGAGCCATCCCAATCTATGGGGAGATATTGGATAAAAAAGGAAGTAGTAATCTCGAATAACAGCAGCGAGTATTGGGGAAAATATTGACGGTGCTATCAGGTCATAAAATCGTGGTGTTAGGAGATAGAGAATTTTGCTCGGTCAGTCTTGGAAAGTGGCTTCAGAAGCAGAGTTTATACTTTTGCTTAAGACAAAAAAAAAGTACAAATGTCAAGACAAAAGAAGGAATTTATCAAGAAATGAGAGCCTTAGGTTTAAGTCCAGGAACTCAACTATTTTTAAATGATGTTAATCTTACCTCAAGGGGTGACAGAAAGGTTAAAGAGCTTGCTTGATAAGGCTCATAGCCGTTAACCCTTTGGAGAAATAAGGGTTTTTCTGGGGTTTGAGGCGTATCAAAGAAAGGGCAAGTTCCGAAAAAATATCCATCGACTCAACCCAAAAAGTACCATAAGTCCCTATCCAAAAATCACTATGTCTTTCAGCAGAACGATTAGATTCTTTGAGGCGACAAATATAAACACGGTGGGGTAAAATATTGAGTTGTTGACCCCGTATTGTATTTAAAGAATAGGCGATAGCAATTAATAAAACAAGAGCTAAAAAACGCGGTTCGCTAACTTTAGTTTTCTCGATATTATAACCTCCCGTTTTACAATCTTTGAACATTGCTTCAATGCCAAAACGAGATTCATATAAATTTAAAGTCTCATCCAAAGAGTCAAGATTAGTAAGAAGATACCAAGGAGCTTCGGCTTGTTTACTACGGTAGCGTCTTTTCCAGCGAGTGGCCAAATTAAAAGGGCCAAGTTTATGAGCAGATGTATGATAAATATCCGAAAAAAAATGCTGAGTCCCCGGTTGAATATCTAGAGCTTTTAGAGGTTGATAGTTTTCTTCACCTGATAATAGCAAAGATGTTCCCTTCTTTTGTCTCAGAATAAAGGCTATCCCCTTTTCGTCTAGCCACTTTCCTAGTTGAACACTGTGAAATTCTCGGTCGCCTATCACGACAACTGGGTAGGATTTCAAAAATTTTAATACCGGCTTGAGAAAGTTTTTTTGGTTCCCTAAATTACTGCTTCCTTGTTTATCTAACAATATCCAGTACACAGGTAACGCCCTTTTTCCACAAATAACACTAGCTACAAACAAATTTCTTCCTTTCCAATCTGTTCGGTCAATTACCAATAATAGATGTCCCAGATGCTTAAGTTTTTTCAGTTTTCTTCTTTGATGTCGATTTTTATTTTTTTCGCTAAACTCTTGCTTAATAATGTGTTTAATTAGCGGAAACCATAACAATTTTACACTTAATTGCGGTAACTTGAGAAACCTTTGTAAATTTCTTCTTCTGCTTTCAAAGGTAATTGGTTGGGGAAATAAGGCGGCCAATCTCTCCAATTGTACTGTTCTATGGCTTTGTAGGAGCAGTATAAGAATTTGTAGAGTCAGATATTGTGCTTGTGTCAAGCTGGCTTGTAAACAGGCCTGATAGAATGATGGTAACATATTGAAATTTTGGGTGGTTGTCTCAACCACTCTATTTCTTTTGGGTTCATTTGGCTAGAGTCTTTATCTTGATTACCTTTGAACCCCTTTGTCACCCCTTGAGTAATCTTACAAAAGAGAAGGGATTTGGCGAGTTTAACTTAGCGGGTAAGTGGAAAAAAACTTATCGGGGTTTTCCAACAAAAGAGCCTTGGTATATTCTGACTAACTTTGGAGATTTAGAGACGGCAATAATGGCCTATCAAAAAAGATTTGATATTGAGGAGATGTTCCGAGATTTTAAGTCGGGAGGCTATAGCTTAGAAGGTTCTCAATTAGCACCGAAATACCTATCAAAGCTGATAATTGTTATAGCTATCGCCTATACAAGTGCCACACTACAAGGTAAAAAAATTAAGGATATGGGAATCCAAAAATATGTTACAAGACCTGAAAAAAGATATAAAGGTCAACGCAGACACAGCAGTTTTTATGTGGGTCAACATCTCTATCATTGGCTCCAGCTACATCAAATGTTCCCAAAAAATATAGAAGAGCTAATGCAAATTAGCCGCTATCGGTTGAAGGATTACATCAAAGGACAAAGAGCGATAGCGCTTGCCCTATCTACCTTCTAGCTCGCTTGTCCCCCTCTCAGCCGCCAAATACACCTGTTCAAATTTCTCTAACAAGGTCTCAAACGCTCTTCTATTGAGTCCTGTGGTCGCTCTCAAGAGTCTATCTTGATGCAATATTCGGCCAATGTTCAGCATTCAAGGGGATATCCAATCATTGTTTCTTCCCCATTATGCCACTATTACGCAACAAGTCTATTAAGCTTCTTGCTTAAGTTGACACCAATGGCAAGCATTGCGCCCCTACAAAATCGACCCGCCTTTGGGCGGGAAAGAAAGGGAAAGAGAAAAAATAGGGAATGAGGGAAAAAAGGGAAAAAAGGGGAAAAGGGTTACAGAGTCCTCCCAGCACCACACACCACCCGAAAACCGCAGCTGAAGCTGATGTAGTCGCGGCGGAAGTAGAAGTTGCGGCAAGCGGAACGGCAGAGAAATGGAAAGTAGAACCAAGAACCGCCCCGCAATGGAGAACGATTATCATTACCATTTTCTCTCCAGACACTTCCGTCCGTCGGCGCACCATCATAATTATCGTGCCAGGTATCGGCGCACCACTCCCAGACATTGCCGTGCATATCGTACAGTCCGAAGGCATTGGGAGGGAACTGTCCCACGGGAGTTGTTTCTTTTCGATATTTTCCCTTCGCTTCCCCGGCGTAGGTATTACTGGCAATGTAGTTAGCCAATTCCCCGGTAATGGTTTCCCCAAAGTAGAACGGGGTGGTCGTCCTGGCACGACAAGCGTACTCCCATTCCGCCTCACTAGGGAGTCGGTATTCCCGAACCGTCAACTTCGATAATCTCACGCAGAACTCGACGGCATCGTACCAGTTGACTTGTTCGACGGGACGGCGATCGCTGTCGGGACGGTCTTTGAAGTGGGCTGGGTTGAGGTCAAGGTCTTTTTCTACTTTTAAATCCGTGCGTTCGGCGATCGCTCTCCACTGGGACTGGGTGATGGGATATTTACCCATGGCAAAGGGGGGGACAGTAACCTCATGTTGAGGGCGTTCATCCTCATAACTATCTTTCTCATTTGTTGACGAACCCATCAGGAAAGTCCCACCGGGGATGGCGACCATCTCTAGAGTGATGCCGTTGCCCAAATCTTGGGTGAAATATGAGGCTTCAGCCTTTTCTCGTTCGAATTCCTGACCTTTGGCATTTACTTTTACCAGATCAAATGTCATTGTGTTGATTTCCCCCAAATATTATCTCATTTGCCTTTAACCAAACTTTCTAACTCTACTATCTTTCTCTCGACCTCCGCTATCCCTCTACCAACACCCTCGACGTACTGGTTGAGTTCGGCGAGGAGGGGTGGGGGAATTCGGACGGCGATTTGTGGTTTGCCCATAACAATTACATTTCTTCTGCCGCCATGCTACTAAACGCATAGCCAAATATTACCCTTCCAGTCATTTTTCTTAACGAACGACCGAACAGCGAACTGCTTTCGAGTAGCATCTCGCTAGAAGTAGTACACGACAAAGGTTACAGTTTAGCTCTCTTGGATATTGGCTAAAAAATGTTCACTCTGTCAGATTTTGGGCTCAAGGCTTCATTGGTGTTAACTTAACGGTTGGGATTCCCCGCTTTTTTAATTGGTAACAATAAACCTCTCGCACAATTAATTTTTGAGGATTCAAAAACGTCAAAAAGGAGGACTAACTGGCATAAAATCTCTAAATAAACCATTTAATTGATTATTACTCATTCTTAATTCTCCTATCTCCTGTCTCGGATTCTCCTATCTCCGTTCGGACCTCGGCGTGAGCTTTTGTCGAACGCAAAAGCTCACGGCCGAAGCCTGTCTCCTATCTCCTCACCAACCACGATAATTTGGGATTTTTACAGCAGGTCCACTTTCTCACTTTCCCCACCCGTGACCTTTTTCCGTTAGATTATAAATGGATACAAAACTTAACATTTTATCCAGAATCTACCGAGAGGGCAGACCGTGCGGCCAGATACCCTAGAAAATAACCAGCATTCAGCCGATAATTCGCTAGTTCCCGAAGAAATCGCATTTAAACCCGAAATTGAGCCAGAGGAAACCGAATACTCGCCAAAACCGACAAAAACCAACTCTTGGCTATCGGGAGGAAAGGGTCTATTTATCGGTGTGGGATTGGGGGTTTTATTGACCCTAGGGGCGACTCGTTTCGCTGATCGACCCCAAACAGCCCAAAACCCCAATACTCAGCCCGTAGCGGCAAAAAATGAAGCACCAGCACAAACAGTAACCACCACTAGGGTGGAATCCACTGCCGTGGCCCGCACCCTGAAAGCGACTGGAAGCGTGGCAGCCGATGAATTAATCCCGATTCTTTCCCAAGCGACGGGACTACAAATCAAAGAAATCTTTGTCGATGAGGGTGATATCGTTAGTCAAGGTCAAATTTTGGCTCGTCTCGATGATACCGTCCTACAAGCGCAATTAACCCAAGCACAGGCCAATGTCGCCCAATCGCGAGCGCGTTTGGCAGAATTGCAAGCGGGTAGCCGTAAAGAGGAGATCGCTAGAGCTAAACAAACTATTCAACGCATAAAGGCTGAAATTAGTCAAGCTCAATCGGATTGGGATTTGGCTAAAAAACGCGTCCAGAGAAACCAAAGTTTAGAAGCGGAAGGAGCGATCGCCCGGGATCGTCTCGATGAAGTCCTCAATGAAGAAAGAAAGCAAGCGGCGATCGTACAACAGACCCAATCTCGTTTAGGAGAAGCAGAGCAGCAACTGGCACAATTGCAAGCGGGCAATCGTCCCGAAGTGATCGCCCAAGCTACAGCCCAATTAGCGGAAGCTCAAAGCCGTTTAGCCATTGTTAAAGCCCAATTAAACGAGACGCGCCTGATTTCTCCGGTTAGTGGCAAAATTGCCGAAAGAAATGCTCGCATCGGGGATACCACCAACGGTCAAAATGCTCTCTTTAAAATCATCGAAAATGGGCGTTTAGAGCTAAGATTGCGGGTTCCTGAGAATCAATTGCCCTTAATCCGCGTCGGAGCGCCCGTTACTATCACTTCCGATGCTAATAGCAGTTTAAAATTATCGGGACAGGTACGCGAAATTAATCCCATCGTCGATGAGGCATCCCGTCAGGCAACGGTTAAAGTCGATTTAACCGACAATACAGGATTAAAACCGGGGATGTTTTTACGAGGTGCGATCGTGACGAATACTAGCAATAGTTTAACCGTCCCCATGACCGCAGTTTTACCCCAAAAAGATAATCAAGCTCTAGTTTATTTAGTCGGACCTGATAACACCGTTACCGCCAAAACTGTGCAATTAGGTCAAATTATGCCGAATAATCGCGTGGAAATTCTCACCGGTTTACAAGCTGGCGATCGCATTGTGGTCAAAGGGGCAGCCTATCTCGGTGATGGCGACAAAATTACAGCAATCAGTGATCAGTGATCAGTAATCAGTGATCAGTAAACAGTAATCAGTAATCAGTGATCGGTAGCGGGGCAAACGGATGGAGAGTAAAGTTTATGATAAAGCTTATAAATTTGCCATTAGGATTGTTAAAGGCTATAAATATTTGTGTGAGAATAAACAAGAATATGTTTTGTCAAAACAGCTATTAAGGAGTGGCACTTCAATCGGGGCTAACATTGCCGAGGCTAATGGAGCTATTTCTCAAGCTGATTTTCGAGCTAAAATGTCAATAGCTTATAAGGAATGTCTAGAAACAAAGTATTGGCTGTCTCTATTGAAAGACACGAATTACATAGAGGAAAGAGCCTTTCAAAGTATCAATGATGATGCGGAGGAAATTGGTAAAATGCTTTGGGCTATTCTAAAAACCTGCCAAGAAAATACCAAAAACCAAAAACCAAAAACTGATAACTGATAACTTACCCACTGATAACTGATAACTGATAACTGATAACTGAAATTATGGCTTTTAATATTTCTAATTGGTCTATCAAAAACCCCATTCCGACGATCCTGATCTCCCTGGTTATGGCCCTAATGGGATACATTGCCTTTCTCGGATTAGGGATCGATCGCTCTCCTAATATTGACATTCCGGCCGTGATTATCACCGTTAATCAACCCGGCGCAGGTCCTGAGGAATTGGAAACCCAAGTCACCAAAAAAGTCGAGGATGCGGTGGCTGCTTTGGGTAATATCGATCAAATTACTTCTACCATCAACGAAGGCAGCAGCACCACCACCGTTAACTTTATCCTTGGCACTAACAGCGATCGCGCTACCAATGATGTGCGTAATGCCATAGCGCAAATTCGGCAGGATTTGCCCCAAGATACTAATGATCCAATTGTCCAACGTTTAGAATTTGCCGGGGGTGCGGTGATGAACTATACCATCTCCTCCCCGAAAAGATCGATCGCCGAATTAAGTGATCTAGTTGATCGTCAAATCGGCCGCGCTTTAACGGGAGTGCCGGGAGTAGCACGAGTCGATCGCGTTGGGGGAGTCGATCGAGAAGTGCGTGTAGATTTAGATCCCGGTCGTCTGATCGCCTACGGTATCACGGCCACGGCGGTTAATGACCAAATTCGTAGTTTTAATATTAATTTACCCGGAGGGCGCTCGGAAATCGGTGGCAGTGAACAAACTGTCCGCACCCTCGGCAGCGCTGAAACCATCGAAGATTTAAGAAATTATCAAATCTCTTTACCTAACGGTGATACAGTCCCCTTGAGCAATTTAGGGACAGTTAGTGATAGTAACAGCGATCCCCGACAAATGGCCCTCTTAGATGGGCAGCCAGTGGTGGGTTTTTCGATTCTAAGGGGGACTGGCAGCACCTTGGTGACGGTAGAAACAGCAGTGCGCCAAGAAATCGAGAATTTAAAGAAAAAACTGCCCGAAGATATTAAATTTCAATTAATTTTTACCCGTGCCGACTCAATTCGTGCTAGTTACGAAAGCCTTCTTAGCGATCTCCTGATTGGTTGTATGATGACGGTGATCACGGTGGGTCTATTTTTACGCAATTGGCGCGCCACGATTATCACGGGTTTGGCCCTGCCTTTGTCGATTTTCCCGACTTTTTGGGTGATGCAGTCCCTAAATTATACCCTTAACGGCATGACCCTACTGGCCTTAGCTTTAGCTTTGGGTAATCTGGTCGATGATGCGGTGTGTATGGTGGAGGACATCGATCAACATTTAGCTATGGGTAAAAAACCCCTGCAAGCGGCTTTTGATGCCTCAAAAGAGATTGGATTAGCCGTTTTAGCCAGTGCGGCGGCAATTATGGCGGTATTCCTGCCGGTTGCTTTTATGGGCGGTGTGCCGGGCCAATTCTTTCAACCTTTCGGCGTTACGGTGGCGGTTTCTACCCTATTTTCTAGTTTGATCGCTGTCACCGTCACCCCGATGTTAAGTGCCTATATTCTACAGCCGAAAAAGCTCAAAACCGGTGATAATAATCCCTCCTCGCGCCCCCGTTTTCGTCCCTACAAAAGTTTGTTAACTTGGGCTTTACGTCATCGAATCCTGACTTTATTGGCGGCTTTGGCCTTTTTTATCGGTAGTTTACAGTTAGTTCCTTTGATTCCAAAAGGATTATTTAGTTCTGGGGATACTGGATTAAGTACCATCAGCCTAGAATTGCCTCCCGGTGCGACTTTGAATGATACTGTTGCCGTGGCCAATCAGGTGAATAGTTTACTGCAAAAAAATCCCGCCGTCGCTAATGTTTTGGCTATTCCGGGAGATTCGGGACGGGTAAATACGGGGTTAATATATGTTAATTTAGTTCCTAAGGAACAGCGATCGCTAACTCAACGGCAATTTGAGGAACAAACCCGTCGGGATTTCCAGAAGATACCGGGGGCTAGAGTGACTTTTCGAGCGCAGGGGGGAGCAGGAAGCACTAAGGATGTCGCTATTATTTTAAAAAGTGAAAATGGCGATATTTTAACCCAAACTGCCCAAAAATTAGAGCGAGAAATGCGTGCTTTACCCGGTTTTGTCGAGGTAAGTTCCGGGGTAAGTTTAGTTAAACCGGAGATCATTATTCAACCGGATCCTGTCCGGGCTGCCGATCAGGGAGTCTCGGTCAGAGCGATCGCCCGTACTGCATCTTTAGCTTTAATCGGCGATAATGAGTTTAATTTAGCTAAATTTAACCTTGCTGACCGACAAATTCCCATCCGGGTAAAAATTGCCAACGATGGACGCAGTGAGATAGAAACTCTGCAAAATTTGCGCGTTCCTAGCAGTAATGGGACGTTAGTACCGCTTAACTCGGTGGCGACAATTAGCTTAGGTAGTGGACCTGCGGAAATTCAACGCTTTAACCGTCAACGTCAGGTTAATATTGGAGCTAATTTAGAGGGAGTTTCTTTGGGAAGTGCGGTGACACAAATTCGCGCTTTACCAATCATGAAAAACTTACCCCCAGAGGTGACAGAAGAACCCTTTGGTGATGCTCGCATTATGCGCGATATCTTTGCTCGTTTTTTGGGGGCGTTAAGTTTAGCAATTATTTCGATCTATGGGATTCTGGTGTTGTTGTATAACAATTTCCTCTATCCCCTAGCGATTTTAAGTTCCCTTCCTTTATCGATTGGTGGTACTTTAATCGCTCTTTTAATTACCCAAAAAGAGTTAGGTTTATACGCTTTAATTGGCATAGTTTTACTGATGGGATTAGTCACTAAAAATGCGATTCTGTTAGTAGATTTTGCCCTGAGTGGCATTGAGTCAGGGAAACCGCAATTTAAGGCGATGATTGATTCGGGAGTCTCTCGTTTACGACCAATTATTATGACCTCCGTTTCCACAGTTGCCGGGATGTTACCGATTGCTTTAGCTTTAGGTGCAGATGGTGAAATTCGCGCACCGATGGCGATTGCCGTTATTGGTGGTTTTACCACTTCCACCCTATTAACTTTGGTGGTTGTGCCGGTAATCTTTACTTATATCGATAGTTTTTACTATTGGTTCCGGGGATTATTTGTTAAACAAAAACCCAAGTCGATTTGGTAGTAATAACGCACAGAAAACGGGTTTCTCTGAGAAACCCGTTTTCTACTCATGCACTCATGCAAAAATGGGAATAAATAATCAGTCTTTAATAACCAGATTTAGTATAAAATATCTTGCTGAAAGCTTGAGAAAAAACCCAGAGAAACTGACCCATGAATCCCTTGACAGTCACACATCAAACTCTATCCCTTCCCCCCATGGGCTGCGGTACTTGGGCCTGGGGAAATCGTCTTCTCTGGGGTTACGATGAGAGCATGGATAGCCAGTTACAAGCGGTTTTTAATCTCTGCGTCCAGCGGGGTGTCACCCTATTTGATACGGGAGACTCCTACGGCACAGGCAAACTCAACGGACAGAGTGAGAAGCTATTAGGACGCTTTACAGGGGAATATAGCGGTTATAACGCTGATCATATTCGTATTGCTACCAAACTCGCCCCTTATCCTTGGCGTTTAACCCGTCATGCCATGGTGAAAGCTTGTCAAGCTTCGGCAACCAGACTAGGCCGCCGGGTGGATTTAGTGCAAATGCACTGGTCAACGGGCAATTATGCGCCATGGCAGGAGGGAGGATTATTAGACGGATTGGGGGATTGTCTAGAAAAGGGGTTAGTTAAAGGAGTCGGTTTATCCAATTTTGGACCGAAAAGATTGAAGTCTGCCTATCAAAAGTTTGCCAGTCGCGGCATTCCTATTACCAGTTTACAGGTACAGTATTCTCTCCTTTCTACCTATCCTCTCACTGACTTAGGATTAAAGGAACTATGTGATCAATTGGGTATTAAAATTATTGCCTATAGTCCCTTAGCTTTGGGGTTATTAACCGGGAAATATCGAGATAATAAAAACTTACCCCCTGGATTACGTCGCTTCCTTTTTGGTCAATTAATTCCCGCTATTTCGCCTCTGATAAGTTGTCTAGAAGTTATCGCCCAAGCTAAAGATAAAACTATTAGCCAAGTTGCTTTAAATTGGTGTATCTGTAAGGGAACAATTCCTATCCCCGGAGCTAAAAATGTTCGGCAAGCTGAGGATAATTTAGGGGCTTTAGGATGGAGTTTAGACAGTGGGGAAATAGCAGAATTAGATAAAATTGCCGCGGGTTTGGATAAAAAAATGGTACAAAATATCTTTCAGACTAAGTAGGGTTTGCTGAAAAAGCTTGTTGGTGGGGTGTGGAAAGAACCACAAAGACACAAAGGACACAAAGATTGATCGCTTATAAGTTAAACTGATCAGACAAAGAATAAGAGAGCCAATTTCCCCCCGATTACTCGAAGAACCGGCAATTTTTGAGGTCAAAAAAGCCTAAAGATATTATCCAACAAGGTTTTTAGATTTATTCAGCAAACCCTAAGTAATACTAAATCTGGTTATTCAGAACTGATTATTTACTCTCCCTATTGCCTTTTGCCTATTGCCTTTTGCCTATCCTAACCAAGAAGTTAATTTTGCACGACTACTTGTCTTGAGAGACCAATTTTAAGCTAGGACGGGGTTGGATTGTTCCCCCGTAAGCGACGGCAGTATGAGGAGATAGGACAAGATGAGGAGATATACCCAGGGAAATTCGATAGATTTCCCCAGCTTTATCCATTAATTGCTGTTTAACTGGCTCTTTCGGCAAATTTTGCCGCCAAGCTAGGGGAATCCCCTCGATACCGTTGTACAATCCCGCCCAAATCCCCGCTAAAGTGGTGGTTAATTGCCGTTGATAGGGACTAGAATTAGCGCGACGCACGCTAACGGCGAAATCCTCGGTCGTTTGCAGAAAGGTATAGAGAGAAGCTGCGATCGCAATTCCTAAAGGTGAGCTATCTTTCGCCCAAGCCGATAAAATGGACTCTAAGGGATGATTTTGCCTTAAAGCTGACTGAATCTGCTCTAATAGCTTATTCTTGGGGTTAATAGTTAGTAATTGCGCCATTAACTGATTTAAAGGCTTTTTTCCCTGTAATAACAGACCTACAGCCTCTCCCCAAATTATCGCTTCTTGTCGGGTTAACTCGGAAATTAAGCCCTTTTTTAGCCAAAAATTTAATCTAGCTTGCCAACGTTCCCCATGGTCGGGCCAGGTTAAAATCTCCGGCAACAGTACAAATAATAACGCCGATTCCGACTGCTGCTTGGCTGCGATCGCAAGGGAAAAATCCTCCTTAGATTGCAGTGCTTGCAAAAGCAGGGTCGTCCTCGGTGTAGCCTCATAGTTAAAGGCTGGTATTAGGGGTTGATTATGCAAGGATTCCCCAATATATGCCCCGATTAACCCTCCCTGAAGGCGATCGAGGGGTGAAAAAACCTTTTGCATAAATTAGCTCAATTTGCCCGGTAGGTGACTTCCTCGACTTTGCCCGGTTGCCCCAGTTGTTTAGCATTGGCATTATTAACGGCAACGTAAACCCCGCCGGCATTACCCGCCCTCACGGTTAATTCTCGGTTTGCTTGCCAAGTGCGATGGCTTCCTTGGGGCAGCACACCCTCAAATTCTGTCTTGCCATCCACCACCACCCGCAGCCAGCAGTCATCCTCCAGTTTTACCTCCACCACCAGCTGCTGATTATTGCTGGTTTTGTTGGCCACCGGTTGAAGGGGATTGCTTTTCGGTTGGACAATTTGCTGTTGTGGCAAGGAAGGCGGCGGTAGGCGATTCGATTGCAGTACCGATTTTTGCAGGACGTGGGATAGGGTTTGTACGGAACCAATAACTAGGATTAAATAGAGAAAATAGAGATGAATCGGGCGAATTTGAAGACTCGGCAGCGATAAAGACGGTTTTGTTCCCCTAAAAAAGTTATTGACCTTGGTGGGAAAACGTCGGCTAATCGTCTCACCATCCAGGGCCAGACTATCGGCAAATTGTTTGATTAACCAACGAATATAAATCGGTTCGGGCAATGCCTCCAAATCCCCCGCTTCCAGTGCTTCTAGGCGATGGCGCGGGATTAAGGTTTTCTGGGCAATTTCCTCGAGAGAAAGGGACTGTTCTAGGCGATTTTTTTGCAAATAAACGCCGATTTCCAGTAATTTGGTTCGCTGTTTATGCTGGGGATCAAGTTGTGATTGGAGAAGGCGAAACATATCGCTATTAGGGGCTGACTTTCAGCTTAGTTAATCTGGTTCTTTAAATATTTCAGTTCATCAAGGGTTAAAAAACGGTAATCACCCAAGGGTAAGGGGGAATTATTACCAGAGTTTAGTTGAATACGACCGATGGCACTGCGATGAAGTTTCAGGACGCGATGGCCCAATTCTTCCGCTACAGAGCGAATCTGCCGATTTCTTCCCTCCACTAAAATAACTTCTAGTAGGGTTTTTTGGTCGGTTTGCTTGAGTATCTCAACCTGTGCGGGTAAGGTTTTTTTTCCCTCTAAGAGGATACCTTCTCGCCAACGCTGGAGAGCAAGTCTATCAATGGCACCATCTAGCCAAACCCGATAGGTTTTGGGCAAATGATAACGGGGATGGGTGAGGGTGAGGGTGAGTTGACCGTCGTTGGTGAGGAGTAAAGCCCCAGTGGTGTTGATGTCCAACCTGCCTACGGGATGTAACCCCGTCTCGCTGGCGAGGGAGTCGGGCAAAAGGTCAATTACCGTCGGCCGGTTTTGTGGATCCCTACAGGTAGAAACCACACCAATGGGTTTGTTGACCAGTATATACAATCTTTTGGGACGATTGGCCGGTTCAATTTTTTTTCCGTCTATTTCTAGGTGATCTTTTTCGGGGTCGGCTTTTTCTCCTAACTGCACGATTTTGCCATTCCGTCTCACCCGGCCGGCTATGATCATCTCCTCCGCCCTTCTTCGGGAGGCAATTCCCCACTGGGCAAGGATTTTCTGGACTCTCTCCGCCATTTTTTTTTAGTTTTTAACCCTTTCTCTCTCCTATTATAGGCATCCTAAAAGGGTTTTTTCGCCCAAATAGTGAAGAAAAACAGAATATCTCCGGCTGCCTCTTTGATTTTTTTTCTTTGAAAACTTCTCAAAAAAAAGAGGAGTGACCCCTTGACTTGGGCGGCGGCTTCGGTTATACTTTTCTTATAATGGGAATCCGTGCATTTTTCTCTAGACTCCACCACTCCATTATATATAAAGTCTTATAAAAATATTATTGCAAAAAGCCGTGAAAAAAGCAAGCAAAATTTTGCCGACAATTG
Source organism: Microcystis wesenbergii NRERC-220 (assembly GCF_032027425.1). Taxonomy (NCBI): domain Bacteria; kingdom Bacillati; phylum Cyanobacteriota; class Cyanophyceae; order Chroococcales; family Microcystaceae; genus Microcystis; species Microcystis wesenbergii. Next base: position 3,878,992 of record NZ_JAVSJA010000001.1, on the reverse strand, counting down.
TTAAAAAAGTCGGGCTAATTTTTTTTACGGGGGGATATGACTTTAAACGGGTTATTTCTCGGTTATCCAAGCGGTAAACTTTGATTGATGATAAATTGGGGACGTAAGCGACGGAGTTTGCGTCTCTTTGTTATAATTCAAAGGCTAGGCTATAATAACTCTTCATAAACACCGATAATTTTAGTCAAAGATGTAAAAAAATGAATATTCAACTCGTGGAATCTCTAGTTAATGCAATTAAATCCTTGTCCCTAGAAGAACAAGAATTGTTAGGAAAAAAACTCAAAGATCACCCCTCTTGGGAAATTGCATTAGAACGAATTGACGCAACTCGAAAAGCCATTTATGAACGTCGTCAGGGAAAACCATTTAAAACCGATGTTACTGAAATTATTCATCAAATGAGAGAAGAAAGAGATCGGCAATTGATGGAAGAAATTGTGAGTGAATAGAGAAAATAATGACTAATACATTTATCTGTGTTGATTCTAGTTTTATAGTTCGTTTAACAACGGTTGAACCTTCTGTAACAATGTACAGTCAACTCTGGCAAAAATGGATGACCGAGGAAAATTTAGTGATTGCACCAACTTTATTATGTTACGAAGTCACTAACGTATTTTATCGTCTGAAAAAAGCTGGTCAAATTTTGGAGACGGAAGCGCAAACCCTCCTTACAGAAGTCTTAGATTTACCTATTCAGTTTCATGGAGATCATTACCTCCATTACCAAGCAATAGAAATTTCGCAAACCTTGAATCTTCCTGCTACTTATGATGCCCATTATCTAGTATTAGCTCAACGATTTCAAGCAAATTTATACACTAGCGATAAACGCTTATTTAACAGCGTTAAATCTTCTCTAAGTTGGGTTCATTTGGTTGAAGTGTAGATTTTTATTTCTCTCTCAATAGCTTTAGTTTTATTTAACCTGACTAGGCAGTATGCTTAGAAAAGCACAAAAGTCGAGCTAGTTTTGCTTACGGGGGGATATGACTTTAAACGGGTTATTTCTCGGTTATCCAAGCGGTTGAGAGAAGAAAGAGATCGGCAATTGATGGAAGAAATTGTGATAGAGAAAATCATGACTAATACATTTATCTGTGTTGATTTTAGTTTTATAAATTCTTGTAGGGTGCGTGTTTGCGGCGATAATCTCTGACAAAAAAACAAATTAATAATCTGCACCCCACGCAGCAACTTAATTATTAAATTGCTGCGTTACGCTTTGGCTAACGCACCTACGATTTATGCTTCTGTTTGTGGCTAAATTGACAAAAGTTGCTCAAAATATAACCTTAGCAAAATAAATCGGCCTATTCCTAGTTAACCTGAGTTGAGGATAAGCCGAAACCCTAATTTTACCGTAGCTGGTTAGCTCTATTCTATCTTGGAAGTTGTGACCAAATCTTCTTAGTCCGAACTAACTTAGCTTACAATTAAAATATTAGAAAGTTTAATCGGGATTCCTTCTCGAACTAACAGACAGCATCAATGATTGACTGGACTCCCTATCTCAAATCAATCTCGGACTCGGAAAAGTACGCCCAGTGGGAGACATTTTACACCCTCACGGACGTAGAGGGAAAAACACGCCCGTCGAAAACTGCACCTTTAATGGATTTGCAGGTGCAGACGATTGAAAAAGAACCACAAAACCCACAAGAAAGAGCAGAAAGACCAGAAAAAACCGAAAGATTCACAGTTTTAGATGGTTTACGCAAGTATGCGACTAATCACGTTCTTTTAAAAGGTCGTCCCGGTTCAGGAAAATCGACCGCTTTAGCCAGATTATTATTAGAAGAATCTGTAGGGGCGCAAAGGTTGCGCCCAAATCAACAAAATCAGGCTAAAATCATTCAAATTCCCATTCTCATCGAATTACGCTTGTATGAAACCTCAATTCTTGATTTAATTTTACAATTCCTGAAACGCCATAAATTAATTATTGATAGTAATACCCTAGAAAGTTGGCTGTTAGAAAATCAGAATTTTAGACCATTATTATTATTTGATGGTATCAATGAGTTGCCCTCAGATACTGCACGACAGAATTTAAAAAACTTTCGCCAGCAGTATGCAGAAATTTCGATGATTTTCACAACAAGGGATTTAGGCAGCGACGACTTAAACATTGAAAAAAAGCTGGAAATGCTTCCCCTGACTGAACCACAGATGCGGGATTTTGTCAAGGCCTATTTGCCTGAAAAAGGCGAAGAAATGCTTAAACAGTTGGGAAATCGTCTCAAGGAATTGGGAGAAACTCCTCTACTTTTGTGGATGCTTTGTTCAGTTTTTGATGATAATCAGAACAAAATTCCTGCTAATTTAGGCTTAATTTTCCGAGGTTTTACAAAAAAAATTGACATACGCAAAGGAGTTAAAATTTCAGAGGATTTGCATCTCTGGCAAAATCGACTACTGCAACATTTGGCGTGGACGATGACAACTGGTGAAAACCCAACGGAGATAAAGTTATCTATTTCTAAGAATCAAGCAGAGGAGATATTAATAAAGTTTTTACAGGGCAAAATTTCTTATCCTGATAATACTGCATTGAAGTGGCTAGAAGATTTATTGAAATATCATCTAATTCACCTAGAAGGTAATGATAAAATTGCTTTTCGCCATCAACTGATTCAAGAATATTACACGGCTGAGGAATTAAAGAAAAAGTTACCCCATCTCAGGGATGAGCAGTTAAAGTGGGACTATTTGAATTATCTCAAATGGACAGAACCTATGGCGTTGCTGTTGGGGTTATTGGATAATGAAACCCAAGCAAAACGGGTGGTTAAATTAGGGTTAGAGATTGATTTAAAATTAGGAGCGAGGTTAGCAGGAGAAGTCAACTTTAAGTTTCAAAAGCAGACAGTGGGGTTAGTGCTTGGGTTGGATGTGCCGAAACGGTTTAAGGTGGAGTTATTGGGATTAACAAAGTCTAATCAAGTTGTTAATGAGTTACTCAAGGCTTTAAAAGACTCTGATGAGGATGTTCGTGGGAACGCAGTCGAGGCTTTGGGTAAGATTGGCACAGAAACAGCCATTGCGGGATTACTCAAGGCTTTGGAAGAATCTAATAAAGATGTTCGTTGGAAGGCAGCCTTCGCTTTGGGTAAAATTGGCTCAGAAACAGCCATTCCGGGATTACTCAAGGCTTTAAAAGATTCTGATAAAGATGTTCGTAGCAACGCAGTCGTGGCTTTGTGTAAAATTGGCTCAGAAACAGCCATTGCGGGGTTATTCAAGGTTTTAGAACACTCTGATAAAGATGTTCGTGGGAATGCAGCCTTCGCTTTGGGTAATATTGGCTCAGAAACAGCAATTCCTCGGTCACTCAAGGCTTTAGAAAACTCTGATAGGAATGCTCGTAGGAGTGCAGCCTTCGCTTTGGGTAAGATTGGCTCAGAAGAAGCAATTCCGGTGTTACTCAAGGCTTTAAAAGACTCTGATGGGTATGTTCGTTGGAAGGCAGCCGCGGCTTTGGCTAAGATTAGCTCAGAAACAGCCATTCCGGGGTTACTCAAGGCTTTAGAAGACTCTGATGAGGATGTTCGTGGGAACGCAGTCTGGGTTTTGGGTAATATTGGCTCGGAAACAGCCATTGCGGGATTACTCAAGACTTTAGAACACTCTAACAAAGATGTTCGTGGGAAGGCAGCCGAGGCTTTGGGTAATATTGGCTCAGAAACAGCCATTGCGGGGTTACTCAAGGCTTTAAAAGACTCTAATGAGTATGTTCGTAGCAACGCAGCCGAGGCTTTGGGTAAAATTGGCTCAGAAACAGCCATTACGGGGTTACTCAAGGCTTTAGAAGACTCTAATAAAGATGTTCGTTGGAAGGCAGCCTTCGCTTTGGGTAAAATTGGCTCAGAAACAGCGATTGCGGGGTTACTCAAGGCTTTAGAAGACTCTAATAAGTATGTTCGTTCGCAGGCAGCTGAGGCTTTGGGTAATATTGGCACAGAAACAGCGATGACTGAACTTATCAAATGCCTGAAAAATCCTGATTTTGTCACATTAAATAATGGCAATACTCTCTCTCAAGCTAGAGAAGCACTAGACAAAATTCAAAACAAACTTAAATACTATCACCCCCTCCCTGAATCTATTTCTTACTCCACTCAATCCCCAACCTCTGAAACCTCATCTATTACCTATGATTTCAGAGGAGCTACTATTGGCAATTTAGCTCATAATGTGCAAGGAAGCCAACAGAATTATCCCCAGCAAACTAATAACAATAACCCAGAGAAAAAATAACATGGTTCAGCAACTTAATAACACCCAAATCGCCATCAATACTTTATTGAATAAACTCAACGATTCTCTCCCCCAGATCCGCGCTAAAGCTGCCGAAGCCTTGGGCAAAATTGGCAATAGCAGCCTTGCCGACACCTTAGTATCCCATTTAATAGGAGAAAATGATCTTAATGTTCGCCTAAATCTGATTCGAGCTTTAGGAGAAATTGGCAATGAATCCGCAATTCCTTATCTAGCTTCCTACTTATCTGATACTAATCCCGATATTCGGATAATCACGGCGGAATCTCTCGGAAAAATTGGTAGTGAAAAAGCAATATCCTATCTCATTCAATCCCTACAAGATACGGAAGTAAAAGTTCGTGTCACAGCCACAATTGCTTTAGGTGAAATTGGACTAGAAGATGTTATTCCTGATCTAGTAAATGTTTGTTACGATGAAGATGATAGCGTTCGTTTCAGTGCTGTTGATGCCCTCGGTAAAATTGGCTCTCGTTATGCAGTAAACTGATATGAAATTGAGTACAGAATCCCTCGATTTAATTATCAGAACTCTTGCCAAAAGACTATTCACAGACAAGAATCCAAGTATTCGGATTAAAGCCGCTCAATCCTTATTTTGATCCCCCTAAATCCCTCTTTCTAAGGGGGACTTGAATTCGACGTATCGCTTTCATTCAGAGAAATGGTGTCAGTTTTGCCATTATGGATGCTATAATTATCATCAGTAATCTTCAATCTTTTAATCCTATGTCAGAAACTCCTAAATATGACCTTCGTGGAGCAAATATTGCTAACTTTGCCGATACGGTGCAAGGAGATCAAAAAGCTGTTCAACATAATTACGCCACACCCCAAAATTTAGCCGAAGCCGCTCAAGAAATCCAACAACTTATCAGCCAACTTGCCCAAACTTATCCCACTAATACCGAAATTGAAAAACAAACTTTTGTCGCACAAGTTGACGCAGAAATCAAGAAAAATTCTCGTCTAAGAAGCATTTTAATCACGGGAGGAATTGAATTAATTAAAGTCCTCTGTCCTCTCCTCGGTATTCCCATTGAAATGGGTAAAAAATGGCTAGAAACTGCTAATTTAAGTGAGTGAACCTAGAATATCAATCCTGTTAGTTAGAAACGATTAGATCGGAATCGCCGCTTACAATACAAGTCGCTTGACTATCGATCTCTGATCCTAAATACTGATTATCTTTATCATCTCTGCAAACCTTGATTTTCTCTAGAAGGTATCGATAATAATACTAAATCTGGTTATTAAAAACTGATTATTTATTCTCCCTTTTGCCTGTCCTCGTAAGTCACCTATGCTCAAGGGATTTAGTATCAGTTTACTGTTTACTGTTTACTGAACAATGAAAAAAGCTCCCTGATTATCGCCGATGATACCAACGGGTAAATAATTTTTCTAACTCCACCCAAACGAATAACAAGGTACTAAATCCCAAACAGATTAATAATTCTTCTTTAGTTAAAAATTGAGTACCGAAAAAATCCCGCAGAGCAGGAACATAGATTAACATCAGTTGAAAAATTGTCGTCAGGGTTACTGCTACCCAGAGATAGGGATTAGTCAAAGGATTCATTTCTATGGTAAGATGATCGCTCGATCGCACGGAAATGGCATGACCCATTTGAGCTAAACAGAGAGTAGTAAAAACCATAGTTTTCCATGAACCAGTATTACCAAAAAGCGGATCCAAGCGCACAGCGATTAACATTTGAGTGATATTAATAATCGAAAAAATAATCCCAATTCTCACAATATAACTACCCAAACCGCGAGCAAAAATACTTTCTTGGGGACTAAAAGGAGGGCGACGCATAATATTAGGAGAAGCGGGTTCCACTGCCAAAGCTAAAGCAGGTAAACCATCAGTAACTAAATTCATCCAGAGAATTTGTAGGGGAGTTAGGGGAGTAACTAAACCCAAAAGAGGCGAAGCAGCGATAGTAATCACTTCCCCGATATTACTGCCGAGAATATATTTAATAAAACTGCGAATATTGTTATAAACCACTCGCCCTTCTTCCGTGGCAGCGACGATGGTGGCAAAATTATCATCAAGGAGAATCATATCACTAGCCTCTTTGGTGACATCGGTGCCGGCGATTCCCATGGCAATGCCGATATCTGCTTGTTTCAGGGCCGGAGCATCATTCACCCCATCTCCGGTCATAGCAACAAATTTACCCTTTTTTTGCAAGGCGCGGACAATAGTTAATTTATGTTCGGGGGAGACACGGGCATAGATGTTAGTTTTGTCAATGATGTTTTCTAGCTGAATTGGTGATAATTTATCTAATTCTCGCCCTGAGATCACTAAAGCTCCCGCTTGGGCAATACCAAGACTCTTAGCCACCGCTAGAGCGGTTAATTGATGATCGCCGGTGATCATGATTGGACGGATTCCCGCTTCTCGACACCTAGCCACGGCGATTTGTGCCTCCGGTCGCGCTGCGTCGATCATACCGACCATTCCTAACCAAATTAGGGCATCTTCGCTGATTTCAGTTGATTCTGGTGGATAAATCAGGTTTTTATACGCTAATCCTAAGACTCGTAAACCCCTGTTAGCCATAGCATTGTTAGCGACTAAGACTTTTTCTTTTTCCCTATCCCCAAAAGGAAGACTTTCTAATCCCGATTGGTAGGAGAGACACTGTTCAAGGATTAATTCCGGGGAACCTTTGGTAAATAGTACGCGATTGACTCCTTGACAAATGACCGACATTCGCTTTCTTTGGGAAGAAAAGGGGATTTCAGCGATTCTAGGGAACTCTTGCTTGGTTAGGGATAAATTTAAGCCCGCTTTCGCCCCTAAAACTAATAAGGCTCCTTCCGTGGGATCGCCTAAAATGCTATCGTGACCGTTATCGAGGTCTAAACTGGCATCGTTGCAGAGGACACTGGCAATTAAGAGATGATGTAATTCTAGATCGGTTTTGGGATCGATCGCCCGTTGCTCGGTGTCTAAAAATTGTCCTTTTGGGCTATATCCTTCCCCAGTAACTAAAAAACTGCGATTAACCGTCTCTATCTCGCGTACAATCATTTTATTTTCGGTTAGCGTCCCGGTTTTGTCGGAACAGATCACATTAACGGAACCCAGGGTTTCTACTGCCGGCAGTTTACGAATCAAGGCCTGACGTTTGACCATGCGTTGGGTACCTAGGGCGAGAGTTAGGGTGATAACTGCGGGTAATCCTTCGGGAACGACGGCTACTGCCATACTAAGGGAAACTTCGACCAATTCCTCTAGGGCCGACCAACCTGCATTGATCAGGCCGATGGTAATAGTCAGGGCCACTAGAATGAGAGAACCAGCAACAAGGACATTACCCAAGTGAGTCATTCTTTTTTGGAGAGGAGTGGGTTCATTGCCGACTGTTGCTAACATTTGAGCGATTTTGCCTAATTCCGTTGTCATCCCCGTATTGGTAACGATGACCTTGGCCCGGCCTTGCAGTACCTCTGTTCCAGTAAAGACAAAATTTAAGCGATCGCCAAGGGGAGTATCTCTGTCTAAGGGGTCAATGGAGGCGGATTTATTAACACTATTTGCCTCTCCTGTCAAGGCCGATTCGCGAATTTGCAGGTTAAAAGCTTCGATAATTTGGCCGTCGGCGCTGATTTGGGTTCCCGCTTCAATCAGCATGATGTCCCCAGGGACAAGATTAACCGCGTCTATTTCTCTGCGTTGACCCTCGCGGATAACATTAACTTGGGGAGAGGAGAGTTTTTTTAAAGCGGCCAGAGCTTTTTCGGCGCGACTTTCTTGCAGATATCCGAGGATACCATTGAGGATGACAATTGTTAAGATAGCGATCGTATCTTTGAAGGGAACACCAATTTTAGCCAGATGACCGCGCTGCAATTCCAGTAAATCCAGTCCTCCGGAAATTATGGCCACGGCAATTAAGAGGAGGAGCATGATATTGGTAAACTGATCTAGGAGAATTTGCCAATTACTGCGCCCTGGACGTTCTTGTAGTTCATTTTTGCCATAATATTTAATTCTTTCGGCGATTTGCTCCCTATTGAGGCCATTAACAGCCGAACTACCGAGGATAGATAGGGTGGTTTCCACCGGATAGGTATGCCAAGGTTGTTGCAAGTTAAGCCTAGAATGGGCAGAATAGTCAGCATTAGCGGCCATGGCAAGTGAAGATAGTTGATCTAAATAGATCTTAGCCCTTTCTTTCCCCGGTAACAGGAAAAAACAAATGTTTAAACTGGCTCTTCCTGCTCATAGACAGTCTTAACGAGTAATGTAGATAAGTAGCTGGTTATAATTAAATTGAAGATATATCCCCCCTTAATCCCCCCTTGATCCCCCCTTGATCCCCCCTTGATAAGGGGGGTGTCTGAAAGTTTTTAACATCTACCTACTTAGTCAACAGCTTAGTAGGGCAAAGTAAACCAAAATTGTGAACCTTTTTCGTCATTATTCATAATGCCAATTTCACCTCCGTGAGCTTGGATAATTTGACGACATAGATATAAACCTAGTCCTAAACTAATCTGATTATTATTGTTGCCTCGTTGATAGCGATCGAATAATCGTTTTCTCTGGGTTTCGCTAATTCCCACCCCATTATCGGCAATAGTACACCGGAGATAATTGCCCTCTAGTCTAGCTGACAAAGTGATAATTATCCCTTGAGGATTATGTTTAAGGGCATTGGCTAATAAATTCTCAAAAACTCGCCAGAGATGGTGAGCATCGGCATTAACTAAGGGTAAATCGGGAGAAAAATTATTAATTAAAGTTGCTTGATTTTCCCTTAATCTTAACTCCCATTCCTGACCGATCTGTTGACCGATTTCGTAGAGAGATAAAGGCTTTAGTTCTAGGGAAACTCCCCAAAGATCATTTTGTTGGGTTTCGACGAGAGAATCAATTAAAGTTAATTGTCGATCGCAACTGTTGGCCATCTGTTGTAAAATCTTCAGGGATACTTCTTTAGTTTCTCCCTGAGAATTTTTAATTAAATTATTTAAGATCATTGACATCCCGATCACGGGATTGCGGAGATCGTGAGAGACAGCATGAAGATAAATTTCTAAAGTTTCTTCAGTTTTTTGACGTTCTTTAATTTCGTTTTGTAGTTGTTTTTTTTGACGGCAAATAGTTAATTGATTTTCAATGCGTGCCATCACTTCTTCCCCTTGAAAAGGTTTAGAAATATAATCGACACCTCCCACTTGAAAAGCTTTGACTTTATCTAAGACATCATCAAGAGCGCTGATAAAAATCACGGGAATTTCTCTGGTTTTTTCATCAGCTTTTAACTGTTCACAAACTTGATAACCATTGAGATCGGGCATATTAATATCGAGAAGGATCAGATCGGGAATTAGCGATCGCACTGTATTCAGGGCCATCTGTCCATTAATCGCTTTGCGTACCTGATATCCCTTCTCGGTGAGCATAATCGACAATAGCCGCACATTATTGGGCAAATCATCGACAATTAAGACACTAGGGCGCGGTGTGAGTTGAGTCATGCCGGTTATTTTATAACTCAAACTATTTAGTAAGTAGCTGGTTATAATTAAATTGAAGATAGATTTTGGGTTCGATCCCCCCTGCCCCCCTTGATAAGGGGGGTATCTGACAATTTTTAACACCTACCTACTTAAAAGTGTATAAAAAAACAGACGCAACACTTGCATCTGTTACAAAATTAACTATATTTTGAGGACAAGAACATCTAAGGATTTTCACCACCGACAGCGATGCCTGTACCATAAATCTGAGCATTTGTCAAGTTAATTCTCTCCATTGATGCACCCGTCACATCAGCATCATAGATCATGGCACTGGTGAAATTAACTCCATTGAGATTAGCTTGATTCAAACTGGCATTAGTCAGAAAAGCTGCGGTTAAATTTGCGCCTTCTAGGTTGGCATCGGTCAAATCTGCGCCCTCTAAGTTGGCTTCCTCCAGATTAGCTCCCTGTAAATTCGCTTTTCTCAAATCTGCACCGATTAGATGCGCCCCTCTTAAATCTGCACCCTGGAGATCACACCCCGGACATTCCCGCGTATTCAATAATTGTTGCACCTGTCGGGGATTTTCCGCACCGACGGGGTTAATCAGCAGTAAGGAAGCTAGGGAACCTAGGGCAATCATTAAAGTCCTTTTCATCGTTTTAGCCTCCTCTTTCGTTTTCCTCTCTACTTTTAGGATAGGAAAAAAGCGGCTAACCAACTTCCCCCAATCGGGCTAATTCTCCTGTTCTCTCACTTTTGCTTGCTTTTGCTAGTCGATCTCTCCTTTGATGACAGTTGCGATCGCTGCTCGGGCATTTTCCTTAAATTCCTTGACATCAACGCGACTTAATAACCAAACTGCCAGGATCATTCCTAATGCTTGCAGGAGGAAAACTAAGCTATAGGCTAAAACTGGACTAGAAAAGATAACTTTACCGATATTTAAAATCGTACCGCCCAAAACCGTGGCTAATCCCCGTGCGATCGCTTGTGATAATCCCCAAGCGCCGATAAAAGTTCCCGCGGTTTCGGCGGCGGTTAAATCTAACATTAAACTGGTAGCGCCGGCGGTAATCATTCCCGAAGCTAAACCGAAAAAGAGCAAGCTTGATTTTAATAAACTTTGATTAGCAGAAAAGCCAGCAAAAATCAAGAGAATAAAACAAATTGTTGCAAAAATACAGCCATATTTAGTGGTTTTTTGTTTACCGATGCGGGGAATGAGCATAAATCCCGTGGCGGCAATACCAAAAAGGGTTCCAGTTCCCCAAAAAGCGTTTAATTGGGTGGTTTGGGCGATACACATCCCAAAAACCTCGCCACCAAACGGTTCCATAATTGCATCCTGCATAAATAAACTCAAAGTCATCATCAGCAGGAAGGTGAAAAATAAACCGGTTTGCCGACTAGCGGTGAGAACTTGTAGGGCATCTTTAAAGGTAATTTGATCCTCTCTTTGCACAAGAGTGGACCGACTACTAAAACGAGAATATTTTTTTTCTACGCCAAAAGTCGCTAAAATACAGAGACCGAAAACGATAGCGGGCATAATCGTGAACACGGGGTTAATTGTCGCCTGTAGTTGCGGAATATTGGCTATAGGGGCTGATTGAGTCGGATCATAGGTCAAAATATCTGTACCGCAGATATTGGGAGTATCCAGCAAACGAGAACTAACGATCGCCCCGACGACGATTCCCACCATCAGCATTGACCAAACTATACCAACTAATTGCGATCGATTATCTTCATCGGACACATCCACCAAGAGGGCGGAAAAAGGGGTGGAACTGGCACTTAAAGCGAGTCCGTAGAGGGCGAAAATTAAGGCTAAGAGGGCAATCCAAGCGTAGGAAACGGTATTCCATCCCGAAGTTTGAATACTAAGTCCCAATTGCCAGACTACCTGCAAAGCAATAAAAGCTAAAGCGGTAAAAACTGCCGCCCCAATCCAGACATAACCGCTGCGATGATGACCAAAAATAGTTTTACCGTCGGATCTTTGCCCAAACCAGATGCGTGCTGGACTAACAAACTGGTGCATAGCGATCGCAGCTGCGGCGAGAAAGGGTAAAACTTTTAACTCATCGATCATAATCCGATTGAGAACCCCCAAAGTCAGCAGGGACATAATACCTAGTCCCATCTGAAAGAGTCCTAAGCGAAACATGGTGAAAAGTCCCAGTTTTGGCCGGGGTTTTGGGGATGAGTGAGTAGAATTGGAGATATCGCTGGTAGCCATGGTTAAATCAATACGGGAAAAAAGCCAGTATTTAAAAATTTAACGCAGGACGAGCAGACATCTTCTGGGGATTTAAGTTTCTATCTCCGATAACCAAGTGGTCAGATCTGTCAAGCTGGTAAAATCGAGCAGCGCTTCTCCTAAAGTTTCTAATTGTTCTAGAGATAGTTCTTGGATTTGTTGGCTTAAAGTCGAGGATATTTCACCTAAACGACGGTTAAGTAGCCGTAGAATCAAAGAAACCGCTTCTTCTCGTCTTCCTTCCTCTCTTCCTTGTGCTTTTCCACTTTCCCGGATATCCTGATAAATGACTGATTCGCGCATAATTTCTTCCCTTAATAAGCTTCTGATTATTTCTTTACTTAATACTAAACCCGCCAGAATTGCTGTAGCGATTGGGTGAGGGAGAGGGGTTCTACCAATAACCATTGGGCGAAGTCACGACTATAATTTTGGTGGAGAAACTTACAGATGTTATCATATATTTATTTATTCTAATCAATGAAATATTTCCTGTCAATATTAAAGCCTTTTATGTTAATATAGCGCTTTTCGCGTTACTGAGGTATCGACAAGTTTTGTCAACAAAGGGTTTAAGCCCCTTGCCCATGCCTCATTCTGATGAAAACTGCTATAAATAATTTTGTTTTTTTTCTGATGGCATTTAACAGGGTAAAAACTGGCGAATTTTCTCGAACGATTGCACAGGAATATTCTCATCGATACACCCATAGGGGAAAAAGTTGAGCTATTCTAGAAATATCTTCCCACACCAGTCTTTATGGTAAACTGGCAACTCTATTTCGATTCGATTCAAAAGAGCTATCAAAAATGGTGGCAAGTTGACACGATTATTCGTGTTAAAAATGATTGGTTTAGTAATTCCTCTCCACTAGAGGATTTACAAGTGGAGACGGTTCCAGATGAGACATTTCTGGGGAAAAAGGATAAACAACCCCAAAGGTTAGAGATTTTAGCGGGATTACGGAAATATAGCCTTGATTCGGACGATTCGGACGATCATGTGTTGCTACAGGGGAAACCGGGATCAGGGAAATCGACGGCTTTGGTGCGGTTATTGTTCGAGGAAGCAGGAAAAAGAGATGAAACCCGAATTCCGGTTTTGATCAAATTGCGATCGCACAAAACTTCAACAATTGCCCTGATTAATAACTTTTTGAAAAGCCATAAGATTTATTTGAAAGCTTCAGAGATCGATAGACTGTTATTCGATAATCGATTGTTTGTAATGCTCGATGGAGTTAATGAATTACCTTCCGAGGAGGCGACTAAAGAGGTAAAAGTGTTTAGAGACGCTCATCCAAAAGTGCCGATGGTTTTTACCACACGAGACTTAGGGATATGGGGAAATTTAGGAATCGAGAAACAGTTAACGATGCAACCACTAACCGAAGGAAGGATGAGATCGTTTGTCCGAGGATATCTAGAAGACAAAGGAGAAAAACTATTAAATCAGTTGAATAATGAACGATTAAAAAAGTTAGGGGAAACGCCCTTATTTTTGTTGATGCTATGTTTCGTCTACGATGAGAACGAGAAAATTCCCGATAATTTAGGAGAGACTTTTAGGCGGTTTACTCGCCAGCATTACAAGCAGAGCAAAGCGGACGTTACAACTCTAGCTGATTCTAAGCTATTATGGTCGGAATCTCTGGAATATCTGGCCTTTGAAATGACTAAGCGTAAAGATAAGCCAGCGATTGGAATCAGAGAGGCTAAAAGTATTATCGGAGAATTTTTACAAGAAAATAACGAAAATGACTATTCTACTACTCGTCAGTGTCTCTGGTTGAGTGATTTAGAAAATCATCATCTCATCCAAAAGCTAGACGAAGACAGTATCGAGTTTCATCACCAACTAATACAGGAATACTATGCCGCCGAGTATTTATTACAACAGTTGCAGAAGTTGAACGACAGGGATTTACAGTGGCGCTATCTCAACTATCTCAAGTGGACAGAACCCATCGCGCTGATGTTGGGGTTACTAAAGGATAAAGAACAGGCGTTACGGGTCGTTAGGTTGGCGTTAGCGGTAGATTTAGGTTTAGGAGCAAGGTTAGCGGGGGAGGTTAATCCGTTATGGCAGGAGGAAACGGTTCAATGGGTAGCGGAGTTACCGGTTTCTCCTTTATATAGATTGTACTTGTTGGGAAAAACGGGTTCAGAGAAAGCACACAATATTTTATGTAAAAATTTAGAATCTGTATCGTTAGATGAAAAGATCGCCATCGTGAGGGCTTTAGGAAATATTTCTTCGGAAAAATCAAGAGAAACACTGATTGACCTACTAAAAGATCAAGAAACTAGAGTTTGTCTTGAATCGGCAGCCATCCTAGAGCAAATTTCGCATTCCCAAGATATCCCATCTTTAATAAATATTTTTAAAATTGCTTCGTTAGCGATAAAATTTAAAATTATTGATATATTTGAAATTTTAAATGATCCTAAATTAATATCAGCTTTACTCGATTTAATAGATGGAGAAAAAGATGGCTTTTTGATCCAGAGAATAGGATATGTAATAAAAAACATTACTAACATTGATACATTGTACAAACTGAAAGATTATTGTGACGAGCAAGGTCTAAACTTTCCTATTCACTATAAACCCTATCTCGACGGACACCATCCTTTATACAATAAGATACCTTCTTTTGAAAGAGTTAAATTTTACGGACCGTTTACGAGAGTTTTGTTTGGTAGGGATATTACACTATACGAATCGATTGAAGATTTGTATGATGCTATAAATAGCCCTGATGAAGAAATTAGACAGAGTGCGGTTTTACAATCAAAAAATTTTTCTATAGAAAATGTATTATCTCTACTATTGCAAGCTATCGACGATCAAGATAATTCAGTTCGTTTCGACGCTGTCAATATTTTAAAAAATAATGCCACTACCAAAATCTTGGGTTCACTTTATCAAAAAAAACTTGAAACAATATCAATTAATACACTTTATGATTTAATCGATATTAAAACTTCAATTCAAGGCAAAACCAAACAATATTCTCTCGAACCGATGTCCCTGCCTACCGACTCCGAGAAAAAATCTTCTATAGAAAAAGCATCATTATCGGAAACTCCTCAATCTTCCACCTCTCCCCAAATAATTCAAAACTTTAACTTTAATGCACCAGTTGACACAGTCGCTGGCAATGTTCAAGGAAACCTGATCAATCACAAGGAAGGAAAAGAGTAAATTAACGTAAGTTGCTAGTTACAAATTTTGTCTATGATTTCTAGGTTTGCTCCCCCCTGCCCCCTCTTGAAAAAAAAGGGGAGAACCAGACTCAAAGTCCCCCTTTTTAAGGGGGATTTAGGGGGATCGGAACGGCGATGATTATAACTAGCAACTTGGATTAAATTATTCGACTTCTAGAAATCCCCGAATCGTTTCTATCGGAATACTAATCACGGGAAAAAAGACCTTTAAAGCTTCAGTTCCACCCTGTTTAATCGCGTTAATTAATCTGGCTTTAAGCGTGGGATTATTTCTAATCACCTGCCGCACTAATTCCGCTTCGCTCGCTGTCGGATTTGTGGCTTGAAGCTGGGTTAATAAATCCTGAATTTCCCGGGCGGATTCGGCTGGGGTTTTCGGTTGGGGATTGACGATCATATCGCCTTCCACATTACCCGCCACTCCTGTCACCGGCGCGTTAAAATTCATCTGTATTTTTGGAGTTTCTGACACTTTTTTAGTAGATATAACTATTGTTAATTCATATCATAATAAATTCGATCGAGGAAAGTGTAGATAACAATAAAACTGAGCCTCAAGGAGACTCAGTTTCTAGTTTTTTAAGGACGGGAAATTAACGAATGTACTCTTTGAGGATACTATTACGGTTAGGGTGACGCAGTTTCCGCAGGGCCTTGGCTTCTATTTGACGAATGCGCTCGCGAGTGACGTTGAAAATCTGGCCGATTTCTTCGAGTGTTTTCATCCGGCCGTCATCTAAACCGTAGCGCAGCCGCAGCACATCGCGTTCGCGAGGACTAAGGGTATCGAGGACGTTTTCTAAATCCTCGCGTAACAAATTTTTAGAAACTTCATCTTCTGGGGTTTCCCCATCCGCTTCGATAAAGTCTCCTAAACGGGAATCTTCTTCTTTACCGATAGGAGTCTCTAGAGAAATCGGTAATTGGGCAGATTTGGCAATAAAACGCAGTTTTTCGATGGTCATCTCCATCTTGGTGGCGATTTCTTCCTCGGTGGGTTTGCGACGCATTTCCTGAGAAAGAATCTTGGTGGTTTTTTTGATCCGGGAGATGGTTTCGTAGAGGTGGACGGGGAGTCGAATGGTGCGGGATTGATCGGCGATCGCCCGGGTGATGGCTTGACGAATCCACCAAGTGGCATAGGTGGAGAATTTATAACCCTTTTCGTGGTCGAATTTTTCGGCGGCGCGGATCAAACCGAGGGAACCTTCTTGAATTAAATCTTGGAAGGAAAGACCGCGATTCATGTATTTCTTGGCGATCGAAACCACTAAACGCAGGTTCGATTGTACCATTTTTTCCTTAGCGCGACGACCATGGTACAAACGACGCTTAAAGGCCGATAAGTATTCCTTTGATTTCGCCAGCCATTCTTCCACCATGGGAGCCATTAGCTCCGTCTTAGCTAAATAAGCCTTAATATCCGATAATTTCGGGTCTTTTTCCGATTTTTCGGCGATAATTTTTTCGATGCGCTCGAACAAGAAAACCTGTTTTCCCCATTCGGCATCGCTATAGAGGCGAAAGTCCTCGCGAATGCGTTCTAATTTCAGTAGATCGGCGATTTTTCTCGCTAATTCGATCTCCTCTTCCGCTCTCAATAACCGAATCCTGCCGATCTCTTGCAGATAAATCCGAATCGAATCTTCTGTATAGGGTTTTTTTCTAGCGGCGTCGCGACGACGAGCGCTGGCAAGGCGGCGGGTTTTTTTGCCATCGTTGCTATCGCTGACTTCTTCTAGCTCTAACTCGATATCCTCATCATCGAAGTCTTCGTCTAGGTCAATCAAATCTAAATTCAATGGCGGCTCGGTAAGGGTTAGTACATTGTGGGCCTGCGTCATGCCGTTTTCCTCTTGCTCCTTCTGTGCAAAACTAGAAGATCGAATCTCAATCTAGGTGATACTGAACGAATTTGTGTCTCAAATCCGAGACGGGCAAAGACTTTTCCGATTGTAGCTTTAATTACAACAAATGGGAGAAGATTTTTGCTTAAATTTCCTTGTGTCGATGCGATTTTAGCGACACGGAATGCTGTTTTAGCTCGGTCAACTCATAATCTGGCTCCTGCAAAAATTGGCTAAATGGCTGGAGGACTGAAATCCGATCACCGGTTTGTCTGCGGTGTTGACCAGATAGCTAACAATCAAAGGAATTATTGAACGGGTCAACTGTTCCCATTGGCAAGGGGAACAGCATCCCTATTGGCCCTTGCTAATTCCTTTGGTCCTTAGCTATTGTATTTAATTTGATCGGATTCTTGCGGATAAATTTTATCCCTCATTGCTTTTAGGGGAATCTTGTTTTAGTACACTTGCACCATGATAATTAGGGTGCAAGCTCATACTATTAACTTAGCAACATTTTAGAAATTTGCGAGACAAATTTAAGATTTTCTCCAACAGCGACGTGGGGTGTGGGGTGTGGGGTGTGGGGTGTGGGGTGTGGGGTGTGGGGTGTGGGGAGATGGGGAGATGGGGAGATGGGGAGATGGGGAGATGGGGAAGTGGGGTGTGGGGTGTGGGGTGTGGGGTGTGGGGTGTGGGGAGAATAAATAAAAATAGTCTCCTGTCTCCTGACTCCTGACTCCTGACGACCGGCTACTGACTCCTGACTCCTGAATCCTGACTTCTAACCCCACCGACCAACTTGTTCAGCAAACCCTATCTAGACTTGTAGCATTTCTGGGGTTTTTTCCTTCTGCTGCAGTGCGACATGGAGACGGTTTAAGGCGCTGACGTAGGCGCGAGCGGAGGCGACAATAATATCGGTATCGGCCGCGCGAGCAGAATAGGTGCGTCCTTCGTAACGGAGACGGATAGTCACTTCTCCCAAAGCATCGATTCCCTCGGTAACTTCCCGCACCGAGAAAGAGATTAATTCGTTCGGAATCTTCACCACTCGATCGATCGCTTTGCAGAGAGCATCCACTGGGCCTGTACCAATGGCCGCATCGGATAACTCGCTACCGTCGGGAGTGCGAATCGTTACCGTGGCCGTGGGCCGGGCGCTATTACCACAGGACACTTGTACTAGCTCAAGGCGGAAGTGATCGGGAACCGTATCGATTTCATCGTTAACAATCGCTTCCAGATCGCGATCGGTGATTTCCTTTTTGCGATCAGCCATTTCCTTAAACTGGATGAAAGCGTTATTAAGTTCCGTTTCCGAAAGCTCAAAACCCAATTCCTGTAAACGAGAGCGAAAAGCGTTGCGGCCGGAGAGTTTACCGAGGACGATCTGATTATGGGTTAAACCGATCGATTCTGCATCCATAATCTCATAGGTGAGTTTATGTTTTAACACCCCGTCCTGATGGATTCCCGACTCGTGTGCGAAAGCGTTAGCACCGACGATCGCCTTATTCGGTTGCACGATCATGCCGGTAAGATTAGAAACTAGGCGAGAAGTGCGATAGATTTCCTTGGTGTTGATCTTGGTTAAAGGTTCCGTGGACTCTGCTGGACGACCGAGGAAAGGATTAAAATAGGAGCGCCGGACATGAAGGGCCATCACCAATTCTTCTAGGGAAGCATTACCGGCGCGCTCACCGATACCGTTAATAGTACATTCCAACTGTCGAGCGCCATTTTTAACCGCTTCGAGGAAATTAGCCACCGCTAACCCTAAATCGTCGTGACCATGGACGGAGATAATCGCTTGGTCGATATTGGGGACATTTTCCTTAATTCCCCGGATTAAAGCCCCAAATTCGCTGGGGGTGGTGTAACCGACGGTATCGGGAATATTAACGGTGGTAGCTCCTGCGGCGATCGCTCTTTCGAGGACTTGATAGAGGAATTCCGGATCGCTGCGGCCGGCATCTTCGGGGGAAAATTCCACATCATCAACGAAGGATTTGGCATAGGCCACCATTTCCGGCACAATCTCAAGAACTTCCTGACGGGTCTTCTTAAGTTTGTATTGGAGGTGGATATCGGATGTGGCTAGGAAGGTGTGAATTCTGGGCTTGGCGGCGGGTCTGAGCGCATCGGCTGCTGATTTGATATCTTTTTGAGTAGTGCGGGCTAATCCGCAAATAATCGGGCTATCAGCTTCGCTGCCGACGCTGGCGGCAATTTTCTGTACAGCTTCAAAGTCCCCCGGACTAGCGTGGGGAAAACCCGCTTCAATGACATCAACTCCCAGTCTTGCCAGTGCGCGGGCTATGGTTAGCTTCTCATCCACATTTAAAGCGGCACCCGGGGACTGTTCCCCATCTCGAAGGGTGGTATCGAAGATAATCACACGGTCTGGACTGGTATTCATAGTTTTTTTGTACCGTTAACGAACTTGGGAGTTGTTCCTCTGATTATAGCAGCCCAGGCCGAGGGGGTTATTAGGGAAAATTGCCCTGAGAATTTCTCGACCTGCTTGCGCTTTTCCCGCTTGCCCTCTTTTTGGCTACCATAGAGAATATAGATAAATTGGCGAGGGATTTAACAATGTTTGGCAAACCAGGGAAGGAACCGAACCCACCGGAGGTAAAAGACCTACAGGAAGTGATGTTTTCAATTAAGCAAAATCTCGAACCGGATCAGGATAAAACCGATATTAATCTTGTTGAGACTCCTACTCCAGAGGTGGTTACTGTAGTTGAAAATATTAGTAAAATTCTCTCTCCCTATTTTATCGTTTTAGTGGGTTTATTTCTCTATGATCGGAATAGTTTTATCGGTTTTTTATTAGTCTTTACGGGAGTTTTAGCGATTTTCGGAGTTTCTCTCAAGGATATTAATAAACTCTTTGAAGAAGGGAAAAAGTTTTTCCAATCTAAATAGTTTTCTCCTCTGGGTATAGCAGTGATATTAATGGTGCGGTGGCCAGTCTCTACTGTTAGGAAACGGCTAGAAGGGAGTTTTTTTCAGTGATAAGTAAACAGTGAACTGATAACTGAAAACTCACATCTGATAACTGATAACTGATATAAGATTATGTCTTTAGTTGCATCTTTACTCGATCGAGTATCTTCTCAGAGTTTACAACAATTGCGAGCCAGCGATCGAGCTTGGCAAGCTTTGCGTTTAGAAAATCCGCTTATTCCTGCGGTAATTAATCAAAGTCAAGAATCTTTAGGAGAGACGGATTTTGATCTAGTTATTGCCGGGGGAACTTTGGGAATTTTCATCGGGGCTGCTTTGCAAACTAGGGGCTGGCGTGTGGCATTATTAGAAAGAGGTATTCTGCGCGGTCGTGAGCAGGAGTGGAATATTTCCCGTTTAGAATTAAGCAGTTTTTTAGAGTTAGATTTATTGACCGAAGCTGAATTAAATCAAGCGATAGCTACGGAATATAATCCTGCTAGGGTGGGATTTTATCAAGGTTATGAGCTTTGGGTCAGAGATATTTTAAATATCGGTGTTGATCCGGTTTATTTGCTAGAGACTTTAAAAACTAAGTTTTTGCAAGCGGGAGGAAAGTTATTAGAAAATTCGGGGTTTAGCGGGGCAATTATTCATCCCGATGGAGTAATGGTTAAAACGGGAGAAGTAACTTTAAAAACCCGTTTATTAATCGATGCCATGGGTCATTTTTCGCCAATTGCAAAACAGGCAAGAAAAGGAGAAAAACCCGATGGAGTTTGTTTAGTGGTGGGTAGTTGCGGTCAGGGTTTTCCCAGTAATGAAACTGGTGATTTGATTTATTCTTTTACCCCAATCTTGCACCAATGTCAATACTTTTGGGAAGCATTTCCCGCTAGGGATGGTCGGACAACTTATTTATTTACCTATCTTGATACCCATCCCGATCGCTTTAGTTTAGAATTTTTGATGGAGGAGTATTTAAGATTACTGCCAGAGTATCAAAAGGTAGATTTAGAAGCGGTAAAATTTCAGCGTTTTCTAGCGGGTTTTTTCCCTGCCTATCGTCAAAGTCCTTTAAAAATGCCTTGGTCAAGAATTCTGGCAGTGGGAGATAGTAGCGGTAGTCAATCTCCGGTAAGTTTTGGTGGTTTTGGGGCAATGGTCAGACATTTAAAAAGGCTAACTTTCGCCATCGAGGAAGCTTTACAAATCGATGCTTTAAACCGAGAAGATTTAGCACTTTTACAACCCTATCAACCTAATATATCGGTAACGTGGCTATTTCAAAAAACCATGAGTGTCCCGATGTCTGCTAACCCTAATCCCAATCAAATTAATGACTTAATGAGTGGAGTTTTTCGGGTAATGGATAAGTTGGGAGATGAGGTCTTAAAACCGTTTTTACAGGATGTGGTGCAGTTTTCTTCGCTTTCAAAAACTTTGCCTTTGGTTAATCCTCAATTAGTTTTACCGATGATTCCGCAAGTGGGTATCAGTCCTTTTATCGATTGGACGGGACATTATTTTAATTTAGCTTTGTATAGTGGTTTATATCCCTTAGCAACCAGCTTAAAACCTGTTTTAGAAAAGTTACCCGACAAGCAAAAATATCTTTATCATCGTTATTTGGATAGTTGGAAATATGGCTCTGGGGGAGATTTTATCAGTAATCAGTGATCAGTGATCAGTAAACAGTGAACTGATTACTGATAGGGTGCATCTCTTATTGGTGACATTCTCTCACATATTGGTGATCAGCAGAAGTTATTCCAAGAGGGCGAATGCAATTCGCCCCTACAATAATATTATCGCGTCAATGGTAGGGGCGCACTGCGTGCGCCCAAATGTAATATAGATATTTCTACAAAATTGAGATGCACCCCATCTGATAACTGATAACTGATAACTGATAACTGATTTAATCTTTATCTTGAAAAAATTGTTGATCGAGATAATTAACTTTAGCATAGGGTTCTAAAGCGGAGAGAATTTGTCGGCCATAACTGCGAGCATTGACACGATTATCAAGAACAGCCACACAACCTTGACACTCCCGGAGAGACTGAACAGATTTCTGAATTTCCCTCACTGCTGTGGGTAAAAGATAGGCACGAAACCAGTCGAGATGTTGTCGTTTATAGTAGGCAATTTTGCCAGCAACGAGAGGATTTTCGGGGGAGGGTAAGGGTAAAGTAGCGATAATTAATAAACTGGGAGTGATAAATTTTTCTTGATGGGTTTGCCAGAATTGCCAACCACACACCAGAATAGTATTATTATTAATCTCAGTTTTTTCCACTTGCACTCGCGAACCGTAATCGGCTGCGATTTGGGTGGCAATTTGTGCCTTGAGGGGAACATCTTCAATCAGGATCACGATCGGTTGTTCACTGGTATGATTAGCACTAACTAATTCCCGCACTTGCTTTAATAACATCGGTTGAAATTCGGGCGTATTGGGGGCGCTGATGCGATCGGGTAGATATAAATGAATATATTCACTTTCGCGATCGGCTGCAAACTTTAGAGTTAAAATTTCTCCGATACCCTGATTTTGACGGTATAAATTAGCGGATTTTTCGCTATCTAAAAAACTGCCGATTAAAACAAAGGGTTGCTGCTGCCAAATCGGTTTGAAAAAACTAGCCACCTCCAAAGGACTGATTTTTAGGGTAAATTCTTCTCGATCTCGATCTACGGATGTCCAGAGGAGATAATTATGCTCGGTGATTTTTGCCGCTAAAAGTTGCCAAGCAGAATCAGTGGCTAAGTCTTGATCCAAGCGTTGCAGCAGGGCAATTATATATTCTTTTTCCTTGGCATCAATAAGATAGCAATTATAGGGATTAATGGGATGACCAAGAATACTTTGGCTAAGTTGTGCTTTAATTAAGTTTATAACCTCTCTATGCTGGGGATATGCTGACCCTAAAGCAGACCATTGTTCGGGAGTAATGGTGACGGTGAGATAATCTACTAGACAAGTTTCTAAATCTTCGGCTCGATCGATTATAGTGGCGATATTCTGGGGAAAATGGCCGAGATTGCCCAATTTATCCTCTAACCATTGTTGGGGTGTGGTGAGGAGTAAACCGGTAAAATTAGCGGGAAAGCGATCGCTTTTGAGGATATCTCGCTGAGTTTGTAACCATGCTTGCAGACGGGGGATTTCCACTTCCAATAGTAGGTTTACTTCCGACTCCGGGGCAACAATCAGAACAGGTGTATCACCTAAAAGAGCCGGGGTGAGATAACTGAGACAATAACGGGACAGAGTAGTTCCAGTTTGTATGAGAGAGGACCGTTTTAAGCGTAAAGCTCTAGCCACCAGTCGCCCCATAGTGAGATGATGAGACCAGTAAAAGCGCCCTTGTTCGCGTAAAAAAGCGCGTAGAGAAGAATGAACCGCTGCTTCTAATAAAACCATCTCATCTCAGTTATTGGTTATCAGTAGTCAAACCTACTCCCGCGAGTTGACCGTGGATATTTTAAGTTTATGCTGTCCCATCTGCTTTTTACCTGCGACTTGGTGTGAGATGATCTAGAAATGTGTATTTCATGAGAAGGATAAAGAAAAGTAATGGCAGAAATTCAGTTTTCCAGGGGGTTAAAAGAACCGGTTGTTCCCGATATCCGCTTAAGTCGCACTAAAACGGGAGAGAAAGGATCGGCAAAATTTTATTTTGAGCAACCGATTATCCTCGGAGATCAACAAACCGAGGAAATCACGGGGATGTATCTCGTCGATGAAGAAGGAGAAATCGTCACCAGGGAAGTAAAAGGCAAATTCATCAACGGTAAACCCACGGCGATCGAAGCTACGGTTATTTTCAATTCTCCCGCAGAGTGGGATCGTTTTATGCGTTTTATGGAACGTTACGGTAGCGAAAACGGTCTAGAATTTACTAAATCTTCCTGATTTTACCCTTAGCTTCTGGCAATTTGTCAAAAAACCCGCATTCGGGATCGATGCGGGTAGAGGTGAAAAATCAGAGGAAAAACCTATTTAACTCCCAACAATTCCACATCGAAAAGTAAAGTCGCGTTGGGAGGAATTACCCCACCGGCACCCCGCGCACCATAACCCAATTCTGGGGGGATAATTAAGGTACGCTGCCCACCGACTTTCATCGATGCGACTCCTTCATCCCATCCTTTGATCACTTGACCCACTCCAATGGTAAAGGTAAAAGGTTGATTGCGATCCTTGGAACTATCGAATTTTTTGCCGTCTGTCAGGGTTCCCGTGTAGTGAACAGTCACTTTTTGACCTTTTTCGGGACTTTCTCCGGTTCCTTCCACGATATCGATGTATTTTAGTCCCGAATCGGTGGTAACTGCTTGATCTAAATCCATGGAGATGATTTCCTTATTAATAGTTTGAGTGATAGGGGGTGGATCGATTTCTGCGGCGATCGCATTGGTTTTTTCCCCTCCACCAAAGAGGGAAGCAACGATTAAAAATAAGCCACAAACCGCAATAATAGCAAAACTGAGCAAGATTTCGCGCATTGATTTCATAGTTCCCTAACGCCAGAGTTTATTCTCTAAGTCTCTCACCTGCCGTTCTAATCTATCAATCCTTCCCCGCAGTTCGTCCATTTCCGATTGTCGGGGAACCCCTAAATCCTGCAAGATCTGGCGAATATAGCGTTCTAAGTTATTCTCGAAGCTCCCCTGTTCAGACTTCATCTGTGTCATCAGATCATCGACAAAGTTTTTAGCCTGATCGGAGTTGATTTTACCGTCTTTTACTAATTCATCGCTCACTTCTTTGATCTTTTCTGCCACCATGGAAGTAGTGCCAATACCCATCAGCAGCAATTGTTTAATCCAGTCGCTATTATCCATTGTTTTCACACCTGTCAAGGAGACGGGGATAAAAATATCCCTATTCCATTATGGACTTTTGCGGCGGTAACGGCAGAGCGATCGAGCAGATAACCCGCCAAGGCTATCCCAGTGGAACTACCCCCATCTAGGTTTAAACCGTCTGTTGCCGCCATTAACAGCAAAATTCGGGCTAATTCGCCTAAAGTTGCCCCCCTTCCCCCGACGCGATTATGGATAGCCACTAGCAAAATTTTTCCTTCTTGGTTAACTGCGATCGCACTGCGGGAAGCCTGTTGATTTTGGAATGCCGGACTAAATTTTTCGGCATTTCCATCTAAAACTATGCGTCCATTCTGCAATAATAGGGGACCTGCACCTAAAATCTGGGGATAATTAGCAAAATCCCTCGGTAGGGTGACGCTATCGAGATTGACTGTCTCACCAATCTTTAAATTAATATCTGTCTTTCGGCAGATGACTAAATAGCCATTTTCCGGTATTTCTATACTATCCTGTGGCAAAAGATTATTTAATTTCTCCGTCACGCGATCGCCTTGGACGACTAACCCGGTTTCGCGCTCGGTGAGGGGATGATAATTACTCCCCCAATCGCGAGTATAACGACTGCAGCCGGCTGTCAGGAAAGCACTATTTAACTGGGTTAGGGGAAAACGTTGTCCGGTGGCAGTAATGAGGGTTTCCTCTAAACTGAGGCGATCGATCCTGATTTTACCACGATTATCCCATGCGATCGCTCCTCGGTTTAAAATTGGTCCAGATAACCATTTGCCATCCACACGAATTGCCCCCAAAGGTAACTGATTATTACGATTAAAAAAGCCGCCATTAATCATCGCTACTGCGTTACTTTCGCTATTAATCGTGATCAGGGGATTAGTGCCGCGCATTGAGGTGGAATTAGCGGTGATTGGTTTAATAGTTATCTGAGGATTTCTGGGATCGATTTCTAACCAAGTCACGGGAAACCAATCTTGATCTAACTGGATATATTTTTGATTCCAGATTAACCCTGGTTGCCAAACAATGCGCTTTTCATCCATAGCATCGGGACGAGAATCAATGATAATTCGGGAAGGATTAGCCACACTGCCGATCTGTAATCCGTAGGCAGTGGGAAGGTTAATTTTTAAACGACTGATCACCCCATTATTTTCTAAGGAAGTGATCTGAGTGGGTAAGTTATTATTAGAGTTTCCTAGATCATCTTCATCGTTATTTGGGTTACTGTTGCTGATAGTTTTGGGTTGAAACCTAGAGATGAGCGATTGTTGGGCATTTCCTTCTAGGGTAATCACTGCTTGATTTTTTGCCTGACTAACTTGCCAAAAGGTCGGGCGATCGAGTTGAATAATAATCCTTTGTACTGCTCCATAATTTTCTAGCTGAATATCTTGAATCTGGGGAGCAGGAAAGTTAATAGTTAAACTATCGCCATTAATAGTGGTTGTTGCCCCCATTGTTAGTAAAATATCCGTAACATCCAGCCAGCGATCGGAATCGACTAAATTAGCCGATAAAGTTTGTAAATTAAACCAGTTTATCGGTTGCTTTTTAGGATCATTTGTGCTAAGAAAATCCATGCCGAATAATTGTCCTGCTCCCGTGTCACTCATGGCGATTCTGGTATTATTTCCTGCTGTCCACTGTCGCCAAGAAACGGGCAAAGAACGACCATTAAGAATAATTTTTTTTCCCTGTTGCTGGTTTGATAAATCCCGAGAAGCTAAAGTTATTGGTGATCTATGATCAGCTAAAGATATAGCTGGACTGCCGATAATTATCAAGGAAGTTACCGTTAAACAGATAGATTTGATAGTTAGGTAATTTAACTTCATAATTATCTCCCTAAATCACCTTGATTAAGGGTAAATTTGAGGATTTATATCCTTGGCAAGAGAGGCTAGAAGGGCCTATATTTTCTCGATTGATAACCTCTAATAATTCTTCAGGTGTTACTACCATCGGTTGAGAGTTATATAGATAACTAGAGGCTTTTTTAAGTTGTTGATCGTAGGTAACTAAATAATCACAATTAGCGGCAATACTTAAAATTAAAACATCATTCGAGTTTACCAAAATATTGCGAATATCTCTAGCATTTTGCCAATATTGATCAAGTTTAACTAAATCAAAATTCAAGATAGTCACCTTTTCTTGAATCCGATCGATTATTTCAGGATGATTACGAACTTCTGCTAAAAATAATAACTCTTGTAAAACGATCGCATTAAGAGCAAGACAAACGCGATCGAGTGTTTCTCGATCGAATAAATGTACACTGGCAATATCTCCTCGTAGATAAGAAGCCAAAACATCAGTATCTAAAAAAACTAGAGGTTTTTCCATTGATTTTCTTTTCCTATTTTCCCAGAAACAATATAATTATAGCGTTTCTCAAATAGATGAGGTTCGTTCTTGTAGCTGAAATAGTTGATATGTGCTTCACCTTGACGAGAAAGGCTAGATCATCGACGGCAATAACAAATTATAGCAATTGTCGGCTTTTTTTGATAACGCACCTGAAGGCTGATTCCTGACCACTGATGCTAATATGGAAAGATAGAAAACTAGCATCCGCAGGGAAAGGGTTATCACATTGACGCACACTTTTTTATTAGAACCGGGACGATGGAAATTAGAGGGAAGTTGGTTAGAACGAGATAAAATGCCCATACCGATCAAGGGTCGCCTACTAATCGCTTGGAGTCAAGACAATTGGTTTAGTTTAGTCAGTAAATTAATCTTTCCTGATGGGGAAAAAGAAGACATTTCCTTTCAATACCGCGGTCGTTTGGGAACAGGAAAAAGAGAATATACTTTTGTGCTGCAACAAAGTATTTTAGGACAAATCGAAGGAGAAGGTTGGATCGGTGCTGATACTATTATCCAACGTCATTGGGTATTAACAGACAGCCGGCGCGGGGGTTTTGAAACCTTTTATCGCATTAATAACAACAGTTACCATCTTGCCAGTGGTATTCTCAATCGTCACTACCTAATCAGTACCATGGAAGCGATTCTGGAACGTCAACTTTAAACTGAAGACTGATGACGGAGAAACGCTGGAAAATCGGCCGCATTTAAAGGTTTTAGCTAGGGTAATAGCTTCCGTTAGTCCAGGTAAATGCCGATAAAAGAGCGATCAATCTTAATACAATCAAAGGGATACTTTCTTAAATAACTTCAAGGGAAGAATAAATAAAAGCAATCTCCTGACTTCTGACTTCTGAATCCTAACCCCACCAACAAACTTTTTCAGCCAACCCTAATCTCTCTAGGTACTGATCATTCTTTTGACCTAAAGATGAGTGTGCTTGAGCCTTGATGATAAAGAGCAATGATTTTTTCCGTGACTTCTGTAATAGTGAGATGATCGCTATTAACTTCGATCGCATCTGCGGCTTTTCGCAGGGGTGCTAGGGAGCGATTACTATCCAAATAATCCCTTTTTTCAATCTCTTGGGTTAATTCTGCGAGACTAATCCCCCCATTTCCCTGCGCTTCTAAGTCTTTTAATCTCCTTCTCGCTCTTTCTTCGGGTGTCGCTGTCAAGAAAATCTTTAATTCCGCTTCTGGAAAAACATTAGTACCAATATCCCGACCTTCGACAACTATTCCCCCCGACATTCCCATCTGTCTTTGCAGGGTGACTAACTGCTCTCTCACCGCTTTTTGAGCGGCAATTCTGGACACTTGCGAGGTAATTGCGGGAGAGCGAATCTCTAAAGTCACATCTTGCCCGTTAATCTTCACTATAGTCACATTTTCGGGACTATCGGCCGGAATTATTTCTATCTTCGCTAAAGATAATAACTCGGCGATGGCCGCTTCTGCGGACAAATCCAGACCAGAATTCACCACCAACCATGTCACCGCGCGATACATCGCACCGGTATCGAGATAGGTTAACCCCAATTTTTCGGCTACTAAGCGCGTTACTGTCGATTTTCCCGCTCCAGCCGGCCCATCAATAGCGATAACTGCCCGACGTTGACGCAAGATAATATTATCAATTAAACGGGTTTGACCGATCGATCCAGCGATCGCTAACAAACCCCCTGTCTCGATCTGCTCGATCGGTTGTAAACTCTGGGGATGGACTAAATCCAGATACTGAGGGCGAAATTCTGGTACTCTGTCCAGATTTTTTTGCACAATAGCCAGTAGTTTTTCCCTTTGTCTTTCCCCTAAACGAAAACTTTCGAGGGCTAATTGCAAACTTTGGGCGATAATTGTCGCTTTTTCCTTTTCTGTGGCCGATAGATACTGATTGCGAGAACTAACTGCTAATCCCGATGTTTCTCGCACTGTAGCACAAGCGCGAATCTCGATCGCTAAATTTAAATCCCTGACTAATTGCCGGATAATCGCTAACTGTTGGGCATCCTTTTCGCCAAAATAGGCGATCTTCGGGGCAATAATATTAAACAACCGCGTGACAATTGTGGCTACTCCCTGAAAATGCCCCGGACGAAAAGCACCACATAACCCGCTAGTCAGAGAAATCGGGGGAACAACTGCGGTTATCTCCTCAGAATCACCAATTCCTAAAGTTTCCGCACTCGGAGCAAAAATAGCAGCAACTCCCAAGGATTCACACAATTGGCGATCGCTTTCAAAGGTGCGGGGATAGCGAGAAAAATCCTCTGTAGGGCCAAATTGTAGAGGATTAACAAAAATACTGACCACAGTTACCTCAGCTTCCGTCACTGCGCGCCGAATTAGACTAGCATGACCTTTATGGAGAGCGCCCATGGTTGGCACGAGAGCAATACTATGATCATGGCGATAATCAGCCAAAAAAGTGCGTAAACCGGGGATTGTTGTGAATATTTGCACAGGGTTCACTCCTTTGATAGCCTATTCCACTACTATTCGCCATTCGTGCAGTTAATACTCCACACAGCCATTTTCAATCAGGGGATGCTGCCCGATGATCGATTCGGCTGCTTCTAGGGAATCGGTTTTAAATAATAACATCCCATCGCCTCTTTCTATCCAATAACTCGTTTTTGTCTCCTGTCCTGTCTTGAAAGAGGGTGTAGGGTGTAGGGTGTGGGGTGTAGGGAAAGAAACCTCTTTCATCTGTGGGGGTGAAAATTTTTTCATCGGGACTGACTTGGTTAACCGCTGCATATATGCTTGTTTGACAAACCGGGGCATAATTTTTTTCAGGACAATGACTGGTGAGCAACCCGACAATTATATAGATTAATGGCAAAAAAGACTTGACAAAATCCCTCGATTTGACCTATACTTTTTATTATAATGGGAATCCGTGCCGAAATATATATAAGCCTTTTTAGTCTAGACTATTTAAAAAAAAATTATGCAATTACAACCCCAAAAAAACCTTGAAACAATATCAATTAATACACTTGATCGGTGAATCGAATAGGGAACCTTCGATCGAGTCGAGGGCGAATTAATCGGCAGTAATCAAGTTCGCCTATCCGTCGTCACGATTTGGCTAAAACGAAACCTAGATCATCAATTTCAATTTATCACCCTCAAACCCCGAAAGGAAAAATAAACCATGGCGCAACTATACGAAGAAGTGACCCTAGCCCGCGACGTTCCCGAATACAATCTTAAGCAGGGTGATTCGGCGATTCTTGTCGATATAGTTGCCCATCCGAAGGGGGGTGAGGAAGGATATGTTTTAGAACTATTCAACGAAGTAGAAGAATCGGTTAACGTCGTCATTGTCCCGAAATCGGCGATTCAAGAAGGGGAAAAAGAAGGTTCTTCGTTACTCGGTATGATTCGATCGGGTGGCATAAATTGACTAAATCCTTATCTGGCAAGAGACTTAATTGATTAGTTCGTTCTAGAGCGAAAACAATTGACAAAAATCGCAGCAATGTCTGTCTCTATCGGGGTTTCATTCCTTATAACCCCCTCCCTTGCATAACACGAATAGAAGAACCTAATTTTTTTCAGGACAATGACCGGTAAGCAGCCCGACAATTATATAGATTAATGGCAAAAAAGACTTGACAAAATCCCTCGATTTGACCTATACTTTTTATTATAATGGGAATCCGTGCCGAAATATATATAAGCCTTTTTAGTTCCGATAATTAAGTGGTTCTGATTAAATAGAAGATAGATTTTGTCTTTGATCCCCCCTGCCCCCTAGGGTTGATTCATAGTAGGGTTGATTCATGAATCAACCCTACCTTGAGGGGGTTTGATCCCCCCTGCCCCCCTTGATAAGGGGGGTGTCTGACAGTTAACACCTACCTACTTAATAAACCATCACCGGGTAAATAGCCAGAGATAAAAATTATGAAGGAAAGCACCGTCCCCACCATTAATCTCGCCCCTAAACTCAGACGCGATTTATCTTTACGGAATCCCTTTGATTATCTTTTGCTGTTGTACTGGGTGTTTTATTTTCCCCAAGCAGTGCGCTGGTATGTGGAAACGAGAGGCGGCGGCGATAAATTAAAAGAACAGAAAACATGGCGCGATAGAATGCAATTTCTCCGCGACCATCCCGTACAATTGCGTCTAGGGATTCAGGGTCTTCTCTTAACTGTAATTACCCCTCTGATTATCTGTAGCATAATAGCAGCAAATTTAGGACTTTCTGTTGATTGGGTGGGCGTGGTGTTGGGCGTGGTGTCGGGCGTGGTGTACGGCGTGGTGTCCGGCGTGGTGTTGAGCGTGGTGTACGGCGTGGTGTTCAGCGTGGTGTCCGGCGTGGTGTTGGGCGTGGCGTTGGGCGTGGTGTACGGCGTGGTGTCCGGCGTGGTGTACGGCGTGGTGTACGGCGTGGGGTTGGGCGTGGTGTTGGGCGTGGTGTCCGGCGTGGTGTCCGGCGTGGTGTCCGGCGTGGTGTACGGCGTGGTGTCTGGCGTGGTGTCCGGCGTGGTGTTCGGCGTGGTGTCCGGCGTGGTGTTCGGCGTGGTGTTCGGCGTGGTGTTCAGCGTGGTGTCCGGCGTGGGGTTTATATTCGCCTTTTTCCGTCTTGATAATTGGCTAATCGGGCTTTTGGCTAGTCCCCAAGGGCGACTTTTTCCCCGTATTACCCTTCTACCGCTGCCGGGGTTAACCTCGACTCTACAACAATGGTTACAGCAAGACTGGGAAACGGCTATTAATAACCTCAATCAATACCTTCAGTACAGCCGCCAGTTTATTCCTGTCCTTGTCGCCGTTAACCGCGTTTTATCGCAATTCCCAGAGGCAGAAATTATCTATCGCGTCTCCCGTCTGGCAGAAAATCCCTCCGATTGGCAATTGTTAAAATATGCGTCGGCGAAACTGTTTTCTTTTCCTCCCAGCAAAATCCGTCTCGATACCCCTGCTCGTGCCGCCGCCGCCGGTTTTTGGTATCTTTGCCAACTGGACACCGAAAAAGCCGAAAAAGCCTTTGCTGTGGTACGTTCCCTCGCCTACGGGGAAGAAATGTATAGCCTCGCCCAGACTTTACACCGATTTAGTCAGGCAGCAACTTTCGATAGTATCGCTTCCCTGGAGGTTGCCCCCATTGCCGCAGAACCGTCATTACGTCCGCAAACTTGGCAAGCTATCAGCAGTTTAAATCGAGTTATCGCAGAAATAGCTTTAGTCCAGAGAAGTGACTCCCGAAAGACTAGAAAACTCGCTCTTAATCGGATTATCAGGGAATTAAGGGATATAACCGACCGACAGGCTGCCAATTTACCCCAAGCAGAAAAAGCATTAATCCTTTCTATCGCCCAAAAATGGAAAACTTGCTGTTCTTCTAGCTTGTAAGCTAGGACGCATTTAAACCGCTTATTCTTAGATTAGCCGAATCTCCCCCCCCCTGCCCCTAGGGTTGATTCACAGTAGGGTTGATTCATGAATCAACCCTACCCACCCCCCCAACCCCCCCGACATCGGGGGGGGGCAGGGGGGGTTGGGGGAAAATGGGTCTTAGCTTACCCACACCTGGCCATGACGAAAAACTTTAGTATAATCAAGAACACTGAGTATTTATTAGCTTTTCTGTCTAAGATTGATGTTAAAGGCTGTTCTGTTCGATTTTAATGGGGTGATCATCAATGATGAACCAATCCATCAAGAGTTAATCAATGAAATCTTGATCGGGGAAAATTTACTGCCCCTAGGGTCGGAATTTGCGGAGTTATGTCTGGGAAGAAGCGATCGCGTCTGTTTGCGTAATGTTCTCACCCGTCGCGGTCGTCAAGTGACCGAGGAGTATCTGACTAAGTTAATTAACAAAAAAGCCAGTTTATACCGAGAAAGATTAGAAAAATTAGAGAAACTTCCTATTTATGAAGAGATATACTCTTTTTTAAAACGGGTTAAGGCCAGGGATCTACAAATCGGTTTGGTGACGGGAGCAATACGCTCGGAAGTAGAATCGATCTTGCAACAGGCGGGCCTTGGGGATTACTTTAGTGTCATTGTCACCGGTGATGAGATTAGCACCAGTAAACCTCAACCGGATGGTTATTTACTGGCCGTAGAAAGATTCAATCGTTGGAATTTTAATCTACAGTTGCAACCCTGGGAATGTCTGGTGATTGAAGATACTTTTGCCGGTTGCGAAGCGGCAAAAAGAGCGGGAATGCAGGTGGTGGGAATCGCTCATACCTATCCCTTCCATTTTATGCAGAGAGTGTCGAACTGGGCGATCGATAATTTCTCCCAACTAGACCTCGATCGCGTGGAGAAAACTTTTAGCCAAATCGGGGAAATAACCGAGCGATCGGGATTTTTAGGCAATCTATAACCATCTAGGGGCGATTAACAAGCTGAAAATCCCTACTTGCAAAAATCGGCAATTCGTGTTATGCTAACGAAAGTGCTAAGAAAATGCGGGTGTAGTTTAGTGGTAAAACCCTAGCCTTCCAAGCTAATGATAGGGGTTCGATTCCCCTCACCCGCTTAAGTTGTTGTGTATCATTTTGTCCTATAGGTCTAATAAAGTTGTTAAGTATTGCCCTTATCGATCGAGAGCGGGTTAGCTTGGAGATAGCAGTGAGCATTCAGCTTTAAACACTTAATAACTGCTAACCGAATCACTGATAAGGGGGTTTTTTCATGGCTTTTAGCCGTTCTAGCGGTATTTTGCTTCATCCCACCAGTCACCCCGGTCGTTACGGGATTGGAGAACTAGGTAGGGAAGCCTATCAATTTATCGATTTTTTGGCTCAAAGTGGTCAAAAACTCTGGCAAATTCTCCCTTTAGGCCCCACAGGGTACGGTAACTCTCCCTACATGAGTTTTAGTGCCATTGCCGGCAATCATCTCCTGATTAGTCTCGATATTCTTCGGGAAAAAAACCTGCTTAGTGAGGCAGATTTCGAGGATATTCCCGATTTTCCCCTCGATCAAGTGGATTTTGATAAATTGATCGCTTGGAAAATTCCTCTACTTAGAAAGGCGGCGAGCAATTTTGTCAAGGGTTCTGACACAATTCTTTACAAACAGTTTGCTGGCTTTTGTGCTGGCAATGCCGATTGGTTAGAGGATTACGCCCTATTTATGGCTTTATCCCACGCTTACCCGGGTAAAGCATGGATGGAATGGCCGACAGAAATTCGCGAACGTCATTGGGGAGCGTTGGAAACACCGAAACAGGAGTTACAAGAGGAGATTTTTCTGCACAAATTCCTGCAATTTGAGTTTTTTGAGCAGTGGTTAGCCCTAAAACGCTATGCTAACTCCCTCGGTATCGAGATTATCGGTGATATCCCCATTTATGTCTCCCATAATAGCGCCGATGTTTGGGCAAATCCGCAGGTTTTCCGACTAGATACCCAAACCGGTAATCCCTTGGAAGTGGCCGGGGTTCCCCCAGATTATTTCTCAGAAACGGGGCAATTATGGGGAAATCCTCTTTATAACTGGGATTATCTCAAAAATACGGGCTTTGACTGGTGGGTACGCCGTTTAAAAGCGGTTCTTTCCCTAGTCGATATCATCCGTATCGATCATTTTCGCGGATTAGAGGCCTATTGGGCCGTGGCTTTTGGCCAGGAAAACGCTATTAATGGTCATTGGCTCAAGGCCCCGGGTTATGATCTCTTTAATACTATCGGCACTCGTTTAGGTAAATTGCCGATTATTGCCGAAGATTTGGGCGATATTGACCAAGCAGTCCTAGATTTTCGCGATCACTTTGCTTTCCCGGGGATGAAGATTCTCCACTTCGCTTTTGGGGGTGATGCGGGTAATCCCTATCTTCCTTTTAACGTCGAACGCAACTGTGTGATTTATACCGGCACTCACGATAATAATACCACTGTGGGCTGGTTTCAGGATAACGCCAACGACTACGAAAAAGCGCGACTATATCAATATCTTGGCGCTCCCAGTGGTCAGGGAGTGGCTTGGGATCTGATTCGACTGGCCTATAGTTCCGTGGCTAATCAGGCGATCGTACCGTTACAGGATGTGTTAAGTTTAGGATCCGATGCGCGTATGAATACCCCCAGTGTCGCAGAAGGGAATTGGTCATGGCGCTATCGTCAGGAAGCTTTAACCGGAGAATATAGCGAGAGATTGCGAGATTTAGTCAATCTTTTTGGCAGAAATCGTTAAATAGGGTTTGCTGAAAAAGCTTTTCCTGGGGGCAGGGTGTGGGGTGTGGGGTGTGGGGTATGGGGTTTTACCGATTTTGAGGTAGTCAATTACCTAATTTTCAGGGAAAAAGTACCTGAATTTTCCCCCCGATCCCCCGCAACGGCTGGCACTTTTTGAGTAAAAGCAAGTCTAAAAGTCTTATCCAACAAGGTTTTTAGATTTATTCAGCAGACCCTAAATATCAATCCTTTTTTCGAGACGTTACTTCTAACGTCTTTTTTTGTCCGGTTAATGTGGGTGAGAATTTTTTAGCAATCTTTGCCGGATGCGATCGAGATTTTCTTGACTATTGACGGGTAAATGGGGTAGGGGTAATTCTAAATTGGGCCAATTACTCAAATCATGGCAAGGACAGGATAAACCCGATTGTCCCATCACTTCAATTGGTACAGGTATAGTACAACGAGCGCAGGGATGAAATTCCCATTGAGGGGAAAGTAAGTCTTGGATGGTTTGTTGAGTACCTTCTAGGTAACAATCGCCACTTTGAGGATCAAGAATTTTTTGCCAACAATCTTCAAACTCCGACGAATAGCGATCAGCATTGAAAATTGGCAGCGGAAATAGCATAGCTTGGTTTTTGGGACAAATAACTTTTTTTCCCAATTGAAACCAATGGGCGAGATATTTTTTAACGGCGGAGGTGTCTGACATATAGTTTGTGTGGAGGCTGCCCTGATTATTGCTCTTACCATCAATCCTAGCGTTAACTTCCGGTGTCGGACAGGTCTTAGGATGATTGATTATGTAGTTTAATAATTATTTTAGGTAACTGAGCATCTGGAGCTAGATTAATCCCAATAAACTCACCATTAAAGCTTTTTGGGCGTGCATCCGATTTTCCGCTTGCTCCCAGACTTTTGATTGTACACCCTCGATCGCCCCGTCGGTAATTTCTTCGCCCCGGTGAGCAGGTAAACAATGGAGAATAATCGCGTCTTTGTCAGCGTGACTCATTAGCTGTTCATTGACTTGGTAGGGCTGAAAAACGGGAATTCGGGCATCAGCGAGGCTTTCCTGTCCCATACTTGCCCAGACATCAGTATAGACCACCTGAGAGTCTTTTACGGCCGTAACGGGATCGTCGGTAATTAAGATTTTACTACCGGTTTTCTCGCCAATAGCCTGGGCGCTGGCGACAATTTCCCCATCCGGTTGATAGTTTGCGGGGGAGGCAACCCGCACATTTAACCCCATCAAAGCACCACCCAAGAGGAGAGAATTAGCGACATTATTACCATCCCCCACATAGGTGAGGTTAATTCCCCGTAAAGTCTGAAAAGTCTCTTGGATAGTCTGTAAATCGGCTAATATCTGACAGGGATGTTCTAAATCCGTTAAAGCGTTGATAATCGGAATGCGCGAGTAATTGGCAAAAGCTTCTAAATCCTCTTGTTTAAAGGTGCGAACTGCGAGAATATCGAGATAGCGATCGAGTACCCGGGCCGTATCGGCTAAGGGTTCCCCGCGCCCCACTTGGGTTACACTGGGATTGAGATCGATCACCTGTCCCCCTAACTGGTACATGGCGACGGTAAAGGAAACCCGGGTCCGGGTGGAAGCTTTATAAAATAGCAATCCCAAGACTTTTTTGCAGCTAGGGTTAAGAGTGCCAGCTTTAAGCTGTGCCGATAGATTGAGTAGGGCGCTGATTTCTTCGCTACTCATGTCGGTTATTCTTAAAACATCTCGTCCTTTTAAAGTGGCTACCATGGGTTTTTCTCTCGATAAACAGGGGTCTTGATTGGGTTTTATGGCAGTTAGCGATTAGCAAAAATCTTGAGTAAAGACCTTATTATAATCCAGTTTTTTCCCTATTAGGCAATTTTTCCCGAAAATTTTCATTGTGGGGGATGTTGGTCTAGCTAACACCCCCACTTTTTCTGTTATCCGAGGACTAATACCATTTTTCTTTATTCTTGGCAGGTATCTTACCCCCCCTTGCCCCCCCGACGTCGGGGGGGCAAGGGGGGGTGGGGGGTTAGGGGTGAGGGCGATTAACCATCTCTGCCATTACTTATGAAAAATGGTATAAAAACAAGCAATTGCCTAATTTCTACTTAACTAATTTTGCCCCACACTTAGAACAAAAATTAGACGAGGGCGGGTTTTTGTGTCCACAATTACCGCAGATAATTAAAGCTAGGTTAGCCACTTCCGTCACCGGAGAAAGAGGAATTTCTCCACCGCTATCCAACTTATAGTTATGGATTAACTGCAAAATAATTGCATCTTCCCGTTTATATTCTGTATTGTCTTTTCCTCCTGTCAACTCCTCGGAACGTTGTTGTAAATATTGGATAAAAGTCCGATACAAAGCTTGTTTTTTCTCGGGGGTGGACGAATCCTGTAACTTAGCTGTCACCTGAGTTTGAATTTTTTCCTTATCTTCGCGACAAGCTTTTACTTCTAACACCTGTACCGCATCTTCCCAACTGGTAGCGATATCGACTTTTTTTAATCCCGTTGCGGTTTTAATTTCATAGCGAATTGTTTTCTCATTAGTGACTCGATTGACTTCTGGAAAAAGCACTTTTAAAGCCCGGGCTGTTACTACCAATTGATAAATACTCGGATCTTCGGGAAAAACATCCCAGAAAGGCGGTTCCTTTTGGATATGCACGGGGATGGGTAAATCACGATTTTCGCCCATTTGTTGGGCGCGTTTAGCGAGAATAAATTCTCCTTTCCAGTCCTGATAGGATTGCCGCAGTTCTCGCATTCCCTCGAGACAGCGTAGGGAAAACCCGCCAATTTCCTGCACGAAGACAAGACGATGTTTTTCCACTTCTGCCAAGGGTTTAATATCGTCTTCGTTGGGAATAAATTCCCGCAGTTTCGGCATAATTTTTTGGGCTGCAGGGTTATTGGTATTTCTTCCCCCAATCAGGGCAACATTTTGATTTAATTGGGGTGTAAAACCCGCATCTTTTCCCCGCAAAACCGCAGGATTAAGCATAATTAGGGGTCGCGATTTTTGGTAGGCAATGCGAAGATTATTGATAATATCTGCATCGTTGTTATAAATTTTTAACAAGCGATCACAAGCGGCTAATTCCTGCTGAATTTGACTACTAGCGGGGGCATTTTGTAGTAATTTATTAGCTTGGTTTAGGACAACTTGTTGAAAATCTCTTTGACGAATATCGGCAATCTCGGTGATGTCAAATAAACGCATATTTTCGTCGGAGCGGCGCGTTTCTTTCCAGAGGGGGCTAGATTGCTTTAAAATCTCTTCTGAGAGGGGTAAACAAAGGTTATCCATACCTGTATCGTAGGCATTTTTGTTACCAGCAATCCCGGAGGCAAATTGTTCGACAAAGTCTTGATAAAGACCATTTAATTCTTGTCTGTCAAATAATTTAATCCCATTAATTAACAAAGCATCGGCACTATCAATCTGTTGGTTAGCTTGTAGATTAAATAGATCGCGACTTTGAATTAATTTCTGACGAAAGCGATTAAAACGGCTTTCTAATTGATTAAGATGTTCTAGTAAACGATTAATAACCTCTACTCCTGCACCTCTGGTTTTTCGTTGAATATTGGCCATTAAATAGCCTTCCAATCCCGTTAAAGCTTGTTCACAATATTCTTCCATCTTATCTTTTTTCGAGATATGAAGTTTATCTTTCAGATCATTAATTTCCGCTAAAGCTGTATCGTATTCTCGTTGACGTTTACTTTCGTTTTGACTCCAAACCTGTTCTTGATCGCGACGGAATTTTTCTGCTATGTCGGTGAAGATTTGTCGTACTAAAACAATAAAACTCTCGGCAAATTTTACCCCACGGTTCCGATCCTCAAGGATATTATAAAACTCTATTTCCAGGGACTTTTTACCCCGTTGAATAATTTCATCCCGATTACTATAAATCTTTTTCAGGTAATCGCCGTGCAGCCGTTCATCGGGACTCAATTCTAGTAAATGATTGCGTTTAAATTCCTCGACTCTTGGCGTTAAATAATCATTGATAAATTGGAGAATTTTTCCCTGTTCATTGCCTAAAATATTAACACCCTGTTTGGTACAAGATAGCCAATTATCTTGATTGATTTCCTGACGAGTTTCGTTAATCCATTGGGAGATTATGGCAATTAAAGAGCGATCCTTGTCGGCACATAAATCCATAATTAATTCTCCTTCGCTCAAGCGCATTCTTTTGAGGATATCACCTCTTACTAAGTCCAACATTTGAGCGGGTAAAATCACGGCATCATTCAGCCACCAATTAATTAAATCTTTGGCTAAACGTTCCGATAAGGAGGCACGAATTTGGGCAATAGGAATTTCAATAGTTGATAGCCCAAAACTCATAAATTGCTTAGGATAACCGCGACCCCCAGGGTCAGCTTGCGCCCAAGAACCCTTAATATTATCTCTAATAGAACGCTTATGGGGGGCAAAATCAGAGGTCATATCTAGGAAGATATTTTGGGCGATCATTTCCCGAATTTGACCGAGTTTAAAATCACCTTCGCCGTTTTTTGTCCCCACTAAATAGGTAAAATCAAAGGGGGGTAATTTACTAACCACTTCATCGACTAAACCGCTGCTAAACTGTTGATGATATTCGGTTCTGTAGTCGGAAAAGTAATTTAATTCCATCAGGGCAGCGTAACCATTAGCCAAAACTCGATCGCCGACACTAATCCCCGCAAATGCTTCAGGAGTGGGAACAATTGCCGTACTCAAAGGACTACTTTCCCCTCGTAACCAATTACGAATACAGTAGCCTAGATCGATTAACATTCCGCTACCTGTACCACCGTTTAAAGACCCCGTAGTAAAGACATTAATAGCAGTATTATTAACTTTAATTCCATAGCGATCGAGCATAAAGTTTTCTTGTCCCTTTACCCGTCTCACCGCATCTAGAAATTTTCTTTGGATCTCATGATAATTACAAAATAAAGCAAAACGTCCACAGGCGCGAATTTGTCCCGCCCCCGCTTCCAGGGAAGTAATATTTCTCTCTAATTCCGGGGGAAACCAACTATTAATCCAGGGATATCTATCCATGTCAGATACCATCTCCTGTACCTGTTTTCCACTCACCCGGGCCCAGTGTTTTTCGTTATCTTTAAAAGCACTGCCGGCAGCTTCAGGATTACTGATTTTATAATCCTTATCCGTGTCAACCACCAAAAAACTGACAATCGGAAAATTGCTCAAACTGCCATAACTTTCCTCGATTAAACGACGCAATCGCGATAAAATTTCGTTACCCGTGCCACCAATACCCACTAAAACCGTGGGAACCATGCTTTTTTCTTCCACTGCTGCTGGCATAATTACTTAACTCCTAAAGCCATTTCTTGACGGTTGCGGGGGACTTCGTAGGTGAGGAAATCGTAGGCTAATTTAGTGTTAGGAAAAATTGCCCGCGCTTCCTCTAACAGATTGGAAATATCCAGAGAATTACCCGGTAGATAACGGGGACTAAAATGGGTCATTAATAACAATTTTACCTGGGCTGCCAAGGCCACCTGGGCTGCCATCGTCGAAGTGGAATGAACACTTTCAAAAGCTAACCCAGCATCTTGGTGTGCAAAAGTCGCCTCATGAATTAGCACATCTGCATTCTGTGCCAATTCGATCGAACCTTCACAGAAAATAGTATCGGTACAGTAGGCAATTTTACGGCCGATTTCCGTTTCCCCGCAGAGGGACTGACCGCGAATTTTTCTGCCATCGGGGAGGGTGACAGTTTCTCCTCTTTTCAGCTTGCCGTAAATTGGTCCGGGGGGAATACCCAAAGCGTTGGCTTTTTCCACATCAAAACGTCCTGGACGGTCTTTTTCGGCGATGCGATAACCGTGGGCAGGAATACGATGTTTTAATAGCTGACAGGAGACGGTAAATTCTTCATCTTCGTAGAGTATGCCGGGGGAAACGGCATGGACTCGCACCCGATTGGCGAAATTAGTATAGGAATACTTAGCACAAGCACGCAGATAGTCCCCTAGTCCGGGGGGTCCGTAGATATCAATATCCTGAGCAGAACCGGCTAATCCGATACTGGCTAACAATCCCATTAAACCAAAGATATGATCGCCGTGCATGTGGGTGATAAAAATGCGTCGGATTTGGGAACTTTTTAGGTCGCTACGCAGTAACTGGTGTTGAGTTCCTTCTCCACAGTCAAACAGCCATATTTCCGCCCGTTGCGGCAACCGAAGGGCGATACTAGAGACATTACGCGAACGAGTCGGAACCCCGGAACTGGTTCCTAAAAAAGTAATCTCCACAGGATAGCTGTCGGGATAGAGGATTATTTTTCTAGTCTAGGCTGTTTTGATCGATTTCTTGATCGAATTGCTGCTTTTCTGTATTTGATCACTTGGAAACAGGAAATCCCCTGATTTTGACCTAACTCTGCAATAATTACTCGCAGCCAGAAATACGCCAGCGTTCATATCATACTTTCTGCTTTTTGTCAAAAAAACTTTTTTTTTGCAATAAAACTACACAAAAAAAAGATCATCGTTGTGGGTGAAATTGACTCATTTACCCGTCTTAATTAGGATCACCCTGTAGGTGTGGCAAGGGTTTCAACCATTGCTACCCAAAAAAGCACAGAATAACCCATTATGAAATTCAGTAAAATCGCTGTAACCATTGTAACATCGTTGTTAAATAAAAATCTTTCTCAATTAATTCTTAAGAATTTGTAAATATTGCGGAATGTTAATTTAAATATTCTCAAGTTTTTGGAGTCAATAGATAATTTTTGCTTATCTTTGACCAACATGGGGTTAGAAGTCAGGAGTCAGTATTCAGGAGTCGGGAGTCAGTATTCAGGAGTCAGTATTCAGGAGTCAGGAGTCAGGAGTCAGGAGACAGGAGATTATTTTTATTTGTTCTTCCCACACCCTACACCCTACACCCTACACCCCACACCCCACACCCCATCCCTAGAACGATCTTTGGGACAAGATTAAGTTTAAAATCTGAAATAGATGATTTTTTTGAGGATCGAGTCAAGTTTATGGCAGATATTGTCGATATTGCGGTCAGTGCCGATAATTTTAAAACTCTAGTGACGGCGGTACAAGCCGCTAGTCTTGTGGATGCCCTAAAAAGTCCCGGCCCCTTCACAGTTTTTGCCCCCACCGATGAAGCTTTTGCCAAATTGCCCCCCGGGACGATTACAACCCTAGTGCAGAATATCCCCCAATTAACCCGAATTCTCACCTATCACGTCGTTGCGGGCAAATATATGCAGGAAGATTTAGCAAAATTGGCTGTAGTGACTTCTCTAGAGGGTTCACCGATTCCCATCGATTGTAGCGAAGGTTTTGAGGTGAAAAATGCCACGGTGGTCGCAGGTAATATCGAGGCGGATAATGGTGTGATCCACGTCATCGATACGGTGATCCTGATGGGTTAGTTTTTGACCGGCTTTTCCCCGGGCCGCATCCAGGGCGGCTCCGTCTTATTTAGTAACCAAATATACAGACACTTTTGCTTGTTTATGGGTTCGATGATCGACGGAGGAAAATGCCCACTTTCTGCACTTTCTTGTCTGTACCTGTTCAGACTAAATCCTGTTATTAAAGACTGATTATCTATTGATCCTTTTGCCTATTGCAAGAGTGCCTATTGCCTCTCCTGATATTTAGCCTATACTCAACGGATTTAGTATCAGACCATCAAATGGCTTTGCTACCATAAATATTAACGAAAAAGTAAGGAAATATTAAGGGAGATGAAAAATGGTTAACCAGTTTCTCCCCCTGATTAATTTTCGCCTTAATAGTTTCTGGAAAATTCACCCTAAAAAGAGGCCACTTTCCGGAAGATGGCCTCTAAATTTTTTCTTAGGGGTTGGGTGTTGGGGTTTTAGGGTGTTAGGGTGTTAGGGTTTTAGTTGAATTCCCCCATTCCCCCACTTCCCACACCCCACACCCCACACCCCATACCCTACACCCCACTTACCTATTCCCCAGAAGCATGGGGACCGATTTTGAGAACTAAAACCCCTAAAGGTGGTAAACAGAGATCGATCGAGTGGGGACGGCTATGATAGGACCATTCCTCCGACCATTTACCACCGAGGTTGCCCATATTACTACCGCCATATTTACCCGCATCGCTGTTAAAGATTTCCTGATAAAAACCGGGATGGGGTACACCAACGCGATAATGGCTGTGGGGTTGGGGAGTAAAATTACAAACCACCACCAGAAACTCCTGCCAATTTTTGCTCCAGCGCAGGAAAGAAACGACGCTATGACTATTATCACTACAGTCGATCCACTCAAAGCCATCCTCACCAAAATCCTGGGTATATAAAGCAGGTTCACTCTTATAGGTGGCGTTCAAATCAGTGAAAAAGCGTTTTAGCTGTTGATGGGGTTGATACTGCAAAAGACCCCACTCCAAATCACCCCAAACATTCCACTCACTCCACTGACCAAATTCCATGCTCATAAACATGGTTTTCTTGCCAGGGTGGGTAAACATATAACTAAATAAGGCCCGGACATTGGCAAATTTTTGCCACTCATCCCCCGGCATTTTGCCAATCATATTACTTTTGCCGTGAACCACTTCATCGTGGGACAAAGCCAGCATATAATTCTCGCTGTGGTTATACCACATACTAAAAGTGACATTATTTTGATGGAATTGACGGAACCAGGGATCCATGCCGAAATAATCGAGCATATCGTGCATCCAGCCCATATTCCACTTTAAATTAAAGCCTAAACCGCCCATATAGGTGGGCCAGGACACCATCGGCCAAGCGGTGGATTCTTCGGCAATAGAGAGAATTCCGGGGAAATAGCTAAAAATTACATGATTTACTTGACGCAGGAATTCCGCAGCCTCTAAATTTTCCCGGCCACCGTACTCGTTAGCCACCCATTCCCCATCTTTACGACAATAATCGAGATAGAGCATAGAAGCCACCGCATCAACTCTAATACCGTCAATATGGTACTTATCGAACCAAAATAGGGCATTAGCGACGAGGAAATTTCTGACTTCGTTGCGACCGTAGTTAAAAATTAAGGTTCCCCATTCCTTGTGTTCCCCCTTGCGCGGGTCGCCGTGTTCATAAAGATGAGTACCATCAAAGAAAGCTAACCCGTGACCATCTTTGGGGAAGTGACCAGGGACCCAATCCACTAGCACACCAAGGCCATTTTGGTGACATTGATCGATAAAATACATAAAATCTTCAGGATTGCCGTAGCGACTGGTGGGGGCAAAATAACCCGTCACTTGATAACCCCAAGAACCATCAAAAGGATGCTCGGCGATCGGTAATAATTCGATATGGGTGTAACCTAATTCTTTAACGTAGGGAATTAGTTTTTGGGCTAACTCGTAGTAACTCAAAAAGCGCGCCCCGGTGTTCCATTCCGACACGGGAACCGCTTCCCCGGACCCAGAAAGTAAACGGGGGGGTTCGGCACTAGAAGCGTGCAGCCAAGAACCGAGGTG
This sequence comes from Microcystis wesenbergii NRERC-220, assembly GCF_032027425.1. Taxonomy (NCBI): domain Bacteria; kingdom Bacillati; phylum Cyanobacteriota; class Cyanophyceae; order Chroococcales; family Microcystaceae; genus Microcystis; species Microcystis wesenbergii. The sequence goes on along the minus strand of NZ_JAVSJA010000001.1, from coordinate 3,834,014 downwards.
TAATTCGTAAACGGAAACCGGTTGAGTTAAAGGATCGTTATGGCGACGTTTTTCCATCCAATCGCTATCATCCCAAGTATAGCTATCTAAATTGGCCACGATCGAGGCGGTTTTTGGGCGTACTTCTTGGGCAAAACCGTAGGGATCAGATTTTTCGTAAATATGACCTTCCCAATTTTTGATCTCGTATTTATATTTAGTGCCCACACCGATTTCCGGGATAAACAATTCCCAGACCATATTATTACGTTTCCGCATTTGGTGATCCCGACCATCCCAACTATTAAAATCACCAATAATCGAGACGTTGCGGGCATTAGGAGCCCAAACGGCAAAATAAACCCCCTTAATACCCTCGATTTCGGCTAAATGCGCCCCTAATTTTTCATAAATGCGATGATGGTTGCCCTCCCCAAACAGGTGTAAATCAAAATCGCTGAGTTTGGCAGAACGGAAGGCATAGGAATCATAGATTACCCGTTCCTGTTCCCCCTCGTGGATGCGTAATTGATAATTGTTCAGTTCACCGATATCGATGACGCACTCGAAAAAATGGGGATGATAAGCGGTCTTCATGGGATATTCCTGTCTTTGGGACGGTAAAATAACCCAAGCGGCCGTGGTTTTCGGTAAATAGGCTCTAACAACCCATTTATTGACTTTTCCTTCTTCTTCTAGGGGATGGGCCCCCAAAACCTCAAAGGGATCGTGATGGAGGTTGTTGACGATTTGATGGACTTGTTCGGGGGATACCACTATAGACATTCATTTACCACTCTTGACATCTACAATACTTATAGCAAGGAAATAGTCATTTTTTCCCTGCCGTCTGGGAATTCTCAAACTAATGGTATATTCTGCCTACTTATTCAACTATGGCTGTGGCTGCTGCCGAAATTATCGTCGTTAAAGACGATTTTGCACTCCGAAACCTAATTTCCCCTTTTCTCGGTCAAAAAAACTAGCGAGTAAAAGTAGCGGCCGATGGTAAAACTGCCAATTTAATCTCGATTTTGTCATTCTCGATGTTAATCTAGCGGATAGCCTCGAATTTGATCTACAAATTTATCGCCCAATCTTCTTCCTTTTTATCTCTATACAGTTCTTAACTGGAACGAGTTTGATCGCTAGGAGATTGACTTTCTTCTAATTCAGCTTTGATTTTTACCGAGTCTTCAATCTGCTGGGCCTCTCGCTTAAATTCACTTTCAAATTCCTTGGATGCTTCTTGAAATCCTCGAATCGTTTTGCCTAAACTGCGACCGATTTCTGGTAATTTTTTCGGTCCGAAAACTAGCAGGGCAATCAAGAGAATTAACCCCATTTCCGGTAATCCAATCCCAAAAATATTCATTTTTTTGCTCCTAATAAAAAACTAGCGGTGGGCAATAACCCACCTGCCAAAGTCCGAGGGATAATTCTGCCGCCAAAAATGCCGACGAGATTGTTGGAATCTGCTTACTGACCCCAATCTACATTAAATCCTTCTAAAATTAGGGAGGAGTTGTAGATCTGTAAAATAATCAGCAAAAAGACTAAAAACAGAGCCATAAAAACTCCCATCAGCAAGGTAGTTCCCCAACCGGGAGAAACTTTACCATATTCCGAGTTGAGGGGACGAAGGATTTCACCTAAGCGTGTACGCTGTGCCATAAGTTACCAAGAAAGATCTGTAAATGATAATTTTGTATTGATCCGTAATTTGACGAAGTGCCAACCGGTCAACCCAGTGAGATAAAATCTACTGCTGTTTCCAGTGGAGCTTTTTTGGTCTAATTCCGAACGGAATCGTTTTTCGCCTGCCCTGCCACGCCCACAAGAATCTGCAAGCGCCTACAGTACGGGAATTATTCTAACATTGTTTGGTGATCTTCTCAGGATTTAGGAGATGGTCGATGGGAGTTGAGGTGATGGGGGAGAAGGGATATGGGAGAAAAAAGCTGATCGATCAGTGATCACTGATCAAGTCTCCTTCGGTGCTATGATCGAGGATGTAAAGTTTTATTGCAACGGTATTCGTCTTAGTCAAGCTGAATACTGACAAAAGGTTAACAACACTACCTTAAACAAGCTCTCAAGAGAGGATACAGAGAACACATGGCTTACACACTTCCCCCTTTACCCTACGATTACACTGCCTTAGAGCCTTGTATCACCAAAAGTACCCTAGAATTCCACCACGACAAGCACCACGCCGCTTATGTCAATAACTATAACGGTTTGGTCAAAGATACGGAACTCGATACTCTCTCTTTAGAAGAAGTTATCGTTAAGGTTGCCGGTGATGCTTCTAAAGCTGGGGTTTTCAACAATGCCGCCCAAGCATGGAATCATAGTTTTTATTGGGACTGCATGAAACCGGCGGGTGGTGGCACGCCTACTGGTGCTTTAGCCGATAAAATTCAGGCAGATTTCGGCAGTTTCGAGAAATTTGTCGAAGCTTTCAAAACTGCGGGCGCTACTCAATTCGGTAGTGGTTGGGCTTGGTTGGTTCTCGATAACGGTACTCTCAAAGTTACCAAAACCGGCAACGCTGACAATCCTTTAACCGCCGGACAGGTTCCCCTCCTAACTATGGATGTGTGGGAACACGCTTATTATCTCGACTACCAAAATCGTCGTCCCGATTACATCAGCGACTTTTTAACCAAGTTGGTTAATTGGGATTTCGTGGCTGCTAATTTAGCGGCGGCCTAAAAATTTGGCTCAGTTAATCAGTTATCAGTTATCAGTTATCAGTTATCAGGGGTTGGGGAGCAGGGAGAAACAATCCATAGGTTGGAGGTTAATACTACTCTTAAAACTGGCAAATCTCTCTAATATTAATTATCCTTAAAATAGATAACCAGAAAAAACTTTTTTAACATCGATCGCGCTGCTCGCACCATGGAACAACCTGTCAGTTGGATTATTCCCCGTCATCCCCGTCCCGATTATCCCCTGTTTGTATTTTTACCCGGAATGGATGGCAGCGGCCAACTATACCATCGTCAGATTAAAAACCTTGCTCCTTACTTCGATCTGCGTTGTTTGGTGATTTCCCCGCAATATCTCGGTGATTGGGAGGAGTTAAGCACCCTCGTGATCGCTTTATTGGAACAGGAATTAAAGCGACAATCGAGAAAAGTCTATCTCTGCGGTGAGTCTTTTGGCGGCTGTTTAGCCTTGAAAATAGCGACAAAATCAGCAAAATTAATTAAAAAACTGATTTTAATTAACCCTGCTTCTTCTTTTAATCAAAGACCTCTTTTAAGCTTGGGAATCGGTATCACCCAGATAATGCCCGATTTCATCCACGGCAGCTCGGCCCTAACTATTTTACCCTTTCTCGCTGCTCTGGGTCGAATATCCCGGGAAGATCGCCGCTCTCTCCTCAAAGCCATGCAATACGTCCCACCGAAGACGATTAGCTGGCGTTTATCCCAGTTACAACGGTTTCAGGTTAGTGCCAGCGAGTTAAAAAGTCTGCAATTGGGGGTGTTATTGATAGCCAGTCAAGGCGACCGACTGTTACCATCGGTAGCGGAGGCTAAACGCCTAATTCAGCAGTTACCCGCCGCAAAATTGACGATTCTGCCCAATAGTGGTCACGCTTGCCTGCTGGAAACCGATATTCACCTCAAAGACATTCTCCATCACCATGCTTGTCTCCCCCGAAGCCTACCCGCAAAAAGTCACTGAGGATGGTTCTTATACCTTTTTTTCGACCGAATTCGGCGAATGTTATCATTCTACCTCCGGGGCAAGGGAAGAGGCCGAGAAAAAATTTATCCTCTCCAGTCGTCTGGCAGCAAAAGCAGACCAGAGCAATAATCTAAAAATTCTTGACATTTGTTACGGCTTAGGGTATAATGCCGCCGCGGCCTTAGCAGCCATTTGGCAAGTTAGGGGGGATTGTCGGGTAGAATTATTAGCTTTAGAAAGCGATCGAGTGGTTCCCCTCGCGGCTATTAGAGAAAATCTCTTAAATAGTTGGAGTCAACCAATTCCCGAATATTTAAGTGATTTTGCCCATAATCACCGGCTGGATCTGCCTAATCTCACGGCTAAACTGTTAATCGGGGATGCGCGACAGACGATAACCAAGGTGATTGAGGCGGGTTTTCAAGCGGAGGCAATTTTTCTCGATCCCTTTTCCCCGGGTAAATGTCCGCAACTGTGGACGGTGGAGTTTTTAGCTTTAGTGGCGAAATGCCTGAGTCCGACGGGTTATTTAGTCACCTATTCCTGTGCTGCCTCGGTGCGAAGGGCTTTACAATTAGCAGGATTGCAGATTGGGGCCACCGATAGCGTCGGGCGGCGATCGCCAGGGACAATAGCCAGTTTTTTGTCTTTACCCCCATCTCTATCGGCACAGGAACGGGAACATCTGCAAACTAAGGCCGCTATTCCCTATCGAGATGCGACTTTAACCGACTCAGCCGAAGTGATTATACAACGTCGTCGCACCGAACAGGCTCTCTGTGACTTAGAACCGACTAGCCACTGGAAAAAACGTTGGCAAAGATCGGTGAGTTCGATCGAAATCTCGGAATGAGAATAGTGTAGTTAAATGTCTGAGAATTCGGGCTTTTGTGGTTGTAATAGCAAAAATCGCCAGAATTAACAGTAACAGTCAGATTAAATCCTTCTGGACGTTGGCATATCTCAATAAGATTTGATGATCCAACTATTAAACCCTTACCCGCAAGACAGGGTGAGAGCATCTCAAACGCTATTGACAATTGGCCAATTTTGTGATCCGCGTGAGCATTTCAAGTGATACCAGTCAATCAGAATAGTTACGAAATCGACCAAATGGGTCGATTTTTGCTTAACAATTGAGAGGGCAAATTCTCCTCAAATATTCCTGAATCGCCCTCTGGGTAAGCAACTCACATAAAGTTCATTTTGTCAAGGATTGTTAAGATGCGCTTACCCTGACCCGCAACAGATAAAGCCCTCGGAATTGACTTAGGAATTAGTAGCCTAGTAATACTAAATCCGGTTATTAAAGACTGATTATCTATTCCCTCTTTTGCATGAGTGCCTCTTGCATGAGTGCCTGTCCTGATATGTAGCCTATACCCAACGGATTTAGTATATAGCAAAGAGCGGGATAGTTAGGACATAATAGAGAAAAAGAAATGAGGAGAAGCTTTCATGGCAGCACCCTATAGTGATGATTTAAGACAGAAAGCAGTGAGTGCCGTAGAGCGAGGGGAGAAAAAAAGCCATGTCTGTCGCACCCTCAATATTAGTCGTAATACATTAGACATCTGGCTGAAACGGAAGAAACAAACTGGGACGGTGGCCGCTAAAACTAACTATCGTCGAGGGCCGAAGCCCCAAATTGACGATTTAGAAGCCTTTCAAAAGTTGGCCGAACAATATGGGCATTTGACCCAAGAAAAAATGGCGCAAAAATGGGCTAACCCAGTCAGTAGGATGAGAATTGGTCAAGCGCTCAAAAGAATTGGATTTACTAGAAAAAAAAAACTTATGGCTACAGAGAAAGAGATGAAGAAGCCCGAAAAGAGTTTCTCCAAAAAATCAGAGGTTATGCCCCGGAAAGATTTGTCTATATTGATGAAGCTGGAATAGATAAGTACCTAAGCAAAATTAATTACACATATCTAAACACCTCTTGCAAGAGGCACTCTTGCCTCTTGCAAGAGGCAAGAGGTGTTTAGCCTGCATTATTCATGAACCAAAAAACAAGGAACCCGAAAAACTGGATTTACATCCAGTTTTTTTGGGGTTTAAATAAGTAAGTAAAAATCCTTAATCAACCGCACAAAATTAACAATTAAAGCCTGAAAAAGCGACTAAAACTGTCATTTATGGCATAGAACGAGTTAGTTAGGACAGATGCCTGAAGGCTTTACTCACAGCATCCACAAGGTTTTCACTATCATTGATAATCTGACTATGGCATAGAACGAGTTAGTTAGGACAGATGCCTGAAGGCTTTACTCACAGCATCCACAAGGTTTTCACTATCATTGATAATCTGACTAACATAGTTTTTCAATCTAGCCCAGAACTTTTCAATTTTGTTGAGGTCTGGAGAATAGGCGGGTAAAAATAGCACTTCACATCCCGCTTTAGCTAACAATTTTTTGATTCTCTCTTTGGGATGAAAACTGGCGTTATCAATGATGATAATTTGACCGGGTAGTAGTTCGGGTAATATGGCATAGAACGAGTTAGTTAGGACAGATACCTGAAGGCTTTACTCACAGCATCCACAAGGTTTTCACTATCATTGATAATCTGACTAACATAGTTTTTCAATCTAGCCCAGAACTTTTCAATTTTGTTGAGGTCTGGAGAATAGGCGGGTAAAAATAGCACTTCACATCCCGCTTTAGCTAACAATTTTTTGATTCTCTCTTTGGGATGAAAACTGGCGTTATTAATGATGATAATTTGACCGGGTAGTAGTTCGGGTAATATGGCATAGAACGAGTTAGTTAGGACAGATGCCTGAAGGCTTTACTCACAGCATCCACAAGGTTTTCACTATCATTGATAATCTGACTAACATAGTTTTTCAATCTAGCCCAGAACTTTTCAATTTTGTTGAGGTCTGGAGAATAGGCGGGTAAAAATAGCACTTCACATCCCGCTTTAGCTAACAATTTTTTGATTCTCTCTTTGGGATGAAAACTGGCGTTATCAATGATGATAATTTGACCGGGTAGTAGTTCGGGTAATAGCAATTGTTCTATCCACTCACACACCAACTCTGTATTACAGTACCCCTCAAACACCATTGGCGCGATCGTGGAACCACGCCACCAACCGCTGATCACACTAACTCGTTCGCTACAGTGACCTAACTTTAAAGCCTCAAATCTTTCTGATTTGTGACAATATCCATAAGGATAATCGATGGTGTTATCTATTCCAGCTTCATCAATATAGACAAATCTTTCCGGGGCATAACCTCTGATTTTTTGGAGAAACTCTTTTCGGGCTTCTTCATCTCTTTCTCTGTAGCCATAAGTTTTTTTTTACGGCTCTTCGGTAATTGTTATGCAAATAATTAACTTCAAATAAAATTCGATGATAGTGCCTACGCTCAAAAATAGCTGAAATTTATACAGGGAGAGATTTTAGACACAAACAGGTTAATACCAAAAGATAGACAATCGAGTTAAGATTTGATATAATAGCCAAAAACCAGAGTATTTTACTTATGATACTTGACAAATTTTTGAACCTAGAAGGAACCTCTATTCAAGGCTATCGACACCTAGAAAATGTCGGTATAGTTTGACCAGTCGAATCGAAAAAGAAAAAAGCAATCTGTCCTCGTTGTGGGTTAGAGAGCGATAAACTACACCAAAATCATCGATATTTAGTCAAAGATTTACCAATCTCAGGACAACCAGTGTACCTACAAGTTAATCGTCGTCAATTTAAGTGCGATAATTGTCGAAAACCCTTGAGCGAAGAGTTAGATTTTGTCGCCAGTAAACGAACCTATACGAAAAGACTAGCCGAAAATATACTCGAACAATTAAAATCAGGAGATATTTTAAATGTTAGTCGAATAAATGACGTAACGGAAGAAGAGATTCAAAGAAGGCTAGAGGACATTGCTGAAGAAATTACCGAGCCAGACCTATCGGAATTAAAAAGACTAGGAATTGATGAAATCGCTCTAGTCAAAGGACAAAAAAATTACTGTGCGGTTTTAGTAAATTTAGATACGGGAAAACTAATAGCTATTCTAGAGAAGCGAACACAAGAGGAGTTGAGAAAAACGCTTACAGGCTGGGGAAAAGAGGTGTTAGAGCCAATTGAAGAAGTGAGCATAGACCTTTGGTTGCCCTATAAAAATTTGGTGAAAGAATTGATGTCATCGGTTGAATTAGTCGCCGATAGATTCCATGTAATGAAACAAATTAATCAAGAGTTAGACGAACAGAGAAGAGCAGAAAAAAGAGCCGTAGAAGCGCAGAAAAATAAAAAACAGAAAGCGGAAAAAGAAGCGAAGCTAGAAGTTTTAAAGCGAAGTAAATATAGCCTGTTAAAAAATGAAGAAGATTTAACGGAACCCCAAAAAATCAAACTAGAAGCTATCAAAAAAACTTGGCTAAATTTGAAAGAGATGCACGAATTAAAGGAAGAATTCAGAAGGATTTACGAAACCTCAAAGAATCCGACAGAGGGAATGCTATCCATCTCGGAATGGTTGGCAAAATCCTCCAGTGTTTTTACCAAGAGTTGTCAAACAATCCGAAACTGGTTTGGAGAAATCATTAGTTATTTCGAGCGAAGGACAACGAATGGATTAGTCGAGGGAATCAACAATAAACTTAAACTAATAAAACGAAGAGGCTATGGCTTTAGAAACTTTCGGAATTTTTGGGTTAGAAGTATGTTGTCTTGGCATCTTGTCTGTTGATTTAGCATAAAGAGTAACGAAGAGCCTTTTTTTCTAGTAAATCCAATTCTTTTGAGCGCTTGACCAATTCTCATCCTACTGACTGGGTTAGCCCATTTTTGCGCCATTTTTTCTTGGGTCAAATGCCCATATTGTTCGGCCAACTTTTGAAAGGCTTCTAAATCGTCAATTTTGGGCTTCGGCCCTCGACGATAGTTAGTTTTAGCGGCCACCGTCCCAGTTTGTTTCTTCCGTTTCAGCCATAGGTCTAATGTATTACGACTAATATTGAGGGTGCGACAGACATGGCTTTTTTTCTCCCCTCGCTCTACGGCACTCACTGCTTTCTGTCTTAAATCATCACTATAGGGTGCTGCCATGAAAGCTTCTCCTCATTTCTTTTTCTCTATTATGTCCTAACTATCCCGCTCTTTGCTATAGTTTGATTTTTTGGGGTTCCGTTAAATCTTCTTCATTTTTTAACAGGCTATATTTACTTCGCTTTAAAACTTCTAGCTTCGCTTCTTTTTCCGCTTTCTGTTTTTTATTTTTCCGCGCTTCTACGGCTCTTTTTTCCGCTCTTCTCTGTTCGTCTAACTCTTGATTAATTTGTTTCATTACATGGAATCTATCAGCGACTACCTCGGCCGACGGCATCAATTCTTTTACCAGATTTTTATAGGACAACCAAAGATCTATGCTTACTTCTTCAATTGGCTCTAACACCTCTTTTCCCCAGCCCGTAAGGGTTTTCTTAAACTCTTCTTGTGTTCGCTTCTCCAGAATAGCTATTAGTTTTCCCGTATCTAAATTTACTAAAACTGCACAGTAATTTTTTTGTCCCTTCACTAGAGCGATTTCATCAATTCCTAGTCTTTTTAATTCCGATAAATCTGGCTCGGTAATTTCTTCAGCGATGTCCTCTAGCATTCTTTGAATCTCTTCTTCCGTTACGTCATTTCTTCGGCTAACATTTAAAATATCTCCTGATTTTAATTGTTCAAGTATATTCTCGGCTAGTCTTTTCGTATAGGTTCGTTTACTGGCGACAAAATCTAACTCTTCGCTAAAGGGCTTCTGACAATTATCGCACTTAAATTGACGACGATTAACTTGTAGGTACACTGGTTGGCCTGAGAGCGGTAAATCTTTGACTAAATGTCGATGATTTTGGTGTAGTTTATCGCTCTCTAACCCACAACGAGGACAGATTGCTTTTTTCTTTTTCGATTCGATTCGTCAAACTATACCGACATTTTCTAGGTGTCGATAGCCTTGAATAGAGGTTCCTTCTAGGTTCAAAAATTTGTCAAGTATCATAAGTAAAATACTCTGGTTTTTGGCTATTATATTAAATCTTAACTCAATTGTCTATCTTTTGGTATTAACCTGTTTGTGTCTAAAATTTCTCCCTGTATAGATTTCAGCTATTTTTGAGCGTAAGCACTATCATCGAATTTTATTTTAAGTTAATTATTTGCATAACAATTACCGAAGAGCCAAAAATCTTTGATCGAACAAAATTTAGTCCGGTGGGATTATCTGGAATCCCATACAGAAAATTGGCAATCTGTTATAGATTACGCCCGACAAATACCCTGGGAAACCATTACTAAAACCTGCGGTTTATCCCGAGAAGAAATTGAAGCAACCGCCGCCCTTTTCGGCAAATTAGAGCGCGTGGTTTTCGCTTGGGCGATGGGAGTTACACAACAGGAAAACGGTGTCGATAATATCATCAGTATCGCTAACACGGCCTTACTCACAGGTAATGCCGGCAAAATCGGAGCCGGAACCATGCCAATTAGGGGTCATTCTAATGTACAGGGCTTCGGTTCTATGGGCGTTACGGTGAAATTACGTCGGGAAATCGCCGAGGCACTTTCTCAACTTTTAGGAAAGCCATTAAATATAACTGGCGGTTATGATACCAGGGCATTAATTGAAGCGGCCGAACGGGGAAAAATCAACACCCTTTTCTGTTTGGGAGGTAATCTTTATGGGGCAAATCCAGATTTAACTCAAGCCAAAAAAGCCTTAGCACAAATTGATACGATTTTTTATGTAGCCACCAAGCCAAATTTAGGACATTTTCAGGGATTAGCCCGACAAAATACGGTAATTTTACCCGTCTTCGCTCGTTTTGAAAATCCTCACCCGACAACCACCGAATCGGGCAATAATTTTGTCCGTTTTAACGAGCGGGGAAGCAGTCATCTACAGGGTTCCGATGTCGATGTCATCTCGGAAGTAGAACTATTAACAAATATTGCCGTCAAAGTTTTAGGTACTGACCCGATCGATTGGTCGAGATTAGACGACACCGCCTATATTCGTCAGCTAATCGCCAGAACGATTCCGGGTTATCAAAAAATCGGGCAATTAGATCAAACCCAAACAGAATTTACCATTAGCGGACGGATTTTTACCGAACCTCATTTTGCGACCTCAACCGGAAAAGCGCAAATGTCTGTCACCCCTTTACCCACTTTAAAAGCGCCGCAAAAGCAAGATTTCAACCAACCGGAAAATGCCCCCGGAATTACCCTCATTCTCGGAACGGGACGCAGTTATGGACAACATAATACCGTCGTTTATCAAGTGGGCGATAAATATCGGGGAATGCCTCACCGTCATTGTTTATTGATGAACGCCGAAGATGCCAAAAAAGCAGGCTTTCGGGAACATCAACGAGTCACCGTTCAAGGAGATGCCGGCAAATTAGAGAATATCGAACTTATTTTCGGTCCGATTCGCGAAGGTGTTGGCTTTATGTTCTATCCCGAAACCAATGTTTTATTCAAAGCTAAAATCGACCCTCGCTGTGGGACTCCTGCTTATAAACGAGTTCCCGTCTGGGTTTTTTAGTTACCGATTCCTCTGATTTTCTTTTTTGGAAATAATGAAATAGAGTTAAGCAAGCGAATAAATGAATCATACTAAATCTGGTTATTAAAGACTGATTATTTATTCCCCTTTTTGCATGAGTGCATGAGTAGAAAACGGGTTTCTCCGAGAAACCCGTTTTCCGTGCGTTACTCAACGGATTTAGTATCAAACCTAGTCTGCTTCCTAAAAAGCTAGATTAAAAACGCTACTGATTCGCAATCCGATCACTTCGATCGCATTTCTGTTATCCTGTTCTTACGATCATAGAATAAATAGCCATGGGTAAGTTTTTACTAACCATATTAAGCATAGCAAGTTTGTTTGCTGTCGGGATGGCTACCCGTGGCATTGCAAGTCCCACATCTGCAGCGACGAACTTGCAACTAGCTCAACGCCCTAACTGTAACAATCCTCAGACTCAAAGCGAAATGAACATTTGTGCCAGCATAGCTTATCAAAACGCTGATCGCAAGTTAAATCAAGTTTATCGACAACTACTGCCAAAACTGTCAGCTTCTCGCCAACAAAAATTAATTAGCGCCCAACAAGCTTGGATTAAGTTTAGAGACAGCAGTTGCGAATTTGAAAGAAGTGCGTTTGAGGGAGGCTCTATAGCTCCCATGATTTACAGTAATTGTTTGGCAGCTGTCACCGAGCAGCGTACCAAAGATTTGCAGAGATATTTAGAAGATAGCGATCGCTAAGTCAAAATCGCTATTTTTATCGCCAAAAATTCCCTAAAAGTCAAGCAAAATGCTCAATAAACTTCTTATTCCTGAACTTTTCCCCTACATATATACTACAAAAGCCGAAAACCCTTATCGCATTTCGCTGTTATAAGTCAATTGATTTAAAGGTACGTCCTAAGTAGTCGTGCAAAATCAATTTCTTGGTCAGGATAGGCACTCATGCAAGAGGCAAAAGGCTTCGGCAGTGAGACTTCGGCGTGAGACTTCGGCGTGAGATCAGTAGTTCGACAAGAGTTCGGCGAGGCTGACTCGAGCCGCTCACTAACACTCACTAACACGAACACTCATACAAAAGGCAAGAGGTAGTTAGATATGTGTAATTAATTTTGCTTAGGTACTTATCTATCATTATAAGGGTGATAGAGTGAAGGGTCATAGATTATACTGAGGGATTGGCGAGAATGAAGGTGTATCAGAGCGCGAGCGCCGATGAAGACGCAAGGTTTTTGAACCACTATCCCTCAAAACCTTGCACCTGTTTCCCATCCAAAAGCTCCAAAACCCTTACCTCATCTATATTTCACATTTATTCAGCCAGCCCTAGTTATCGTCACAATTGTCCTCAGAAGCGGGTAACGCGACTCGAACGCGCGACATTCACCTTGGGAAGGTGACGTTCTACCACTGAACTATACCCGCAAAAGTCTTCCTAATCATAGCATTGACCCGCGGCCAGAGCAACTGCCCTAGGCTGTTTTCCATAACCGCGCCAGTGCAGTTTGTCGGCAAAACTGGCCTGGTCGGAATTTAACATTTTTTCTTCACAGGACAGTAGGACTTTTTCTAGCTGTTGATCGGCATTTTTTCGGCTTTCTAGCGGCTTTTGTTGATAAACACCAATAACATCTAAGCCCCCCCAAGCACAGCCAAGGGCAGGAAAACGGTGATGGAGAACATTTTTTCGAGCGCTTGCCTCAATCGCCGCCGCCGTTGGTAAAATCCAGTCAACCCTCGCTCATAGCTGACTAGCACAGTAAACCGCCCCCATCAGTCCCACTTGGGGATTAAGGACGATATGAACGGGAATATTGCTTAATAGCTCCCTCATCCGACCTTTAGCCCGAAAAGCCTTCATAAAGCTACCCTCGGTCATTAGGGGAAGATTTTTGGCCGCAATCCCCCCCGCGATGTATAATCCTCCGTAGGGAAGCAACTTGAGGGCTAAATTGCCCGCTTCCGCACCGTAGGCCTCGATAAAAATTTTCATGGTTTGATAACAGAGATAATCCGAGTTATCTTGGGCAAAACTGGCAATTTTAGCCGCTAAATCGACGGTTTTTTGCGTTTTACCCATTTCTGCTAACCAAGTGCGGTAAATTTCCGCCATGGCCGGTGATGACTGACTATAGTTACTATCGTGGAGAAATCGATAGATAGAAGTGATTCCAGGACCAGAAACCACTCGCTCCACCGAAATTCGCTCGATATTATAGAGTTCCAAGAGATAATTTAATAGTTGATATTCTAAACTCGATCGAGGGGCAAAATCAGCGTGGGAACCCTCACTACCAAACACCCGATATTTACCCTTCGAGACAGGAATCAAAAAACCCTCTCCTAACCCCGTTCCCGCACCGATAACCGCAATCGGGGCATCTGGTACTGTCGGGGCCGACTGTAGATTGTGCAGCTCCTCTGGGGCTAATCCTAACACCCCATAACCGATCGCCGCAAAATCATTAATCAATTTTACTCGCTCAATCTGCAGCTCGTGGCTTAGGCGATCGCCAGTTAGAGACCAACTTAAATTAGTCAATTCGGAACTATTGTTAACCACTGGACCGGCAATACCGAAACAAGCTTTTGTCACTGGGGGAATAGTAGTTTGTCGGGCCAAAAACTGCTGGACGATCGGCACCAGATCGGGGTATTCTTTACTGGGATAAATTTCTTGATCGAGAGTAGTTAGCAGGGGTTGGGGACTATCCGGTGAGTTTTGGCAATCCACTAAACGCAGGATTGTTTTAGTTCCCCCGATATCTCCCCCTAAAAGAATCGTCATGCTGGTTGTCCCTCAGTTTGTCCCCATAATTATAGTTTTTTTACCGCTTCTCCCCAGCAAATTTAAAGGCCGCCGATTCTATACTATAGTGAAAGATGGTAATGCCTAAGCCCTAATTAAGGATTGATTAATCGTCGCTCCGGGGTTTGCATGGGGATTTGCTAGAGGACAGAAACAGGACTGAAAGACATTTTAGGTCTAACTGTAGCCTCAAGGCGATCGATAGGGCGGCAGAACCTATAGCTGTCCCCATAACTTTTAAGATAGACCAGAGAGGGAGAAATTAGCTTGGGTGTAGAACTTCGCAGTTACGTTTATCTTGACAATTTACAGCTTCAACACGCCGCTTACATCGGTACAGTCGCCCAAGGATTTTTACCCTTACCCGGGGATGCTTCCCTCTGGATTGAAATTTCCCCCGGCATCGAGATTAATCGCATCACCGATATTGCCCTCAAATCCGCCGTGGTTCGTCCGGGGGTTCTATTCGTAGAACGACTCTATGGACTCTTAGAACTCCATTCTAGCAGTCAGGGAGAGGTCAGGGCGGCCGGTCAGGCAATTTTGCAGTATTTAGGCGTTAGTCAGCGCGATTGTCTGAAACCGCAAATTGTCTCCAGCCAAATTATTCGCAACATTGACGCTTACCAAGCCCAATTAATTAACCGGAGTTCTCGGGGTATGATGTTAATGGCGGGACAGACTTTATACGTTTTAGAAGTGCAACCGGCCGCCTACGCTTCCCTCGCTGCTAATCAGGCCGAAAAAGCCGCTTTAATTAATATCCTACACGTTACTTCCGTGGGCAGTTTTGGCCGCTTATATTTAGGGGGAGAAGAACGAGATATTATCGCTGGTTCCAGGGCAGCAGTTTCAGCTTTAGAAAATATTCAAGGTCGAGCTTTTCCAGGTAGCGACAAAAAAGAATAAGCTAACAAAGGCAAAAGGCAGGAGGTAAAAGGCAAGAGGTGGTTAGATATGTCTAATTAATTATGTCTAGCTACTTACTAAATCCTGTTTAAAAGGTATAGGATAGTGGGGAGTGGGAAGAAGGGAGAGGACGTTTGAGCTTTTGTACTAAATAGCTGGAAAGAGGATTTCGCCCTATTGAGGAGATTCAAAAATTAGTTCGCTATTATTCAGTTTTTCAACGACTAAATGGCGATACAGTGTCACCTGACGAAGGATTTGGTCGGGATTATTTTTCTTATTAGAAAACATGATTGTTTTAATCGATTCAAATTCTATTCTTGTGATCACACCATCTTCGATTGCTCGTTCAATTTTAACTCGTAAATATTCTAATTCTTGGCTTTCCTCTGGGGTAATTTCTAGACTGTTAGGACGTTCTATTTTCATTATCTATCGATTGTTCTTATCTGCTAACTGATAACTGGATAATCACGGCTATTTTTTCACACTTTTATGATCGCGCAGAGAGAGTTTCCGTCTGGTTAGAAACGGCCAGATTATTATTTTGGCTGTGATTTTGCGGCAATTGTCCCGAGGCTAAATTCTGCCCCTCTCCCGTAATCAAACGAGCGCCACGACCGCGGGTAAAATAATTCCAACCCCATTGCACCATCACCACTAATTTATTATCAAATTCGATCAGATAGTAAATATGGGCCCAAACCCAGACTAACCAAGCGATGAACCCGGAAAACTTGACAAATCCCAAATCAACCACGGCCGCATTTTGGCCGATAACTGCCAGACTACCTCGATCGATATAATGAAAAGGTTTAATACTTTGCCCTTTTAGGCGAGAAATTAATAAATTGGCCAGATATTCGCCCTCCTGCATGGCCACGGGGGCAATTCCGGGTAAAGGTTTATCTCCCTGATGGGCAAAATTAGCCAGATCCCCGATCACAAAAATATTGGCATAACCGGCGATACTTAAATCGGGTTCGACGATTACCCGGCCGACGCGATCGAGATTTACCCCAGTTCTTTCGGCCAAAATTCGCCCCATTCTCGATGCTTTTACCCCCGCTGCCCATAAAATTGTCTCGGCAGCGATTTCTGTCGTCTTTTCTCCCTGACGGACGCTGACACAACCTTCAACAATATTGGTAACGATGCTGTTAGTTTGCACTGTCACCCCTAATTTTGTGAGAGAAGCGGCAGCTTTAGCGGATAAATCGGGTGAATATGGGGGTAATACCCGCTCCATCCCTTCTAAGAGCAAAATTTTCGCTTCTGTGGGGTTAATCTGGTGAAAATCAGACCTAAGCGCACCGTGGGCAATTTCAGCGATCGCTCCTGCTAATTCTACCCCCGTCGGTCCGCCACCGACAATAACAAAAGTTAATAAAGCTTGCCGCTTTTCGGCATCGATTTCTTTCTCGGCCTTCTCGAAAGCGAGATAGATGCGACGACGCATTTCTACTGCGTCTTCAATGGTTTTTAACCCGGGAGCGTAGGGCTGCCATTGATCATTGCCAAAATAGTGATGACTGACTCCCGTGGCAATAACTAACTGATCGTAGGCGATCGGTGGGTGATCTTCCAAGATCACTTCTCCCTTGACCGGATCTATATCTATGGCATGATCGAGGAGAATATCTGTATTCTCATGACCCCGTAGGATTAAGCGCAAAGGTGAGGAGATATCGGCCGGAGACAGCGCCCCAGTAGCAACTTGATAGAGGAGGGGCTGAAAAAGATGGAAATTTCGCTTATCGATGAGGGTAACATGAACGGGGGCGTTTTTTAGGGCTTTGGCCGTGTATAAACCCGCAAATCCGCCGCCTATGATAACAACTCTTGGCTGTTTTTCAGTCATTGCTTAACAATAATTCATAAATTTTCCCTAGTGTAGTCCAGATTGTCACAATTTAGCAGTGACAAGCGTTACCGAAAACAGCAGTCTTTAACCTAGAAAAAATATAAATCAGCGCTTTTTTGGCCAGCGCGGAAGGCAAAACCAAAAAAGTACAGGGACTCTGATCTGCTCAAAAAACTTGAAAAGACCGCTACGCCGTTTTACCTAAGTTTATGACCTGGGTTAACCAGGTGGGAACTTATATTCCGCGTTTCTGTTTCCGAGTACAAGCTCGGTTTACTACCACACGGATTGGTTATTCGCTCCCTTATCACAATCAAGCATAGATCAAAAAACTTGAAAGGCAGTCACCAACGTAGAAGCCCGATTTGGTTCCATCATAGCATTTTTTTTTCTCAGAGGCAAGAGGGGCGATTCAGTGATCAGTGATCAGTGATCAGTGATCAGATTTGAGTTTTCAGTTTACTGTTTACCGACCACAGCCAAAAAGCGTGCCAAGACCCGATCTTGTTGGCTCTCTGAAGGTCTGGGACTACAATAGAGAAAAGTGACAATTTTTGCCAGAGTGATTACCGAGGACTAATAAAGAATGACGGCTATCCTAGGGAAACCTGCCACGCTCAACACTCCGATTCTGCACCGTCTTGCCAATGGTTTAACGATTATTGCCGAAAGTCAACCGGTAGAAGCGGTTAATCTCAATGTCTGGCTGCAGGTCGGCTCGGCCTTAGAATCGGATCAGATCAATGGAATGGCTCATTTTCTCGAACACATGGTTTTTAAGGGAACCCCTAACTTAGACAGTGGTGAATTTGAACGGGCGATCGAATCGAGGGGAGCGGTGACTAATGCCGCTACTAGCCAAGAATACACCCATTATTACATTACCACTGCCCCGCAGGACTTCGCCCATCTGGCCCCGCTCCAGCTAGAAGTGGTTTTAGAAGCTTTAATCCCCGATGAAGCTTTTGAGCGGGAAAGACAGGTTATTTTAGAAGAAATTCGTCGTTCTCAGGATAATCCCCGTCGTCGCACTTTTTATCGCACCATGGAGACCTGTTTTCAAGTTTTACCCTATCGTCGTCCGGTGTTGGGTCCGACGGCAGTGATTGAAAATCTTACTCCTCAACAAATGCGCGATTTTCATCGGACTTGGTATCGTCCCGAATGGATGACGGTGGCGGTGGTGGGTAATTTGCCTGTAGATGATTTAATGGCTATTGTGAGTGATTCTTTAGATAATTTAGGCAGTAAGGGCAATTCTGGGCTTATTTCCCATCCGATCGCCAATCTACAGCCCGAAGCTCCCTTTAACGAGATTATCCGTCAAGAATACGAGGATGAAAATTTGCAGCAGGCCCGCTTAATCCTATTTTGGAAAGTGCCGGGGTTAAGAGACTTAGAAAAAACCTATCCTCTCGATGTTTTAGCAGCTATTCTGGGTCAGGGCAAGGTATCGCGATTATTTCAATCTCTGCGCCAAGAAAAGGCCTTAGTTTCCCAAATCACTGCCAGTAATATGTCCCAAGCAGTGCAAGGAGTCTTTTCCGTGTCGGCCCAATTAGCCTCGGAAAATATCGAGCAAGTGGAGAGGGAGGCGATAGCACAGATTAGACAAATCCAACAGGAATCTGTGACAGTTTCTGAACTGGAACGAGTTAAAACCCAAGTGGCCAATCGGTTTATTTTTAGCAATGAAAGACCGAGCGATCGGGCTAACCTTTACGGTTATTATCATACTCAGATCGGTGATTTACAACCGGCTTTTTGTTATCCCCAACACATTGAAGCCCTCACTTTAGAGGATATTCAAAATGCCTGTCAAGAGTATTTAAATCTCAACGCTTACGGTGTGGTGGTGGTGAGACCAATTCAGTAATCAGTGAACAGTAATCAGTGAACAGTAATCAGTGAACAGTAATCAGTGAACAGTAATCAGTAATCAGGGATAAAGATGAAGATATAGCGTTTTTCAGTCTGCTGAGGTACAAAAGTTATGGGTTTTAGGCAAAAGGCAAGAGGCAAAAGTCAAAAGGGAAGAAAAATATGTGTACCTCACTAGCTTAGGAAACGCTATAAATAAATAAATCAATAACTAATTAACTTACATCTGATAACTAAATAACTAATTAACTTAAAACTTACATCTGATAACTGATAACTGATAACTGATAACTGATAACTGATAACTGATAACTGATAACCTATGTGGACTCAAATTGCCCGACATATTGCCCAAACCACGGAAAAACCTTTTGAAATTGAGAAAAGTCGTCCCGTTAGTGGTGGCTGCATCAATCAGGGTTATGCCGTCAGTGGCAATGGTTTAATTTATTTCGTTAAGATTAACCAAGCGAACCAAGAGGCCATGTTTGCCGCCGAAGCTTTAGGATTAAAGCAAATTCACGCCACCCAGACTATCAGGGTTCCAGAGCCAATTTGTTGGGGAATTGCCGAGAAATCTAGTTATTTAGTGCTAGAGTGGCTAGAATTCGGCGGTGGCAATAGTCAAAGCTGGGAAAAAATGGGGCAAAATTTAGCTCATTTACATCAAGTTTCTTTATCCGATCGCTTTGGTTGGCAGTGTAATAATACCATTGGTTCTACTCCCCAGATTAATACCATTAGTAACAATTGGGCGGATTTTTTCGCTCATCAGCGTATTGGCTATCAATTAAGACTTGCGAAGGAGCGCGGCGGCAATTTTCCCGACGAGGATCAAGTTATTCCCGCTATTAGCGAGATTTTGAGTCAGCATCAACCCCATCCCTCCCTCGTCCACGGTGATTTGTGGTCGGGAAATGCGGCAATTACCGTCGATGGGGAACCAGTAATTTTAGACCCTGCCACCTATTGGGGAGACCGGGAGGTAGATTTAGCCATGACGGAACTTTTTGGCGGTTTTCCGGCGGCTTTTTATCGGGGTTATAACGATGTTTTCCCCCTCGATGCCGGTTATCAACAGCGCAAAACTCTTTACAATCTCTACCACATTCTCAATCACTTTAATTTATTTGGTGGTGGTTACGCCTCCCAGGCCAATCGGATGTTACAGGAAATTCTTTAAGGGTTTTACTTGTGAATATTTACCGAGGATAAATTATGTCTATTCGAGAAAATACTGTGATGAAAACTCCAGAGACAAAAGTATGGACTGATGCAGAGTTTATGGCGTTACCTGACGATGGTAATCGTTACGAATTGGTCAAGGGAGAGTTAATTAATATGGCTAATTCTGGGGCTTTACACGGTTATATTGCCATTATTTTAAGTGCTGCTTTATTCGCTTTAGTAACATCTCGAAAACTAGGGGTATTATTGGACTCCAGCACTGCTTTTACTATGAAAAATGGTAATAAACGCTCTCCTGATATAGCTTTTTTTGCCAAGAAACGTCTGCAAGGATTGGAAGAATTGCCGACGGGTTTTCTAGAAGGTGCGCCCGATTTAGTGATAGAAATTCTCTCTCCTGGCAATACAGTGGCAGAAATCGAGGACAAAATTGCCGAATATTTTGCCAATGGGACTCGTTTGCTTTGGGTTATCAGTCCAGGTCAACACTATGTTTTAGTTTATCGTTGCGGGTACGAACCGCAGGGATTATTAACATCAGGAGATTTTTTGGAGGGGGAAGATGTGGTTCCGGGGTTCACTTTTCGCGTGGCTGATTTGTTTCAAAAACTATCTTTTTGACTCTTTCTTCTCAACAAGTCGGCTAATAAATCGGCACTATCACTAATAGCTAGATGAGAAGCTTGTTGGGCCATGGCGGTCAATTTTTCGGGATTAGACCATAAATCGAGGACTAATTCGCTTAAAAACTGAGCAGTTAACTCATTTTGACGGTAAAGATAAGCGGCTTGAGCTTCAGCAAAAACTTGGGCATTATAGAACTGATGGTCTTCGGCAGCAAAAGGATAGGGAATTAAAATCGAAGGCGTACAAGTGATCGCTAATTCTGTTAAAGTGCCGGCACCGGAGCGACTGATAGCCAGATTAGCTCTTTGCCATAATCCCGCCATATTGTCGTAAAAAGGCCGGGAAAAATAGTTAGAATGGCGCAAACTATCGGCTTCGGGGTCGTTTTCTCCCGTGAGATGCACGATATAAATACCTTTTTCTAACCATTGGGGAGCGCTTTGCCGGACAATTTGATTAAGAGCCACGGCCCCTTGAGAACCACCGGCAACGACAATTAAAAAAGCATCCTCTGGAATCGGTAAATCTAGGGACTGGGGAATGAGAAACTGCTCTCGTACTGGTGTACTAACCCAAGTGGTGCGAGTGCCGGGTAAATAGCTGGCGGTTCCCTGAAAACCGAGGGCAACCGTATCGCACCAGCGACCGAGAACTTTCGTGACTTTGCCCGGTATGTAGTTAGATTCGTGTAGGATGACAGGAATATTGGCTAAACGAGCCGCTAAAATGGTCGGGCCCGCGATATAACCCCCGGTTGTAAAAACTGCCGCTATCTGACGTTTTTTGATTAAACTACGCACTTGCCAAATGGCCCGCAGTTGACCGAACAGAATCTTGAGAGTTTTTAACCCCAAACGGGTTTGAAACCCCTCAATGGGGATGGTGTGCAGGGGATAGGTTTTTGGAACTAAGGACTGTTCCAGACGGTCTGGAACTCCTAACCATTCAATCTCGTAATCCGGCAAGCGCTCGGCCACGGCCAAAGCGGGAAATAAATGACCACCAGTACCACTAGCGGCAATCAATAGACGGGTTGGAGTGCGTGCCATAATTCGAGAGAGGGTAAATTTAGCCCTAGAATGAAATAATCTACCATAGTTATTGATCGATCCTTACACAAACTATCACTAATGCGTAACTTGAACACGATTCCCAATAAATTTTTTCGTCAATCCCTCAATTTTTCCCTATCGTTGCTGTTAGGTTTGGGGTTAACTTTCACCCTTGCCACCAGTCTGCGGGCCGAAAAGCCAGAAACTGCTCCGGCTAATTTAAAAACCCTTATCTCCAAAATCGAAACGGCTGCTAATGAGCGAGATATCAAGCAATTAATGGAGTTTTATAGTCCGAAATTTACTAACTCTGATGGCCTGACCTACGAAAAAACTAAAAAGGCTTTAACTCATTTTTGGGAACGTTATAACAATCTACAATACACCACAACCCTCGAATCTTGGAGTCGTTCTGGGGACAAGTTAACGGCCAATACAATTACTAAAATTACCGGGACGGGAAAGGTGCAGGGACGAGCGGTGGGAATGAATGCTACGATTCGTTCTCGTCAACAATTTCAAGGTAATAAACTGGTTTATCAGGAGATTTTAAGCGAGAGAGTAGAGTTAAATACTGGCAAAAATCCCCCCAGTATTCAAGTGAGAATTCCCGAAAGGGTGAAAGTGGGTGAAGAATTTGATTTTGATGTGATTGTCCGCGAACCTTTAGGGGATGATTTATTGGCCGGAGCGGCGATCGATGAGAAAGTAGATATTGAGCGCTATATTAATACAAAGCCTCTAGAATTGGAATTATTACAGTCCGGCGGTTTATTTAAGCGGGTAAAAGCGCCGGCAACACCAGAAAATCGTTGGTTATCGGCTATTTTAATTCAAGGAGATGGGATTGTTGTCGTTACTCAACGGGTTAAGGTAGAAAAATAAATTTTATCTGGCGGCTTTTTTGGCATTCCCCCTCTAGAGTTACCATCTTAGCTGCCCATAAACCACTGAGTACCAGTAACTAAATAATAGGCTCCCGTCGCCATCAGTGCCACGCTACCTAAACGGATAATCGTCTCGGAATGTTGCAATAAATTCCGGCTTTGTTTGGCTAGACCGGTAAATAAACTGGCCAAGAAAATGAGAATCGTGTAACCAAGAGCATAACTAACCATGGTCAGTGTGCCGAGGACTTGAGAACCGGTAGCGGCAGCGGCGGCCAAGACAGCAAAGAGGACAGGACTAGCACAGGGAGAGCTAACAAGAGCAAAAGTTAATCCGACTCCGTAGGGGCCTGCTTGGGGGAGATTTAAGTTCATTTGCGGTAAAGGTAGCTTAATTACTCCCAATAACCACAGACCCATGACCGCCATAATCAAACCGACAACAATATTAATATAACCTCGGTACTCCACCATTACCGTCCCGGCAAAGGAAGAAACTAAACCAAAAAGACTTAAAATTGTCACCGCTCCTAGGACAAATAAACCTGCTTTGCTGAAGGCATCCCAACGAGATTCTATTTTCAGGGTGCCGATATAGCTGAGGTTAACGGGTAATAGTGCCAGAATACAGGGAGATATGCTGGCAATTACGCCACCCAAAAAAGCTAGGGGCAGTAAAACTAGAGGATTGTTTGTATCTTGTCGATCTAACCATTGCTGATAGCTATTTTCGATGATCGAGATCGCTTTTTCCAGAGGATGGCCGATAATTGGTCCGATAGTAAGGACTAAAATAAGAGCTATGGCATAGAACGAGTTAGTTAGGACAGATGCCTGAAGGCTTTACTCACAGCATCCACAAGGTTTTCACTATCATTGATAATCTGACTAACATAGTTTTTCAATCTAGCCCAGAACTTTTCAATTTTGTTGAGGTCTGGAGAATAGGCGGGTAAAAATAGCACTTCACATCCCGCTTTAGCTAACAATTTTTTGATTCTCTCTTTGGGATGAAAACTGGCGTTATCAATGATGATAATTTGACCGGGTAGTAGTTCGGGTAATATGGCATAGAACGAGTTAGTT
This sequence comes from Microcystis wesenbergii NRERC-220, assembly GCF_032027425.1. NCBI lineage: Bacteria > Bacillati > Cyanobacteriota > Cyanophyceae > Chroococcales > Microcystaceae > Microcystis > Microcystis wesenbergii. The sequence continues at coordinate 3,810,482 of NZ_JAVSJA010000001.1, read as the reverse complement.
AGGACAGATGCCTGAAGGCTTTACTCACAGCATCCACAAGGTTTTCACTATCATTGATAATCTGACTAACATAGTTTTTCAATCTAGCCCAGAACTTTTCAATTTTGTTGAGGTCTGGAGAATAGGCGGGTAAAAATAGCACTTCACATCCCGCTTTAGCTAACAATTTTTTGATTCTCTCTTTGGGATGAAAACTGGCGTTATCAATGATGATAATTTGACCGGGTAGTAGTTCGGGTAATAGCAATTGTTCTATCCACTCACACACCAACTCTGTATTACAGTACCCCTCAAACACCATTGGCGCGATCGTGGAACCACGCCACCAACCGCTGATCACACTAACTCGTTCGCTACAGTGACCTAACTTTAAAGCCTCAAATCTTTCTGATTTGTGACAATATCCATAAGGATAATCGATGGTGTTATCTATTCCAGCTTCATCAATATAGACAAATCTTTCCGGGGCATAACCTCTGATTTTTTGGAGAAACTCTTTTCGGGCTTCTTCATCTCTTTCTCTGTAGCCATAAGTTTTTTTTTTCTAGTAAATCCAATTCTTTTGAGCGCTTGACCAATTCTCATCCTACTGACTGGGTTAGCCCATTTTTGCGCCATTTTTTCTTGGGTCAAATGCCCATATTGTTCGGCCAACTTTTGAAAGGCTTCTAAATCGTCAATTTTGGGCTTCGGCCCTCGACGATAGTTAGTTTTAGCGGCCACCGTCCCAGTTTGTTTCTTCCGTTTCAGCCATAGGTCTAATGTATTACGACTAATATTGAGGGTGCGACAGACATGGCTTTTTTTCTCCCCTCGCTCTACGGCACTCACTGCTTTCTGTCTTAAATCATCACTATAGGGTGCTGCCATGAAAGCTTCTCCTCATTTCTTTTTCTCTATTATGTCCTAACTATCCCGCTCTTTGCTATAGAAGCCCTAAAACCAGATAAAATAATAATTTTTTCGATATTTTCGCTTTTTTGTCGGGTTTCAACCCTTCGACTGACTCCGATACTCGTCGCATAAAATTCTCCTGAAATGATCCAAAAAATAAAATTGCCCTGGGAGTCCTTGGCGATCGCTGGTACTCCCTAAGCTGGGCAATCTTCGACTATTTTTTATTAATAGCCAAGTTCAGTACGGAGGAATAGGCGGATTTATCGGCATTATTCCGGTATTGTGCCAAAATATTGCCCGTAGCGGGATCGATAATCGCAATCATGCCAGTTTGGGACTTATTCGCCTCAAAAAAACGACCTAGACCCAATTCTTGGGCTTTGCGGGCCGATTGGGTGGCTTTCGAGCGATCGCTGACATCTAAGACGATAAAATTAGCTTTACCCGCGTAATCTTTTTTAAGTTGGGAAAGAGTGGGGGCAACATTTTTACAGGCAGGGCACCAACTAGCATAGATATCGACAACCACTGGTTTTCCTTGCAATTGTCGCGCTAAGGGACCGCCCACATTACCCTGTTTAGCAGCGCAGGGATTTTTCGAGGCACAGGGATCAGTGCCAGCGCAGGGATTTTTCGAGGCACAGGGATTAGCTTGGGCAATACTAAAAGTACCTTTACTGACCACTGAATCAGAATTAGTCAAGGTTTTCGCCGATGTTCCAGCCACCAGGGAAACCGTAACCGCTAAACTACTAACACAAAGACCGAGCCATAATAACGCTGATGGTTTACGCATGAGTTAAATTTCCTAATTAAGATTAGAGATTTTCTGGTAAGTCAAGGGACTAGAAGAATCCAGCTTGCCACCTGAGGAAACCGGTGTAGCTGACAGTTAAGATTAAATTCTAGAAACCTGAGTCTCAGATGAAGACCAGATAGATAATAGATAAAAAATCTGACTCTAACTGACAATTGCCATCATCCACCCAATAGAATCGTCCTTCCATCTTTTCAGCAAAAATTCATCTACCGATCACAAAGGGATCATCTTTTCCCGAAATCTTGCTGATAAAATCAAGAAGAAACCCGATTAATTGCGGCTAAAAGACAACTTTTCGCCCTAATATGCTAATTTAAACCATTATTTCGCAACTATGACAGGAAAAGACTGGTTGGTGGATAATCATGGGCAATGCTCGGCCTACGAAATAACCCCCGCAAACTCCGAATTATCCCATCCCTACTGGCTCTATCGCTTTTTATCCGATCTAGAAGATACCTTAACCCAGATTAGCGACGATCGCTCACGATTAGAAGCAATTCGGATTCTAGTTCGCCAACTCCTAAACAATTCGCCCTGGTTGGATATTCTTAGTCTAGAACCCAATCCCGAAACCGGTTGGGAGGTATTAACCCTCTACGATGAGCCATTTTTTCCCCTGACAGTACAACTGGTCGCTTGGTCTGTGGGTAGCACTTCCCCGATTCATAATCATGGTTGTTGGGGGGTAGTAGCTTTGTTAAAGGGACAGGAAAAAAACAGCTTCTGGCAACGTTCCCCCACCCCCGAATTACCGGATCAGATCAGAAAAGTCGGCGATCGCCTACTCGTCCCAGGTGATATTCTCTGCTTAACGCCGGCTGCCATTCACCATGTAGAAGCGATGGGAGATGAGCCAACCCTGAGCTTTAACTTGTACGGTGAAACTAACTATAGTCAGCGTTTCGAGTTCGATCCCGGGCAAGGTACGGCGAAAAATTTTTAAATCTCCCTATATCACTAACCATACACCCATGAAGCTACCTCGCCTTGTCGGCATTTTTGGGCAATTTTTGCCCAGTAAACCCGTTTCTACTAGCTCGCTTCAGTTTCGTTTAACCTTAGAACTATTGACCATCTCGATTATCGGACTTGGTAGCGTAGCCATTTGGGCTGCTTGGCAAATGGAGCAGAATTTAGTCGCCGCCCATAAACAAACTCTAGAATACATCGCTAGGCGTTTTCCTGAACAGTTGGAAATGTACGCTCAGATGGGAACCCTGACTACGGGATTAGAAAAAACCATTGAGCGAGTCTCCACTGCGGGGTTAGTCATCTGGGTTAAAAACTCCGATGGGCAACTGTTGGGACAGTCTCCTGGAGTCGATGGCAATGTCACCGAGATGCGTGCGGCGGCATCCCTAACCAGAGTACCCGATGCACCCCAAATTATTCACTTTGACGGACGCGATATTGTTTTATGTGGCACTCCTCTGACTATCAAGGGTCAACTGTCGGGGAAATTGTATCTATCCCAAGATATCACGGCCGATCACCAGAAATATCAGGCGGGGTTATGGGGCTTATTTTGGCTGAGTATTCTCGTCCTATTGAGCTTAATTGTCTTGATTTCCCAACGGATACGTCAGGCTATGTTGCCGCTGACTCGCATGAGTCAAATTGCTAGTGCCGTTTCTGCCGATGATTTAAATGGGGCGAAATTGCAACTCGAACAAGCGCCGGATGAAATTTTAGGACTGGCTACCGCTTTTAATCAGATGTTATGGCGATTATCGGGAGCTTGGGAACAGCAACGTCAGTTTGTCGGCAATGTTTCCCATGAACTGCGTACACCTTTAACAGTCGTGATCGGTTACTTACAAAGTCTCCAGCGACGCAGCACTAATTTAAATCCCTACCAACAGCAAGCTCTGGAAACAGCCACGGCAGAAACCGAGAGAATTATCCGGATGTTACAAGATTTGCTCGATCTCGCTCGTGCCGATAGCGGTCATCTCCATTTTCGCTCCCACCCTATTATTCTCAACACTTTGCTGACAGAAGTGGCGGCGATGAGTCAAAAAGTTAGCGATCGCAAGATGACTTTATTATTAACCAATGAAGATGTGGTAATTTGTGGCGACCAAGATCGATTACAGCAAGTTTTAATCAATTTGCTCGATAATGCGATCAAGTATTCTGCTCCCGGGCAAACCGTCGATCTGATCTTAGAAAAGCAGCCTAGTTCCGCTCTCATCCATGTACGCGATCGGGGAATCGGTATCTCTCTCTCCCATCAAAATCGCATTTTTGAAAGGTTTTATCGGGTTGATGAGTCGATGACTCGCTCGCGAGACGGCACGGGTTTGGGTTTGGCGATCGCTAAAAGTCTGATTGAAGGAATGGAGGGTCGCATCACTCTCCGCTCTCAACCCGGTCAAGGCAGTACCTTTACTATCATTCTACCTCTCTGGCAACCGCAATTATGAACGAGCATATTCTTCTCGTGGAAGATGATCCCAAACTCGCCGAATTTATCGCCACAGAACTTCATTTGGAAGGCTATCAAGTTACTATTGCTTCTAATGGCATGGATGGACTGAAAATCGCTAGGGATTCTCCACCAGATTTGTTAATTTTAGACTGGATGCTGCCAGTTATTTCTGGATTAGATTTATGTTTACGACTGCGAAAAACCGGGATGGAAGCACCGATTATTATCTTAACAGCTAAAGATGAAATCCCCGATCGAGTGACGGGCTTAAATGCCGGAGCCGATGATTATGTTACTAAACCTTTTAGCATGGAAGAACTCTTAGCTAGGGTTAAAGCTCGTTTACGTCGCACCCATGCCCAAGATTTAAATATATTTACTTTTGAAGATTTGACCTTGAATTGTCTTGCCCGGGAAGTGTATCGAGATAGTCAATTGATTGAATTAACGGCTAAAGAGTTTGACTTATTAGAGTTTATCTTACGTCATCCCCGGCAGGTACTCACTCGCGAGCAAATTCTCGAAACCGTTTGGGGTTACGATTTTATGGGCGATTCTAATATTATTGAGGTGTATATTCGTGCCTTACGGGTTAAGTTGGAGTCCGCTAATCCTAAACGTTTGATCCATACAGTGCGAGGAGTGGGCTACGTTTTAAGAGATTATGCTTAATTGTGATTTATTAGAGGAACCGAGGGAGGAATTATTTAGCCCCGATTTGATCAGAAAGGCTGCAATAAATACTCTGATTAAGCATAGAGATGGGAAACATCGATCGTCCATACTTTAAATTTTGTTAAATTTACTTGACCAAAAGAAGTTGTTAGGGCAGCATCAACGGCATCTAAGCCGCGAGTCATTAAAATTCGCCCGATTCTGGGGGTGTTATGACGAGCATCAAAAGTGTACCATTGATGGTCTAAATAGACTTCAAACCAAGCACTAAAATCCATCGGTAGAGGTTGGGGAGAAATACCGATATCTCCGAGATATCCAGAGGCATAACGAGCAGGAATATTTAGGCAACGGCAAAAAGTCAAAGCTAGGTGGTTAAAATCGCGACAAACCCCCGTTCTTTCCCGATAGACATCATAGGCGGTTTTTGTCACCCGCGCGTATTCGTAACCAAAACGAATGTGACTATGAACCCAATCACAAACCGCTTGTACCCTTGCCCAACCGGGGGGAGTTTGTCCGAAAAGTTCCCAGGCAATTTCCGAAAGCAAATCTACTTCACAATAACGGCTACTCATTAAGTAGGGAAAAACTTGGGTTGGTAACTCTGTTAAGGGAATTTCTTGGGCATTCCAATTAACGATATCAGGTTTCCATTCATTCTCGATAACCGCTTCATTGTGAATGCGAATCTGTCCGTCGGGTAAAATTAGACGACTGGTTCGATTACCGAAGCTATCTAAAAATTCTTCTATTTTTGTTGCTGGTTCCACCTGCAAATTTTCCGATTGTCTAACTTGAGCTAAAATTGAGGGGTGTAGATAAAGTTTTAACAACATGACCACGGGTAAGGGTGCATCAAAGCCAAATTCATAACCAACACGGATTAACATTAGGACTCCTATCTAGATAGCAATTTTGTCAGGATTTGTCGGGATGAAACGCCAATAATCGCCAGACTGAAAAAAGTTAGGCCCGACTACTTAGTTAAAAGTTTGAGGAGAAAGTAATAGCCAAGCTGAAAACCGATAAGCTTAATACAGAGTTAATTTTATTATAAACCGCCTCAACTAAAAGCTTTGTAACTTTGAAGACAAGCCATCGGCAGGATTAGCTCTATCGAAAAGAGTCTGGGGTGGATGGTTCCTCTAAGAGACGGATTTCAATGGGGATGTAGGCTAGTTTAGCAAAAATTTTTTGTTGATAACTGACAGGCCACCATTCGTAAAGAAAGATTTCTAAAGGTCGCCAGAGGGCCACCCAACCACTAATTAATAATCCTTCTTCTAAGAAGTGAATAAATGTATCGCTGCCAAAACGACTAATTAATTCGCTAAGACTCAAACAAACAAAAAGAAAGGAGAGACCAATTATTAAAGATATGCGTCCCTGTCGCCAAATTGTCCGTAATTTTCTTTGTTCTACCTGTTGGCGATAGTCAAAATAATTATGTAAAGCTGAGGGTAACAGATGTCGGGCGTTGTTCTCTTCTTGACTGGGAAGATAAAAGACTAATTTAAGGGGGGTATTTAGGGGGAATTCATCCACAGAGTTAATAATATAATTTTCGGCGTTATCGTCTAAATCTCTATCTAAAAATGGCGAAGGATCGAGAGAATTAAAGACTTGCTGTAACTGATTAAGTTTAATTTCAATTAAGTAAGTTCCTTCCTCCTCTCGATAATAGGATTGTAATTTATTTACCAGTCTAGACATTAGTTATTAAGGTTAAGTAAATGGGGTGAACTGACACAACTAAAATCTACTACCAGAAGTTACTTTATTTTGCTCATACAGGCTGAGAATTGAGCTATCTCTGAGAATATTTTAGCTGTATCAGTCCCAGATAATTAATTTAATTTATCGACCAAAACCAGCGTACCAAAAATAGGTAACCATGGGGATTACTGTGGCTAAAACCAGTAAAACTATCACCCAAATCGTGGCGTTTTTATCGTCAGTTTCTTCTGCGGTAGTAAAAGTACTTTCGATATTAATTGTCGCTACTTCCGGCGGTCCGGGATCCGCTTCTCCAGAAAGTACCGCCGTTAGACGACGACTAGCATCGAGTAAAGCTTGATTATATTTTCCCCCATCTTTGAGGGGAACCGCCATAGTTTCCGAAAGGATACTATCGGCAATAGCATCGGTTAATAGGGGTTTTGCTTCCTCCCCAACCCGCATAGCAGTTTTATTGGTTAAAGTATCAAGGACGATGATAGTTTGATTAGTCCGATCTTCAGGATTAGGATACCATTCTCTCAGGATATCATCGGCTAAATTGTCAATTTTTTGACCGTAATCCAAGCGCCGGACCACTACCATTCTTACTTCTTGGCCGGTTTTTTCGGCGAGATTTTTCAGGTCTTTATTTAATTTTCCCTCGTTAGCGGCACTAATGGCCGAAACAGGATCGACCACATAAGTGGGCGCTCCGGGGCTTAAAATGGGGAGGTCATAGACTCCCATAGCAGCAGCTGGTGATAGGGAAACAGCCAAGGCTATACAGCAGGAGAGAAGGAGAGAAGCTAATAATTTGAGCATATTGATTCGGTAAAATTCCTATAGAACATAATAGGGGAAAAGTTTCCTGTTTTTTGAGTCGGGAGACAGGAGATGGGGTGATGGGGAACTTTTTTTCAGTGAACAGTGAACAGTGAACAGTAATCAGTGAACTGAAAACCCACATCTGATAACTGACATCTGATAACTGATAACTAATAACTGATAACTGATTATGAGTGATTTTGAGGAACTAGAGTCTAAAAAACGGGAAAAAGCCCTAGAAATGCAGGCCTATCGCGATAATTTGCTCTCGCGGGTGACAAGATTACTAATTTCTCAAGATATCCACTTGGCGATCGATCATACCCTAGAACTGCTCTGTCAATTTACCCAGAGCGCTCACTGTTACATTATTCAATATTCCACCTGTCGTCAGCAGTGGAGTATGGTTTATGAATACTGTCACCCCGACTATCCGCAAGTTATCCCGATTCGGGAACAATCACAAAATCTCTCGACGGAAAGCTTTCCTTGGTTTTCGGAACAATTATTAAACGGTATTCCGGTTAAACTGAACTCTTTAGACGATTTACCCGCTACTGCTATCCCTGAAAGAACTATTCTCGCTCATAGTTCTACTCCCTGTCTCTTAATCGTTCCCATGTGGGATAGTTCCGGGGTAACGGTGGGTTATCTGGGATTGGATGCCGCTGCAGAAAAGCAATGGACGAAGGAAGATGTCACCTTTGTGCGGTTGGTGGGAGAATTAATTGCGATCGCACAAAGTAGATATGAAGCGGAAAAAGAATTAAAAGAGGCTAAAGAAGCGGCAGTTAAGGCAAATAAAGCTAAAAGTGAGTTTCTAGCTAACATGAGCCACGAATTACGCACTCCCCTTAATGCTATCTTGGGTTTTACTCGCTTAATATCCCGGGATAGCGGCATCAGCAGTGAATATCGTCAATATTTGGAAATTGTCAATCGTAGCGGGGAACATTTATTGGAGTTAATCAACGATATTCTAGAAATGTCGAAGATAGAAGCGGGAAGAACGGTTTTTAACCCTAGTAATTTCGATTTATACGCTCTTTTAGATAATATTGCCGAAATGCTCCGCCCACAAGCGCAGGCAAAAGCTTTAAGCTTAATTTTTGATCGCAGCTCCAATCTGCCTCAATATATATGTACTGATGAAAGTAAATTGCGACAGGTGTTAATCAATCTCTTGGGTAACGGATTAAAGTTTACCGAGTCGGGAGGGGTGACTCTCCGGGTAAAAGTAGGGGAGAAAAGAGGAGATTATCAGCGATTGCTCTGGCAAATTGAAGATACAGGCGCAGGAATCGCCCCAGAGGAGATTTATAAGCTATTTCAACCCTTTAACCAAACGGAAACGGGACGAAAATCCCAACAGGGGACAGGATTGGGTTTACCTATCAGTAAAAAATTTGTTGAGTTGATGGGGGGTGCGATCGGAGTTAGTAGTATTCTGGGTCAAGGAAGTATTTTTAGTTTTGATATTCAGGTGGGTTTAGTGGGGGAAAATGAGATTAAAACCGAAACCCATAGGGCAAAAGTTATCGCTTTAGCTGAAACTCAGCCTAAATATCGCATATTAGTCGTCGATGATCGACCGGAAAGCCGTTTACTGTTGCTGAAACTCCTGACTAGCCTAGGATTATCCGTGCAAGAGGCCGCTAATGGTCAAGAAGCGATCGCAATTTGGCAAGCATGGCAACCTCATCTTATCTGGATGGATATGAGAATGCCAGTGAAGGACGGTTACGAAGCAACTAGGGAAATTCGGCAGTTAGAGGCTGATAATCGGGGAAAAACGGTGATAATTGCCCTAACTGCCAGCGCTTTTGAAGAGGATCGCGCCTTGGTTATTGCCGCCGGTTGTGATGATTTCGTGCGTAAACCTTTCCGAGAGGAAGTTATCTGGCAAAAAATGAGCGAATATCTAGGATTAAAATATATTTATGCCGATAATGAGCCAAATCAACCCAATTATTCGCCAGTTTTCCTCGATTCCCTGCAATCCCTATTAAAATTAATCAGTCCCGACTGGATTAGACAATTGCAACAAGCGGCGCGAGAATGTGATGATGAAAAAATTATCGCCCTAACCGCAGAAATTCCCCCCGATTATGCCACCCTTGCCCAAGGTTTACAACAGTTAGCCGGAGAATTTTCCTTTGATGCGATCGAAACCATAATTAAAGATTTAAACATATCTTAAGAGAGTATTTTATCTATATCTCAAAAACGTGATATTCTAAAGGCATAAATCCCTAAATATGGCAATTTTAAAGGATGAAACTGTTAAAAATGCTCATCGGTACTTGGTTAATACTACCGATTTTTTCCGTTCATGCTCAAGTCCCCTCGCTGCCCCCAATTAAGCAAAATTCCCCCAATCTTGGTGATCTACCCAATGATCCCACCCAGCAGAAAAATTGGGTTTGTAACCGAGGGGATCAACGCATTGCCGTGGCTGCCAAAGAAGAGGAAGGTTGGAAAGAATTAATTGAAAAACAAGGTTGGCAATGTGGTGAAGGAAATGCCGATATACCCGCTCAAACTCTCGGCTTTTCCTGTGAACCAGAACAAACCCTCGGCCTCTTGACAGTTTACTGGTTAAATGGTAGTAATGGTCAACAACAATTAAGCCAATGGCGAGATAAATTAGCCGCACAACAGGGGATGGTTTGTACCATCAATAACGTGCAGTTATTCGATACTCAAGAAAATATACCCAACCCATTACAACCATGATTAAATTAGCAATTTTGCCTCAATCTATCCTCCTAGGTATCAGTTTACTATTAAACAATTCTCTGCCCTTACTTGCCCAATCTACACCCCTGAGCGTCGATAATTTAAGAAATACCGTCTATAACATTCCCAATCGGGGTTCCGTAATTGTCAGCGATGGTATTTTTCAATCCAATGAGGGACAGATTTTAGGAGTGCAAGTCAGTCGAGAAGCTTTGATGGGGGACTATAATAATGATCAAAGAACTGATGGTATTGTCGTATTAAGAGTAATTACTAGAGAGCAACAGCAATTACATTATTTAGCCCTAGTGATCGATAATAACGGTACTGCCACTAACACCGATACTGTCCTGTTAGCCGATCGAGTAATTGTCGATAATCTGAGTGCTAAAGATGGTATGATCACCGTCAACATGAGAAGATTTCTCCCCCGGGATCCTTCCTGTTGTCCGTCGGGAGTCATTACCCAACAATTTGCGATTAATTCTAGTATTAATCAATTGACTTTACTGAGTACCAACGAAAGTCAACCCACCACCCCAAATGTGCAGGTAGTACCTGCTTCTCCCCTGAGAATTAATAATAATAATCTCCCCTTTCAACCTCCTGCTGGGGCTATCCAAATCCGCTTTTAACCTTGTTTTTGGTGCGTTACGCTGGGTACATCTCCTATTTGTGAATCTACTCAGTTGGGATTCCCTGATAATCTTTTTTTTAAAACTGTGCTTTCTGGGTTTTTTGTCTTATAATTCAGACTCTTGGGGGGTTCTATCCCCCGAACCTCCTGTGCATTAGTTTTTCGGTGAAATGCTTAGACGCATTTGTTTATATATTTGTACCAGTCTAAGAGTCACTGATAATTCCTGAAGGCAACTCTCCTGACTCCTGACGACCGACTCCTGACTCCTGATAAAAAATGGACTACAAATATCCCATCCAACGCTGGTATATTGCCGCAACTAATCCCGAAAAAATCGAGGGGTTAGCGCGGGAAATGGGATTATCATCCTTATTAGCAACTATCTTAATTAATCGCGGTATTGATACCCCAGAATTAGCTAAAATTTATATTGATCCTGAAGTGGATACCTTACCCTCTCCCCTGGGAGAATTTCCCGACTTAGAAAAAAGTGTCAATTTATTAGTAAAAGCGATCGCCTCTGGCGATAAAATTGCTATCTGTGGGGACTACGATGCCGATGGCATGACCAGTACATCTTTACTGTTAAGAGCCTTGAGACATCTCGGTGCTAGGGTAAATCATGCCATACCCAGTCGCATGAAAGAGGGATACGGAATTAATCAGCGCATTGTCGAAGAATTTGCCGAATCGGGAGTCGGATTGATTCTCACCGTTGATAATGGCATTTCCGCTCACGAACCGATCGCCCTAGCGATAGAATTAGGATTAAAAGTTATTATCACCGATCATCACGATCTGCCGCCAATTTTACCAAATGCCTCCGCTATTCTCAACCCGAAATTATTAACCCCGAACTCTCCCTATCAGGGATTAGCGGGGGTGGGAGTCGCCTATATTTTAGCGGTGACAACTGCCCAAAAAATGGGTAAATTACAGGGATTAACCGAGTCATTATTAGCATTATTTACCCTAGGCACTATAGCAGATTTAGCCCCATTAATCGGGGTAAATCGTCGCTGGTTAAAACGGGGTTTAAGAAAATTACCCAAATCTCAATTAGTCGGGATTCAATCCCTGATGCAAATAGCGGGAATTAGCGAGGAACAAAAGCAATTACAACCGGATGATATTGGCTTTAAATTGGGGCCGAGAATTAATGCCATTGGCAGAATTGGTGATCCCCAGATAGTTATTGAATTATTAACCACCGATGATGCAGGAATTGCCTTAGAAAGAGCGATGCAGTGCGAACAAATTAATCGTACCCGTCAAGAATTGTGCGAAAAAATTGAAGAAGAAGCGATTAAATTAGTGGAAAAAACCCCGATTCTTTGGCAAAAAGATCGAGTTTTAGTATTAGTCGAAAAAGATTGGCATCATGGGGTAATTGGTATTGTGGCCTCCCGTTTAGTGGAACGCTACGGAGTGCCAGTTTTTATCGGTACTTACGAGGAAGAAGATCCGGATAAAATTCGCGGCTCTGCCAGAGGAATTGAAGAATTTCACGTTTTTGAAGCCCTGCAATTTTGCCAAGATTTACTAGGAAAATTTGGCGGTCATAAAATGGCGGGGGGTTTTAGTTTACCCACAGCTAATTTACTAGCATTTAAACAAAGATTAAGTCAATTTTCTCACAAAATTTTACAAATAGAACATTTAAAACCTTTAATTAAAATTGATACTATCCTCGACTTTAAACAAATAAACCTGCAACTTTTTCAAGAAATTGATAGTTTGCAACCCTGGGGAATTGGCAATGAATTACCCGTTTTTTGGACTCCTAACGTGCGGGTAGTGGAACAGAAAACTATCGGAAAAAATCATTTAAAATTATTGCTGGCTCAAAGGGATGATACCAGAATTAAAGCCCTAGCTTGGCGTTGGGGCGAATATTGTCCTTTACCAACTCGTTTAGATATTGCCTATAAACTCAAAGAAAATACTTGGAATGGTAATACAACCATAGAAATTGAATTAGTGGGAGTGCGATTACCCCAAGAAAATAATAATATTAAAAAAGCAATTTTTATGCACGCCGAAAAAATGTATCAATGTAGTTTTTGGGGTGATTTAAACGAGATTCGCATCAAAAATGAACAGGGCGATATTTTAGTCGTCCAGAAAGGCCAGCGCATTGGTTTATTAGGCAAAAATCGACAACAAGCGAGAGAAGTCAACGTGACTGAACCCCGTTTTTATACTTTAATTAAAGTTGCCATCAAAGCTTTGGCTATCTAGGGCTGGCTGAATAAATCTAATACCAAATCCGTTTTTAATAGTGTGATTAACTCTCAAGTTATGAATTGTTTCTCCCCACACCCTACACCCCACACCCTACACCCCACACCCCACACCCTACACCCCACACCCCACACCCTTTGACAATGAACCAAACCATAGTGATCAAAATCGGTACTTCCAGTTTGACCGATAATCAAACCGGCCAATTATCCCTCTCCACGATCGCCGCTTTAGTGGAAGTCCTCACCCGGTTGCGTGCCGCCGGTCATCGGGTGGTATTAGTATCTTCCGGGGCCGTGGGGGTGGGCTGCCGTCGTCTGGGAATACAGGAAAGACCGAAAAAAATCGCCCTCAAACAAGCGATCGCCGCCGTCGGTCAAGGTCGTCTGATGCGGATCTATGATGACCTCTTTACCAGTCTTGGTCAACCGATCGCCCAAATTTTGCTGACCCGTCCCGAATTGATGGAACGCACCTGTTATGTCAACGCCTATAATACTTTTCAGGCTTTGTTTGAATTAGGGGTAATTGCCATCGTCAACGAAAATGATACGGTGGCGATCGATGAGTTAAAATTCGGCGATAATGACACTTTATCAGCCCTTGTAGCCAGTTTAATCGAGGCTGACTGGTTATTTATCCTCACCGATGTGGATCGCCTCTACAGTGCCGATCCGCGGCTATTTCCCGAAGCGGCGGCTATTGCCCGAGTTAGTCCCGCAGAATTGGCGCAACTATCGATCGATGCCGGTAGTAGTGGCAGTCAGTGGGGGACCGGGGGTATGGCGACTAAATTGGCCGCGGCCCGGATTGCCACCAGCGCCGGGGTAGAAATGGCGATTACTAGGGGACGGCAGCCCGGCAATATCTTAAAAATTATGGCAGGAGAGGCGATTGGAACCCGTTTTGAAGCCCAAAAACGCAGTGATAACGCCCGCAAACGCTGGATCGCCTACGGACTACTGCCCATGGGTAAAATCTATCTCGATACCGGGGCAATTCGAGCCATTTGTCAGGGGGGAAAATCTCTCCTTGCGGCCGGGATTACCAAAGTGGCAGGGGAATTTAGCGCCTCCGAATCGGTGCAATTGTGCGATCAAGAAGGCCGGGAAGTGGCCAGGGGAATTGTTAATTATAGTAGTGAGGAGGTCGATCGAGTTAAAGGTCAACATTCCGAGCGTATTGCCAGTTTATTGGGTTATATGGCCGCAGAAACCATTATTCATCGGGATAATCTCGTCATTTTGAGTGCCTCGTCCACCAACTCGACTAATAAGGGATAATTCCGCCACCCAGAGCAAGTCCAGCCAATGCCTTAAATGTAAAGAAATGTCTCAAAAAAACAACAAATTGTTAGACAAGCAAGAGAGTTAGACTAGGGATGTCCCCCGAAGTTCAACCCTGTGAGATTATAAATAAAGCGAAACTCAAAAATGTCTTTATTGCTGTTGGGAGAAACTTAATAATGCGAGACGCGGTAACTAGCCTGATTAGAAAATACGATGTCACCGGACGTTATCTCGATCGAGATGCGATCGATAATCTTAAACAATATTTTGCCTCGGGAACTGCCCGTCTAGCTGCCGCCGCCCTCATTAACGCTAATTCGGCGGCGCTCGTGCGTGGGGCGGCGATTCGTCTATTTGAAGAAGTTCCCGAATTGATCCGCGCCGGGGGTAATGCCTACACCACCCGTCGTTATTCTGCCTGTCTGCGGGATATGGATTACTATCTCCGCTATGCCAGTTATGCGCTGGTGGCTGCTGATACTAATGTTCTAGATGAGCGGGTACTGCAAGGACTGCGGGAAACCTATAATTCCCTCGGTGTTCCCATCGGTCCGACGGTGCGCGGTATCCAAATCATGAGCGAAATGATTCAAACCATGGCTACTGAGGCGGGTATTGCCGACACCTCTTTGATCGCTGAACCCTTTGACCATCTCACTCGCGAATTAAGCGAAGTCTCTATCTAAATTCAGTTATCAGTTATCGGTTAGGAAAGGCAAGAGGCAACAGGCAAGAGGCAAGAGTATTTATTAATTTGTCTCCCGTCTCCTGTCTCCTGTCTCCTGTCTCCCGTCTCCTGAATTATTAACTCGCCGTCGGCGATCGAGCCATTGTTGTAAAATAATCGCCGCCGCTTCCCGATCGATCGCTCCCTTATCCCAAGAGGAAAACTGTTTTTTGGCTTTTAAGAATTCTTCTGCCTCTAGGGACGTGCAACGCTCATCAATGTATTCGAGGGGTAAATCCAAGGCGATCGCTAGTTTCTCGGCGTATTTTTGCACCTGTTTGGCCTGAAATCCTAACTCTCCCGCCATGGTATAGGGCAGTCCCGCCACCAAAATCTTAATATTTCTTTCCTTGACAATTGCCTTAAACTGTGCTATGTCGGCAACAAAGGAAGAACGGATAATCGTGGTTAAACCGGTGGCGATTAAACCTGTACCGTCACATCCTGCCACTCCTACCCGTTTTTTGCCGATATCCAAGCCCAGGGCGGCGACTCTTTCCATTACACTGGATGCCCCTGATCGGGGGGTTCCGAGGGCGGTTTAACTGGGGGAAGTTCCCCCGTACTGTCGAGGGAGTCCAGGGGGGGATTATTGGGCCATTTTAACCAAGACATCCGACTAGGGATGGGAGTTCGCGGCACTGGTTGTAAACCCTGCAGCATTTCTGCTAGGGCGGAATTTTCCGGCTTAGTTTCGCGGATTTTGTGCCATACCGAGCGCGACATCATCAGGGTGTGGGAACTGCGGATCGCTCCCAATTGTTCCAGATATTCCCGTCTTTCGTGCTGATAATCAGCAGATATCAACTCTAGCGAGCGAGGGGGATACTTGCGAGTGATCTGGGCCATCTGGATTAATAACTTAGGATAGAGCCAAGTGTAGGCGGGATGGACAATTAATTTCGCTTGATGGGGTCGCTCATCTTGGTTAGATAGGATTAATTCAAAATAACCGATCGCCGCTTTTCGTTGTGGTTCAAAAACGTAACCGCGACTAATTTGCGGACCGCCGCACCAACTTTGACAGCGACCGAACAAACTATCAACTAAACTGATTTTAAAATCCTGGATATGGCGATCAAATACCTGACGCAGTAGCGGCGGCATAGACACACAATCTAACTGATAAAGCAATTGAGCGTCAGCATTGCTCACAGGCAGTAAATTCGGTAAATCTGCCTCTTGTTTGCTCAATTCCTGTAATAATTGCGGTGGTAAAGACCAATAGGTTAATTCCGCCAAAGGCTGAAAACCGTGTTGCCGGAAAAGCGCCAAACTGTCCTTTTGATTGATATTAACCTCTAACACCCAGGTGCGTGCTTCCCAAACCGTTTCTAGACAATAACGCAGTAATTGCGCCCCGATGCCCTTGGGTTCGCTTAAAGACTCCCCCGGATGCACCCGCACCTGTTCCACCCGCCAAGTGCTGCGACTACTATTAAAAGGGGTGACTTGGATTGCCCCGCGAATTTTCCTTTCTTCTCCCCGATCCGCCATGGACTCGGCCACATAGACGTGAAACCGGTGTTGGAGAGGATTGGGAAAAAGACTGAGAATTTTAAACAACCCAAACCAAGGACGCACCTGTTGCACCTGGGTGCGGAAATTTTGGGCGCGACGATCAATATCCTCATCGAAGTCATCCAGGGTTAAAGCTTCAATGTCTTCCAAATCCCGATATTGTACGGGACGGATCGGGAGATCCCTAAAATCGTCCCCTTGGGGAACAGGAGAAGTGGTCATGGCTGTGGGGTAAATATCGTCTATGCACCTATCTTACAGCAGAATCCAGAGGCACTTCTGCACCAATAACAATTTCTGACGGTTCAAGGAGTCCCAGAAAGAACACCTCGATCGGTAGCTGGGGTTTTCTGGCCAAATTTCCGATCATGACCATTCGATGCTACAATAACGGACGGTTAATCAGTCCGAATTTGCAGTAAAAGTCTTTGAGTCAATCTGTAGATACCACTAACACCCTAGACACTCTAGCTCAAGAACTAGCCGCCATTCAGCAGACCGGTTCTAAGCGCGTCGCCTTATTGGGTTCCCGTCACGTTCCCATCACACACCAGCAATTGATCGAAATGATGGCCTATGCCCTCGTGCTGGCGGGCAATCGGATTATGACCTCCGGGGCGACGGGAACCAATTCCGCCGTCATTAAGGGGGCAATGCGGGCAGATCCTAATCTGTTAACCGTGATCTTACCCCAAAGTCTCGATCGCCAGCCCCTGGAATCCCAAGAACAACTCCAGCAGGTTATCCATCTGGTGGAATGTCCCGAAAATGACCATCTATCCCTAGGGGAAGCCAGCAGCCTCTGTAATCGCGAGATTATCAATCGTTGTCAACAGTTAATCTGTTTTGCTTTCCACGACAGTCAAACCCTTTTGCAAACCTGCGCGGAAGCGGAAGATCAACGCAAGCTAGTTACCCTATTTTATTTTGACTAAATTCAGCGATGAATCTCTCCGTCAGTGCCATTCTTCTCTATTCGATAGTGGCTGCCGCTATCTCTGTCTATCTACCTTTTCTGCTGGTCGCTTACGCTAGAGCTAAGGTGGGTTACGATACCTCCGCCCCCCGGGCCATGTTCGATCAACTCCCAGACTACGCTAAACGAGCAACTTGGGCCCATCAAAATGGTTTTGAAACCTTTATGATCTATAGTGCCGCCGCTCTCATGGCCTACGTTACAGGAGTCTCCTCATCCCTGGCCGCTAACTGTGCGATCGCTTTCGTGATCCTCCGGCTTTTATTTTCCCTTTTTTATATCACTAATGTCCCGATCGCTCGTTCCCTGATGTTCGGTCTCGGTTCTCTCTGTACTTATACTCTCTTTGGGTTGAGTTTAATCAAGATTCAGTAGAATTGCCCAAACCAGATGCAGGAGAGTCGAAAAACGCTATAGTTCGGGAGCGGTAAAGAAGTTGCTTAACCCGAACTAAAGTTAATTTTGTTACTGATAAACCGGTAATTTGGGATTATCCACTGATAACAAACCGGTTAAAAGTGAGGCAGGTTTTTGACTATAGGGCCAGGCAAAAGCATGACGAAAAGCCGCATCTTGACAAGCTTGTAATTGTCGAAAATCGATCACGTCTAGGGTGAGTAAATTCTCGTACTCGAAGGGCAGCCGGACATTGTGTAAACCGGCATTATCGGTACAGATAGCAATATCAACCCCCGCTTCAAAACAGCGATCGAAGACTATCTTTAATTGCGATAAACTTTCGAGGGTGCCAGTTTTTAAATAGGTGGTGGGACAGACTTCTAAACATTGATGACGACGGGCAACTTCCGGCAGCAATTCCGGATATTGTAGGGGAATTTGAATACCGTGACCAATTCTTTGCAGATAGGGCAGTAATTGGGGATAACAACCGTCCTTTGTTTCGTAAAGATGGCCGGTGGTATTTAAACCCTCTTCCCTGGCATAACTGTATAAACCGGCAAATTCCTCTAGTCGAGTTTGGTAGTGGGAATCACCCCCAGCAATATCGATCGCACAGACGTATTCTCTCATCCCTAGGGCCAGATCAACGATCGCTTTGTTGACTTCGTAGGGAAGTCGCGAGTGCATACAGAGAATTTGACTGGTAATAAGCGGATATTCGCTCATTTTCGAGGCTTGACCGACGATCTCGACAATCGATCGCATTTGCTCGATTCGCTCTGTTTGGTTCAAATGTTCGTCGGTGCGATAGTAGGGAGTATAGCGCAATTCTAAATAGGCAAGATTCTCGAAGATGTAAGCACCGCGAATCAGACGATAGATAAAATAGGGCAAAGTTTGGGCGGTTTGAACACTTTCGACTAGGGTATGTAATTCCAAATACTCATCTAAACTATTGCGTTCGCGGGTGTAAAATTCCTCAAAAGCGGGGTATTCTGGGAATTTGGCCGCTAAATCCCGCTCATGTCGGTGAAAGTAGCGCCAGAGAATTCTTGGTACTACCGATCCCCCTAAATGCCGATGCAAATCCGCGTATAAAGCCACAACTCCGATGCTCCTTAGTCTCTCAAATGTTCCTTAAATATAACGAAGTTTTACAATTGTTTGACAATCGTTCCCAAATAGTATCAGTACCTAGTCGGTGAACAGTGTGGGGTGTGAGAAGTGGGGTGTGGGGTGTGGGGAGAGGGAATTAGGAATTATGAAGTGGGAAGAATAAATAGGGTTTGCGGCAAAAAGTTTTTCGTGGGGGTTGGGGTGTGGGGTGTGGGGTTTTACCCATTTTCAGGTGGTCAATTACCTAAGTTTCAGGGAAAAAGTGCCTAATTCTCCCCCCCGATCCCTCCCATATCTGGCACTTTTTGATTTCAAAAAAGCCTAAAGATATTATCCAACAAGGTTTTTAGATTTATTAAGCAAACCCTAAATAAAAATAATCTCCTGACGACCGACTCCTGACTCCTGATAACTGATAACTGATTACTGATAACTGATCACTGATAACTGATCACTGATCACTGATAACTGATCACTGATTTGATAGCATAGGGGAGAACCTATAGAGAGTGAAGCAGTATGAGTGGCTATAAAGATTCTTCTTCCATGCGCTATTTCTTGGCAGGATTAAAACCCTTTGCCCAACCTTTATTTTGGCTACCGTTAGGAATATTTTCCTTGGCTCTCATGGCTTTCTGGGTATATCAACAGAATCCTCAATGGTTGGGTTCGGTATTAGATACCCCAGGAATGTCCTTGGAGGAACGGGAAATCCGGGCTGACCAGATTACCGATGCTCTTCCCCCCATTGCTGTACCACTGCCGGCCATTTCTGTCGATAATAATACCGCTCCTCTGAGGAAACCTTCCTCGACGGGGACTTTTGATCCTTTAAATACTAATCCCAATAACAACCAGGAACCCTCTTTATTCGCCCCGTTAATGCCGCAGACTAAGCCAAATCCAGTACCGAAGGCTAGTAAAAGTCTGCAACCGATTCAAGTGCAACCGATTAGTGGCAACAATAGCAATTATCCTTTACAAAGGGAAATCGAAAATCGCTTGCGGACTGCTAACTCGAATAATTCTCCTAATCTCAACCCCGGGGGCAACCCGAATCAAGTCAACCCCCAGGGAAATTATTCCCCTTATCAACAAAATGTTCCGCCCCTACCCTCCCAGAATAATACCAACCCTAACCCGGTCCCTGGCTCTAGCAACCAATCCAACTATTATCAACCCCCCGTATATCAGGCCCCCGTCTACGGCAATCAACCTAATGTCACTGGTTATCCTAATCAGGGAATGCCACCTAACAATAATGGCACCCCCAATCAAGTTCCCCCTCAAAGCACTAACCAAGGCTTCACCATTCAACAACCCATTAATGCCCGGCCTTCTGGTTACTAGAGGGACTTAGATAGGAGCTTGCAGGAAGTCTAATAAAATCGGATTAACTATTTCTGGGGCTTCATCCTGGGGACAGTGGCCTAAACCGGCTAAGGGGATAAACTGTTTTACTGTCGGGAATCGTGCTAATTCTTGGCCCAAGGACAAGGGTTCCCAGGGGTCCTCACTACCCCAAAGCAGAATAGCCGGACAGGGGAGAATCGGCAGTAGGTCTTCCGGCAGTGGTCCGCCAGAATAACCGGTAAAAGCGAGGAAAACCTCGATCGCTCCCTGATCTCTGGCGGGTTTTAAGATTATTTCTACTAATTCCTCCGTTACCGCTTCCGAGCGCCGATAAGCTTGCAGGAGAATTTTACGCACTGTCTGGGGTTTCGCAATCTGTTGGAAGAAAAAAGCGCCAATTGCTTTATTTTTAAGAATTATTTGGGCAATATCTGCGCCGAAACGACGATACCAGGGTAATTTCCCCCGTTTTCTTTCGTGCAGTAGTCGGAGGGAACAATTAATCGCCGCCACCCCAAGGACAAAATCGGGATGATCGACGGCAGCCTGCATAATAGCCACACAACCGATGGAATTACCCGCCAAAAAAGCAGGACCACCCACCACTTCCCGACAAAAATCGGCAATTTGCGCCCCCCAAGTCTCGAAAGTGTAATCGATCTGGTTTTTTGGTTCGGGTTTGTCGGAACCGCCAAAACCAATTAAATCTAGGGCAAAACAGCGACATTTTTCGCCTAAAACGGGGATATTTTTCCGCCAATGTCCCCAAGATGCCCCAAATCCATGCACAAGCACGAGCGCAGGTCCTGTTTCCCCCGCACTCTGATAGGTGATTTTGAATCCCCGCCAATGCCAGATTTTTGCTTGTGTCTCTAATCCTAGAATTTGCTGCATACTTTGTTGTATCTGTAAAGTATTTGTTGCTTTTCTTAATATATACTGTCTCAGGTGAAGTGGCGGCTAGGAGAGGGGAAGGACTGTATAGCGCGGCACTACATCTCAGAAAAAACCTCTTACAATAGAGACAAAAATGATCGGAGATCAATGGGGGTGAACGTCATGTTAGTGATTTTAACCGACGAACACATTCTCGATCCGGGTTCTGTCTGTCAGGGCTGTCTTTTAGCCAACCAGCAGGGGCAACCCCGGTGGCGAGAGGGTAAACTAGGCTGTGGTCATTTTCTAGGCAAAGGGGGCAGCCAACAGCCCAATCTCTACGAGTGTCAGATGGGCTTTACAATTGCTAATATTGAAGGCTAATCAGACCGGCTAAAAGCTCAACTTAGAGTTGAGTTAGGGGGATTTTCTTAGCACTCGGAGGAGAGAATCAAGGCTATTGCTAATCCCCAATTCAGCCTAGATACAATGACAATAATGGCTGAGGGTTTCGTAGCATTGATCGTAGGCTTTTTGGGCTTGGGTTAAAACATCGTCGGAAATTTTTATATCTAATTTTCTGGCTTGTTTAATAATTTTACCCGCTTTGATATTCTCGGAAGAATCTCCTATACCACGGCTGCCAGTGGTTTTTAAAACTCGATATTCTTCAGAAAATCCCGTTTTAGTATCGAGATGACTCTGTAAACTATTAAAGACCAATTGACTTTGGTTTAATACTTGATCGTGGGTGATAAATAAACTCTTTTCTTTGCTGTTAATTAAGCGAGCATAACCTTCTAGGGTGGCTAAACGACCGGTATAATAACCCAGGGCGTGCTGCTCGTTTTGATGGGGTTTAATATCTAGAATACTAGCTAAAGTGCGCTGGGGTTCTCGTAATAAGAATATGGTCTTAACCGCATCAGATTGCAAAAAACTATGGTCTAAAAACTTCTGATCGTGAAGAACTTTGTCTAAAATATATTTATGATTCATGTTTAAATCTTTCAAACGCCAGTAGAGTTGAAACATTAAAGTTTTAAAATCCCTTTCACTCTCATAAACCAGATGAGTTTCGCCAAAACCGATAATTTCAGGATTAGAATTGAGGATATGGGTCAATAAAGACGAACCCGATCGCATGTGGCTAAGAATAAATAAAACCTGATAGGGTTGGGGACGAAAGAGAATTTTATAGGGGTCTTTGGGTGTATCAATGCGTACCTGAAAATACTTATAAGTTAAACGATGGGTTAAACCCTGCCAAGATTGGGGTAAGCGATCGAGGGCTATAGTCATAGGTTAATCAGGAATTGTGTCAACTTGTCGCTAAGATTCCCCTATAATGTATCCCATTTAAGACCCAAACAAAAGTGAGGTTTATACAAAATGGGATTGCCAAGTTGTTCGCTCTGGTTTTTTACGGCGCGAACCGATGTCTGGTTTATGATGAACACTATTCCCCATCTAGTCAAAATGAGTCAGTTTCCCTTCCAGGAAAAGGTACTCGCTATTGATACGGCCCCTCTAAGCGGGGAAAAGGTTAATCGCCCCGGACTGGGTACAATGGAGGAGTTAAGAGCCTGTGGTGAAAAATTAGTTCAAGATGGCATAATCGATCGCCTAGTGGATTTTAACTACGATCCCAGCTATCGTCAGCGTATCTATCAAAAGCATTTCGGCAGTCCCCTCCGTTCCACCCATAACTACAAAGGTTATCCGATTTTCGGCTCGATCTTCAAAATCGAGGCATGTCGCAGTGATTATATGGTCCATTATGACAGTGACATGATGCTCTACCAAGAACCGGATTACAGTTGGATCCGCGAAGGGATCGAGTTAATGGAAACCCATCCAGAAATGATGTTTGTGCGTCCTTTGTCCGGTCCGCCGCGGCCCGATGGTACGATTGATTCTCCCCATCCTTGCACGAAAAATCCCGACGGATTCTATCAATTTAAATTTTTCGGTAGTCGTGCCTATTTACTTAATTGTCGTCGCTACGATCGCCTTTTACCGATGACCCCCCTCTGGCGCTCTTATAAAAATACCTTTCTCGATAATCTACCCGATGGGTTAAAAGCTTGGGGCAATATTTTGACCGGGAAAGGAAAACTTGACTCTTGGGAAATTATGGTTTCTCGCTCCCTAGAACAAAGCAACTATTATCGCGCCACTCTCACCAATCCCAAGGGTTGGACTTTGCACCCCAACGAGCGCTCTGCTGCTTTTAGGCAAGCTTGGCCTAGTATTATCGAAAAAATCGAAGCGGGTATTTACCCACCCCAACAAGCTGGTTATTATGACCTAATCTCGGAATTATGGTATTAAGAAAGCGTTAGTTCTCTAGATTTGAGGTGAGGCACTACTTAGAGATTGTTGATGAGGCGATCGCAGTTTAGATTTCATCGCACCGGTGCAGAAATACCGACAATCAGCAATTATCAGTGACTCTTAAATTGGTACAAAAATATCAACAATCATCTGTAAGCATCTCACAGTTAACCTAAGGCGCTCCGGGGTTTGGGGGGTAGAACCCACTAAAGCTTTGGATTGAGTGATAAAATCGGAAATAACACCCAATTTTAGCGGAGAGTTTCCCTTGAAAAATCCCCAACTTAGTAGATTGACAAAAATGAGATGCACCCAATCAAATTTATCTTAAGAAAATTAAAACTGAGAACTTATCGAGAGCTAGATGAAGCTTGAGAAGAGGCTTTTCAGTAAGTCTCGGAGCAAGATTTTCGTAATTGGTTCGCACCATCTTGCTCTTGTACCTCATCTATCTGAAACAACTCTAGATATATAAAATGTTCTAGGCTAAGGTTGAGGGGATGTGATATAATCTGCTCTTGCTTTCATCTACATATTTAAGTGATTTTGTCAAGAAAATGAGCGAATTAAAATCCCAAATCACAGCTATTGATCATCAACTTTCCAAACGTCCAATCGCTCTCGATCCCGCAGGATATTTTATTATTTATCTAGACCGAGAAGCTGGGTTAATCTGTGCCAAACATTACAGCAATATTATCAACGAAAAAGGTTTAGCCGTCGATCCAGAAACGGGAAAAGTTATCGGTGCTAGGCAAAAACTTGATCGCAATCCTGAGACTATTTACACCGCCAGGACTGCCAAAGAATTAGCCGTAAAAGTGATCGAAGAAACCCAACCTTGTCCGATTACTATGTTCGATCATGCTGCTTATTTAGGTCGAGAATTTACCCGCGCTGAATACGCTTTAATCACCGGGGAAGAATATATTCAGGATTAAAGATTGGGCTTTTCAGTGTTGCCAAAGGCACGGCGTAGCCGTCCAGTAAACAGTAAACAGGGATAAAGATGAAGATAAATAAATAAATAACTTAAAACTTACATCTGATAACTGATAACTGATAACTGATAACTGTTAAACCGTGCCTTTAAATAAACCTTGGGGACGGAATAATAACAGCAATATCATAATTAATAAAGCCACGGCTAATTTATAATCAGAACCAATTAAGGGAACACTAATTTCTTGGGCAACACCAATAATTAAAGCCCCAGCAATCGCTCCGTAGGGATTACCAATACCACCTAAAATAACGGACGCAAACATGGGTAAGATTAAAAACCAGCCCATATTGGGACGTACTCCCCCGGTAATTAACCCGAACATCCCTCCGGCTAAAGCAGTTAAAACTCCCGTAATTATCCATGTCCAGAAGACAACCCATTCGACGTTAATTCCGGTTACTCTAGCTAAATCGGTGCTGTCAGCTACGGCGCGCATCGCCTTACCGATCTTAGTTTTTTGCAATAACAAATGGAGGGCAATAATAACTATAATTGCCAAACCAATGACTAACAAGCGATCGAAAGCTACTTTAATCCCAAAAATTTCTGTAGCGGTCATCACAGGCAGATCGTAGCGTTGATTACTGCCGCCCCAGATCATTAAAATACCATTGCGAAGAAATAAAGCCAAACCGATCGAAATAATAATTAAAGTGGTAGAATCAGCCCGTCGATCGCGCATAGGTTTCCATAATAATCTCTCGGCAACGAGCATGGCAATAGCTGTCACCGCTGCCCCCACCAGCATCGCTAACCAGAGATTAATCCCTTGTGCATTTACCAGCCAAGTTATGTAAGCGCCCAAAGTCATAAAATCGCCGTGGGCAAAATTAGACAGACGCAAAATGCCACAGGTAAGGGTTAACCCAACAGCAGCCAGAGCAATAATACTGCCGACGGCTAAACCATTGAATAAAAGTTGCGGTGTATCCATCAAACCTCTTGTATAAATCAGAAATTGTCCTTAGAAATAGAAGTCAGGAGAGAGAAAATGAATTAACTTTTGTCTTTTACTTTATTTAGCTGAAAGCTGAGGGCCCTTTGCTTAAATATTTTTGTTTAGACCAAATTGCATGGCAGTATAAGCTTAGACAGCTATTATAAAGGTTTGTGTGCCAGCAATTTCTCGCAGCCGGCGAAAAGCTGACGGCGGATGGCTTACTGCTATAAAATCAAGAATGCCCACTGATGGAATTTTCCGCCAATGAAGACTATCTTTCGACTAGCGATCGCTTTTTTTGCCATACTATTTATCCTATCTCCTGTCAATGCCTTAGCAGCCAGTTCTGCTGCTGTCACAGGAGCCAATGCCAGTTATGAAAACCAGAATCTGACAGGAAAGGATTTTTCGGGACAAAATTTGCAATCTGCCCAATTTACTAACGTTAATCTGCAAGATTCTAACTTTAGTTCTGCCGATTTGCGCGGGGCAGTGTTTAACGGAGCCTCTATCATCGAAGGCAACTTTCATGGAGCGGACTTAACCAATGGGTTAGCCTATCTGAGTACCTTTAAAAATTCCGATTTAAGCGATGCTATTTTTGCCGAAGCGATCATGCTGCGTACCATTTTCGAGGGAGTAAACATCAACGGTGCTGATTTTAGTTTTGCAGTGCTTGACGCTCAACAAATCAAAAATCTCTGTGAAAGAGCCGAGGGTGTCAACTCAAAAACCGGCGTCTCTACCCCGGAATCTTTAGGATGTGATCAATGATGCAAACAAGGGTTGGTGTTATTGGTGGTGGACAATTAGCATGGATGATGGCACAGGAAGCCAAGAAATTAGGCATTTCTCTGATTGTACAAACACCACACCCCGACGATCCCGCCGTTGCTTTAGCTGACGGGGTTGTCTTCGCGGAAATAGCTGACGTGGAAGGCACAAAAAAACTAGCTCAACATTGTGATCTGATCACGTTTGAAAATGAGTTTGTTGATTTAGATGCCCTAGAAGAATTAGCGGCCACAGGAGTGAAATTCTATCCTAGTTTGGCAAATCTGCGCCCCCTATTGGATAAATACGAGCAAAGATGTTATTTACGCTCCCTAGGGTTGCCTGTGCCTGATTTTTGGGCGATAGATAATTTATCCCAATTAGAAAATTATCCTTTTCCGCTGGTGCTGAAAGCGCGACGACACGGTTATGATGGTCAAGGAACCTTTATTATCCGCACTCCTGAAGAATTAAACGCCAAAAAGCCGCAATTAGAGCGTCTTGACTTGATGTTAGAAGCTTATATTCCCTACGAGCGCGAATTAGCCATCGTTGCCGCTAGGGGATTAACCGGGGAAATCGTCACCTATCCCGTGGTGGAAACCTATCAAGAGGAGCAAGTCTGTCACTGGGTAATCGCTCCCGCCGCTCTTAACCAATCTTTACAAGCTCAAACCGAACCTATCGCCCATCATCTGTTAAGTAGTTTGTCGGCGGTGGGTGTTTTCGGGATGGAGTTATTTGTCACTTCTCAGGGAGAGGTATTGATTAATGAAATCGCTCCCCGTACCCATAATTCGGGTCATTACAGCCTCTCTGCCTGTCTTACCTCCCAATTTGCCCTACAACTGCAAGCAGTGGCTAATTTGCCCCTCGGAGCCACGGATTTAAAATCTGCTGGGGCAGTCATGGTTAATTTATTGGGTTTTGAGGATAGTGACGGCGATTATGGGGAAAAACGAGCAATTTTAGCGGCAATTCCAGACGCTCACGTTTTTTGGTATGGTAAAAAATCCCGTCCCGGTCGAAAATTAGGCCATGTCACCCTCTTAAGGGATACAAGCGATCGCTCTGAGTTATTGGCCCTAGCAAAGCAGATAGAAAAGCTTTGGTATGGTTGTTAGGGAATTATGAATTATGAATTATCAATTATCAATTGGGGAGTGGGGAGTATTTTCAGTAAACAGTAATCAGTGAACAGTAATCAGTAAACAGTGAACTGATAACTGATAACTGATAACTGATTCAGTAAACCCTAATTAAAAGACCTTTTTGATTGCCTCGGTCAGTTTTTGACTGATTAACTCGTTACCGTCTCGGCTGAGATGAATATTATCGCGATAGAGGGAATCAGGAGTAGGATGAGCTTGAAAAATGGGCAGAAAATCTAGATAAAAAATCTGCTGGTTGCTGGTGAAATCCGCTAGTCTTTGACGGGCTTTTAATTCATAATCTCGCCCCTGTTTTTGAGCTTCGCGAATGAGGGGGGTAATAGCGATAATTAAACGGGCTTGATTAGCCTGAGCAAGGGCTTGAATTTGGGCAAGAGCGGTTAAATTATTGCCCACTCGATCGCCTCCTTCTCGCACTGGTGGCAGGGGAGGATAACGCTTAAAATATCGATCGTATAATTCGATTAAAGCTAAAGCCGGCCGGCGAGCGGGATAATTAATTTCTCGTCCCACCACCGCCGAACTAGGAGCTAAAGCGAACAGATCATCAGTGTTCATTAATAACACAATCACCTGGGATTCAAAGGTGCCGAAACGTCTTAGATAGGCCAATTGATTGCGCGGTCCCCAAGAATTAGCGGAAGCATTGAGAACTTGCACTGAACCCGTCAGATTTTGTCCTAAATTTTTGGTGATTAAAGCAGCAATGGTCTCTTTTTGATCCGTCCACCAGGAGCCATTAGCGATCGAATCACCGATTAACATGATTCTCGTCGTCTCCGGAGGCCGTTGGGGTGTAATCGGATCGCTCCGCATCGAATACTGATTAACGGCGATAAAATTGGAAAACCGGCGCGTTTGTTGATTAGGAGCCAAAAGATAGCCAATTTCGGCATCAGCTTTGTAAATAAGCGGATTACCGAACCCGAAGACAATTCTTAAAATAGCCTCAAGGAGAAGGCCAAGGGCGAAAAGAACGCCTAGAATGATTAAAGACAGCCGAATGATACCAATTTCTAATAACACGGATAGATGAGAGTTCGCTAATTTATGATCCTAAAGTGTCTCATACTTTCCACATCCATCTCATGAAAAGGAGTTAAGGGCAATGTCAGACTTAAATCGTGGCATTATGAAATTCGAGGGAGCCGATAAACCGGCAGTAGTGGCGATATCGTCGATTATCGTTATCGGTAGTATTATTGCTCTGATCCTTTGGGCAATGAAAGTCGCCTACATCTAGTTAGGGTTTGCGGCAAAAAGTTTCTCGTGGGGGCAGGGTGTAGGGTGTAGGGTGTAGGGTGTAGGGTGTAGGGTTTTACCCATTTTCATCTGGTAAATTACCTAATTTTCAGGGAAAAAGTCCCTAAATTTTCCCCCCGATCCCTCCAATGGCGGGTACTTTTTGATTTCCCAAAAGTCTAAAAGTCTTACCCAACAAGGTTTAGATTTATTCAGCAACGTCTAGTTAGCTAGAATAATTTCGCTCACTTTTGGCATCACTCAGTTTAAGTTTCTTGCCATCACGATCTCACCTCTTGTCCCCTTGAGCCTGTAGGATAGGGTCAAGGGAGAAATTGCTAGTTCCCTCTATTGCGCTTGCTAGTCACACTCGACTCGAAACAGATCATCGATGAGCAGATCAACTTCTGTTTTAACAGAACTGTTGCAGTTACTCCCCCAATGGCGATCGCAGATGTACTTCAAAGTATCCCTGACCGCGCTATCCCACGCCATGGAGGATCAGGTTTTAGCGGAAGACGATCAACCATTAGTGATTGCCAGTTTTCAGCGTGAGCGCTTTTATCGTCAAGAGGCCCATCGCTATCGACGCATTGCCCACAAAAGCGGGCAAGTTTATGTTTTGTCGGCCCCAGAAACCGATTTTAAGCATAGTTCCGACGTTTACGAGACGATCGCTTTTCAACCGGACGACAGTTTAGCCCAAGAATGGCATCTAGTGGTTATCAGTCGCCATTATGCTAGTTGTTTAATCTGTCGGGAGCGAACCCATCTGGTAGCCGAAGGGGAAAATAGGGCAGCTATGGATAATAATCGCCGTTTTGAGGGGATTTGGACGAGCGATCGCCATGTAAGTCAACAGGCGGCCCAAATTCTTTTAAATCATATTCTCGATTATCGTCCCGAACTGGCGGAGAAAATTAGGTGCGCCCAAGAAGAATACCTGATCTGTGAATTGACGGACAGGGATCATCAAGAGGAACCAGATCCCTTTGTCCAGCGATTGGTCACTTATTTGCAAGCGGGACAGTATAAACTGCTGAAAGCCAATCGTTCCTTGGCATCGAAAGAACACAAGGAAAGACTGATCAACTCGGTGATGGCGGCGATCCGTCGTTCCCTCGATCCGGAAGATATCCTCCAGGTGGCAGTGCAGAAATTGGGACAGGGATTGGGAGTCTGTCGCTGCGTGGTCTATCGTTGTAAGGAAGCCGACATTAACGCCACCATCGAACACGAATTTTTAAACTCCGGCATTAGTTCCATCAAAGGACAAAAATGGCCTCTGAAAAATAATCCTCTTTTTCAGGAAGCGCTGGAATTGAGAGAATCCCTGAAAATTGAAGACGCTATTCACGATCCCCGTCTCCCCGGCGATTCCATTCAAAATCTCGTGCGGGAATGTTCCATCTATTCCTGGTTATTAGTGCCGATTTTTTACCAAAGTCGTCTCTTGGGAATGTTGGAACTGCATCACTGTGGACCCTATACCACCACTTGGAAAAGCGAGGATGTCGCCCTGGTGGACGCGGTGGCCACTCAAATCGGAGTCGCCCTCATTCAAGCAGAAGCCTACGCTAATTTACAGGATTTAAACGAACAATTAGCCGCCCTCGATCGCACTCGTTCTAATTTAGTCGCCATTACCGGCCACGAATTACGCACCCCCCTCTCCACCATTCAAGTCTGTCTAGAAAGTTTGGCCTCGGAACCGGATATGCCGGCGGAAATGCGCCAAATTATGCTTGATACTGCCCTGAAAGATGCGGAACGAATGCGTAAATTAATCCAAGATTTTTTAACTCTGTCCAGGTTAGAAAGTGGCCGGGTTAATTGGAATCCCGAAGCTTTATCTTTATCGGAATGTGTGGAATTAGCCATCAGTCACGTTCACTCCTGCAATCTCGACAACGAAAACCCAAAAATTATCAATCTTGTCCCCCCTAATCTGCCCTTTGTTTTAGCCGATGGCGAGTGGTTAGTGGAATTACTCTCCAAACTTCTCGATAATGCCTGTAAGTTTACCGGACGGGAGGGAAATGTCTCGATCGAAGTCGCTTCGGGAAAACCAAAAACTCTAGAAGTAACCATTTCTGACACTGGACGCGGGATCGAACCCAATCGTTTAGAACAGGTTTTTGATCGCTTTTACCAAGAGGAGGGGGCCCTGCGACGCAGTGCCGGGGGAACCGGTTTAGGACTGGCTATCTGTCGTCAGATTGTCAATGGTTGGGGCGGCGAAATTTGGGCAGAATCTAGGGGCAAAAATCACGGCAGTCAGTTTCATTTTACTATTCCAATATTTAAAGATAAAACTAACGATAATCCCAAAAATACCGCTCCGAAAAAATCCTCCCGTCGTCCGGCTAGTAAACGTAAATAGCGGCTGGTTGCCCGTTTAGTTTTTGCTCTTTACTCGTGACTTCCTATTCCTTTTCTTCATCAAAAACTAAACAAAAAAGCATTAAAAAAGAAGCATCAAATCCCCAGGATATATAATAAACTTAAAAGAGTAATCAATTAGTCGTTTTTAGGTGAAAAAATTATGGGACGCGCCAAGAGAGTGGTTTTAGCTTATTCCGGAGGAGTCGATACTTCCGTCTGTATTCCCTATCTCAAACAGGAATGGGGAGTAGAAGAAGTGATTACCCTAGCCGCCGATTTAGGACAGGGAGACGAGTTAGGACCGATTCAAGAAAAGGCCCTGCGCTGCGGAGCGATCGAATCCTTAGTGGTCAATGCTCAAGAAGAATTCGTCAAAGAATACGCTTTTCCCTCAATTCAAGCTAATGCTCTCTACGAAAATCGTTATCCCCTTTCTACCGCCCTGGCTCGTCCTTTAATCGCTAAATTATTAGTAGAGGCCGCCGAGAAATACGGGGCCGATGCCGTCGCTCACGGTTGCACCGGCAAAGGTAACGATCAAGTGCGTTTTGATGTGGGCATTATGGCCCTCAATCCTAGTTTAAAAGTTCTCGCTCCCGCCCGGGAATGGGGCATGAGCCGGGAAGAAACCATCGCCTACGGGGAAAAATTCGGGATCGAGTCTCCCGTGAAAAAATCCTCGCCTTTTAGTATCGATCGTAACCTGTTGGGCCGCAGTATTGAAGCAGGTCCCTTGGAAGATCCGATGACGGAACCCCCGGAAGAAATCTATTTAATGACCAAAGCGATCGCCGATACTCCCAATGAGCCGGAATACGTCGATATCGGTTTTAATCAGGGGATTCCTGTCAGTTTAAACGGAGAAAATCTCGCTCCCGTCACGCTCATTAGTCAATTAAATGACCTAGTGGGTAAACACGGTGTTGGTCGGTTAGATATGATCGAAAACCGGGTAGTGGGAATTAAATCCCGAGAAATTTACGAGGCCCCGGCTTTATTAGTTTTAATTGATGCTCACCGGGACTTAGAAAGTTTGACTTTAACTGGAGATGTTACCCAATATAAACGGGGAATTGAAGAGACCTACGGACAGTTAATTTATAAAGGATTGTGGTACAGTCCCTTAAAGGAAGCGATCGATGCTTTTATCCTCAAAACCCAAGAACAGGTAACGGGATCGGTGCGAGTGAAACTGTTTAAAGGTAACGCTAAAGTGGTCGGTCGTCAGTCAGTCAATTCCATCTATTCTCCCGATTTAGCTACCTACGGAGCCGAGGATCAATTTGATCATAAAGCTGCCGAAGGTTTCATCTATGTTTGGGGATTACCCAGCAAAGTTTGGGCCGAAAAAACTAGAGGGAAGTAATCAACAATTCTCCCCTAAGTAAGTGGGTTTTAATTCAGATCCCCCCAGCGATCAACGCCCCCCTTATCAAGGGGGGAAGGGGGGATCAACATCCTTATCAAGGTAGGGTTGATTCATGAATCAATCCCCAAGGTAGGGTTAATTCATGAATTAACCCTACTATGGGGGAAGGGGGTATCAGCGCCCTTATAAAATTAAATATAAAGATGCTGAATATTTGCTGATTTATCAGCCGAAAAACCTTTGGATGCTCAAAGAAATGGACGTAAAATTGTTGTGGAAATCAAAAGCTTTTTAATACTAAATCCGTTGAGTAACGCACAGAAAACGGGTTTCTCGGAGAAACCCGTTTTCTACTCATGCACTCATGCAAAAAGGGGAATAAATAATCAGTCTTTAATAACCAGATTTAGTATAAGTCCCTAGCTTTAGGACAATATATTTTATATCGAAATTTAATCAGTCTTACCGAACCAGAATATCAAATTTATCTAGCCATTAAAGACAGCATTTATGAAAATTTTTTCCAACGAGAATCAATTCAGGCTATTGTGAAAATAAATCAATTACTTTTGCTGGTTGTTGAGATGGAAAAGGAGAAAATTTTACAATGGATAGACTAGAAAAATATCGCAATGCCATTAAAAAAGTATTAACAGAATATCACGAATGGGTTTCTGGTTCTGCTAATTTAGATCAAGAAAGTTGTCTGGTTTTTGACGAGATACATGATCAGTATTTTTGGCTTTTTATGGGTTGGGAAGGCAAGAAAAAAATCAGGAATATTCAAGTCCATATTAGGATTAAAAATGAGAAGATTTATATTGAGGAGGATTGGACAGAGGAAGGTATCGCTACGGAATTATTAAGGGAGGGTATTTCTAAAGAAGATATAGTTTTAGCCTTTTATGATCTGGAAACTCGTAAGTTAACTGGGTTTGCTGTGAGTTAAGTTATCGGTAAATCTTGCCTGGAAATCTGAGGTTTATAAAAGATATGGGATAGAACCTTAAATGAGCTATTCTGTTACTTTTGAACCAGTTTATCCTTATGGGTAACAAGAATTTGAGCTATAATCATAATATCTCTATAACCCCACATAAAAAAGGCTTATGGCCATTTCAATTACTTTAACCCTACCTGATGAGATTTTTAATCTAGCTCAATCCTTAGCCCATTCAATTAACCGTGATCTTAATGATATATTAGTAGAAGCGATCGCTTTTTCTATTAGTCCCAATTATCAAGGCGAAAAAATCTCATCCCTAAATTCATTATCAGATGAAGAAATTATCAAATTAACTCAATTACAAATGGCATCAGAACAGGATCAAAGATTAAGCGAGTTGCTCAATCAACAACAAGAGGGGGATTTATCAACCTTTGAAAATAGGGAACTTTGGTCATTGATGCAAATTTATCAAATAAACTTGTTAAAGAAGTCTCAAGGATTAAATGAAGCGGTTAAAAGAGGATTAATTTCACCCTTAGAAGCATGAATCCTAGCCCTATTCCCGACTATATTAAAGATAAAATTCGCCAACAAGCTAACAATCGCTGTGGGTATTGTTTAAGTTTACAAAAATATGTGTTAGGATTGCTGGAGATTGAACATATCATTCCTAAAGCTAAAGGGGGAAGCGATGATGAACATAATCTCTGGTTAGCTTGTCGTTTATGCAATGGCTATAAGGGCAGACAAACCGAAGCAAAAGACCCAGAAACTGAGCAAATTGTTCCCCTTTTTAATCCAAGAAAACAAATATGGTCAGAACATTTTCAATGGAGTCAAGAGGGAACACAAATTTTAGGAAAAACCCCTTGTGGACGTGCAACGGTTATGGCATTAAAACTCAATAATTTGATTGCCACCACAGTTAGACAACAATGGATCTTAGCAGGATGGCATCCCCCTAAAATTTAACTTCAAAACCAAAGCAGTTCATTTTGATCATTTCGGTCAACGAAATAAGTAGAGGTAGAACCTCGCTTATCTGCATTCCAAGCTATAACCTTGCAACCAGTCAAAAATATTTATATAACCCAAAACTATCTTAAATATAAAAATCAATAAAAAATCATGATTAAATAACCCTTGACTTCCCCCCCCTTTGTGATATTTTCGTTGCAGGATATTGGCGCAAAACTAGCGTTAAATATGACCATATTTCTGTCCTATTATGGCCATCAAATCCATGAAAAAATTACTGACAATTTTAACCCCCTTGACTCTGATGGGGTTGGCCGGGGTTACTCCTGCTCAAGCGGCAATAGTAGCTGGTTGGAATCAATTTAGTGCTTCTACGGCAACCTATCCCAAAGCGGCGGATAATGTGGGTGCGAATATAACCAGCACTGGGTTAGATACCGCCGGGATAAATCGGCTGGATGATTCTGTATTCTTGTTGGGTAGTTTGGGTTCTGGCGGTTGGAATACAGGTAGCACTGTTGATACCAACCAATACGTGGAATTTGCCGTACAACCCGGTGCAGGTTTTCAGGTCGATTTTACTAACTTACAACTCGATGCGAGGCATGATGAAAACCAGCTAAATTTGGTCTTGCGCTCTAGTGTTGATGGGTTCACCAGTAATTTAGGGACACAAGTTAGCTTAACAACTAGCTTTAATACCTACAGCTTTGACCTAAGCAGTTTAGCACCCCAAACCGGCCCGGTGCAGTTCCGTCTCTATGGACTGAATGCTAACTCCTTCGGTGTCTACTTCTATGCTGGAAACTCCGCTAATGTTGCCGGGGGTGGGTTTGTGGCTCTTAATGGGGATATCACTCCTACTGGTGGCGGTGCTGTATCAACCCCGGAACCTAGTGGTATAGTGAGTTTAATCGCTGTTGGTGCGTTGGGTGCCGCTTCCCTTCGTCGTCGGGGATAAATTATCCTTGGCAGGGGCAACTACAGAGGGGTTGCCCCGATATCTTGATATAATCGGGAGTGATAGGTCAATTATCTTTTCTGAATAGGGGCAAATATGCAGATAAAAGACATGACTCCCCAAGAGTTACAAAGTTTAATCCGTAATACAGTAGATGATACTCTAGATGAGTACTTCGGTGATCCAGATGAGGGAAAACAAGTTAAGGAATCTTTTAAAGAAAAGTTATTAGAAATCCGACAAAAAAGACTACAAGGAAGAGCGACTATTCCCGCAGCTGAGGTGGATAAAAGATATGGGATAGAACCTTAAATGAGCTATTCTGTTACTTTTGAACCAGAGTCGATAACTGATTTAGATTTGATCACAGATTTTATCAGACTGAGGATTCTTAATAAAATTAAATGGTTAGCTATCAACTTTGAACAGATAACTCCCCTACCTCTTACGAGAGAATGGTCAGGGTTTTACAAATTAAGAGTAGGAGATTATCGGGTTATTTATGAATTTGATCGAGAGAGTAGGATAATTATTATTGTTAGAGTAGGTCATAGAAGTGAAGTTTATGACTAAATACCTACTAAAATAATTGGGATCAGCAATAAGCTAAGATACATTTTAACCGCCTATCCTTATGATAGCGAGATTATTTTCTAGTAAAAATTGCCAAAAATAGCCCAATTATTGACAAAATTATGGCAGCATAAATCGATCGGTAGCCCTGATTAATTACGGCACGGCATATAATAAAAAACGGTCTCCCTAAACCAGTTGCCAAAATCGCCGCCATGGACAGTCAATTACTTGATAAACTCGGACAATTACAAAACCTCTTAAAAACCAGTGAAAAAGCCTTGATTGCCTATTCTGGGGGCGTGGATAGTACCCTAGTGGCAAAAGTGGCTTATGATCTGCTAGGGAGTCAAGCATTGGCAATTACGGCGGTTTCCCCTTCCCTACTGCCGGAAGAATTGGAAGAAGCGATCGCCCAAGCCGATTATATCGGTATTCTGCACGAATTGGTGGAAACAGAGGAAATGAATAACCCCAATTACACCAGTAATCCCGTTAATCGCTGTTATTTCTGCAAAAGTGAGCTACACGACACCCTTAAACCCATCGCTCTCGCTCGTGGTTATTCCTACGTCATCGATGGCGTTAATGCTGATGATTTAAGGGATTATCGTCCTGGAATTCAAGCCGCTAGGGAACGCGGCGCTCGTTCACCTTTGGCGGAAATTGCTATCACAAAAAGCGAAGTTCGTCAACTATCTCGTTACTTAAATTTACCTTGGTGGGATAAACCAGCGCAACCCTGTTTAAGTTCCCGTTTTCCCTACGGGGAGGAAATTAACCTGGAGAAATTGCAAAGAGTCGGACGGGCGGAGATTTATCTGCGAAAATTAGGTTATCGTCAATTACGGGTGCGATCGAGCGGCGATACGGCACGGATTGAATTACCGGCAGCAGAAATTCCCGACTTTATTAATCGGACAAATTTAAGCGAATTAGTCGCTGATCTGCAAAAATTAGGCTTTATCTATGTCACCCTCGATCTAGAAGGTTATCAAAGCGGCAAGCTTAATCGAGTCCTCTAGTTCAGCAGTAAACAGTGAACAGTAAACAGTGGACTGAAAACTCAAATCTGCTCTAACAGCGTTGGGTTTCATGCTTCAACCGTTCGGCTGAGCTCACGGCCGAAGCCCAACCTACGTTCTGCTCTAACAGTTATCTTAATGGTGAGGTACGAAGTTTTCCTTTTGGGGAGCCAGTCGTCGGTGGTCAATACCAAACAGGGTTATACTTCATCTCAGCGAGAAAGGCTGTAACGGATAACTGGTCACTGATAACCGGTCACTGATAACTGATAACTGGTCACTGATAACTGATAATTGGTCACTCGATCAGATATATTAAAAAAATGTTAAAAAGCCGGGGAGCGGACTGATGAACCTTTTTCTGGGGTTCCTAAGTCTTTACCCCTAAACCCCCAATTCCCAAGGCGAGGATAGATGAGTCAACTACAAAATGCCTTTACCCTATTCCTGAGCCTGTTGGTGGAAGCGATGCCTTTTTTACTGCTAGGGGTGATTCTCTCTAGTATTCTTTTAATATTTGTCGATGAACGTCGCCTAGTTGCCTTGATGCCTCGAAATGCTGTTTTAGGAGCATTTGTGGGGGGATGTATTGGTTTTTTGTTTCCCGTCTGCGAGTGTGGCAATGTACCGGTGGCGCGACGTTTACTTGTGCAAGGAATGCCGAATGCAGTAGCGGTTAGTTTTCTCTTAGCAGCGCCGACAATTAACCCGATTGTTATCTGGTCCACTTGGGTAGCTTTTCGCGATCAACCGGAAATTGTTTTCTATCGAGTTATCTTTTCTTTGTTCATCGCTACGGTTATCGGTATTATCTTTAGTATCCAAAAAGATCCCCGACCGCTCCTCCAAACCTCTTTGGCAAAAAGTCTCAATTGGCAACCGCAAACACCGGAAAAAGAATCTATCCCACTACTACTACAATCCGGTTCTTTTCTGATCGGTAATTCTGGCAAAACTTTGCGCTTAGACGAAAGTTTTGCCGCCACTGCTGTCCTACCAGCAGTGCAAGCTATCCCGATGAAAAGGCGCTGGTTAACTTTTCTGGAAAACGTGGTGATGGAATTACGCGAATTAGGAGGAGTGTTAATCTTAGGAAGTGCTATAGCGGCCGGTTTACAGGTGTTTGTTCCCCGGGAATTTGTTCTTAATTTGGGTCAGGATCCGATTACTTCGATCTTGGCAATGATGCTGTTAGCTGTCATTGTTTCGATTTGTTCCACGGTTGATTCTTTTTTTGCCCTCTCCTTTGCCTCTAGTTTTACCAGTAGTTCCCTGCTGGCTTTTCTAGTGTTCGGTCCGATGATTGACCTGAAAGGGATTGGTTTAATGTTGTCTATTTTTAAACCGAGAATGTTAATTTATCTCTTTGCTTTAGCAGCGCAAATGACTTTTTTACTCACCTTAGCTCACAGTTATTTATTTTAGGTCAGTTCCTTGATAGTTTTTCCCATGAATTCATCACGTCTAAAAATAATCGCCCCCCAATTTATCGATATTATTGCCCTAATCGGTTGGGGTTCGTTACTATTTAAATACTGGATAACTGGACAGTTAAATTTACTGATCCATCCTAATTATTTTTTTCTGGTTCTCATCACCAGTATTGCTTTATTTGTTCTGGGAATAGTCAAGCTTTGGACATTATTAAAGCAGTGGCAAAAAAAGATTAATTTAGATAGTAACGATAATCGATCGCATATTACCATTCTTCCTCAACATTTTGGCTCAGGTTTATTAGTAATCACTGCCCTTTTAGGCCTATTTATCGCCCCGCAGCCCCTCAGCAGTCAAATCGCATTACAGAGGGGAATTAGTGAATCTTTACCCCTAACTCGCGTGCAAACTCAATCCTTTGGCACTACCGTTAAACCAGAGGAAAAAAGTTTAATTGAATGGGTAAGAACTTTGAATGCTTACCCCGAACCTGATGCTTACACAGGACAGCTGGTAAAAGTCACAGGTTTTGTGGTGCAATTGCCCCAACTACCCGATAATTATTTATTAATTAGTCGCTTTATCCTTACCTGTTGTGCCGTGGATGCTTATCCCGTGGGTTTACCGGTGAAACTATCAGGAAGTCGCGGTCAATATCCCAATGACACTTGGTTAGAAATCACCGGAGAAATGGCCACGGAATCCTTACCCGTAGAGGTAGGAAAATCAACCACCAGAAGACAATTAGTAATTAAGGCTAAATCCGTGAAATCTATACCCACTCCTATGGATCCCTACGGATATTAATAGTTATCAGTTATCAGTTATCAGTGACCAGTGAGCAGTTGTTGTTATTAACCATCTACTATAATGATCAAGACCTTACAACTACAACCAATTGATAAATTAGCGATAACATTAATTGTATCCCTAACCTTAGTAATTGGTGGCTTAATTTGGTTAGGTAATAGCTGTGGTAATCAATGTCTTTTACAAACCGGACTAAGGGTCAAGGAATTTAGCTGGGAAAATCGAGAAATTGGCTCGGAAGATCAAGCATTTATTATCACTTTTGATCGCCCTATGGATCATGCTAGTGTAGAAAAAAATCTAGTTATCGATCCTCCGCTGCCGGGGAAGTTTAGTTGGGCCGGAAGACGATTAGCTTATACCCTCACTTCTCCCATTCCCTACGGAGAAAAATATCATCTGCAAATTGAAGGTGCGCGGGAACAATTTCGCAGCGGTAATCGATTAGGACAAACCCTGGCAATCTTTGAAAGAGAATTTAAAAGTCGGGATCGTGCTTTTGCCTATATTGGCACTAATGGGGAAGAACAGGGAAGATTAATTTTTTATAACCTGACCGAGGAGAAGAAAACCCTCTTAACCCCCGCAAATTTGACCGTTATGGCTTTTGAATTCTATCCTGATGGTAAAAAAATCCTCTTTTCGGCCGTGGCGAAAAATCAGGGGATACAGGGAATTCGTGAACTGCAGCTTTATCAAGTTGATAGCAGTCAATCGCCGGCAAAAATTGAGTTAGTGCTAGACAATAAAGATTATCAAAATAATCATTTTGATTTAGCTAAAGATGGGAAAACTATTGTCGTGCAGAGAATTGAGCGCCGCAATCCAATTAACTTCGATTTATGGGCAGTTAAATCGGGGGAAAACCCCCAACAATTAAACATCCAAGGCGGGGAATTTTTGATTGCACCTGATAGTAAAACTTTGGCTGTCACCCAGGGGGAAGGAATCGCCCTTTTGCCTTTAAAAACCGAGACAAAACCCCTAGATTTTTTACCAAAATTTGGGCGAATTTTGAATTTTTCTGCTGATGGTACGGCCGCAGCGATGGTGAATTTTAATACTGATAATGCCAAAATGCGTTATATTCGATCGCTTTTTTATGTCAATAATCAAGGATTACAAAAACGCTTACTCAATCTACAAGGTTCGATTATAGATTGTCAATTTAATGCTACCGGTAGCGATTTGTATTGTTTGTTAACCGAGTTAGTTACTAACAGTCAAGAGTACAAAGAAAAACCCTATTTTGCTAAAATAGATGTGAAGACCGGTCAAGTGACTCCCCTACTGGAATTAGCCGATTATCGTGATATTCACATTAGTTTATCTCCCGATGGTTTAGCAATTATTTTTGATCAACTTCGCACCAGTTATGATACTAATCCAACTAATCCCCTGACTACCGATTCAGGAGAAACAATTATCGGTGGTCGTTTGTGGATGTTAATTCCTCCCCTACAAGATGGAGTAAAAGCAAGTAAATCTGATTTAATTGAATTACCTCTAGCGGGAATTCGTCCCCAGTGGATGCCATAGAATTACCATCATTAAGTTAGGAATTATTTCGATGCTGTCAAACTCAGAAAAATTAGCCAAATTGCGTCAGTATTTTGTTAGTGGTGCCCCTCGTTCTTATCAATTCCGTCGTCAGCAGTTAGAGAAGTTAAAACAGGCAATTATTAAATATGAAGCAGAAATCTATCAAGCTTTATATAGCGATTTAAAGAAACCTCCCGAAGATTGTTGGATTACTGAAAATGGTTTCCTTTTGGTGGAAATTAATACCGCTTTAAAAAATTTGCGCTCATGGATGCAACCCAAACCTGTTAAAACTAATCTCTTAAATTTCCCTTCCTCCAGTCAGATTATTCGGGAACCTTTAGGAGTGGTTTTAATTATTGGTGCTTGGAATTATCCCCTTCAATTGTTATTAGTGCCTTTAGTTGGTGCTATTGCTGCTGGTAACTGTGCGGTATTAAAACCGAGTGAATTTGCCTCAGCGACGGAAAAATTAGTAATTAAAATAATTCAAGAAATATTCCCTGAAGAATATGTGTTAATTGTCCCGGGAGATGGTGGGGAAGTAATTCCGAATATGTTAGACAGTTTTACCTTTGATCATATATTTTTTACTGGCAGTACCAGGGTAGGAAAAATTATTTATCAACTAGCGGCAGCAAAGTTAATTCCTGTTACTCTAGAATTAGGGGGAAAAAGTCCCTGTGTTATCGAAGCTGATGCTAATATTTCCGTGGCAACCCGTCGCATTGCCGTGACAAAATTCTCTAATTCTGGTCAAATGTGTATCGCAGCTGATTATATTTTGGTACATCAATCCCAGCAGGAGAATTTTATCAGAGAATTAGCAAACACTATTGTTAATTTTTTCGGTGAGGATGCCAGATTAAGTGCTGATTATGGTAGAATGATCAACGAAAAACAATTTGATCGCCTGATTGACTTTCTCCAAGATGGTGAGATTGTTTTTGGAGGCAAAACCGATCGAGAAAATTTATATATTCAACCAACTTTATTAACTAATGTTTCCCTCGATGCTCCTATTATGCAAGGGGAAATATTCGGGCCGATTTTACCGATCATTGCCTTTAGCACTTTTGAGGAAGCTTTAGCAATTATTGCTAAAAACCCTAACCCTCTAGCTTTTTATCTGTTTACTACCAAGGCAAAGACCGAAAAGAAATGGTTAGAATCAGTCCAGTTTGGGGGAGGTTGTATTAACAACAATAGTTTTCATTTTACTAATCCTAGTTTACCCTTTGGTGGTCGAGGAAATAGCGGTTTTGGTAGCTATCATGGTCGTTTTTCCTTTGAAAACTTTAGTCACCAAAAAGCGATTATGAAAACACCTCTTTGGTTCAATCCCGCTCTAAAATATCCGCCTTTTAAGGGTAAATTAGGCTTATTTAAGTTATTGGTTCGGTGAAAAGCTATAGTTTAGGTTAAAGCTTTTAAGAGAGCTTGAAATTTAAGCTGAATTTCTGCTAGTTCTTTTTCCGGATCGGAACCGGCAACAATACCCGCACCGGCGTATAATCGCGCTCGATCACCTTTAATTAAGGCCGAACGAATACCAACAATAAACTCACTATTATTTTGACAATCGATCCAACCCAAAGGAGCAGCATAAAGAGAGCGATCAAAGGTTTCATAATGACGAATTTGTGCTAGGGCGATCTCGGTGGGAACCCCAGCAACAGCAGGAGTGGGGTGTAGTTGGGCAACAATTTCGAGGGGATGGATGGAGGGTTTTAGTTTAGCATGGATAGGAGTCCAGAGATGTTGAATATTGGAGAGTTTTAACAATCTAGAGGGAGAATTTTGAGGATTTAAGCCAATTTGTCGCAGTTTTTGGTTAATAAAGTCACTAACAGCCCGATGTTCCCGTTGTTCCTTTTCACTAGCGAGGAGTTTATTGGCTAAAAGAGCATCTTCGATCGCATTTTCTCCCCGGGGGGCGGATCCCGCTAAAGCATCGGTGATTAATTGCCCCTGATGGACAGTTAACAAGCGTTCGGGACTAGCGCCGATAAAATGATCTCCCCGTCCATTGCCGAGGGAAAAAGTGTAGCAATCGGGATGACGCTGACGCAAATTATCGAGACAGTTTACCAGATGAAAAGGACGGGGAGAAATCACGTCAAGAGCGTGAGCGAGGACAATTTTGCTAAAATTTTGAGCCTGGATCCATTGGAGTGCATCGGCAACAGCCGCTTGAAAATTATAGGTAGGATGAATATAATAACTACAGGGAGCCTGGTGGGGATTTTGTCGGCAATTGCTGGAGTTATTTTGGATAATTTTTAGGTTATTAATAGTTTCTTCGAGGGAGTTTTCTATTTCTTTTTCGCTGGTGATTAAGAGATTGGTAAGGAAAAAATATTCCGACTGTTTTTTGATAATTTGAAACTTAGGCAGGGTTAGGTTAGCTGAGGGAAAGGGGGTAGCTGTTGCCGAGTCGAAAAAAGTGAAACTGCAAAAGATGCGGGGAGTAATATCACTATAGTTATCAATTTTAATAATTCTTTGTTGACAGTTTTCGATAAATTTTTGAGCTTTTAAAAAACGTTGTTTACCGTGGAAAGTGGCAGTAAAGGCGATGCCGTAGCCGAGAAAAGCGGTTTCTCGTTCGGGATTTTCCCAATAACAATGGGTGGGATAGCTAGGGGCAATCCGAGAGAGAATTTCTAGGGGATCAAGGGGGGAAATTTTTTGACAAAAACTGACGATCGACGGATTTCCCTTTTCTGCGGCTAACAGTTGCGGGTTGAGGATAAAGTTATAGAGGCTGCGAAGATCAGCAATCGGACTATCAGGATAGGAAAGGCGAGGAACGGCAGAAGTCATGTCAAGTTTTTTGTATTTTTTGCAAAAAAACCATGATTAATGGTATGTAATCCCCACAGATGTGGCCAGAGTCAAGGATCTCTTTTTAACTATGATATCGGA
Organism: Microcystis wesenbergii NRERC-220; assembly: GCF_032027425.1. NCBI lineage: Bacteria > Bacillati > Cyanobacteriota > Cyanophyceae > Chroococcales > Microcystaceae > Microcystis > Microcystis wesenbergii. Next base: position 3,766,801 of record NZ_JAVSJA010000001.1, on the reverse strand, counting down.
GAAAGGGTCTTTAGGCAGAAAGGGAAGGGGATATTTGTGACGATTAACTGCGTTGGAGACAAATGAGGGGTTAAAATCTCCAGAGATGGCTATTATTTAAATGGGCAAAAAAATTAATTTAATAACTGCTACTTTACAAGTTTGTAGAAATTGCCGCCACGGGACAAGTGGGGATACATTGTTCACAAACCACACAACGGGAACGCAAAAACTTGAGACGAAAACTTTCGGGATCAAGGGTTAAAGCTTCCGTGGGACAAACTCCCGTACATAAGCCACAATCGACGCATTTTTCTTCATCAATGACGATTTCGCGACTAACTTGCGAAACGCCAATATTTTGTAATTGTAACCATTCGATCGCCGCTTCTAACTCATCGATATCTCCCGATAATTCTAATACTAATGTTCCCACTTGATTGGGGGCAACTTGGGCGCGGATAATATTAGCGGCGACGTTAAAATCCTTCGCCAGTCGATAGGTAACGGGCATATGGACGGCTTTTTTGGGAAAAGTGAGAGTAACGCGTTTTTTCATTAGGATAGGATAGGAATAATTTTTGAGAGACTATCCATGACAGCCACCACACCCACCAACAAAACCAGAAATCTGCTGCTGGCAGTAACGGCAGTTATCCTTAGTGTAGCGATTTTCTTCGGGTTTCAAACCACCGCTAGTTCTGTATCTTTGGAAGCGCAAGCGGAAAAAGCGACACCTTTCGATCTTGCCCTCAGCAATGGTAAACCCACCCTGACAGAATTTTATGCTAATTGGTGTACCAGTTGTCAGGCGATGGCCCCTGAAATTGCCGAAATTAAAAAACAATACGGTAATACCATTAATTTTGTCATGCTCAACGTTGATAATAATAAATGGTTGCCGGAAATTCTCCGTTATCGTGTGGATGGTATTCCCCATTTTGTCTTTTTAAATAACCAAGGACAACCAGTTGCCCAAGCGATCGGAGAACAACCAAAATCAATTTTAACTGCTAATTTAGAAGCACTTTTAACTAATTCTACCCTACCCTATGCCACCACTACGGGACAGACTTCTGATTTTAATATCCTTGCGGGCGCTAGTCAAACCGATCCCCGCAGTCACGGCAGTCAAGTTAAGCAGTAATCAGTAATCAGTTATCAGTTATCAGTGGAAAGCTTATGGCTGAAAGCTATAATTCAAGAGTCAACTATCAATAGGTAAGTACCTAAGCAAAATTAATTACACATATCTAACCACCTCTTGCCTCTTGCATGAGTGCCTTTTGCCTATCTTCCCTAGGAAATTTATTTTACACGACTACTTACATTTCATTGACTGAATTTTTTAACTATGGCGATTATTGTCCAACATTTGACCACAGGTAACGAATATATATTCCTAGGAGTTAGTGGGGGTGAAAGTAAGAATATTTTACCCACCAAAATGTTAGGAGATTTCTTCGCAACCGAGACTCCAGATAAATCTCGATCGCTGACGGTTTGTGATGATCAAGGCCGGATACTTTGGTTTCCCGTCACGGAAATGATTGTGGTGGAGGTAGATGGTCAAAAACCCGAAGAATTATTACCAGAAATTATCGCTCCTGAACCGGTTCCTTTACAATTAGATAAAGAGAATCAACCTCAGTCCCCAGAAAATCAAGGAAACATCGATGAATTTGCCGAAGATGACGATTGGATCTAGAATTAAATATCTAATTTTAGCGGGAATAATTGCCCTATTTACTATTGGCTTTAATTCCCTCTATTCTGTTTCTCAAAACTCGATCGCTTCCTTCCCCGTTGCCGAAGTTAAAACCCAATATCTTAACGATTGGACACCGGAATTAGAGGCAGAATTTCAACAAAGGGCAAAGCAAGTTATTAACCATTTTGCTAATCGGGAAAATTATGGCAATTTGTGGGGAGAAAACGAGAAAAGATCCTATCATCTGGCCATGTTTGATTTCTTGGCAGGAAACCGGCAAAAAGCCCTAGATTTCCTGCAGCAGGATGACCCACAAACACGAGAACAGGCCCACACTGATTATATAGATTATTATTTTTCTTTTACCCTAAAAGGACAAATTAGAAAGTATTTTCTTCTCGGAAAGTATCTCGATCCAGTTTATCGTCAGAGAATGTATAATGCGGCGAAAATTTGGACAGAAACCGACCCTTTACAACGGCCCCACCCTATCCACGGTACTGGCCAAGGAACGGGTAATGATTGGAGTATAACAAGACGGGGTTTATGGGTAGATGGTCGCAATACTGATAACCTGCGAGCGATGCGCGAAACATCGGTTTATCTGATGGCGGAAGAAACAGGAAATGAAGCAACTCGTCAAATTTATAAAAGTAAAATCAAGCGTTACGTTTCAGCTTTATATAACATCGGTATGGGAGAATGGGATTCAGAAGTTTATCACGGTCATACCTTTGCTCCCTATCTCAATCTCTACGATTTTGCTCAAGATACGGAAGTTAAACAATGGGCAAAAATGGCCTTAGATTGGTTATCCATGGCCGCTAGTGTTAAATATTATCGCGGTGGTTGGGGTGGCCCTGTAAAACGCGATTATGGTGGTAGTAATGAGGTAATGCGATCGGGTGCAGCCCGTACTTTTTGGTTATACTTTGGTGATACCCCTGTCCCCAATAATCGCCCGGAATTGGACTCTCTTTATCTAATTACCAGTCGTTACCGTCCTCCTTTGGCAGTGATGGAATTAGCCCGAAAAAACTTTAATAAACCGGTAGAAATTCTCGCCAGTAAACCCCTGTATGAAAACTGGAAACCGGGCAATAATCAAAGTCCGGGTTATTGGGAAACTCAATTTATCGGCCCTAGTTATCAAATGGGTAGTCTGGCGGGAACTTTCCCCGATGGCGATGTGGCCCCGTTTAAATTAATGGCCTTTAATCAACATAAAGGTGTGGATTTTTTTGTGGCTAACACTGGCAAAAATGGCGTAAAACCGGGCAAAAATCCCGGGGATGAAATCGGACAATATCGTAATCTTTTAATCTGGTTACGACCAGCAGATCAAGCTTTTTTCTGGCAATTACCGAAAACGGCCAAGGTAGAAAAAGATGATAATATCTGGTTTATTCAATTAGAAAAAACTTGGTTAGCCCTGAGATTAATTAATCTTTCTTCTCCTGAAATTATCGAGATTCCTAATTCCCCTTATCCTGATGATAATACCTACCAAGCTTTACCCACAGGTAACAATTATGCGGGTTTTGCCCTGGAAGTGGGGGAAGCGGCAACCCAGGGCAGTTATGAGAATTTCAAGAGCATATTTAAGCAAAAAAGTCAAGTAAATTTAACTCAAATTAACCAAGGCAGCGTCTTATTTAAAGGCAGTCAAGGGCAGAGTTTACAATTGACCTATAATCAAATCAATCTACTGCCGATGTTAGCTCGTAACGGTCAAAAGCACGATTGGTCAAAAAATTTCGCCCTTTATAACAGTTTAAGTCGAGATAACTCTCCCGTTTCTTTGTCATGGAAAAAGGGCAAATTAACCGTCAAAGCAGGTAAATATCAATTTTCTAATGCTTTGATCCTGTCTTCTCCTTAAGTTAAGTACCTAAGCAAAATTAATTATACATATCTAACCACCTCTTGCCTCTTGCCTCTTGCCTTTTGCCTATCTTCACTAGGAAATTAATTTTGCACGACTACTTAGATATTCTGGACTGTTTATGAAGATTGATCAGACCATTTGCGCTTGATTTAAGAATTCTTGCAATTCTTCTCCTTCGATTACTTCCGTGGTCAAAAGATTAGCGGTAATCGACTCTAATAAATTGCGGTTGTGACTGAGAATTGCTAGAGCTTTTTGGTAACTAGCGTCGATAATTTGTTTAACTTCTTCATCGATCGCTTTGGCCGTATTTTCCCCGATCGAACGGCGGGGACTACCCTGATTATTACCTAAAAAATTAGCCTGTCCTGTTTTATCGTAGGCTAGGGGTCCCAGGGATTTACTCATACCATAAATTGTCACCATTCTTTCCGCAATATCCGTCGCCCTTTGTAAATCATCGGAAGCGCCATTAGTGACACTGCCAAAGATTAATTCTTCGGCTGCCCGACCGCCCAATAACATAGTAATTTGTTCTTTAAATTCGGTTTCTGTCATCAAAAAACGGTCTTCCGTGGGAATTTTCAGGGTATAACCCAAAGCGGATAAACCCCGGGGAACGATGGAAATTTTCTCCACCCGACCACCTCCCGGCATGACAGCGCCGACTAAAGCATGGCCGACCTCGTGATAAGCGACGATTTTCTTTTCTTTTTCGGATAAAACCCGACTTTTCTTTTCTAAACCAGCGATAACTCTTTCTATCGCCTCTTTAAAATCAATTTGACTGACTTTTTCCCGATTATTACGGGCAGCCAAGAGAGCCGCCTCATTGACGAGATTGGCTAAATCGGCACCGGCAAAACCGGGGGTTTGGGTGGCGATCGCTTTGAGGTTAACATCTTCACCCATCTGGACTCGTTGGGCGTATATTTGCAAAATTGCCAATCTTCCCGCTAAATCGGGACGATCCACCAAAACTTGACGATCAAAGCGTCCCGGACGCAATAAAGCGGCATCAAGAGTCTCTGGGCGATTGGTGGCGGCTAAAACGATGACGACGGCTTCTTTGGGGCTAAAACCGTCCATTTCTGTCAAAAGTTGGTTCAAAGTCTGCTCGCGCTCATCATTACTGCCGCTAGTTCCCGATCCCGAACTTCTCGATTTACCGATCGCGTCCAATTCATCAATAAAAATGATGCTAGGGGCATTTTTCTTCGCTTGGGCAAATAGATCCCGCACCCGGGCTGCCCCGGTCCCGACAAATAATTCCACGAATTCCGAGGCCGAAATGCTAAAAAAAGTCACTCCCGCTTCTCCCGCGACCGCTTTTGCTAAGAGGGTTTTTCCTGTCCCCGGCGGTCCGACTAAGAGAACACCTTTAGGAATACGCGCCCCAATTTTATTAAAGCGCTCGGCATCCTTGAGAAATTCGACGATTTCCTTTAACTCGGTTTTTGCTTCCTCGGCCCCGGCCACATCACTGAAGGTAATCGGATATTTTTCGCCGTCTCCATAAACTTTAGCGAGATTTTTGTTAAAAAGCAGCGATTTACGCGTGTCATCGTTGCGATAGAACAGAAACTGCATGGCGGCGACTAAAATTAAGGGAGGAACCACCCAAGCGAGGAGAGTGGTGATCCAACTGTTTTCGGCCACGGGAATCGCCTCGAAGATTACGCCTTTTTGCTGTAATAGTTGGGGTAATTGGGGGTTATAAACTGGAATCGTGGCCAAGACTCGTTCGGAGACTAGATTACTGCTCGGTTTGCCCACCAGAGAACTAGAATCACCGTGAAAGGGATTACTTGATTCTGGGGGATTAAGGGGGGGATTACCCGGAATAGGCAGGGATTCTAAAGGATTTTTTAATTGATAAAAGATGACTTGATTGCCAATTCTGACCCTACTGATGTCGCCCCGTTCCACTCTACTGATAAATTCGCTGTAGGGTTCGAGGGGAATATTGGATAATTCTGAGGGACGAGGGATAAGAAAATAGCCTAAAGCGGCAACACCAGAACAAATGATCAGGATTTTGCCTAACCGCGGCAACCGCGACCAGGAAAATTTATTATCTTCTTGATTAGTCATAATTTTTAGGGTGGGTGAGAGTGAAAATACAAAGTTCATACTAACAATTCCCTGTCTCGATCGCCTTACCGATGGGATAGGATAGAGGATGGAATACTTGGTAGCGAGCGAGCGACAAACGAGAGAAATCCCATGAATTTAGTTAGCTTAGAGAACTTTCTCGATAACACTTCTTTTTTAGTCCTGTTTTTAACCATGCTGGTTTATTGGGCCGGGGCAGCCTTTCCTAGCATACCTTTGTTGCCCGGCCTGGGCAGCACGGGAGTGGCCATCGCTAACCTCTGTATCGCCGCTTTATTGGGGGCGCGCTGGTTAGAAGCGGGTTATTTCCCCATCAGCAATCTTTACGAATCTTTATTCTTTCTCGCTTGGGGTGTAACTGCCGTTCATTTAATTGCTGAGTACACTAGCCGCAGTCGCCTGGTGGGGGTGGTGACGACTCCTGTAGCCATGGGGATTACTGCTTTTGCCACTTTGTCCTTACCCGGAGAAATGCAAACTTCGGCGCCCTTGGTTCCAGCTTTAAAATCGAATTGGTTGATGATGCACGTTAGCGTCATGATGTTAAGTTATGCTGCTTTGATGGTGGGTTCCCTGATGGCGATCGCTTTTCTGATCGTCACTAGAGGTCAAAATATCGAGTTAAAAGGCAGTTCCGTGGGTACGGGAGCCTATCGTCTGCAAAATAAGTTATCTACCACTCTTTCCGCCCCAATTTTCCTGGAAACGGCTAACGGTGGCACAACCGCCCTTTTAACTCCCACCTTAACAGCGATGGCGACTCTTTCACCCCAACGTCTCAGCTTGGCAGAAACCCTCGATAATATCAGTTATCGCGTCATTGGTCTCGGTTTTCCCCTTCTCACTATCGGCATCATCGCCGGGGCGGTTTGGGCGAATGAAGCTTGGGGTTCCTATTGGAGTTGGGATCCGAAAGAAACTTGGGCGCTAATCACTTGGTTAGTGTTTGCCGCTTATCTCCATGCCCGCATTACCCGGGGATGGCAGGGAAGAAAACCAGCTATTCTAGCAGCGAGTGGTTTTGTTGTGGTTTGGGTATGTTATTTAGGGGTGAATCTTTTAGGTAAAGGTCTTCATTCCTACGGCTGGTTTTTCTAAATCAGTTATAGGGGTGGGGTGTGGGGTGTAGGGTGTAGGGTGTGGGGTGTGGGGACTTTTCTCAGTGAACTGATAACTGATAAGTGATAACTGATAACTGATAACTGTCTCCTAACCCCACCAACAAACTTTTTTAGCAAACCATAAATAATTACAACTTCTCAAAACTTATAAAAAATGATCGAGCAGAAAACTACTATTAAAAATCTGGCTTTAATTGCCGGTGTGCATGGCAATGAACTAACTCCCGCTTATTTGGTTAAATACCTGCAAAACTCACCTAATCTCCTGGCCCGCAACAGTTTTCAATCCCACACTCTCATCGCTAATCCCTTAGCCCTAAAGCAACGGGTTAGATATATCGATACGGATTTAAATCGTTGTTTTAACCAAAAAGATTTAGTTAATCCCGATTGTCAGCAATACGAACAAAAACGAGCAAAAAAAATAGTCAAAGAAATCCGAGAAAAATCCATCGATTTATTAATAGATATTCACAGCACCACATCTAACATGATGCTGGCGATTATTTATTCTAACCCCCATCCTTGGCTATTAAAACTATTTACCTATCTGACTAAAATTAATCCTGATGTGCGCTTAATTTATCATCCCGTCAGCGAGGAAGAAAATCATTTTCTAAAAGGAATTTGTCCCCTAGCTTTTACCCTAGAAATCGGTCCAATTAACCATGGTGTTATCTGTCCCTATCTTTTTCGTCAAACCGAAACACTCATCTATCAAATCCTAGACTATATCGAACAGGAAAATTATCTGGCTGCCCGTCTCGATACTTTCGGCGAATCCCTAACAGTTTACCAACGTTTAGGCTCGATCGATTATCCTAGGGATGAACAGGGTGAAATTAAAGCCATGTTACATCCTCAGATTCTCCAACGAGATTATCAGGCAATTCAACCCAATCAACCGATTTTTCTAGGATTTGATGGTCAGGAAATTATCTATCGTGGTGAATCTGAATTATATCCTATCTTTGTCGGAGAATCTTCCTATAAAGAAAAAGGAATCGCCCTTTGTTGGACAGCAAAAAAACAAATCGATATTAATTAGTACCTCCACAGCAGTTTTCCTGACAAAAAACCGGTCTAAATAAGGGAAAAGCCACTATGACCTTTACTTCTAATTCTCTTTTAGCTGAACGTTACCAACTGCAACAACGCCTAGGAAATACCGCTATCGGTCGTCAAACTTGGTTAGCTACCGATGTATTATCCCAAGAATCGGTAATTATTAAACTCCTCGCTTTTAGTCCCCAGATGGAGTGGGAAGAATTAAAATTATTTGAACGGGAGGCAGCCGTCTTAGCTTCTCTCCATCATCCCCGTATTCCCCGCTATCGCGATTATTTTTCCCTCGATAAAAATCAAGGTGACGGGATTCCTTGGTTTGTGCTTGTACAAGATTATATACCGGGAGAATCCTTAAGCGATCGCTTAGAAAGGGGGCAACGTTTCACCCCTACGGTAATTCGGACTATTGCCCAAGAACTTCTCGAAATTCTCATCTATTTGCACGAATTATCGCCCCCAGTATTACATCGAGATATTAAACCTAGTAATTTAATTATTAACTCGGAAAATAACGTTTATTTAGTAGATTTTGGGGCAGTCCAGTCCCGGGGTGCAGCAACAGGAGTTACTTTTACCGTGGTGGGAACGAGTGGTTATGCACCCCTAGAACAATTTTGGGGCCGGGCGGTTCCCAGTTCTGATTTATATGCCTTGGGCATGACTTTAATTCATTTATTGACGGGAATTGTGCCGATAGAATTGCCCCACCGCGACTCTAAAATTCAATTTCGCCAACTGGTGACAATTGATGATGATTTAATCGATTGGTTAGAAACTATGACCGATATGGCGGTAGAAAAGCGGTTTAAAAGTGCCAGAGAAGCCCTGAAATTTCTCCAACATCCCTACTATCGCCAAGCCTCAAGTTTAATCGATCCTAAGAAATTACCAAAACCTCCCCACAGTTCCATCCGTATCGCTAAACACCGGGATAATTTAGAGATTAATTTACCCCCAAAAATTAAGCTACCTTCCGATGCAGCTACTCTCTGGTCTTTGGCGATTGCCCTTACTGTCAGTATCTTTATCTCCCCGATTCTTACCTTTATTATAGCTCTAATTGGTTTTATTTGTTTGCGTGAGATGCAATTAATTCTTACCACTCAAGAAGTTTTAATTAAATATAAAGTTTTAAATTTTATCTACCAAAAATTTGCCTTCAGAACTCAAGATTTATGGGGTATTTTTCTCCATAGCAATGGCACAGAAGGTAACTATCAGATTCGTCTGCGGACGGCTAAAAATTATTATCTTATCGGTCAGAATCTCCGCGAGGATGAATGTCTCTGGTTAGGACAGGAAATCCAAGATTGGTTAAATTTCATCAAATATAGCGTTTCTCCTCAAGATGAAGTGTAACCTGACAGGGCATCATCGACCATCCCCCCAAAACGAAAACCTCACACCTCACCATGAAGATAACTGCTATAGGTTATCAATTTCATCGAGAATCAATTCAAGAAATCCTAGGAATTAGTCGGTAGGCATTTTTCCCTTTTAACCTTAATCTTGCAGAGATTCCCCTATCTTGGTAGAATAATAACTGATTGGCATTACCTCGGCTACAAGGCGGCAATTATTAAATCGGATTAGGAATTGCCAAAAGGCGGCCATGAAATGTTAGTTATTAGTGGAGAAGAAAAAATGATCTCTGAAATTTACAAAAAAGTCAGCTTGTTGGTTTTGTATCAAGGGGTTTTTGATAATGCTATTGGCCAGGCATTTATTACCCTATTAGCTACGGATAATGTTGCCGATTTTCTCAAAGCTTATGGTCAATGGTTTCAAGCTTTAGCATCTAAAAATATCAGTTGGAATGATTTTCTAGTCGAACAAATTCTCTTAGATGATAATCCCTTTAGTCAACAGGTACAGAAAAAAAGTGTTTGGAAGTTACCCGAATCTTTAATTAATGGCGTTAAACAGGATTTATCTATCCTCCAATCTCTTTATAACTCTAGCATTTATAGCTTAAGCAGTTCGACAATTTTTGAACAAATTAAATTTCTAATTTTCCCTGCTTGGGAAGTGGACAATAAATTAGAAAGTTTCCTGCATTCCAGTTCAGATTGGACGGAATTAGTCGAAGATTTAGCAGATTATTATCGCGAATGTGGTACAGGAATTTTTGCCCGTTATCAAGCTTTAAGGTGGCAAGAAGGCAGATTACAAGGAATTACTCATCCCGATCCCGTGCAGATTCAAGACATAGTCGGTTATGAAATGGCTAAGAAAACCTTGATTAAAAACACTGAGTTTTTATTGGCAGGTTATCCTGCTTTAAATGTCTTACTCTATGGCAGCCGTGGTTCGGGAAAATCCTCTCTAGTCAAGGGATTGCTGCCAAAATACCATAGTCAAGGATTGCGCTTAATTGAAGTGGCAAAATCGCAATTAAAAGACCTACCATTAATTATTGAAATCTTGCGAGATTTGCCTCAAAAATTTATTATCTTTGTCGATGATTTATCCTTTGAAGAAGACGATGAAGCTTTTAAAGCTTTAAAGGTTATTTTAGAGGGCAGTCTCACCGCTAGACCGAAAAATGTCGTAGTTTATGCCACTTCTAATCGCCGACATTTAGTCAGAGAATTTTTTGCGGATCGACCACAACCAAAAGATGGGGATGAAGTGCATAATTGGGACACAGTACAAGAAAAATTATCCTTTAGCGATCGCTTTGGTTTAACCCTCACTTTTGAACCAGCTAATCAAGAAAAATATTTGGAAATAGTGCGTCATTTAGCCAGTTTAGCTAAATTAAAAATTAGCTTAGAAGACTTAGAATTTCGTGCCAAACAATGGGCAACCCAACATAATGGGCGCTCGGGAAGAACTGCTAGACAATTTATTGATTTTCTGCAAGGAGAATTAGGATTAAATAGGTAGCATTAAGTAAGTGTTTCTAATTAAATAGAAGATAGATTTTGCCTTTGATACCCCCTTATTAAGGGGGGTGTCTGACAATTTTTAACACCTACCTACTTAATTATGTTATGATCAAATAAAATAAGCTCTAATCTAGAAAAATGTTGACTCAATCTCCTCCCGAAATTCTCAGCTTAGAAGAATATCGCAACCTAGAAACTAGCGCGGAAACTAAACACGAATATCACGACGGGGAAATTATCGAGATGACAGGGGGAAGCATCAATCATAATAGTATTCTCATTAATCTTATTGTCCTGCTAAAATTAGCTTTAAGAGGAACTAATTATCGTCTTCAATCTAGCGATCTACGTCTATGGATACCCCAATATAATCGCGGTTTATACCCAGATTTAATGATCATTGCCGGGGAACCATTATTCAGTGATAATCGCAATGATGAAATTTTAAATCCCTGCCTAATTATCGAAGTTTTATCTCCTTCCACCTCTGGTTATGATCGGGGTGATAAATTTCGTTATTATCGTTCTATACCCCAATTAAACCAATATCTTCTCGTCAGTCAAGGGGAGATACTAATAGAATCCTATAGCAAAACATCAGAGAATAATTGGTTACTGCAAGAATACACCCCAGCCAGGGGAATTATATCCCTAGATTCTTTAGGAATTAGCTTAAATATTGCCGATATTTACGAAGGAATTGATTTTAATCTCAACTCCTAACTTTGGCTATCTTTTAAGAGGACGTACTAAAAACAATTTTACCATCTTTTACCGCCACTAAACGCAAAGTTAAGGGGCCGGCAGTATTAGTTTTACTAGCAGCAATTGCCTCAAGTGTCTCGATAGAATTACCCGACTTTTTGACTTGACCAATAAAGTTAACTACCGTAGTTAATAACCCATCTTCCACCTGAATTGACCCTAAAACTCCCGCACTTCTGGCGCGAAATTGAGCCGAAGCTAAGAGTAAATCTAAGCGCTTTTGTAGGTCTTCTTCTGTCATATTTTCGGGATCGATGGAAACGGCAGCGATTACCTGTTTCTCCTCAAAAACTCTTTGATTGGGAACCACATCAGCAAAGACACGAATCTCGGTTTCTCCTAAGACATAATTACCTGCTGAAAGGATTCTCACCACATATTCTTTACCGTCCTGTAATTGTTGACTTAACTGTTCTACCTGTGCTTTTGTGATCTTAACTAAACGTTGGTCAAAATTAGGCTGATTCGGTTGGGTGGCGCGGATAGCATTTATATTCGCTTCTCGCAATAATTTATCGATAACGGTGACAATAGCTTGGGGATCAACAATACGAAAAGCACCAAAAGATAACACCTGTCCCCGGAAAATAGCGATTTGTTTTTCCCGCAATTCTTGATAGGTTTGATAGTATTGTTCTAAAACTTCCACTTCCCGCTTAAGAAAAGCCATTTGGGTTTCTAAATCTTTTAATTTTCCCTCGCGCTGTTCCAAAGCTAAATTTTTATCGACGATCGAGCGATCGAGTTCTCCAATGCGTTGATCCCGGCGATCAATTTCTAGCTGTAGGGTTTTTTGCTGGGTTTCCAACTGTTGAAGTCGCGCTTGTCTGGCCGTTAATAACTTTTGTTGATTAGCCAACTCTTTATCTCTAACTTGAACGGTGGTTTGTAGTTGATTGATCTGACTAGAAAGAATTGATTTTTGTTGGGACAATTGATCTCGTTGACTGATTAACTGTGCCTTTTGATTAGTTAAAATAACTCGTTCATTGTTTAAATTAGCCACTTCCTTCCGAAACTTTTCCAACTGTCCCGAAACTAATCGCAAACGTTGACGAGAAGCTTGATAATTTTTGTTAAGAACCTCTAGACGTTTCTGCACGGCTATCTGTTCACTTTTAGCCGTTTTTAAAGCCTTTTCCACCTGATTTTTTTGTTCGGTGGTTTTTCTTACCTGACTTTCCAAATCCTTAATAGCGGCACGACGTTCATTTAAAAGACGATCCAGTTCAAAAACCCCTTGACGCAGGGATTTACTAGAAGCAAACAAGACAATTAAAGTGGAGCCGGCGATCAAAATTCCCGTTACAATCGTCATTAAAGTTGCGGTTTGTTTCGGACGCAGATTAAATAAACGCATCCTTTTCTTACCGATACGGCTCCCTATGCGATCGCCAACCGCCGCTATCAGACCACCTAAAACCACGATGGCCAAAACCAAAATATAAGCGCTAGTCATCCAGAATTTAAGTAAATTGTTGACTGAGAGCGACGGGATTATGGACGGTAATTTTCTTCTTGTAAATTGAGACCATTTCTTGATCCCGCAGCTCTCCCAATAAACGGGTGACAGTGACGCGGGTAGAACCGATCGCTTCTGCGATCGCTTGGTGAGACAATTTTAGATCCACCCGGATGCCATCGGTGGTGGGAACCCCAAAATCACGACAGAGAATCAATAAAAAACTGACCAAACGGGAACCCATATCCCGGTGAGCCAAGGTTTCGATCATCATTTCCGTTTGCAGAATCCGCGAGGACAACCCCTGCAACATCAACATTGATAAATCGGGATTATTGCGGAGGGATCTTTCTACCTGATCGATCGGGGCCGAGAGTAATTCTACCGGAGTAAAAGCCACGGCATGATAAAAACGATCCGATCGCTGGCCGGTGAGTAAGGATAGCACACCAAAGACGCTATTTTCCCGCAGTAGAGCCACGGTAATTTCTTCTCCCGCTTCATAGACTCGCGACAACTTAACGGCTCCTTTCAGCAAAAAATAGACTCTTTCGGCGGGATCTCCAGGGAAAAAGATCGTTTTGCCACGCTCGAACAATTCCACCACCGGGGGGAAATTGCCGCTGCCGATTCGACGGAACACATCTGCTAGGGGTTTGTCTTGTATTAGGGATAAGTCCATCTCACATCCAAAAAAGGGGAAAATTGTTTTTATTATGCAACGAGTGTCACCTCTATTAAACATAACCGCTCCCTAAACTGGGAAAAGTTTTGGGCGCTTTTTGCCAGACAATGGGGGAGGGGTGATCATTGCTGCCCCTTTATCTGTATCCCTATTATACCGAATCTCGCTGGGGTCGGCTATTGGGGAGATTTTTGTAAGAGAAACGAGAACTATGTTAGATTTAACGGGAAAAAACGCCCTAGTGACGGGGATTGCCAATAATCGCTCGATCGCTTGGGGAATTGCCCAACAACTCCATCAAGCTGGTGCAAATATCGGTGTCACCTATCTCCCCGACGAAAAAGGCCGTTTTGAGAAAAAAGTGCGAGAATTGGCCGATGAACTTAATCCCGCTTTTTATGTCCCCTGCGATGTCCAAAATGACCAACAGGTAGAAGATACTTTCGCTACAGTGGCGGAAAAATGGGGCAAACTGGATATTTTGATTCACTGTCTCGCTTTTGCCGATAAAGAGGGTTTAACGGGCGATTTTACCGCCATCCCTCGGGAAGCTTTCACTAAATCCCTAGATATTAGCACTTTTTCCCTAACCCGTCTAGCGCGATCAGCTAAACCTTTGATGACGGCAGGGGGAAGTATTATCACTCTTACCTATCTCGGCGGTGTCAAGGTAATTCCTAACTATAATTTAATGGGGGTGGCAAAAGCCGGTTTAGAAATGAGTGTTCGCTATTTAGCCGCGGAATTAGGTGGCCAAAAGATCCGAGTTAATGGTATTTCCGCCGGTCCAATTCGCACCTTGGCATCTTCGGCCGTGGGGGGAATTCTTGATATGATCCATCATGTGGAAGAAATCGCTCCTTTACATCGCACGGTGACACAAATTGAAGTGGGAAATACGGCCGCTTTTTTAGCCAGTGATCTTGCTAGTGGTATTACCGGTCAGATTATTTATGTAGATTCCGGTTACGAAATTATGGGAATGTAGTTTTAAGTAGGTAGGTGTTAAAAACCATCAGCGCCCCCCTTATTAAGGGTAGTAGGGTTGATTCATGAATCAACCCTACTATGAATCAACCCTACTATGAATCAACCCTAGGATCAAGGGGGTATCAAAGGCGAAATCTATCTTCAATTTAATTGAAACGACTATCATAAAAGACTATGATCGTGTTTGTTGCGAAGTTGCTGAAGAGTCTTGCGATCGCTCTCTAGATCGACTTCATTGTAATGTAAATCGGCATCATGGTTTTTCAAAAAAGCATCCACCACCCAACGAGAAGATAGACCTAAAATACTTCCGACCTCGGCACTGGTGATTTTTTCCGCTCGGTAGGCCTGCACCACCAAAGCCTCTAAAATTTCACGGGTAAGATTATTGTAGTTGTAATGTTGAAGCAATTCATCGGGAATATCGATAGTAATTTTCATGATTTAGCTTCCTTTTTTTTGGGTTTACCGATAATTTTTATAGAACTTAGGTTGAGTTGAAGCATGAAACCTAACACCTTAGTAATCGTCCAATTTCTTTGAGCGATCGCTGTAGATATTCTGGCAAGGGTTCAGTCTGCTGTGCGAGGGCAATTAGCAGCGCTTCAAGATCGATAATTGTTTTGGGAATTTCCATAAGTTAGTCCTGTCCAGTCAGGGTATAGGCTGCCCAATGGTAAGGATCGCTGTATTCTGTTAGTTGATCTAGCCCTATTTTACCCAGAGAACAAATCGCCCACCCTCGGTCAGACTAAGCTTGATGGTCATCGGATTTAATGGCTACCGCTTGGTAGTAAGAGGCGATCGCTTCTGCAAATCTGCCTAAATTACCTAACGCAAACCCTCGGTCAGACTAAGCTTGATGCAAATCGGGTTTAATTTCTAAAGCTCGAACGCAGGAGGCGATCGCTTCTCCAAATCTGCCTAAATTATATAACGCAATCCCTCGGTTGTTCCAAGCATCAGGGTCATCGGGTTTAATTTCTAAAGCTCGATCAAAGGATGCGATCGCTTGTTCAAATCTGCCTAAATTACCTAACGCAACCCCTCGGTTGTTCCAAGCTTCATGGTCATCGGGTTTAATTTCTAAAGCTCGATCGTAGGATGCGATCGCTTCTGCAAATCTGCCTAAATTACCCAACGCAAACCCTCGGTCAGACTAAGCTTGATGCAAATCGGGTTTAATTTCTAAAGCTCGAACGCAGGAGGCGATCGCTTCTCCAAATCTGCCTAAATTATATAACGCAATCCCTCGGTTGTTCCAAGCATCAGGGTCATCGGGTTTAATTTCTAAAGCTCGATCAAAGGATGCGATCGCTTCTGCCCATCTGCCTAGATTAGCTAACGCATTCCCTCGGTTGTACCAAGCTAGATGGAAATCGGGTTTAATTTCTAAAGCTTTGTCGTAAGATGCGATCTCTTCTGCCCATCTGCCTGAATTAGCTAACGCATTCCCTCGGTTGTTCCAAGCTTCATGGAAATCGGGTTTAATGGCTAAAGCTTGATCGTAGGATGCGATCGCTTGTTCAAATCTGCCTAAATTACCTAACGCAACCCCTCGGTTGTTCCAAGCTTGATGGTCATCGGGTTTAATTTCTAAAGCTCGATCGTAGGATGCGATCGCTTGTTCAAATCTGCCTAAATTACCTAACGCAACCCCTCGGTTGTACCAAGCTTGATGGAAATCGGGTTTAATTTCTAAAGCTCGATCGTAGGATGCGATCGCTTGTTCAAATCTGCCTAAATTACCTAACGCAACCCCTCGGTTGTACCAAGCTTCATGGTCATCGGGTTTAAATTCTAAAGCTTTATCGAAGGATGCGAGCGCTTCTGCCAATCTGCCTAAATTACCTAACGCAACCCCTCGGCCGTACCAAGCTTCATGCTGATCGGGTTTAATTTCTAAAGCTTTGTCGTAAGATGCGATCGCTTGTTCAAATCTGCCTAAATTACCTAACGCAACCCCTCGGTTGTACCAAGCTTCATGGTCATCGGGTTTAATTTCTAAAGCTCGATCGTAGGATGCGATCGCGTCTTCAAATCTGCCTAAATTAGCTAACGCAATCCCTCGGTTGTACCAAGCATCATGCTTATCGGGTTTAATTTCTAAAGCTCGATCGTAGGATGCGATCGCGCCGATAAAATCCCCATTCATGTATTTCTGGTTTCCTTGCTCAAACCAGAATTCGGCATCCTGAACCACTTCCGTTAAATCCGTCTCCTTTGAGCCTAGATTTTCCCCCTCCACACCGGAAACATCCCTCACCGCGTCGCGCAACTGGAGGCTAATCCGTTGGGACACTTCCCCCAGATTTCCCGTCATCACCTTGCCTAAAGCCGCCAGATCCCGCCCCAAAGTTTGATAATCTTCTGGATACTGTAGCCATTCCTCGCTTTTGACCCCTAGCCACTGCGCCAGCTTTTTATCGTCACAATGGCGACTGTGTAGCCATTCCCGTAACCCGTCGGTAGTGGTTCCCGCCGCCACCTGCTCGAATAACCCCATCAATATCCCTTCATATTCCCCATCGCTGGGTTCTGGAGGAGTATTTTTGACTTCTTTGGGGTTAATTGCCTTTGGACTGCCAATAAAGAGCGATTTTAGCCAATTCCAGAGCTTTTTTAGTAAGGATAGCATCGAAGAAAGGGGGAAAGGAAGATAAGGAAATTATATCTCTACTGCCGAAAGTCGTCCCTCTACTGGTTCAAATTCGTCCTCTAGTAGCCAATTTTCCGCTTCCTCGTAACTCGCACCGGTAAATACCACCTGATAACTCTCAGAGGGATCGTAAACGCGATAGTTTCCTGAAGATTCAGCGAGTAAAAGCAAGATATAGGGGGGAGATAGCAGCGGATCGATCCAAACCTCGGCAAAATTGGCGTTGTCAAATTGAAAGATGCTCCGAATCAGCACTGGAACTGAAATTACTTTGACTTGCCCTGAGCTAAGTGGAATTAGCTCTACAATCGGCGTAGGGCTAATTCATGAATTAGCCCTACAATTGGCGTTGTCAAATTGAAAGATGCTCCGAATCAGCACCGGAACTGAAATTACTTTGACTTGCCCTGAGCTAAGTGGAATTAGCTCTACATCGGCGTAGGGCTAATTCATGAATTAGCCCTACAATTGGCGTTGTCAAATTGAAAGATGCTCCGAATCAGCACCGGAACTGAAATTACTTTGACTTGCCCTGAGCTAAGTGGAATTAGCTCTACATCGGCGTAGGGCTAATTCATGAATTAGCCCTACAATTGGCGTTGTCAAATTGAGAGATGCTCCGAATCAGCACCGGAGCATTGCATCTTTCCTCTTCTGATCTGACAACGCCGCAAAATTCCAATTATTATCGGTTAGGTTAGCTGCGAGGGATAACGTCCTAGGGGTTTTCTGCATCGATCCAATGTTTTCTAGAATGGGGAGAGAATTAATTGCCATCGATCCATGATTCAGAGTATCTCGTCCTCTTGGTTGTCTGAGTATTCCTCGGCAGTTGCCGCAGGAATTTGCGCTATTTTAGTCTTTTTTGGTTGGTTATGCCTACACTTTAATCTGATCGGCCCGGCTTTCATCCTACTAGCGATCGCATATCTGGTGGGAGGATACGAGAGTACCCAAGCAGGATTAACGACTTTATTCGAGGAAAAAGAACTGGATGTGGACCTGTTAATGATTGTAGCGGCGTTAGGGGCGGCGATTTTGGGACTCTGGGATAGTAATTACTATCTAATCATCGATGGAGCCGTTTTAATCCTGATTTTCGCTATTAGTGGCGCATTAGAACAGATTGCCATGGCGAAAACCGATCGCAATATTCGTTCTCTCATGGCCATGACTCCCGATACTGCTAGATTAATCACGGGAGACAGGGAAAAAGAGGTTCCTATCAAGCAATTACGGATCGGTGACACAGTTTTAGTCAAACCGGGCGAATTAATCCCCATTGACGGCATTATTATGGAGGGAAACAGTCCCATTAATCAAGCGCCAATTACCGGAGAATCGCTTCCCGTGGATAAAACCATCGGGGAAGAAGTCTTTGCGGGAACTCTCAACGGTGCGGGAGTGCTACGTTTAAAGGTGGAAACTCCCCCCGAAAGTCGCTTAATTGAGAGGGTGATTCGTTTGGTAGAAAAAGCACAAAATGAATCCCCTCCCTCCCAACAGTTTATCGAAGGTTTCGAGCGGGGTTATGCGAAAATTATCGTGATTTTGGGCTTAATTTTCGGGATTTTACCGCCTTTTCTCTGGGGTTGGACCTGGGAAACCACCATCTATCGGGCTTTAATTTTTCTCGTGGTGGCCTCTCCCTGTGCTTTAATGGCCTCGATTATGCCAGCTTTGTTATCGGGTATCGCTAACGGGGCAAAACAGGGGATTTTATTCAAAAATGGCGCAAGATTGGAGATGATCGGCCGCATACGAGCGATCGCTTTTGATAAAACCGGCACTCTCACCCTCGGTAAGTTGCAAGTGGTGGAAATTATCCCTATCCATGCAGTCAGCGAAAATGAGGTGTTAGCGGTGGCTGCATCCCTAGAATCCTGTTCCGAACATCCCATTGGATCCGCTATTACCGCCACAGCCAGGGAACGTGGTATAAATTTCTTCAGTGCTAATCAGGTGCAAGCGGTATCGGGACGGGGTATCACGGGAAAAATTGCCGATAAGTCGGTATCTGTGGGCAATTTTGCCTATATTCGTGACCATATTGCTGATCTTGACCAGAATATCTTAGCTATCCGCGAACGTTTACAAAAAGAAGGTAAAACCCTCGTCTGGGTAGTACAAGAGAATCAAATAATCGGTGCGATCGCTGTGGCCGATACCCTGCGGGAATCGGCAGTTAATCTGGTGAAGCAGCTAAAAAAGATCGGTATCGAACATATCGTTTTAATTACGGGTGATAATCAACAAAGTGCCGATCAAGTCGCTGAAAAACTCGGTATTGAGGAAGTTTACGCTGATTTACTGCCCGAAGATAAGTTAAGCGTTATCCAAAATCTGCAAAAAAAATATCACACTGTCGCTATGGTGGGGGATGGCATTAATGACGCGCCCGCTTTAGCTATGGCTAATGTGGGGATTGCCATGGGAAAAGCTGGTAGTGATGTGGCCTTGGAAACGGCCGATATTATCCTTATGTCCGATAATTTAGCCAAAATTCCCAGCGCGATTAACCTTGGTCGTCGTGCCAATCGCATTGTTAAACAGAATATCACTTTCGCCCTCGCGTTTATCGGCATATTGCTAATAGCCAATTTTGCCGGTGATATAACTTTACCTCTAGGTGTCATCGGTCATGAAGGATCGACGGTATTAGTGACTCTAAGCGGTTTAAGATTGTTCAAATAGGGATAAAAATACAGATAACTATGGGCGAAATCCAGGCAATCCGAGGCACAAAAGATATTTTACCGGCGGAGGTCGGTTACTGGCAGTGGTTAGAGGAAACTGCCAGCAGAATTTTAGGGACTGCGCTGTATCAAGAGATACGAACTCCCATTTTTGAACAGACGCAACTTTTTGAACGGGGTATCGGGGAAGCGACGGACGTGGTGGGTAAAGAAATGTACACTTTCCTCGATCGCGGTCAACGTTCCCTGACTTTGCGACCGGAGGGAACGGCTGGGGTCGTTCGCGCCTATATTGAACACAAATTACAGGCCGCCGGAGGAGTACAAAGACTCTGGTATAAGGGGCCGATGTTTCGTTATGAACGTCCGCAAGCGGGTAGGCAGCGACAGTTTCATCAAATCGGGGTCGAATTGTTGGGAAGTGATGACCCTAGGGCGGATGTGGAAGTAATTACCCTTGCCAGCGAGATATTAAAAGCTGTGGGGCTAGAAAACCTAAAATTAGATATTAATTCCCTGGGAAATGCCCAAGATAGGCAAAATTATCGTCAGGCCCTGCTAGATTATTTGACTCCCTACAAAGCTGATTTAGATGCAGATTCTCAACAGAGATTAGAAAAAAATCCCCTGCGAATTTTGGATAGTAAGGACGAGAAAACCAAGATTATCTGTAAGAATGCCCCCAGTATTCTTGAACACCTCGGCAGTGATTCTCAAAAGCATTTTGAACGGGTGCAATCTTTACTAACCGATTTGGGAGTTATCTATAATCTTAATCCCTGTTTAGTGCGAGGATTGGACTATTACACCCATACGGCCTTTGAAATTCAGTCCGATGATTTAGGCGCTCAAGCTACGGTTTGCGGTGGTGGCCGTTATGATGGTTTAATAGCTCAATTAGGCGGTCCAGACACGCCAGCAGTGGGTTGGGCGATCGGTTTAGAACGTCTGATTATATTATTACAACAAAAGCAATCTTTATCTTTTTTGGTTCCCGATTTTTATCTCGTCTCCAAAGGAGAAAAAGCTGAGGCACGCAGTGCGGTATTAGCGCAGCAATTACGCGGATTGGGGTTTAGCGTCGAGTTAGACTTAAGCGGCAGCGCTTTCGGAAAACAATTTAAACGGGCCGATCGAGCTAAGGCCGTGGGCTGTATAATTTTGGGGGATGCTGAGGCTGAAAATGGCACGGTACAACTGAAATGGATGGCCACCCAAGAACAAATTAGTCTAACCCAAGCGGATTTATTGACACAAGCAAGGGAATTAAAAGCGCAAATCTCTCGGCACAAATCCTAAGTTTTAGCGTCATGGCCAAACATTAGGCCTAGGCTAAGATTATGGAATTTATACTGCAAAAACAAGGGGAGAATCACGGAAGCACAATTTCTACTAATTCTCTAGAAATTGTCTCGGGAAACTATCGTCTCTTGGCCCGTCTGGATTCTCCTTTTGCTCATATTGAAGTGCGTATCGATTACGAATCTCCCGAAAGTAGTGAACGATATACCCATTATTATCGATCGGATGCTGGGGGGTGGCTGGAAATTTTTTCCTATCGAGATTTGGGAATAGGTAGCTGGAAAATTCGCTGTTATGGGGATATTCTGGCAGAATTGGGGGGGCAAGGTTGGCAAGAAACCTTAACTTTAATTGTTACTCCTGTTAAGATCAATTATCTGGCTCAATTAGAACAGTTAATTAAGACCGAAATTGAACCTTTATTAGCACAAGAATCCTCTGCGGAGATGATAAAATTAGAATTTGCCGATTTAACCAATAATTCTGCCTTTGTTTTTGATTTATGCCTACCAGAGGAAACAATGATTGCTAGAGAAGGGGTAACTCTAGAACTGCCGGAACCTGCTAATATGAAAAAGAGCCTTCAAAGTTTATCTAATCGCAATTCTACACCCCTACCCCCGAAAATATCCGGTTCTAATTCTCGCCGAAAATCACCGCAACTGCCCCCAATTCCTAAAAGTAAATAACCTTTCGCAATTCTGCACCCCTACCTCCGAAAATATCTGGTTCTAATTATCTCAGGGACTTTTTCCCTGAAAATTAGGTAATTGACCAGATGAAAATCGGTAAAACCCTACACCCTACACCCTACACCCTGCCCCCAGAAAAAACTTTTTCAGCAAACCCTATGTAATGATGAGGTGAGGCAGCAACTTAAACCTAAGATTTTTTCAAGAACTTCTGACGAACTCGCGAGATTAACAGGTCTAATTCTGGTAACTTCAATAACATCGCACCGAGGAGGAATAAACCCACCGCTACAGTCGAAGCAAAACCCAACTGTAACAATTGTAAGAAAATATTACCAGCACCGAAAACCTTTTCCCAACCCCAACTAGCACCCCAACTAGCAACACCAGAAAGTATTGTAATTACCGTTAATCCCAATAAGGATAAACCCCATTCTCCCAAGGGTAAACCCCCTAAACGACGATTTAAAATTACCGTAAAAATGCCCATAGAAATGATATTAACCCCCACGGTTGCTAAAACAATCCCCGGAGTACCAAAAGGTTTATACAAGAGGAAATCCAGCACACCATTAAGAAAAATATTCACCATACTCACCTTAAAGGGAGTGTCGCCATCACCCAAAGCATAGAACACTCGTACCAAAACATCGCGGCCGAGATAGAAAAACATCCCGAAACCGTAGGCCATTAATACGGGAACCACCTGTTCCGAGGCAGCCAGATTAAAGGCACCCCGTTGATAGATAACCCGAACTACCGGGAAAGCGAGGGCGATAAAGATAGCCGTGAAGGGTAACATGGTTAAAGCCGTCAATAATAAACCCTGACGGATTCTTTGCTTCAATTCTCCCCAATTTTCCGGTTCCGTCAGTCGAGAAAATATCGGCATAAACGGCACGAGAATCATGTTAGACATGATGCCCAAGGGCGTGAGAACGATAAAACTGGCGTAACGCATGGAAGCGGCAGCATTTTCGATAAAAGAAGCGAAAAAGAGGTCGGTATAAACGTTAATATGCAACATTCCTGAAGATAAGGTCGCTGGAATCATCACCCGCAACACCTCCGACACCCCCGGTATCCGCCAATCCCAACGAAATGTTAATTTTCCTAAACCTGACTTGACTTGTGCGCCCACTTGTGCTAACCATTGCCAGAGCGCCCCGATGAGAGTACCGCCGGCGAGGACAAAACCCCCCAGTTGAATATATTGCGGCTCATCAATGCGATCGCCAAGTGACCAGGCCAGCAAACCCACCCCGATAATCACCGCCACACTGGAAAAAAGCGGACTGAGACTCGGTAGCCAGTATTGGTCTGCCGCGTTGAGAGTACCGAAACCGATGCCGATTAAACCGGCTAAAACCGCCATGGGGGCCATAATTTGCAGTTGTTGAATGGCCATACTACGGGTGGCGGCATCTAAACCGGGGGCGAGAACATCGATAAAAATATTGGCAAAAACGATTAAAAAGACGGTGACAGCTAATAAAATCGCGCTGACTAGGGTGGTAATAGTCTCGACAATCGGCGCGGACTCGGATTTATCCCTTTTGGCCAAAACACTGACCAAAGCGCTGTGAAAAGGGCCGTTAATACCACCGAGGAGAATTAACAGAAAACCGGGGATAACGTAGGCAAAAGCGTAGGCGTTCACCACTGGCCCAACACCGTAGGCAGCGGCGATTACCTGTTCGCGGACTAAACCAAAAACCTTACTGATTAAGGTGGCAACGGCGACAATTCCGGCAATACCGGCTAAGGAACGGGTAGCTTTCTTAGTAATGATGACACCTCGAAAGAAAACAACTGCATTGATCGATTTTACCCGTTTCTGTGTTCCCGCAGAAAAGCGATCGCTAGTTGTCAAATTTAACTTGACTCGACTGTATAACAGCCATTTCCCCACACAGATCGATAGAGAGCTTTTATCATAAAGATGAAGTATAAGCTAATTCGGTATCGACGATCGACTCCCATCTGAGCATTAATACTAAATCCTGTTTAAAAAGTATAGGATAGTGGGGTGTGGGGTGTGGGGTGTGGGGTGTGGGGAGAAACAATTCATAACTTGAGAGTTAATCACACTATTAAAAACGGATTTGGTATAAGATAACTGTTATCAGTAATTATGAGAAAATAAATCTCCATACCTTATTTCCTCGTGGCACAATAGAGACAAAGTATAAAAAACTTAACAATAAGGAGAGGTTCGATGGTTGCTACACCAGTGAAAACAAAACGTCTCACCATGCAGGTGGCCGATCTCAGCGCAGACACCACCGCTATTCGTTCCCTAGATTGGGATCGCGATCGCTTCGATATTGAATTCGGATTACAAAACGGTACGACTTATAACTCCTATCTGATTCGTGGGGAAAAAATCGCCCTTGTGGATACCTCTCACGAAAAATTCCGTCAACTATATTTTGATAGCCTCAACGGATTAATTAACCCCCAAGAAATCGATTATTTAATTATCAGTCATACCGAACCCGATCACAGTGGGTTAGTCAGAGATATATTGCAACTTGCCCCCAATATTACCGTCGTTGGGTCGAAAGTAGCAATTCAGTTTTTAGAGAATTTAGTTCATCATCCCTTTCAACGTCAACTGGTCAAAAATGGCGATCAGTTAGACCTAGGCAACGGTCACATTCTCGAATTTGTTAATGCTCCTAATTTACACTGGCCCGATACTATTTTTACCTACGATCACGGTTCGGGAATTTTATTTACCTGTGATGCTTTTGGAATGCACTACTGTTCCGATGATCTTTACGATGAGCAATTAAGTGCTATTGAACCAGATTATCGTTTCTATTATGAATGTTTAATGGCTCCTAATGCTCGTTCCGTACTAGCGGCGATGAAAAGGATGGAACCCCTGGGTAATATTAATCTCGTGGCTAATGGTCATGGACCGTTATTAAAACATAATGTTACTGAATTATTGACCCATTATCGTGATTGGAGTCAGGCACAAACTAAGGCAGAAAAAACCGTTGCTGTTTTCTATATTTCCGACTATGGTTATAGCGATCGCCTCTGCCAATCTATTGCCAAAGGTATTACTAAAACCGGTGTGGCTGTAGAAACTCTAGACCTGAAATCCGCCGATCCCCAAGAGGTAAAAGAATTAGCTTCTTCTGCGGTGGGAATCGTCATCGGGACTCCCCCCGTTTCTGGTATTCATGCCCAAGAAATTACGGGGAATCTAGGCACAATTCTCGCCTCGGTTAACCCCAAACAATACATCGGAATGTTTGAATGTCAAGGGGGTGATGATGAACCGATTTTACCTCTATTTAATAAGTTTCGTGAAGTTGGCTTAACCAAAGCTTTTGATCCCATTCGTAGCACAGAAACCCCTAACGAGAGTCTCTATCAACGCTGTGAAGAAGCGGGGACAGATATGGGACAACTATTAACCCAAGAGGTAAAAGTTAAACAAAGAAAATCCCTCGATACTGACCTTGATAAAGCCATCGGACGGATTAGCGGTGGTCTATATATTATTACCACCAAGAAAGGAGACAGAAGCGGGGCAATGGTCGCTTCTTGGGTGACGCAAGCAAGTTTTGATCCTCCCGGTTTTACCGTTGCTGTGGCCAAAGATCGGGCGATCGAGTCTTTAATGCAAGTGGGGGATCAATTCATTTTAAATATTCTGGAAGAAGGCAATTATCAAACCCTGATGAAACACTTTTTAAAACGTTTCGGACCGGGGGAAGATCGTTTTGCAGGAGTCAATACTCGCACCGCTAATAATGGTTCGCCGATTTTAGCCGATGCCCTCGCTTATTTAGAATGTGAGGTAGTTAGTCGTATGGAATGTGCTGACCACTGGATTGTTTACAATAAAGTCACCGATGGTCGCGTTTCTAAACCTGATAGTTTAACGGCTGTTCACCATCGCAAAGTCGGTAATTATTATTAGGATTCTTGCTTGATTTGACTGGTTGAGAAAATACAGATCAAGATGCTTGCTCTCAGCTTTTGAGATGGTTTAACCTCTCAACCAGTTAGTCATACTAAATCCGTTGAGTATAGGCTACATATCAGGAGAGGCAATAGGCACTCTTGCAATAGGCTTCGGCCGTGAGCTCAGCCGAACGGCAAAAGGAGCAATAGATAATCAGTTTTTAATAACCAGATTTAGTCTCACATCTGATCACTGATTACTTACCCACTGATAACTGATAACTGATAACTTACCCACTGATAACTGATAACTGATCACTGATAACTGATAACTGATAACTGTTCCTATTGACTAACACCCGCAGATTTAAGGGCTTTTTCCATTAAAATTACATGGGTACTGCTTTCCTGTCCCTGGTTGGCAGCACGACGCTGAATATAACTGCCGTCGGATTGTAATTCCCATGCTTGCCGGTTATCTGACAACATAATGCCGAGAATTTCTTCCAGTTCCTTGGCGATCGCTGGTTCATCAATGGGTGTCACTGCTTCCACGCGACGAGTCAGGTTCCGCGTCATCCAATCGGCGCTACCAATATAAACCTCCTCCTGACCATCATTGTAAAAGTAAAAAATGCGGGAATGTTCCAAAAAGCGGCCGATAATGCTAATTACTCGGATATTTTCGCTCACTTCCGGCAATCCGGGCCGTAAACAACAGATACCGCGAATAATCAAGTCAATCTGCACACCGGCACGAGAAGCGGCGTATAAAGCTTCTATAATCGGTTTATCGACAAGAGCGTTCATTTTTGCGACAATGCGCCCCGTACCGCCATTTTTACAGTTTTTGGCCTCGCGATCGATCATTGCTAACATCCGTTTTCGCAAACTCACCGGGGCAATTAAAAGTTTGCGATAGGATTGCTGACGGGAGTATCCGGTCAGAAAGTTAAATAAATCGGTGATATCTGCCCCCAAATCCTCGCGACAGCTAAGTAAACCCAAATCAGTGTATAATTTAGCCGTTTTTGGGTTATAATTGCCCGTGCCAATATGGAAATAACGACGGATTTTATCCCCTTCTTTTCTGACCACGAGAACCACTTTCGTATGGGTTTTGAGACCAACTAAGCCATAAACAACGTGAACTCCGGCTTGTTCGAGCTTTTTCGCCCAAGTAATGTTATTTTCCTCATCAAAGCGTGCTTTTAGTTCCACTAACGCCGCTACCTGTTTACCATTTTCCGCCGCTGCAATCAGGGAATTGACAATCGGGGAATCTCCGGAAGTACGATACAAAGTCATTTTAATCGCTAAAACATGGGCATCATGGGCAGCCTGGGCGATAAACTGTTGTACTGAGGCACTAAAGGAATGGTAAGGGTGATGAACGAGAATATCGTTATTGCGAATTAAAGTAAAAATATCTTCGCCATCCTGTTCTAGGATCCCGTCTTCGTTACCGTCAACTATTTCTCGCAATCCCTGTAAAACCGGTGGGGTGACAGGATTCCAAGGCGGATCTTTCAGTTCGGGACAGGGTAAAGACAGAAAATAAAATAAATCTTTGTGTCCCAGCAGTCCATCCACATCGTAAACATCGATCTCCTCAAGTCCCAGATCGCGCATGATCCGGTTTTTAATATTGCTAGGGGTAGAACTGTGAATTTCCAGACGTACTGCCGATTTACCGATGCGGCGCTTGCGTACTTCTTCCTCGATCGCTAATAATAAATCATCGGCCTCATCTTCTTCGACGGAGATGTCAGCGTTGCGCGTCACCCGAAAAGGATAACATTCTTGGATGATCATGCCGGGGAAAAGTGCCTCTAAATTGTGCATTACCACCTGTTCAAGAGGTACTCCCGTCCAAATCGAAGCTTTTCCGTCTTGGTGGCGTAATTCTTTGGATAATGCCAGAAAACGTGGGAAAACCTGCGGTACTTTCACCCTGGCAAATAGTTCTTTATCGGTGTCGGGATCGCGAACGACTACGGCTAAATTGAGACTAAGATTAGAAATGTAGGGAAAAGGATGACTAGGATCCACCGCCAGGGGAGTTAAAACGGGGAAAATATTTTGTTCAAAGTAATCGTGGAGATAATTGCGCTGTTCTTGATGTAAATCTACATAGTTAATCAGATGAATTCCCTGTTCTACTAAGAGGTTTTTCAGGGTGTGTTCAAAAAGATGATCCTGCTGTTGTACAAGGGGACGCAGACGTTTACTTATCTCGGTTAGCTGTTCCGAGGCAGTCCGGCCATCGGCACTTAAAACGGCTACATTTGCCTCTACCTGTTGTTTAAGAACTGCCACCCGTACCATAAAAAATTCGTCGAGATTGGCACAAAAAATGGCGGTAAATTTTAATCTTTCTAGTAGGGGAGTCCGAGGATCAAGTGCCTCATAAAGCACGCGATGATTAAATTCTAACCAGCTTAATTCTCGGTTAAAGTAATATTGCGAATCTTTAAGATCGATTTCGGAAGTTACGCTAGGAGCTTTAGCCATAGAGTCTAATACCTAAATAATAGATTAAACAGTTAGTAAGAAGCCACTTAAGCCTAAATTTGACTATTTTGGGCGTTTTTTTAGGCTACACTGCCCCAGATTAACCAAAGTTACCCTGATTATCTTGGATGCTAATCCTACTGATTCTAGCCTGACCGGGGAAAAAATCAATTTATTAACAGGTTAAGAAATCAATCCCGACAGATCAAGGTTAAATTAATCTTTCAGTGAAATTAGAGTGCCAGGAAGAACAATAGGCATAATTTGCTGAGAATATCGTCTTTAAAGCCTTGCTTTGATTATAACACAAAGTCGAGCCGATTTGTTAAATATATCATCTCAAACTTAAGGCAATAAGCCAAATCAGAATATTTGATAAGGATGATTATTAGATTGCCAATTGACCATTAGTTGATATATTTGTGTTTGATAAAAATAAGATAACTCATAAGCTAATCTTAAGTCTCTTTCCAAGTCTTCTTTTTTAACATCATTAGCATTCCATGTACCTAAAACCTTCCAGAGTGCGATCGCTAAAATGCTGATAAAATCGTGTCCACAACATAGCTGCCACGGATCATGATTTTCATCGCTAATTACCGATAAATCCTGTTTAATTTGCTGTTCGTCTAAAGACAGTTTCTGAGAATGATTTTTGATACTTATCATTAATTTGTCAATATCTATTGACAGATTCTTTTTGTCAATAAACTTACTAAAATTTAATCCTTCAAACTTTAAATTCAACTCATTTCTAAGAGATAGCAATCTTAATTTACCAATTTCCTGCCCTAACTTTAGTAAAGTTTCTCTAATATCTTTGGAAAAAGCTGCAATTTTTTCTTCACTTCCTCGTTCTTTTAATAATTTATCGAAAGCGGCAGATTTAATTAACATCATTTCCAAATCATGTTCATCGGTTAAAAAGAGATGATTACTGTCGGGAATTTGCTGTTCTATTCTCGAAAAATCCGCATCTATAACAGCAACAACTCCGCAAAAATTGTCTTTTTCTAAGATGGATAATGCTTTGATAGCATTATTTTTACCAGAGGCAATTGTCACCCTAACCTCTTGCTTGTTTACTAATCGCTCATAAATAAGTTTATCACTATGACCTTCAACAATTAAAAAAACTCCCTCATGATCGCTGCGTAGTAAACGAATGCTATTGGCAATTCTGTCAGGTGTTATCTGTTCTCTCATCTTTGCTTTTTTGCTTTGGTTTCTCTAATTCAACTGTCAAATCCCAACGATCATTAATAATATCAGGAGAATGGGTAGCCATCAAAATATCTAACCCGGAAAGTTTCGTGATTTCCTGTAAGTCTTTTAAAAATTCCTGCTGCCATGAAATATGAAGTGACATTTCTGGTTCATCAATTAAGATCAAAGTATTAGGTTTAACTTTAAATAACAATTCATATAAAATTACTAATTCGTGCTGTTCCCCAGAAGATAAATCTGTTGGCGATAAAACCTCCCCTTCCTGGGTAGTGAAGATAAACCCTTTGCTTTGATCAATAGTAACACTTTTGAAAGAATATTTTTTATTAATTATATTTTTAAATAGCTCTACTTTAGGATAAATGTCATTGAATACATTGAGCTTTTTATCTACATCCTCAATATAAACCGATAATAACTTTCTGGTGCTATCATCAATACTATCTTTAACTTGGAAGTTAGAATCTTCATCTTTTTTCAATAGTCCTGCACTAATTAATTGATTTCTTTCGCTTTCAAGTTGATCAATTTTTTCCCTTAGTTCATCATCGGTCAATGATGCCTTTTTTTGTACAACTCTCGCTGGAAAGGTTCGATCTAAAGTTTGAGATAGTTGTCCATACTCTGCTAATTTAGTTTGAATATTTTCTGCTAAATCTTCAGAATAGCTGGCCACAGAGTACAATGTCATCGGCATCCTTATAGTTCTGCCATTTTTGGCACTATTGGAAATATCTAATAGACGTTGTGATTCAATAAAACGAACATTAATAGAGTCTATAATTTTCTTTAACCAATCAGGATATTCTTTCTGGAATTGCTTGGGTAAATATTCTCCAAATCGTTCATAAATATCTTCTAAATCCAGAATTTCTTTTGTGGGGGTATAGAGCCATTTTTCTGATCCAACTCTATCTAAACCAGGTATGAAATCATCTATCATGCTGAGAGGGAAAAAGATTGTTTTCCCGTCTAGTAAATTAGGATAAAAAGTCAGTTTTTCTTTTTGATCGGAGGAAGTAAAATTAAAATCAATCTTTGGTCTTGCATTACTTTTTTTATTCCTACTGGTGGAAGCTTTGACAACATCTACAAAGCTGTTATCGTCAAAAATTATAGTAAATTTTTGAAAAGGAATAGCTCTTATATCTGAATACTTTAAGTTAAAAAAGCCATTGACCAATCGCAGTATTGAGGTTTTACCAAAGCCATTTTTACCATGAATAATAGTTATTCTTTCCTCCATATTGAGATTAATTGTATGGTCAAATATACCAAAAAGATGCTTAACTGTAATTTGTTTAATTCTCATACCAGCTTAATTCTCGGTTAAAGTAATATTGCGAATCTTTAAGATCGATTTCGGAAGTTACGGTGGACGCTTTAGCCATAGAGTCTAATACCTAAATAATAGATTAAACAGTTAGAAACAAGCCTCTTCAGCCTGAATTTTACTATTTTGGCCGTTTTTTTAGGCTACACTGCCCCAGATTAAGCCAAGTTACCCCGATTATCTTGGATGCTAATCCTACTGATTCTAGCCTGACTAGGGGAAAAAATCAATTTATTAAAAGGTTAAGAAATCGAATCAATCCCCCAAGGCGACCGATCAAGGTTAAATTAATCTTTCAGTGAGATTAGATTTGTTAAATATATCATCTCAAACTTAAGGCAATAAGCTGAATCAGAATATTTTATCAGGATGATTATTAGATTGCCATGGGTCAACATTGATTGACAGATTCTTTTTTGCTGCCCTAATTTTAGCAAAGTTTCTCTATTATCTTTGGGGAAAGCTTGAATTTTTTCTTCACTTCCTCGTTCTTTTAATAATTGATTGAAAGCAACAGATTTAATTAACATCATTTCCCCATCATGTTCATCGGTCAAAAAGAGATTATTACTGTCGGTAATTTTCTGTTATATTCTCAAAAAATCTGCATCTAAGCAACAAATCGGCGAAAATTTTCTTCTCTAAGATGGATAATGCTTTGATAGCATTATTTTTATTAGAGGCAATTGTCAGCCTAACCTCTTGCTCATTTAACTCGCTCATAAATAAGTCTATCACTATAGCCTTCAACAATTTAAAAAACTCCTTCATGATCCTGGCATAGTAAACGAATGCTATTAGCAATTCTGTCAGGTGTTATCTGATCTTTTATCTTTGTTTTCGTTTCTCTAATTCCACTGTCAAATCCCAACGATCATTAAGTAGCCATGACAATATCTAACCCAGAAAGTTTCGTGATTTCCTGTAAGTCTTGGAAAAATTACTGCCGCCAGGAAATATGAAGTGATATTTCTAGTTTTAAGTCAATTGGTCAATATTTTTAGCCTGAAACCTGATTATTCACTCCTAATTTTTATTTTCCTAAGCCGAGTTTTCTGGTTACTTTTTGCCAAAAGGTTGGGGTAGGTGGTTGATAGGGTTTGGGACTATCGGTAAATATAGGACGTTGACTAGGTTCGTAGAGATAACGATAGTGTAAGAAAATATCCCGATAGGGAAAATCGAGATTTTCACCACTACAAAGTCGAGTGAACAGAGAGGAAGATAAACCAATGTAGTGAATGTATGTCAAGCGGTTGCCCTTATCGTAAAGAATATTATCTAAAGCCTGAAAATGGGGAGAGGTGACACAGCAGCCAGCGCGTTCTTCTTTAGGCAATTGAAGGGCTAGATTATATATAGAAAAATTTGATCGCATCATCATATAATTGACGATAGTTTGATCGGGAGCCATCGGATAGAGGATTTCCGCTTCTCCTGCTCGCAATTGTTCTATGAGCCAATCTCGCTGATTTTCATCGAATAAACCAATTTTAGAAGCGTAGAAACCCGCACAAAAAATCTCCTTTTCGATCCGATCACGGGAAAAAACCTCGAATAATTTTGGCTGAGAAACTTCGTAGACATGAGTGGGATCTTTGTGCTGAAAGTCGTAAACAACACAATCGTGCCTATCTAGGATAGCGAAGATTTTATCAACGGCATCGAGTAGCAAGGTGTCCCCATCCATATAGATAAAACGATCGAAGGGACTATCAAAAGCAATAAAACGGTGGTGCATTCCCATGCGATAATATCGGTCAGTGCAACCCGATTTCAACCAACGTTCGCGGGCTTGCGGGTGGCTATCCCAAATCGATTTGGCGAAATTTTCCCAGCGTTCGATAATCTCCTGATTATCAAATAACTGTACATTAGGACGTTGAGCAATTTCCGCCTTGATACGTTCGGTGTTGTCATCGTAGGGATAGACACAAACAGGAATATCTTTTCCTGCATT
This sequence comes from Microcystis wesenbergii NRERC-220, assembly GCF_032027425.1. Taxonomy (NCBI): domain Bacteria; kingdom Bacillati; phylum Cyanobacteriota; class Cyanophyceae; order Chroococcales; family Microcystaceae; genus Microcystis; species Microcystis wesenbergii. The sequence goes on along the minus strand of NZ_JAVSJA010000001.1, from coordinate 3,733,816 downwards.
GATCTCGATGCTGTTGAGTAGGGCGACTAATTGATCGTAAATGCGATCGTTGGCTAGGGTGCAGATACCGTCCATAAGTGATCCCGATGAAAAAAATCTATTATCTTTGCTGTTAGTTTAGCTTATTTTGGTCGATAAATTTGGCTAATTTGAGATGTGGTGATTCAGAACCAGTGATACTAAATCCTGTTTAAATGGATGTTCCGCTTCTCAAAAGCTGTTTGGATAAGATAAATTCTTTTTTCTCTTATACTAATATATTTATGGGCATTGACAATTCTAATCGCTAATTTCTAGGTTTTTTCATAGAATAGGCTACTGATAATTTATCACTGATAACTAATAACTGTTCACTGATTATAAGGTCTTTTTATAAAATTTCTTCCGCCCGCTCCGAAAGATTAGTAATTACACCAGAACACATTCCTATAATTGGATCATCTTCTAAAGAAATATTTGTTGAAGCTGGAAATTATAGAGCAGCATCTATATTTTTTGAGGTTTCTGGTAAATGGCTTTCTAAACTTTCGATCAGCTTTTCTAAAACGAGAAGTTTTTCAAAACTCAGCCGCTCAATTTGGTTGATTAGTTTTTGCCGCAATTCGATCGATGTCATTGTCCTATCTCCTGTTTTTTTAAGATGAGAAAAGGCACCCCCCCGACATCGGGGGGGCAGGGGGAGAAGATTCAGCTAATCTAAGGATGGGCGGTTAAAATCCGTCTTATTTTACTGATATTCAGCCTAGCCCAATTGTAGCATTAAACTGGAGTTTAGACTAGACTGTACCGTTTGATGTCGGGGGAAGCACATTAAAATTTGTCTTAGCCTGTCAGAAAGCTAAGAATAGTCAGAAATATGATCAATTCTTGTTTTAAGCTACCTCTTTTGTCTCTTTTTTCTGTCGAGTAACTGTCTTTTTCACCGTCGGATAACGAGTTTTTTTGTGACGTTTTTTTCCCTTCTCCCAACCTGGGGACTTTCCTCTGGGTTTTGGCGGTTTGGCGGGTGTGCCTATCTCGACCAAAAGTCCCAAAAAGCTTTGTGCCACTCTTCCAGGGGTTAATTTCTCCACAGGTAAAGGCTTTTGCCAAGGTAAGGGATTATCTTCTATAATCTCACGAGCTAACCATAATTGCCATGTCATAATAGGGATTAAATCACTCCACCTTTGACCCTTCTCAGTGGTTCCTAGTTTAGGTAAAGTCCAGTGTAATCTTTGCTTCATAAAACGATTACAATGCTCAAGGAGAAAGCGTCTTAAATACAATTTCCACAGGTCGATTGAGCATATTTATTCTTCTCCTATCCAAGCCAACCACATTGGTGTAGTAGACCTTTGAGAGAGTTTTTTCCCCTGAGGTTGAACCAAGATTATAGACATGGGATAATCAGCCGATTGTTCAAAATGAAAACGATTCCATCTCGAAATTTTTACGACCCCCCAAGTTGGGTCATCAATCTCAATACTTTCTACTGGAACTGCCCAAGTTTCTGGGTCAGATAATTTCATTTTTTCACCATGTTTTTTCGGTCTCCCATTTCCTTGATATTGGGGAGGTTCTGCATAAATACAGCGATTAGGGCGTAGCCGAATTAGTTGATCTGCATTAATGTTTGCTGTTTCTTTAACAAAGGGAGCGCATCCGTACTCACTATCCCAGAGCGTTATTGGTCTTTGTTGAAGATGTCTGCATACTTGTTTGAGTTGTAAAACCGCTCTAGAAATTGGGGTTTCATGGGAAGAAATTCGCTGATGACGTAAGGGTAATGCCCAACTGCCTTCACCTTCTGGTATCCAAGCTAAGGTACTATAACCATGTCCCAAAGTAATCGGTTTTCCTGAGATTACTTTAGCTCCATGTTCATAAGTTCTATCCTTTAACGTTGGAGCTTCAGTCCTCGGCCATGGGGTATGATCTCCTGCTAATATAATTCGTTGCTCTGGTTTTGGTGTCGGTATTTGCTTCAGATAAAGTTCCATTAATTTATTGGTTTTGGGACGACAATCATCTAGGGCTTCATAGATGCTCGGCCACTTTCTCCGAAATACGGTCGATAGGGACAACTCAGCAAAAGAATCGACTTTTCGGGTGGTCAAAACCGCATCCATTAAGTCAAAAGTGGCATCTTTGGCCGGGCCTAGGAGTTGATAGGCTTCCTTTCTGAAATTCTGGAGTTTTTGGAGAGATTGATTCAAGGCTTTTGATTATTGAGTAACTTTACCTCATTATCTCTTGATTTTCCTCTTCCCCCATACTCCCCCTCTGAGTGGAATAGACTGTACGGTATGATTGGGGGGAGTTAGTCTAAACTCCAGTTACAAATATTTAAGGTATTCGCTTTTGATGATCATATTCGTCAAATGGCAGGATTAGGAATTGTTTCTGTCCCACCACGAGAAACTGAGAAAACGGGTTTCTCGGAGAAACCCGTTTTCTGTAAATTTCTGTTACAGCACCCTTGAAAAATTGGCAATTGTTAGGCTAAAACTGTTAGCAATAAACCTTTGCAGTTAATGTCATGACTTCTACCCTGTTGCCCCTCCTTCCTGCTATTTACGATGTTTTGTTCGATTTTGCTCAATCTGATGGTTTTTGGGCGAATTTAGAAACAGCCTTTGGCACAAGTTATGATGTGGTTAAAGCGACGCAATTACGACAGCAGTGGAAAAGCCGAAATTTTAGTCAACTTCCTGAGATTGAGGTTGTCAACAGCAGTGTTTTAGGTAGTGCAAATGGCGCTTATGGGATTAGCACCAATAAGATATATCTATCTGAAAGCTTTTTTGCTTCTGCTAGTTCAGATGCTTTGGTTGCGGTGATTTTAGAAGAAATTGGGCATTTTTTGGATGCTCAAATTAATAGGGTGGATACGGTGGGGGATGAGGGAGAATTATTTTCTCATCTGGTGAGAGGGGTTAATTTAACTGAGGCTGAGTTAACTTATATTCAAGCAGAAGATGATCGTGCTGTTATTGATTTAGAGGGACAATTTATAGGGGTTGAACAAACAGCACCAATTACTTTAATCGTTAATACTACTATAGATGAGAATGATGGTAGTGCCACTATTGGGAGTGGTTTATCTTTGCGGGATGCTGTGGCAATTGCTAATAAAAGTCCTAATACTCCCTATATTATTAAGCTGCAATCAGGAACAACTTATGCTTTAACTTATGTTAATGATACGACAACAGACGATCGCAGTTTGAAGACACAAGGTACGATTACCATTGAAACTGATGGAACAGCACTAGCTTCTATTGTTAATAATGCTAGTCCTATCTCTGGGCAGAATGATAACAATTATATTATATACAACTCTAGTAAACTTGGAGTTACATTAAATAATCTCTATATCAGCAACAAAGCAGGAAGGGGAATTTTTAACTGGGGAACATTAGCATTAAACAACAATACAATATCTGATAATACGGCTAATTTTTATGGAGGGGGAATTTACAACGGGGGAACCTTAACATTAACCAACAGTACAATATCTGATAATACGGCTACTTATGGTGGTGGAGGGGGAATTTACAACAACGGGGGAACCTTAACATTAACCAACAGTACAATAACAGGTAATACGGCTCCTCTTGGAGGAGGGGGAATTGACAACAGGGGAACCTTAACATTAACCAACAGTACAATATCTGATAATACGGCTACTTATGGTGGTGGAGGGGGAATTTTCAACAACGGGGGAGGGGGAACCTTAACATTAACCAACAGTACAATAACAGGTAATACGGCTCCTCTTGGAGGAGGGGGAATTGAGAACAGGGGAACATTAACATTAACCAACAGTACAATAACAGGTAATACGACTAATAATGCGGTTTATGGTTATGGAGGGGGAATTTACAACGCGGGAACATCAACATTGACCAACAGTACAATATCTGGTAATACGGCTAATTTTTATGGAGGGGGAATTTTCAACAGCGGGGGAACCTTAACATTGACCAACAGTACAATATCTGGTAATACAGCTGATTATGGAGGGGGAATTTACAACAACGGGGGAACATCAACATTAACGAATAACATTCTTACTAACAATAATGCCAACGTAGGTGGTGGTATTTTCAATTGGGGTACATGGAGTTCAAATAGTACTATTAGTGGAGATACTGCGAACCAAGTTTGGTATATAGACAAAAACGGAAAATCTACTCTATTCAACACCGAAATTCAAGATCCAAAATATCCAAATATATTTGATATTGGCACTTACACAGCACTCCCACCCACTCCTAATTCTCCACCTAAACCAACGATATCAGTCAGTAATGCGTGGGTCGATGTTCCCGCAGGGACTAATCAAACAAAAGTGCTTAAATTCGAGGTTAAACTATCCTCAGCCTATGATAAACCGATAACCGTTGATTACTATACCCTTGATGGAAGTGCCAATTCAATAGACCCTAACCAATTAAAAGATTTTAACAATGTTGTCAAACAAACCCTCTCCTTTTTCCCAGGAGAAACCAGCAAACAAATAGAAATTACCGTTTTAGGAAGTGCGCCTCCTACCGACCAAACCTTTGAAATTTTGGCCAAAGATACCGCTTATCGTAATTGGACAGATACGGACAAAGGCAAAGAAGTAGATAAGAAATATGACTATAGTGACCTAGGTTACGAAGGCTATCGTATCAATAAAGTTTTCAAAGATTCTAGCAAAGGATTTGATGCTTTTGGTTTAACTTCTGATGAAAAATTCTTTCTGGTTTTAGCCAATCCCCTTAATGCCAATGAATTTACATCCAATAGCAATAACTTACTGCAAGATATTGCCAATACTTCAGGCGGTAACAATACCGCCGCCTATACCGCTGGACAGAATCTAATCAACCAACTCACCAGCGCAAATCAATCCTATACCTTCACTGATGGCACAATTTATGACCTTGCTAAACCTCCTGTTTTAGCGATTCGGGGTACTGAATTCTCATCTGGTAAAGATTTATTAAGTGATACTGAAACCGAAGGAGTTGGCTATAATCAATTTAATAACAATAAAGCCGCAGTCAATCAATGGCTTTCAGAAGTAACCAATCCTCTAAGCGGATTGACTCTAAAACCTAATATTACAGGTCATAGTTTAGGCGGTGCATTAAGTCAGTGGGTAGGGGGTAGTTATACAGGACAACTCGGAAAGATTGTTACTTTCAATAGTCCGGGTATTTCTCAACAACCCGGCATTAATTTCAACGCTACTAATAACTTAGGTGTCACTCATTACATAACTTCGGCTGATTTGGTTAGCATTGCAGGTTCAAAATATCTGAGTGGAGTCTGGAACTTAGACAAATATTCCAAACTAACATCTGCAATTACTTTTGAAAAACATTCAGTTCCCGTCTTAAATCAAACTATTACAAGAACTAATTTGTCAAAGCCGACAGATTTAACCCAGAAAGTTGCCAACGGAAATACCACTGATTTAAGTGATTCCTTGTTTACATATTTTCCTGATGCTGATTATTTTGCTCTTCAAGCAGCCGTTACTCTAATAAGTCCAATTCTGGGTGCAGCTTTAACTTTTCGTGGAACCGTTGAACTGAATCGAAAAGCAATCGGAATTGCCATTGATAGTATTGGAAATATATCCGATGCAGTAAAATCCGCTTACAATGCAGCTAAATCTTGGACTTCAGATGCGTGGGATGCGATTATTGGACAGTCTAAAAAGATTCTTGGTTTATCTCCATCAACTGCAAATCAAAGCAATTCAACGCTAAAGCTTGCATCATCTTTTCTCGACACAAATAGCTATGAAATAGCAACAACAGCTACAGCATCACAGACAATTGATAACTTTTGGAGTGCCATACCTAACTGGGGAGATAACGCTTGGCAAGCTACAACTAAATGGTCAGGAGATGCTTGGAAAAGTATTGATGAATGGACACCCCAAACTTGGCAAGCAACAACTACCTGGACAGCAGCCGATTGGAATAAACCATTCTTTACTATCTCAAATCCGACAATTGTAGAAAACAATTCAGGAACAAATAACCTGATATTTAAAGTTACATTGTCAACCACAAGTACCCAAACAATTACCGTAAATTATGCCACTGCTAATAACACAGCAACAGCAGGAAGCGACTATACAGCCACAACAGGGACTCTCACCTTTACCCCCGGACAAATCAGCCAAGATATTATTATTTCCGTCAATGGTGATACTGCAATTGAACCGGATGAGACTTTCTTGATTAACCTTTCTAATCCTAGCAATGCACTGATTACCGATAATCAAGGATTAGGAACAATTACTAATGATGATGTCACCCTTCCTAGTATTACTCTTGCTGTCTCTTCTGAAAGTGTGACCGAAGATGGGACAACTAATTTAGTCTATACCTTCACTCGCACCGGAGTAACAACTGATGCTTTAACGGTTAATTACACGGTTGGGGGGACAGCCACTTTTGACACAGATTACACCCAAACTGGTGCAGCAAGTTTCACCGCAACCACAGGGACAGTTACTTTCGCTGCTGGTTCAGATACTGCGACTGTAACAATTGACCCCACTGCTGATACAAATGTTGAAGATGATGAAACCGTAACTTTAAACCTTGCTCCTGGGACAGGTTATGCCATAGGTACGACTGACGCAGTTGTGGGAATCATTACTAATACTGATAATGAAACTCCTAGTAATCAAGCTCCGACGGATTTAGCATTAAGTGCGACCACAGTCAATGAAAATGTCCCTGTTAACACAGTAATTGGAACATTTTCTACCACAGACCCCGATAGTGGTAATAGCTTTACCTATAGCTTAGTTACAGGAACAGGAGATACAGATAACTCAGCATTCTCGATTATAGGGAATCAATTACAGATTAATAATTCCCCGGATTTTGAAACCAAGAATAGTTACAGTATTCGGGTAAAAACCACAGACCAAGGGGGACTAAGTTTTGAGAAAACCTTGACAATTGCGGTAAATGATGTTAATGAAAATCCTAGTAATCAAGCTCCGACGGATTTAGCATTAAGTGCCACTACCGTAGATGAAAATGTCCCTGTTAACACAGTAATTGGAACATTTTCTAGCACAGACCCCGATACTGGCAATAGCTTTACCTATAGTTTGATAGCAGGAACAGGAGATACAGATAACTCAGCCTTCTCGATTGTGGGGAATCAATTACAGATTAATAATTCCCCGGATTTTGAAACCAAGAATAGTTACAGTATTCGGGTAAAAACCACAGACCAAGGGGGACTAAGTTTTGAGAAAACCTTGACAATTACTGTCAATGATGTTAACGAAACTCCTAGTAACCAAGCTCCGACAAATTTAGCCTTAAGTGCGACAACAGTAAATGAAAATGTTCCTGTTAACACAGTGATTGGAACATTTTCTACCACAGACCCCGATACTGGTAATAACTTTACCTATAGTTTAGTTACAGGAACAGGGGATACAGATAATACTGCCTTCTCGATTGTGGGGAATCAATTACAGATTAATAATTCCCCCGATTTTGAAACCAAAAATAGTTACAGTATTCGGGTAAAAACCACAGACCAAGGGGGACTAAGTTTTGAGAAAACCTTGACAATTGCGGTAAATAATGTTAATGAAAATCCTAGTAATCAAGCTCCCACAGCCCTAATTTTCCAAAATGCTGTCACCGAGTTAGCGGAAAATGTCGATGTCACCCCAGAATTTAAAGTCGCCGATCTCCTGATTGAAGATGATGGTTTAGGAACCAATAATCTCTTCCTCACGGGACGGGATAGGGAGCGCTTCTTAATTCGGAATTCGTCCCTTTTCTATGTCGGTTTTACTCCTAATTTTGAAGCCCAAAACAGTTACGAAGTCACCGTCAATGTCGATGATCCAACCGTTGGTGTCACCCCCGATCTCACCCAAACCTTAACTTTAAACATCACCGATGTCAATGAAGCTCCCACAGCCCTAATTCTTGCCAATAGCACTAATGCGATCGCTGAAAATACCGATACCAATCAAGGTGTCAAAGTTGCCGATATTCAGATCAGCGATGATGCCCTGGGGACAAATAGCCTTTCTTTGTTGGGCAATGATCAGAGCAGTTTCCAGATTCGTGGCCGGGAATTATTCTTCATCGGTAAGGCTGATTTTGAAGCCCAATCCCTCTATAATCTGACGGTGGCGGTAACGGATGCCACCCTCAACCCGGCTCCCAATGCCACGCCAGACGCAACGGTTAATTTCACCCTAGAAATTACCAATCTACCCGACCAAGACGTTAATCCCCAGGCCCTTGAATTTAAAAATACGGGCAATGGACAAGGTTCTCTGGTTTTCAACTTCAGTAACTTGCCCGGTAGCATACAGGTGACAGCCATTGAGGAGGGACTCCAACAGACGGGAGCTTTCTTTAATAACGTTGTCGGTCTCTATCCAGTGGCCGATGATAACGGAGCCGTTTTTGACAGCCTCGATTTAGATGGAGATGGCAACGTGACAGAGTTAATTCAACCCGGTCAAGCGGGTTATGCCCGTAGTGCCTTAAGTCAAGCAGTGAATAACTTCATTTTGCGGGCCAGTGGGGAAGGAGCAAACCAAAGCACCACCGCCGCTGAATTTGGGGATGTGTTGTTGCAAGGGGGGCGACGCTACGCACCCTTTGTGATTGCCAATGGCGGCAATCTGGGAGAAAGTCTGCAAGGGAGTATTCAGGCATTTTTGACCAAGAATCCCGATAACGTGGCGGCCACCCTAGAAAACTATATAAGTCATGAAGTGGCCTATTTCTCCTTTGGGGCGGCAAATCCCGATGGGGCGGAACATTTACGGTCAAGGGGGAATAATATCTTTGGCTTTGAGGATTTACCGGGGAACTTACCCAATATCAGCGATAACGATTTTAATGATGGGATTTTGGCGTTTAATTTTATTGCTTAATCATCCCTTGCTGGTTTGACAAACCATTTCCTCTGGGAGTTGGAGGTGGTTGTCTTTTTCTAACTGCGAATCACCGTCATTTGTCGGCCCACAGGACTCATTGCCGTTTCTGATTAATGGTGGCATGGCTGGCTTCCAATCCAGCAATGATTTATTAATAAATATCACCGGATTTACCGGCACTTTACCAGCTTTAGGGAGCATTCTAGTGGGTAATTTCTTTGTTTAATTAAGTAGGTGTAGGGTGCGTGTTTGCGACTATCAATTCCGTCAAAAAACCAAAATTAACAATCCGCCGTAACGCACCAACTCTATTATTAAATCGGTGCGTTACGCTATCGCGCTTCATACCCTAGAAGTAAGCGGACAACTCAAATGAACCCAACAACCGCCAATTATGATGAACCCTGGCAAGAAGCATTAAGCGAATATTTTGAAGCGTTTTTCTAGAAAACGGGTTTCTTCAAGAAACCCGTTTTCTGGACTTTAAGAGTCATGGCACACCTGAAAACAAAAGCGACTACTGGGAAACTGCCACAACGGGAACAGTGGAAATGGAAGTTAATCAGGGGATTGTATGAAAAGGAGTTCGAGAGGGAACAGATAATTAAGCTGTTTAAAATCATCGACAATAGGATGACTTTATCAACTGAATTGCAGTCAAGTTTAGAGAGTAAAGTTAAACAATTTGAGGAGGAAATAACCATGCCTTTAATAAGTAATATGGAATTGCGAGGAATAGAACGCGGTAAGGAAATTGGTAAGGAAATTGGTAAGGAAATTGGAGCATTACAAAAAAGCCGCAATGACATAAAAACAGTTTTAGCTGTGCGGTTTGGACAGATTTCTTCAGAAATTGAAGAGATAATCGGCAAAATGACTAACCTTACTATCTTAGAAGAGCTACTAAAATTAGTGGCTACTGCTAATTCTCTCGCAGAATTTAAGCAGTCTTTGGCAAGAATACAATCCTAGAACAACCATAAGAACATCTTACCGTAGGGTGGGCATCGCCCACAATATCGAGAAAACGGGTTTCTCGGAGAAACCGTTTTCTGGACTTTAAGACAAAAAAACGTTTCACCAGCGCGGAATAGCTGGTAAATATCCTCAAGGGTTACAGGTTCACTCATAGACTGACATCGGCAACACAACACCCCTAATCATTTTAGCGATTCGGTCGAGAAAACCGAGGAGAGCGAGAGAGCAAAAACGAGATAAATATTAAGAATTGTGTAAAAAGCTTGACAAATATGCAAAAGTGTATATGTGAAGGCGAGGACTTAGCTAACCTGTGGATACGATGCACAATCAGTATTCAGATCTTGATTCGGCAAGGCCGGCACTCCAATTAATAGCCTTAACCATAGAGAAAAGGTTATATAAATCTAACTAATCATTTACTTGAGTAATTGGTATTTTACAAATCGCTGAAAGCAAGTCACCATAGGAATTAAGCAAATGCAGTTCCGAATCAAATCCTGTGGGAGATAGAAATTATGGTTGCTTTAATCACCCCAAAACCCGCTAAAACCAGCCGTTTAACCACACAAATCCAAGAAATCGCCGAAAATACTTTTACCTTGCGCTGTTTGGATTGGGATCGCGATCGTTTTGATATCGAATTTGGTTTAGAAAACGGTACGACTTATAACTCTTTTGTTATTCAAGGGGAAAAAACCGCCCTAATTGATACATCTCACCGCAAATTCGATCGCCTTTATCTGGAGGAATTAACTAAACTAATCAACATCAATCATCTTGATTATTTAATTATCAGTCACACTGAACCCGACCACAGTGGTTTAGTCAAAGAGGTTTTGGAATTAGTCCCAGAAGTTACCGTAGTTGGGGCAAAAGTTGCCATGCAATTCCTGGAAAACATGGTACACAGACCCTTTAAACAGTTAATCATTAAAAGTGGTGATACTTTAGATTTAGGTAATGGTCATGTCTTAGAATTTGTTTCAGCCCCTAATCTTCATTGGCCTGATACTATCTTCACTTTTGATGCTAAAACTGCCACCCTTTTTACCTGTGATGCCTTCGGAATGCACTTTTGCGATGATCAAACCTACGATCGAGAAAAAGACCTGCTAGAAGCCGATTTTCAAACCTATTATGACTGTCTGATGCGACCGAATGCCCGTTCGGTTTTAGGGGCGATTAAAAGAATCGAGAAATTTGAGATTAATCTCATTGCCACCGGTCACGGTCCCCTATTAAAACACCATATTTCTGATTGGGTGGGACGCTATCAAACTTGGAGTCAAGAACAAACTTCTGCCGATACTTTAGTGGCTGTATTTTTTACCCAAGATTACGGACAAAGCGAACATTTAGCTACTATGATCAGTCAGGGTTTGACCAAAACTGATGTGGTGACAGAATTAGTCGATATGAATAATGCTGATCCCCACGAAGTCAGAGAATTGATCAATCAATCTAAGGGAGTTGTCATCGGAATGCCTCCCCAATCTTCCCCGATTAACCAGACGATTTTAAGCACGATTCTTGCTTCAATTAATGGCAAACAAGCGGTAGGATTATTTGAGTCAGGAGGTGGGGAAGATGAACCAATTTTTCCCTTAAGAAATAAATTACAGGAAATCGGGTCGATCGAAGCTTTTCCTCCTCTTTTAGTTAAAGACAATTCCAATCAATCCCTCGATTTGATTGCCGATGAAGCAGGAACCGACCTCGGCCAATGGTTAAGCCGAGAAAAAACGATTAAACAAATTAAGTCGATTAACAACGACTTAGAAAAAGCTTTAGGTCGTATTAGTACTGGATTGTACTTAATTACTTCCCAAAAAGCCGATTTATCTAGTGCCATGGTTGCCTCTTGGGTGACACAAGCAAGTTTAAATCCTTTGGGTGTGGCGATTGCAGTGGCCAAAGATCGGGCAATGGTATCCTTTTTACAGCCTAGCGATACCTTTGTTTTAAATGTTTTGGCTGAGGATAATTATCAGAAATTAATGAAACATTTCCTCAAGCGTTTCCCTCCCGGTGCCAATCGTTTTGAAGGCATTAAAACCTATACTGCTAACAATGGATCACCAATTTTAGCCGATGCCTTAGCTTACATAGAATGTGAAGTCACCAGTCGTTTAGATTGCGGCGATCATTGGGTAGTTTATTGTACCGTTAATACCGGACGAGTTGCTCGTTTAGATACCTTAACTGCTGTTCATCATCGCAAAGTTGGCAATCATTATTAACAGTTATCAGTTATCAGTTATCAGTTATCAGTTATCAGTTATCAGTTATCAGGAGGCAGGAGATTATTTTTATTTATTCTTCCCATCACCCTACTTCCCCACTTTCCTAACACCAAATTTTATCAATTTTAGGAGCAATAAAATGTACGAACCAATTAAAAAACCTTCCCCAATGATGGTGCGAGTAGTGCAAGTCTTAGAAACAATTCAAGATTTAATTGTCATTTCTCTCTGTATCGGTTTATTTAGCTTCATGGTGTTAGAAGTCAGAGAAATGTTTATGTCGCTGCTGCCACCGATTCAATTTCGGATTATTACCGCCGATATTTTATTCCTCTTGATTCTAGTAGAATTGTTCCGATTGTTGATTATTTATTTGCAAGAAAAACGAGTTTCTATCGGTGTTGCCGTCGAAGTTTCTATCGTCTCGGTTTTGCGAGAATTAATTGTCAGAGGAGTCCTAGAAACTAATTGGACACAAGTATTAGCCGCCTGTGCTTTTCTAATAGTTCTCGGTGCCTTAATGGTGTTAAGAGTTTGGCTTCCTCCCACCTTTGAAGGTATCGATCCCGAACAAAAAGTTTCTGAACGTTATCGTCAACATTTAGTTAAAGAATTAACTGAAATAAACAGCAAAATTTAGTCAGTTATCAGTTATCAGTTATCAGTTATCAGTTATCAGTTATCAGTTATCAGTTATCAGTTATCAGTTATCAGTTATCAGTTAGAAGGGGATAGGAAAATGGGGGAATAGGGTAATGGGGAGATAGAGTAATTTCAACTAAAACTCTAAAACCTCACTCCTCCCACACCCCACACCCCACACCCCACACCCCACACCCCACACCCCACACCCCACACCCAACAACTAACAACTAAATTAACAATTATGACCACTAATACTTTAATTCCCAATCCTGCTATCAATAATCGCCCCCGCGATGTTCAAAGCGCAGAAATTGCCGATCAAACTTGGGTTTTTCGCTCCCGTACTTGGGACAGATTAAAATTTGAAATAGAATATGGTCGTCAACGGGGAACCACCGCTAATTCCTATCTTATCCGGGGCGATAAAACTGCCTTAATCGATCCTCCTGGAGAATCCTTCACCGAAATTTATTTAGAAGAAATTCGTCAATATATCCCCTTACATCGTCTCGATTATCTGATTCTCAGTCACGTTAATCCCAATCGTATCGTCACTTTAAAGGCATTATTAGCCGAAACCCATCAAATCACCATCCTCTGTTCTAAATCTGCCGTCAATACCCTTAAAAATGCCTTGACCGATGCACAAATTTTGGGCATACGAACCGATGAAATCCTTGATTTAGGGCAAGGTCATCAACTAAGTTTTATTAATGTTCCTACGCCGCGCTGGCCTGATGGTATCTGCACTTTTGACCAAAAAACCCAAATTTTATACAGCGATAAATTCTTTAGTGTGCATCTGTGCAGTGACGATATTTGGGATAAAAATTGGAAACAATTAGACGCAGATCGTCGTTATTATTTTGATTGTCTCCATGCCGTGCAATCCAAACCGGTAGAAACAGCCCTCGACAAAATTAAAGAATTTACCGCCCAATATTATGCACCCGCCCACGGTCCGATAATTCGTTATAGTCTTAGTCGTCTTGCCCACGATTATCGCTATTGGTGTCAAGAACAAAAAACTCGACCCCTACAAGTGGCCTTATTATATGCTTCTGCCTACGGAAATACTGCCACCCTGGCCCGCTCGATCGAACGAGGATTATTAGAAAATGATCTGGCCGTAGAATCAATCAATTGTGAGTTTGCCACCCCCGCCGAAATTGGTCAAGCGCTCGAAAATTGTGACGGATTTATTATCGGTTCTCCCACCTTAGCCGGTCACGCTCCTACCCAGATTCAAACCGCTTTAGGAATCGTTCTTTCCACGGCAGCAAAAACTAAATTAGCTGGGGTTTTTGGTTCCTACGGTTGGAGTGGAGAAGCTGTAGATTTAATTGAAACTAAACTCAAAGATGCCAATTATCGCCTCGGTTTTGAATCCTTGCGCGTGCGTTTTAGCCCCACAGAAAGCAGTTTACAAGCAGGTTATTCAGCCGGAGAAACCTTCGCCCAGACCTTGAAAAAAACCAAAAAATTGCGAGTTCCCCAACAGGGAATGACCGAAACACAAATCGATCGCACTGCCCAGGCCGTTGGTCGGATCGTCGGTTCCCTCTCTGTTCTCACCACTCGCCAGGGCGAGGATCATGCTGGTTTCTTGACCTCTTGGGTATCCCAAGCCAGTTTTAACCCCCCGGGGCTAATTATCGCCGTTGCTGACGAACAAGCAGCCGATCGCCTAATTAACTCCGGAACCGTCTTCACCTTGAATATTCTCAAGGAAGGGCGCAATTTACGCCGCCATTTTTCCAATTGCATCAAATCTGGCGGCGATGTCTTTACGGGATTAGAAACCCAAGTCGGGGAAAATGGCTGTCTGATTTTAAGCGAAAGTCTCGCCTATCTAGAGTGTACGGTCAAAGAGCGACAACCCTGCGGCGATCGCTGGTTAGTCTATGCTACCGTCGAGCGAGGTCAAGTTTTGGATAGTAACGGTGTCACCGCCGTCGGTCATCGCAAATCTGGTGGTCAGTATTAAAACCGGACTAGCGGGGTCAAGCTTCAAGCTCCTGACTTTCCCCCTATGGTCTGCCTAGATTTCTGGGAAACAAATGTTATGTTAGTATCTAAAGTTATCATTCAGGGCTATTTTGTCTTTGTTTTCCCATGAAAAAATTGCCGCTAATCCTATCGGTGGGGAGTGTTGCTCTATTGTTGGTGGGATGTCCAGCTTCTGACCAAGCTAATCAATCCCCACCGATTACCCAAGAAACCCCCACCCCCTCTCCTAGTCCCCCGGCTGCCCCACCTCCTGCCTTTAGCGGTGCTGTGCAACCAGCCACCGAACCAGCCACCCCAAGGGTAGCTGGATTAATTCCCGCCACCGATCCCGACCAAAAACGGGCAGAAATTAACCGCGGTCGCAGCGATCCCTTCGCTATTTTGCCTCTGCAGCCCAATATTACGATTACAGAGGAAGAAAAACCCCCAGCTGAGACTCCAGCGGCCACTGGCGCACCTGCACCAGGAGGTAATCGTCCGGCAGCCGCACCTGCACCAGGAGGTAATCGTCCCGCCGCCGCACCTGCACCAGGAGGTAATCGTGCCACTCCCAGAGGACCGATAGTTAAAGCGCCGCCGCCGCCACCGCAACCAACGGAAGCGGCAGCAGTGCAAGTATTGGGCATCATCCGGTTGCCTACCAGTCCTATGGCGATCGTGAAAGCCCCTGGAGAAGCCACGGAACGTCGAGTTACCCCCGGTTCTACCCTCTCTAATGGTTTAATTTTAGTTAAAGCGATCGATACTAATCCCGATAATCCCTATATTGTCTTAGAACAATACGGTCAAACTATTACCCGTCGCCTAGGGGATGGTGTCCCCGAACCGGCCGCACCGCAAGCCTCGATCAGCTATAATATTTCCGAATCAGGAGAATAAAACCCGTGCGATCGATTGCTATTCAACAAAAACAAACCATTATTTATCCGCGAATGCCCTTGGCTATCTATCGGGAGTTAGCCAGCCATTTAGAACAGGTTCAGGGGGTCGAAACCCATCTCACTCCCCAGCAGTTCCAACAATTCGATTATCATCAAAGTCAGATCGGTAGTTTAGAAATTAACTATACCGAGGCTTTTCAGGAAAGCGATCGCGCTCTGGTCACGGCAATTCTCGATTATTATGCCCAACGTCACGGCTCCTATCAGCTTTCCTAAGCTTTCTCTCCTCACCTTTTCCCCGATTACCGAATTTTCTTGTTAAAAACTAAAAATATCTTATAGGATTTATCTTAATGCTGGGGATGATGCCAAATCCCGTCACACTTCATCTATTAAGGGTAGGGTTGATTCATGAATCAACCCTACTATGAATCAACCCTACTATGAATCAACCCTACTATGAATCAACCCTACTATGAATCAACCCTACTATGAATCAACCCTACTATGAATCAACCCTACTATGAATCAACCCTACTATGAATCAACCCTACTATGAATCAACCCTGCCTTTTATAAAAATTAAAATCTTTCTGATTTTAAGCCACCGACGACCAGAGGTAGTCACTGATAACTGCTCACTGATAACTGATTACTGAAATGACCCTACCCAATTCCCTAGAAGAAACAATCCTGCAAGCAAAAGCCGCCGCTCAACTGGCTCTAGAATCGGGAGCTAGACGCATACAAGTGGAATTAGTTATCCCAGAAATTGCCCTGCAAGCGCAAGCTTTAGCCCTTGATTTTACCTCTATTTTTGACAGTTATGGTTCTGGTTTAAGGGTAATTTTTCCCGATACTGGAGCCGCCATGTTAGCTCGACGGGATTGGGGAGAAACAGTTTTTCAACTGGGAGATTTAGGTAGTCGTTTTATTCCCATCGAAAACAAAATTAAGCCCGAAGATGAAGTTTTTTTAGTTGTTTGCCCCTCCTCGGTTGAGATTAATTCCGTAGAAAAACTCTGTTACCTGGCCGAAGATCGCCCCGTAGTTCTTCTGATTCCCCAATTGGAAGATGTATCGGTGGTGGGTATCGGTTACGCAGCCCGACAATTGCGAGAAAGATTTTTAAGTACCCTAGAAAGTTGTTATTATTTTCGTCCCTTGGAATCGGCGATTGTGTATCGTTCCTATCCTTCCTTGTGGCAAGTTTGGCTCGAAAAAGAAGACGGTTATGAGTTAATTTCTGAACAATCCACTAAACCCATGGGCGAAGCTTTAGAAAATCTGATTCTGAAAGCTTCTAGTAATAATCCTAATGATAGTTCTAATCCTGCTAATAAAGCCAAAAAGTCCGGTTTATTTGCCACTATGGGACGCTTCTTAAAAGCATTGCAACAGTGACATACTCCCCCCGTCAAGCTACGCTGTGATGGGGGATTTTTGCCCCATTGCTGTTAGAAATTACTTACTTTGACGGATTGACCTCGATTGCAACTTTTATCCTTCTATTTTAACCGATCATTTGGCAATGCTATAATTAAAATTAATCGGTAGTTTCCCTAGAGGTAAACTTTTATGATTGTCAATAAGCGAGAACTCAAGCAAACCTTAAATCGGGTGTACTTAAAAATCAAGCCTGATACTGAAACAATTCAGGTTTTTCAAGCTAATTTAACGCGCTTGTTGGAGCAATGTGACAGCAAAAAGTCGGAAGAGTTTAATAAAAATTTGCTGATAGATTTTTTAAAAAATACCTATTATACCGATCGCTATTTTATCAATACAAAAGAGCGCATCGATCTGGTGATTCATAATAACCAGGATGTTAAAAGTCCAGTGGGGGTGATTTTTGAGACGAAGAAACCTCAAGGGGTGACAAAGGGGTTCAAAGGTAATCAAGATAAAGACTCTAGCCAAATGAACCCAAAAGAAATAGAGTGGTTGAGACAACCACCCAAAATTTCAATATGTTACCATCATTCTATCAGGCCTGTTTACAAGCCAGCTTGACACAAGCACAATATCTGACTCTACAAATTCTTATACTGCTCCTACAAAGCCATAGAACAGTACAATTGGAGAGATTGGCCGCCTTATTTCCCCAACCAATTACCTTTGAAAGCAGAAGAAGAAATTTACAAAGGTTTCTCAAGTTACCGCAATTAAGTGTAAAATTGTTATGGTTTCCGCTAATTAAACACATTATTAAGCAAGAGTTTAGCGAAAAAAATAAAAATCGACATCAAAGAAGAAAACTGAAAAAACTTAAGCATCTGGGACATCTATTATTGGTAATTGACCGAACAGATTGGAAAGGAAGAAATTTGTTTGTAGCTAGTGTTATTTGTGGAAAAAGGGCGTTACCTGTGTACTGGATATTGTTAGATAAACAAGGAAGCAGTAATTTAGGGAACCAAAAAAACTTTCTCAAGCCGGTATTAAAATTTTTGAAATCCTACCCAGTTGTCGTGATAGGCGACCGAGAATTTCACAGTGTTCAACTAGGAAAGTGGCTAGACGAAAAGGGGATAGCCTTTATTCTGAGACAAAAGAAGGGAACATCTTTGCTATTATCAGGTGAAGAAAACTATCAACCTCTAAAAGCTCTAGATATTCAACCGGGGACTCAGCATTTTTTTTCGGATATTTATCATACATCTGCTCATAAACTTGGCCCTTTTAATTTGGCCACTCGCTGGAAAAGACGCTACCGTAGTAAACCAGCCGAAGCTCCTTGGTATCTTCTTACTAATCTTGACTCTTTGGATGAGACTTTAAATTTATATGAATCTCGTTTTGGCATTGAAGCAATGTTCAAAGATTGTAAAACGGGAGGTTATAATATCGAGAAAACTAAAGTTAGCGAACCGCGTTTTTTAGCTCTTGTTTTATTAATTGCTATCGCCTATTCTTTAAATACAATACGGGGTCAACAACTCAATATTTTACCCCACCGTGTTTATATTTGTCGCCTCAAAGAATCTAATCGTTCTGCTGAAAGACATAGTGATTTTTGGATAGGGACTTATGGTACTTTTTGGGTTGAGTCGATGGATATTTTTTCGGAACTTGCCCTTTCTTTGATACGCCTCAAACCCCAGAAAAACCCTTATTTCTCCAAAGGGTTAACGGCTATGAGCCTTATCAAGCAAGCTCTTTAACCTTTCTGTCACCCCTTGAGCGAAGAAACCTACTCGGACAATAAATGCAGAAATGCCAAGACTGGATAATCTCAATACTAAGGCTTTTCAGCAGTTAGTTTTATATTTTCTCCGCGAAAGGGTGACGGATAAAAATCTTGAGATTAAACACTTGATCGTGACAAATATTTATGAGTGGTTTATTTTCGATGCGAAGATTTTTGAGGAGTTGTTTTTTGCTAATAAGGCTCTAGTTAACCAGTTTTGCGATTTTGAAGCCGGGAGACTGAGTAGTACGAAAACGGATTTTTTCTATCAACAAATTGCCGAACCAGCGATCACTAAAGTTATTGAGCAAATTAAATTTACCCATTTTGATCTGCGAGATCTGGAAAATTTAGATTTGCTTGATATTTACAAGATTCTTTCGCCAGAACATTTACTTAAGTTACCTTTTGTTAATGATAGCAATACTTTAAATAAGCCTTTTTATAATGAGCTTTTGTATATTATCGGTTTGACGGAAATTAAGGAAAAAGGGAAGAAGTTAATCGGACGAATGAAAGAAGGCGATCGCTGTGATGGTTCCCTGATTGAAAATGCGATTAGTCGGTTGGATAGTCTAGATAAGACTTCAAAATTAACTGAAGAGTTTGGAACTACGGATGAGGAACGGCTTTATAATGTGGCGTTGCGGTTATCAATTAATTGGATTAATCGGGTTTTATTTCTCAAACTATTGGAAGCGCAATTAATTAAATATCATCAAGGCGATCGAGATTTTGCTTTTCTCAATTTGGCGAAAGTTCCCAGTTATAGTGATCTCGATAGTTTATTTTTTGATGTGTTAGCCAAGGAGAAAAATAAGCGCGAGGCTAAGGTTAAAACGATTTTTGCTCATGTACCTTATTTAAATAGTTCGCTATTTCTACCAACGGAGACGGAAGACCAAACGATTTTTATTGGCAATTTGCGGGAGCGAACTTTACCCATTTTTGCAGGTACGGTGCTAAAAGATAATCAGGGTAATAAGCGAGTAGGTGAGTTAAATGCGTTGGCTTATTTGTTTGAGTTTTTGGATGCTTATAAATTCGATCGAGATGAGTTAGAAAATCCTCAAGAAGATAGCGAAAAGTTAATTAATGCTTCGGTGTTGGGGTTAATTTTTGAAAAGATTAATGGTTATAAGGACGGTTCTTTTTATACGCCGAGTTTTATTACCATGTATATGTGTCGGGAAACGATACGAAGAGCGATCGTGCAGAAGTTTAATGAAGTAAAAGGCTGGAATTGTCAAAGTTTGGATAATTTATATGAACGAATTGAGGATAAAAGAGAGGCAAATGTTATTATTAATAGCCTGAAGATTTGCGATCCGGCGGTGGGTTCGGGACATTTTTTGGTTTCCGCTTTGAATGAGATAATTGCGATTAAGAGTGAGTTACGGGTTTTATTAGATAGTTCGGGTAAGTCGCTAAAAGATTATCGGGTAGAGGTACGAAACGATAAGTTATTGGTTTACGATGATGAGGGGACTTTATTTGCTTATCATCCGAATAATAAAGAAAAGCAACGGGTACAGCAAGCCTTATTTCATGAGAAACAGACGATTATTGAAGGGTGTTTATTTGGGGTGGATATTAATCCTAATTCGGTGACGATTTGTCAGTTGCGGTTATGGATTGAGCTTTTAAAAAATGCTTATTATCGCGAGGATGGCAATTTAGAAACTTTGCCAAATATTGATATTAATATCAAGTGTGGTAATTCTTTGATTAGTCGCTTTGCTTTGGATGTGGATGTTAAACAGGTTTTACAGAAGCAGAAGTTTAGTATTGAGGAATATCGCAATGCGGTACAGACTTATCGCAATGCGGAAAATAAGGAACAAAAGCGGGAGATGGAAACGCTGATTGCTAAGATTAAGGCTGGGTTTAGTGCTAATTTATTAATTAGTGATCCTAAGAAAGTGAAGTTACGTCAATTACAAGGGGAACTTTATAATCTGGAAAATCAGGGTTTATTGTTTGAGGAGACTAAGACGGAGCAAAAAGCGCGGGAGAAAAAAGTAACTAAGTTAAATAATGAGATTGATAAGCTAACTGCTGAAATTGCAGATATTGAAAGCGGTAAGCTGTATAATAATGCTTTAGAATGGCGGTTTGAGTTTCCTGAAGTGTTGAATGATAACGGGGATTTTGTCGGGTTTGATGTTGTCATTGGGAATCCTCCTTATATTCGTCAGGAAGAAATTAAGGAATTAAAACCAACTTTACAAGAATCTTATCAATGTTATACGGGTGTTGCTGATTTGTTTGTTTATTTTTATGAGTTGGGTTTAAACCTGTTAAAGCCTAAAGGTCATTTAACTTATATTTCCTCTAATAAATATTTTCGCGCAGGTTATGGTGAAAAGTTGCGTCAACTTCTGGGAGATTCAACCACAATTTACAATTTAATTGATTTTGGTGATTTCCCTGTTTTTGAAGAGGCGATAGCTTATCCAAGTATTATCACTTTAAGCAAAAATAAATCTGAAAATAATCAATTACAAGCTTTATCCTGGGATGAAACGAAAAAACAAGATATTGCACAGTTTGCAACGGTATTAGAGCAAGATGGGTTAATAATTGCTCAAGAAAATTTAAAGCCTGATGGTTGGCGTTTAGAGTCTTCGCAAATTTTGGATTTATTAGCTAAGTTGCGTAATGCGGGTCAGCCTTTGGGTGAATATGTGGAAGGTAGATTTTACTATGGAATTAAGACAGGATTTAATGAAGCTTTTGTAATTGATCGCGCAACCCGTGACAGATTAATTAATGAGCATCCTTCCTCTGCTGAAGTGATTAAACCTTTTCTGCGCGGTCGTGATGTTAAAAGATGGTGTGTTGATTTTGCAGAGCAGTATTTAATTAAAATAGAATCCTCTGAAAATAAAGAACATCCTTGGTCTAAGTTAAGCGAACAAGAAGCTGAGAAAATTTTCGATGAAACCTATCCTGCAATTTACAAGCATTTTTCTCAATTTAGGAAATCACTAATAAAAAGATGTGATCAAGGTCGCTTTTTTTGGGAACTCCGGTCTTGCATTTACTGGCAAGAATTTGAACAACCTAAAATTATTTATCCAGATATCGCTCAAAAAGCAGAATTTAGCTATGACTTAGATAATTTACACTTAAGTAATACTTTATACTTGTTGCCAACAAAAGAATTATGGATTTTAGGGATGCTTAATAGTCAATTAATTTTTTGGGTTTATAATTCAATTAGTCCTCAAATTCGTGGGGGTTTTTTGAGGTTTATCGCTCAATATGTCTCACAAATTCCTATTATTAATGCAACTGAATCACAACGTACAGCAATAGAAAAACTTGTGAAAAAATGTCTTGATGCTAAAAAAAGACGATCCTAACGCTGACACAAGCGAATTAGAAAAGCAGATTGATCACTTAGTTTACAAACTCTATCAACTCACCTATAATGAGGTAAAAATCATTGATCCAGAATTTGCCCTAACAGAACAAGAATATCTGGACTTCCCCTAATTTATTCCCTTACCCCCCCGATGTCCTGTAGGGTTGATTCATGAATCAACCCTACTATGAATTAACCCTACGATGAATCAACCCTACTATGAATCAACCCTACTATGAATTAACCCTACCCTTACCCCCCCGATGTCCTGTAGGGCTAATTCATGAATTAGCCCTACAATGGGTGTTGTCAAATTGAAAGATGCTGGGAATCAGCTTTGCCTTTTGCCTTGTGCCTTTTGCCTCATCTCAACAAGCAATTTCAATGCTTGACAGCTTAATTTCTGGCCAACTAGCTACCACCGAGGCCAATTTATCCAAATCCCGACGATCTTCGATAAAGGGAAAAACACCTAAAACCGGACAATTAGTCAAGGATTGAATTAAATCGATCGGTGTTAACTGCTCTATTTCCGTCTCCGTGCGCGGTTCGAGACAATTAAGGATAATTCCGCCCAAATTGACCTTTTTCTGCTCTGCTAGGGCAATATTAGCCACCGTTTGGGAAATCGCCCCCAATTTCACTGGCACCACCAAAAGGGTTTTTAACCGCCATTGAGCCGCTAAATCCGCCAAAGTTAGCTCGTGGGTGACAGGACAACCTAAACCCCCTAAACCCTCAATTAAAACTAAATCTTGGCTTTTTTGTAGGTTCAGCAGAGCTTGCCACACTGTCCCTAAAGGAATATCTCGACCTTCCAAATCAGCAGCCACAGGAGGCGCTAAGGGTGCTTGATATTGCAGCGGTGTGATCATTTCTAATTGACCCTGAAATAAACCCTCATACCATTCTCGATCGCCTTGACCCGTTTGCATTAATTTCATCAGCCCCAAGGCCTTGGATGGATAGTATTTTTGCCAATAAGCCACTAAACCAGTGGTGACAACGGTTTTACCCGCATCGGTATCCGTAGCCGCAATCAAAAGACTATTCATAAAACTCCTGGGCCAAGTCAAGATCAGGTAAAATCACCAATATTTATCATCTTATCCCCACTTCCCCACTTCCCCACTTCCCCACTTCCCCACTTCCCCACTTCCCCACTTCCCCACACCCCACACCCCACACCCCACACCCCACTTCCCCACTTCCCCACACCCCACACCCCACACCCCACACCCCACACCCCACTTCCCACTTCCCCAGATATTGCATAGGTAAGATGCAAAAAGAAAAAAAACTGCAGCCAAAAAGGTGAGATGGAATACACTAAAAGTATAAGGTTATCAATTTTGCTATTTTTCAAGTTGCATACTAGGCAACAGAATTGCAATTATCCCTCTAGTTAGAAATTGGACGGTTTGCCCTGTGGTTTCATCACTTCCCAAGCCCAATGACTCTTTAACAACGGTTCCCCAGCGTTGTTCTGGGGCTTATGCCTTGATGGACAGTCTCAAACGTCATGGCGTTAAGCACATCTTCGGTTATCCCGGAGGTGCGATCCTGCCCATCTATGACGAACTCTACCGCTTTGAAGAGCGGGGAGAATTACAACATATTTTAGTGCGCCACGAACAAGCGGCCGCCCATGCCGCCGATGCCTACGCTAGGGCCACCGGCAAAGTGGGGGTCTGTTTCGGTACTTCCGGCCCCGGGGCGACCAATTTGGTGACAGGCATCGCTAACGCACACATGGACTCCATCCCGATGGTGATTATCACCGGTCAGGTGAGCCGGGCGGCCATCGGTTCCGATGCTTTCCAAGAAACCGATATTTATGGTATTACTCTCCCGATTGTTAAACATTCCTATGTGGCTAGAAACGCCCGGGAAGTAGCGAGAATCGTCGCTGAAGCCTTCCATATCGCCAGTACAGGACGACCGGGGCCGGTTTTAGTCGATATTCCCAAAGATGTCGGTTTAGAACCCTGCGATTATATCCCCGTCGAACCGGGAGATGTGAAACTAAGCGGCTATCGTCCCACGGTTAAGGGCAATCGCCGTCAAATCGAGGCCGCTTTACACCTCTTGGAAACCGCCGAAAAACCTTTACTGTACGTTGGCGGGGGTGCGATCGCAGCGAATGCCCACGCCCAAATTGCCGAGTTTGCCGAGCGTTTTCAGTTACCCGTCACCACCACCTTAATGGGTATCGGTGCTTTTGATGAACATCATCCCCTCTCGGTGGGAATGTTAGGAATGCACGGCACCGCCTACGCTAATTTTGCCGTGACCGAGTGTGATTTATTAATTGCCGTCGGCGCTCGTTTTGATGACCGAGTAACGG
Organism: Microcystis wesenbergii NRERC-220; assembly: GCF_032027425.1. NCBI lineage: Bacteria > Bacillati > Cyanobacteriota > Cyanophyceae > Chroococcales > Microcystaceae > Microcystis > Microcystis wesenbergii. The sequence continues at coordinate 3,709,223 of NZ_JAVSJA010000001.1, read as the reverse complement.
GGAAATTGGACGAATTCGCCTCGAAAGCTAAGGTAATCCATGTGGACATCGACCCCGCCGAAGTGGGCAAAAATCGCGCCCCTGACGTGCCGATTGTCGGGGATGTACGGGTAGTTTTAGAACAAATACTCCAAAAAGCCAGAGAATTTGATTATCCCACTAATTGCGATCGCACCCAAGCTTGGTTAGCCCAGATCGATCGCTGGCGCCAAGATTATCCCCTGCAAGTACCTCGACCGGAAGGCAGACTTTCCCCCCAAGAAGTGATCGTTGAGGTGGGCCGTCAAGCACCCCACGCCTACTACACCACCGATGTGGGCCAGCATCAGATGTGGGCGGCCCAATTCCTCAAAAATGGACCCCGACGTTGGATTTCTAGCGCGGGATTGGGGACGATGGGTTTCGGTTTACCCGCTGCGATGGGGGCAAAGGTGGCGATTGCCGATGAGGAGGTCATTTGTATTAGTGGTGATGCCAGTTTCCAAATGAATCTACAGGAATTAGGCACCCTAACCCAATTTAATATTCATGCCAAGACGATTATTATTAATAATGGTTGGCAGGGTATGGTACGTCAATGGCAAGAAGCTTTCTATGGGGAACGTTATTCTAATTCCAATATGGAAGTGGGAATGCCGGATGTGGAACTGTTAGCCCAAGCTTACGGCATTAAAGGGATTACTATTCGCCATCGAGAGGAATTAGCCGCAAAAATTGCCGAAATGTTGGCCCATGATGGTCCGGTTTTGGTCAATGCGATCGTTACTAGAGACGAAAATTGTTATCCCATGGTCGCCCCCGGTCAAAGTAATGCGCGTATGATTGGTTTACCGAAAATTGTCACCGGGGGTTGTGAAATGCTCAATTGTCCCAGTTGTGGCGCGGTTAACAGTTGGAATAACAAATTCTGTCCTGAATGTGGGGCGAAATTGTAGCCGAAAATTGTTAATTAATTAACCAGCCTCCGTTATCCTTAACGGAGGTTTTTGGCTTTTTCTTTACTGTGTGAACATCATAAGTAGGTAGGCGTTAAAAATTATCAGAAACCCCCCTTATCAAGGGGGGATCAAGGAGGGATTGCCACCCCCCTTATCAAGGGGGATCCCCCCGCCTATCGGCACCCCCCTTATCAAGGGGGGCGGGGGGGATCGAACCTAAAATCCATTTTTAATTTAATTATAATCAGCTACTTAGAAATTTTCAAACAGAAGCAATGACAGCCCTAGAAAAAGCCTTAGAAAAAGAAGCAGAAAACTCGATCGCCACCGTGATTAAATTAGCCATAAGTACCTAAGCAAAATTAATTACACATTTCGATAAAGCTTTTGCCTCTTGCCTCTTGCCTCTTGCCTATCTTCACTAGGAAATTTATTTTGCACGACTACTTATCTCAGTGACAACGGCAAGAGGCTGACATCAACACCATGGACGACAAAGAGAAGGACAACCTAAAATCTTTTCGCTAATTTTGCCATAGACTGCACCCTTTGCTTCTAAAATAGGCTATTGCGGCTAGACCCGAATATTGGTCAAGCATTTGCCCGTAGACTGAAAAAAGCACGTTATAAAGATTATGGCCAAAGTTCTGGTATCCGATTCGATCGATCCGGTAGGAGTAGAAATTCTGTCACAGGTTGCCCAAGTGGACGTGAAAACAGGACTATCCGCCGAGGAAATCATTCAAATTATCCCCGAATACGACGCGCTGATGCTCCGTTCCAGTACCCGCGTCACCAAGGAAATCGTCGAAGCGGGCAGCAAACTGCAAATTATCGGCCGCGCAGGGGTAGGAGTCGATAATATCGATGTTCCCGCGGCCACTCGTCAGGGTATTATTGTCGTTAACTCTCCCGAAGGTAACACGATCGCCGCTGCCGAACACGCCTTGGCCATGATGTTATCCCTCTCCCGTCATATTCCCGATGCCAATCAGTCGGTAAAAGCGAATAAATGGGAAAGAAATCGCTTTATCGGCACAGAAGTTTATAAAAAGAACCTAGGAGTCGTCGGTTTAGGTAAAATTGGTTCCCACGTCGCCACCGTTGCTAGATCCCTCGGCATGAAAATTCTCGCCTACGATCCCTTTATTTCCAAAGAACGCGCCGATCAACTCGGTTGCACCTTGGTAGATCTGGAATTACTCTTTGCTGAGTCCGATTTTATCACTCTCCACGTCCCGAAAACTCCCGAAACCCAGCATCTCATCGGTCGGGAAACCATCGCTAAGATGAAACCCACGGTTCGCATCATTAACTGTTCCAGAGGCGGCATTATCGACGAGTTGGCTTTAATTGAAGCCCTGGAATCCGGTAGAATCGCCGGGGCAGCCTTGGATGTATTTGAACAGGAACCTTTAGGCGAATCTAGATTAAGAGAATTATCTAACGTCATCCTCACTCCCCACCTAGGCGCATCGACTACGGAAGCACAGGTTGGTGTGGCTATTGATGTGGCCGAACAAATTCGCGATGTCCTCCTCGGTTTGCCAGCGCGTTCAGCCGTTAATATCCCCGGACTAACTCCCGATGTTATGGAAAAACTGCGCCCTTACCTGCAATTAGCGGAAACTATGGGTAATCTCGTCAGTCAGTTGGCAGGAGGTCGCTGTGACTCGTTAAATGTCCGTTTACAGGGAGAATTGGCCACTAAAGACAGTCAACCTCTGGTGGTGGCGGCCATTAAGGGTTTACTTTCCCAAGCCCTCCGGGAACGGGTAAACTATGTTAATGCGGCGATCGAAGCTAAGGAACGGGGTATCCGGGTAATCGAAACCCGGGATGCTTCCACCCGCGACTATTCGGGATCGATTCATTTGGAAGCTAATGGTTCCATGGGGACCCATTCCGTCACTGGGGCGCTATTAAGTAACGGAGAAATCCGCATTACTGACCTCGATGAGTTCCCAATTAACGTGCCACCGAGTAATCATATGTTATTTACCCTTCACCAGGATATGCCCGGTATTATCGGCAAAATTGGCGCACTTTTAGGCAGTTTTAATGTCAATATCGCCAGTATGCAGGTAGGACGCAAAATTATTCGCGGTGATGCGGTTATGGCCCTGAGTCTCGATGATCCTCTACCGGAAGGTCTTCTCTCGGAAATTACTAAAGTCCCCGGTATCCGTGATGCTTACACAGTGAAACTCTAGATTAAATCAGTTATCAGCTTCTGAAGGCAAGAGGCAACCCCCCACCCCCCTAGGGTTGATTCAAGGTAGGGTTGATTCATGAATCAACCCTACTACCGACATCGGGGGGGTCGGGGGGCAAGGGGGGCTAATCTAAGAATAAGCGGTTTAAATGCGTCTTAGCTTAATCAGTAATCAGTGAAAAGAAAGCTCCGCACTTGCCACTTAATACTGTTGACTGAAAACCCAAATCTGATAACTGATCCCTAATCACTGATAACTGATATATGTCTAATAGTTGGTGGGAAATTACGGTTTTGTGCGAACCTAGTCTCGAAGAAACGGTTTTCTGGAGACTGGAAAATTTTGGCTGTTCGGGAACGGCCACTGCTAAAAAACAATCCTCTTTAGAGATTAAGGCCTATATACCAGAAATTAAAGCGCAATTGCCCGATTTAGAGGCACTAAGCCTCTGGTTAAAGCAGGATGCTTTGATTTTAGGTTTTCCCGAACCTGTCAGCCATTGGCAGTTAATGGACGAGGAAGACTGGGCCAGCAGTTGGAAACAACATTGGCAAATTAGCGAGATCGGCGATCGCTTTTTGATCTGTCCTGCTTGGTTAAATCCCCCCGAAAATAACCAGAGATTGGTGATTAAAATTGACCCCGGTTCCGCTTTTGGCACGGGAACGCATCCCACCACGCAATTATGTCTAGAATCCCTAGAAATGCGTTTAAGTAGCAATCCAGAGAATAAAATTATCGCCGATATCGGTTGTGGTTCTGGCATACTGGCGATCGGAGCGATTTTATTGGGGGCCAAAAAAGTTTATGCTGTCGATACAGATCCGCTGGCGGTGAATGCGACGCGCAGTAATCGCTATCTCAACCGAATTAACCCCGAAAATTTAGCTATTAATCGGGGTAGTGTCGAGGAGTTATTAGAATTAATTCCCGATGGTGTCGATGGCATTGTTTGTAATATTTTAGCCGAGACAATTATCGCTTTAATGCCCGAAATCACCCGTCTGGCAAAACCCAGCACTTGGGGAATTTTAAGCGGCATCCTTGTCACCCAAGCACAAACAGTTAACGATATTTTAGAACGCCACGACTGGACAGTGGCTGCCCTGTGGAAACGTCAAGAATGGTGTTGTCTTCAAATTCGTCGCACCGTGGATTAATATAGCTGTCAGCCTTGAATCAGTTATCAGTTATCAGTGATCAGTTATCAGATTTGAGTTTTCAGTGAGCGGTATCAAGTGAGGAGTATTAAATGGCATTAACAGTGCTGTCTTTTCGTCTTTTCACTTCACTGATTACTATTTACTATTTACTGATTACTATTTACTGATTACTGTTTACTGTTTACTGATCACTGAAAAAAGCATCCATGACACCAAATAGTTTTCGCATCAGTTTTGCTCCCTTATCTTTGCAGGAAGTATATCAATTAGCCGATGATGGGGCTAATGGTGCTATTGTACTAATGAGTGGCACTGTACGGGAGCAAACCGACGGTAAACCGGTTATTTATCTTGATTATCAGGCCTACGAACCCATGGCAATCGAGGTTTTCCGGCAAATTGCCGGGCAAATTCGGCAAACCTGGCCGGATACCAATCGAGTTGTCATTCACCATCGCACCGGTAAGCTACAAATCGGGGACATTAGTGTCTTAGTAGCTGTGGGTTGTCCCCATCGGGGGGAAGCTTTCGCAGCCTGTCGTTATGCTATTGATACTCTCAAGCATAATGCCCCCATCTGGAAAAAAGAATACTGGTCTGATGGTTCTAGTCAATGGGTTAGTATTGGGGCCTGTGAAACGGAGTGTTAGGTCTAATAACGTAAAATCAAGGCGATTTTTTGGTAATCGTTCAAGGAATCCTCCTCGACTAAAGCTACACGTCCTCCCTTGGCCAATACCGCTTCGATAATTTCATCCACTGCATCATCGATTACCTCCGTACCACCGACGTTTTCCACTAGTATCAAATCACCGTTTTCGCTTAAAACTGCGGGTACATGGTAATTTTTCTCCACTAATAACAATTTTCCTCGACCTTCCTGCGCTAAACGCCACACTTCTCCCAGGGTAGAGATAACTTTTTGAGCGCTGACTGCCGCATCCAAAGCTTGCAGGGCTTCAGTTTTTTGAGTCTGACGCACTGAATGCATAATCGGCAATACTTGCGGAATTAATTCTGGCAGTGAGGTTTTGTCAAAATTGCCCGTTAAAGTGCCAACAATTGCTGATGTGTACTGTGAAACTTCTTGAAAGAAGGAAATTTGACGAACCACTCCACCCACAATCAAAGGGGAAGAATCATCAATGTCAATGTATTCACCCAGAGCATTATCTACCTGTTGGAAAAATCGCCGGATTCTATCATCTAGATAACTGGTATCGGCATCAAAGGGCAGTGGTGCAGTGGCCCCCGGTCCGGTCATTTCTAAGGGAAAATTCTGATCGCGAATTTCTTCGAGAGTTTCTCCTGTAGCTGAGATTAAACGAGTAGAACCCTGACTTAATAGTAACAGCCAATAGGGTTGTTCTCGATGTAATCCATAAACTAAATCCCGTGTGGCAAAGGTTTTATCGATGACAACTCTTGCCTGGACAGAAAAAGGCAAGTTATAAAGCTTGGCAATATCCGGACCAATATAGAGAGCTAATCCATCTAGAGTATAAGGATAATCTATTTCAGCCACTAGACTATCGAGGCGCTCGAACAAAGGTTCGATTTCACGTTTAGAGAATTCTGCCGATAATCGGCGCTTTGCTTCATCGACCAAATTTTTAACGAGAATAGGGTCTTGTTTGTTATCCGGTGAGGTGCGATGGGTAGGTAAGAGAATGGAAAGGGCGGGTATTTGAGTTAAGGATTGTAGTTTCTTAAGTTCTTGACGAGTAATCATTGATTTTAGCTTGATTTATAGGGTTAAGGAGCTAAAAATACTGGCTTTATCCAGATTTTCTCGATTTCTTCAGTATTCCAGCTAACATTTTAAGGACAAAATGTAGTTATATCTAGAAAATTAAGAAATTATACTGAATTGCTTTGGCAGAGATTGAGGGAATTTTTAACCGGAAAATAGGAATAGTATTGATTTATCGATCGTCCACCATCAGGACAGAAAATGTTAAGGATGGGTAAATAAACCCATCCTCGGAATAATTAGGAGCTGCTGAATAAATCTAAAAACCTTGTTGGGTAAGACTTTTAGACTTTTTGTCAATCAAAAAGTACTGGGCATGGGAGTGATCAGGGGGAAAATTCCGGGACTTTTTTCCTGAAAATTAGGTAATTGGCCCCCTCAAAACCGGTAAAACCCCACACCCCACACCCCACACCCCACACCCTGCCCCCAGGAAAAACTTTTTCAGCATACCCTAATTAGGCCGCTATGGCGGTTTTTTCCGCTGTTAATGCCTCTTGGCGTTGAAATTCGGCTAATTGTGCCGTAATTTCATCCCGGACAATCTGACGGTATTCAAGGAAATGCTCGTTGTGGGCGCAGACAGTGATATAGTGTTCGGCGTTGGCGGGATTATGGCGCAAAATACCGAATAAATTCTGCCAGAATTTCCAGCGCGTGGAACGTTTAAAGCCCTGTCGCCAGATAATTACCCCTAGGGCATAGAGATCGGCCCGGCGAGGCAGTTTAAAGGCAGGTTTCGCTTTAGGTGCGCCTAATTTCAGGAAACAGCGATAGGTGCGATCGAGAAATACCTCCGGATCGTACAATTTCCAGAAGGCTTCAATATATTCTGTGGCAATATCTTCGATCGGCCGGGTGGGAACGAAATTCATTAGGGTACTTTGGTTAATGTCCTGTTTCCCCGTTAATCGTAGTCGTCCTTCTTTTTCCAAGCGAGTCCATAGGGCGGTATTGGGTAAAGCTTGTAACATTCCGAATAGAGCCGTGGGAATGGCCGCTTCTTCGACAAAATTAATAATGCGATCGGCCGCTCCTTTTTTCTCGCCATCAAAACCGATGATAAATCCCGCCATGGGGCGCAATCCGGCTTTAATAATCTTTTCTACCGTCTCGGTTAAGGAACTACGGGTATTTTGGAATTTTTTGGTTAATTGTAAACTTTCTTCGTCAGGGGTTTCAATACCTAAAAAGACCGCATCAAAGTAACAATCGACCATCATTTCCATTAATTCGGGATCGGCGGCTAAATCCACCGACGCTTCCGTGTTAAACCGGAAAGGATACTGGTGTTCTTCTTGCCAAACCTTTAATTCTTTGAGGAGTAATTTAACGTTGCGCTTGTTACCGATAAAATTATCATCCACCATGAACACGCCCCGGCGCCAACCTAATTCGTAGAGATAATCTAATTCTTTTAATAATTGTGCGGGGGTTTTGGTGCGGGGTTTACGACCGTAGAGAACGATAATATCGCAAAATTCGCACTGGAAGGGACATCCCCGCGAAAACTGCACCGACATGGAATCATAAGCTTCAAAATCGAGCAGATCGTAGCGTGGAACCGGGGTAATTGTCACATCGGGTTTTTCTGTGGTGCGGAAAACACCTTTGGTTTCTCCTCTTGCCAATGCTTCCACAAACATCGGAATAGTGATTTCTCCCTCATCGAGAATCAGAAAATCGGCCTCAGCCACTTCGTGGGGGATAGAAGTGGGATAGGGACCACCCACGGCCACCAGTTTACCCCGTTGTTTGGCTTCGTGAATTTGCTCGATTAAATCTTGACGTTGCACAATCATGCCGGAAAGAATCACTATTTCGGCCCAGTCCCATTCTGCTTCTGTCACCGCCCGAATATTGCGATCGACCAGTTTAAATTCCCATTCCTGCGGTAAAATCGCCGCCACCGTCACCATACCCAGGGGAGGAAGTAAGACTTTGCGATCAACTAATTCCAGAATTTTGTTATAGGACCAGAAAGTCGGCGGAAAAACGGGATAAATCAGTAAGGCGCGCATATTCACTCCTCGCTCGATGGCGATCGATTCTTGACCTTTCGCTTGATTGTAATCTTTTTCGGTCAGGGATGGGAAAACGGTTATTTAGTCCTAGAACTAAGATCAGGCTTGATTTTTGGCCGCCATTGCCAACCCTTGACCCTGCCCCCATAAAAGTTTATGGTCAACATTAATAAAATTTATGTAAACAAATGTTGCATAGTCTGGGAAGTTATGTTACATTTAATATCAAGCACTTGAATCAAATGCAATTTTATTATAGGAAGGCAATTCACCATGGATAAGCAAGAAAACAAACTCGGCTTCACCGCTTTCGCTGAAAACTGGAATGGTCGTTTAGCCATGCTCGGTTTCGTTATTGGCGTAGCTACGGAATACTTAACCCACAAAGGCATCCTTGCTCAATTAGGCTTAATGTAATTTCAGCCTCGATTGGTGTGCATCTACAATCATCTTGAATTAACTGTAAAAAAAAGGGAAAGAGCATAGCTCTTCCCCTTTTTTAGTTGGAGATTGGGAAGTGGGGGTGTGGGGTGTGGGGTGTGGGGTGTGGGGTGTGGGGTGTAGGGTGTGGGGTGTGGGAAGTGGGGTGTGGGGTGTGGGGTGTGGGGTGTGGGGAGAACAAAGCTGCCTTTTGCCTATTGCCTATTGCCTTTTGCCTATTGCCTTTTGCCTATTGCCTTTTGCCTATTGCCTTTTGCCTATTGCCTTTTGCCTTTTGCCTATTGCCTTTTGCCTTTTGCCTTTTGCCTCCTGACTACTGATTACTGCTGCAAGCGCTGGGTAGGATTAACATAGCGTCACCGAAGGAATAGAAACGAAAACGCTCTTGAATAGCTGCTTGATACAATGCCAGTAGTCTTTCCCGTCCGATTAAGGCACTGACTAACATCATTAAACTGGACTTGGGTAGATGAAAATTAGTGATCATGCCGTCGATAACCCGCCATTGATAACTCGGATAGATAAATAAATTCGTTTTTCCCTGAAAAGCGGTTAATGTCTCGCTCTTAGTTTCTTTAATTGCCCCTTCCAAGGCGCGAGCTACCGTGGTTCCCACGGCGATAACCCGGCCACCTCTAGCCTTTGTTTGGGCGATTTTTTCGGCAGTTTCGGCGGAAATCTGCAAAAATTCCTGGTGCATTAGGTGTTCTGTAATATTTTCCACTTCCACGGGACGAAAGGTTCCCACTCCCACATGAAGGGTGATATAGGCGGTATCTATGCCCTTCTGGGCGAGCTTATGGAATAATTCGGGAGTAAAATGTAATCCGGCCGTGGGAGCGGCCACAGAACCCTGTTTATCACCGTAAACTGTTTGATAACGGTCTTCTTCCGCCTCTGATTCGGTGACATAGGGGGGGAAAGGAATATGACCGTACTCCTCCAACATATCCCAAAAACTACGCTGGGGATGACGTTGAAATTCCAGCAGACGACCACCGGTGTTCAGATCTCGATCGATTACTTTCGCTGACCATAATTTTTCTTTGTCTTCCGTTCGCCCTGTTTTCGGATAAAAAAGGACTTCTGAACCGACTTTAAAGCGTTTTCCCGGTTTCACCAAAGATAACCAACGATGGTCATCCTGTTCTTCTAATAGTAATATTTCTACGGGGGCACCCGTGGTTTTACGTCCAAATAAACGGGCCGGAATCACGCGGGTATCGTTGAAAACCAGCAAATCCCCCGACTCTAACCAAGTGGGTAAATCCCGAAAAATAGCTAAATTATGACTATTGGGAGAATCTACCACCAAAAGACGGGAACTATCTCGGGGTTCTGCGGGATTTTGGGCAATTAACTCCGGAGGAAGGTGATAATCGTAGCTGGAGAGTAATTGGTCAGGGATCATCATCATTATCATCATAAAGATCTTCGCAAAAGTTGGGTAATTCTACCCAAGCGAACTTCACTAAATCGGGGATTTCTCCCCTTGGTATCTGGAACGGTTTATCGTCAGACTAGAGATATAACACTAATCGTGACTATTAGCCAACATCCCAGCGGCCACTATGGACTATCTCTATTTTCTTGCTAACGCTAGTCTAACGCTACGAGTCACCGAATACCTGCGATCGATGACTCATCTGCCCTCCTCCGTGATGACGGTTATCCATCAGATTAATGGTTGGGTGGTCAAGATAAAGTTTAATCAAATGCTCACCCCTTGCCAACACGGTGATTTTCGCGCCTACATGAATGAGTTAGGGATTCCCTATCAACCGGAAATGCGTCTCCAGATGGTTTTTTGGAGTTTGGAAACGGGACAATCTCCTATTGATGTCATGCGTCGTTACCAAGTGGCGATCGTGTCCCATGGTACCCCGGATCAGCAAGATATAGAGGTTTTTCGGCAACAATTTACTAAGGGTTTAGGATACTGTCCGGAAACTCTGGCCTAGGGTTTATTTTCTTTCGGGATGCTCTTCGAGGGCAACTACAGGACTCAAATCGTTGATGTGATCAATTAACTGATACAAGCGTCCGTAATTCTTGCCGTTAAAGTAAAAAACTAGACGGGGTAAATGGTGGGTGGAATCCCGACTTTCTCGTTCTAGAATTTGACTAGGTTCGATTTTCCCCTTAACTAGGATATCGCCGAAGTTTTGGTTAATTTGTTCGATCTGTTCCCCGCTTAGTTCGTGATTAAGACGAATAACAAAGGATTCTCCCACAAAACGGCTGGAGTGATACACCCGATAGAAGTGGCGAATCAGTTATCAGTTATCAGGGATATAGGAATAAAAAAGCTGATGGCTGATGGCTTCAAAACTGTTCAGGATTATTTATTGCTTGATTAACTTGGGTGATTTGGGTTTGAAAATATTGTTCACGATAACGGATAGCTTGGGCTAATTCCGCGCCTTTTTGGAAAGCGAGTAAAGCTTGGGGATAATTTTTTCTCTCTAGATAAATTTGACCGATTTGATCGTAGGTGTTCATTAAACCGTAGTAATTATAACCCAATTCATGGACTTTAATTAATTCTTGATAGATTTGTAAAGCATAATCTACCTGTTGATAACTTTTATAAAGTTCGGCCAACTTATTTAAAGCTTCTCCTGCGGTGCCGTACTGTTGTAAAGCAAAAGCGAGAGAATAGGCTTCTTGAAAGTTTTGGCTGGCTTTATTTGCATCTTTTAAAGCTTGATAATCCAAACCAATTTGAATTTTTAGAGCGGGGATTAACTGTATTTGCTGATTTCTGATCTGGGTTTCAGCTATTTCTTCTTTAATTTTTACTGCGTTAGCTGGTTGCAGAGATTCTCGATAAATTTCTGCTAGTCTTTGCAAATAAATTCCTTGAGTTAAAGAATTATTCTGCCCCTTAGAAATAGTTAATAATTCCTCATATACTGGAGCGGCTTTTTGATAATCAAAACGGGATAAATGAATTTGACCAAGTTTATTTAAAGTTGCTTCTACTGCCACATTATCCCCAGATTGTCTGGCATCAGCTAGAATTTGATCATAGATGATTATCGCCTCATTAAAAGCTCGTACCTGTTGATATGATGTACCTAGTAATGCTAATAATTCCCCGTCCATTGTCTGGTTAGTTTCTGCGGTTTGTTGCAGAGATTTTAAACGAGCAGTAATTAATTTAACCTCCTCGGTTCGATCTCGATTCCAAGCTGCTAACCCCACTTTTCCCAAAGATTTTACTTCTTCTTTTGCCCCTAAATAACGATTTAATTTAATCACTTCATACCAGATAGGAAAAGCTTCCTCATTTAATCCCCCATCGTATTTAGCTTGAGCTTCAGCATCGCGTTGATCGATGTATAATAACAGTTGACGACGCTCTAAGGGAGTTAAAGGGCGATCGATTGCCGGCAATAAAGGACTTTGTAGGGGAGTTTCGAGGGGATTGGGTGCAGGAGTTTCTGTTTGTGCTAGGAGAGGAAGGGAAGTACCGATCAAACAGAGCCATAAACTGAGAGAAAAACGTAGCATAATAGATTGATAGGAGCGTAGTAGAGGGTGATATTTTGTGATCGATCAATTCTATAAGAGACTGACTGCCGAAAATTTTCGTTTCCCAATTTTGGGTTTAATTGCTAGTTTGATTGTAACCTTTAGTCTGGGGTCCTGTGGTGTCTCCCCGCAAGTTTTAGCAGAACAACGAATGTTTCTACCCCTCTCGGTCGAGTTTTTGGGAGAATATCAATTACCAGAAGCGGATTATCAAGGGACAAGGGTGGGGGGATTATCGGCAATTAGCTATGATCGTGCCAATAACCGCTTTTATCTCCTCAGTGATGATCGTTCTCAGAAAGCTCCGGCCCGCTTTTATCGGGCTAGTTTGCAGATAAATGGTGAAAAAATCGAAAAAGTTAATTTAGAGGCGGTCACGTTCCTAAAAGATGGCAAGGGAGAAACTTTTAAAAAGGGATCGATCGACCCAGAAGGTATCGCTTTTTCGCCCCGACAAACTTTGTTTATTTCCAGTGAAGGTGCGGTTAAAGAGGGAATTGCTCCTTTTGTGGCTGAATTTGATTTGCAGGGACAATTAAAGGAGTCTTTGTTAATTCCTAATCGCTTTTTACCGGATGATAGCAATCAAAAAGGAATCGGGGATAATTTAGGATTTGAATCCTTAACTTTAGGGATTACCAGCACTCTCAAAGACGATCCTTTTCGTTTGTTTACTGCCACAGAAAGCGCTTTAATTCAAGATAGTCCCACGGGAAAAAGAGCAGAAAATCTCAGAGTGCGACTTCTTCATTATGTGATCGATCCGATTGGTGCGCCTGTGTTAGTATCAGAACAATTGTATGTGTTAGATGAGCCACCCAGTGGTGCGAGATACTACGGTTTAACGGAATTATTAGCTTTAGAAAAAGAGGGTTATTTTCTCAGTTTAGAGCGAACTTTTGGTTTAGAAGGTTTTGGAGCGAAACTATTTCAGGTAGTTAATGGGAGTGCCACTGATACGTCGAAAATTGCTCGGATACCGGGAGAATTAGAAGCTTTACAGGTGCAACCCTTGCGGAAAAAATTATTACTAGATTTAGGGACTTTGGGGATTGATTTAGATAATTTGGAAGGAATGACCCTCGGTCCAAGATTACCGGATGGTAGTCGCTCTTTGATTTTAGTCAGTGATAATAATTTTAATCCCAATCAGGTCAATCAGTTTTTACTATTTCGACTCAAGGAAAAATAAACAAGAGATGGTTAATTGCCTCACCGATCCCCTTCTGGGAGAGGGGTTGGGGTGAGGACTACCAATAAAGAAAAAGGGGGTAAATAGCCGGTTTAAAGAGAAAACGGCTGGTTAATAATCACTTTTTTCGATATCTTTGCGAATATCGTTCAGGTCAATATAGCGATCGGTGGCGTTGCGTAATTCCCTAGCGATCATCCCTTCCGTAGAAACTACGGTAATATGAGTATTTTTAGAGCGCAATAGTTCGATCGCTCGTTCAAAATCGCCATCACCGCTAAATAAAATCACTCGATCGTATTGATCGACGGTATTAAACATATCGACGACAATTTCGATATCTAAATTAGCTTTCTGGGAAAAACGACCGGAACTATCATCATAATATTCTTTCAAAATTTTTGTTCTCACCGTATAACCCAAACTAATTAAAGCATCGCGAAAACCTCTTTGATCTTGGGAATCTTTTAACCCCGTGTACCAAAAGGCATTAATTAACATAATATTCGGGTCGTTGGTGAAATAATTTAACACCTTGCGCGGGTCAAAAAACCAACCATTTTTTTGTTGAGCATAAAACATATTATTGCCATCCACAAAAATCGAAAGGCGATCTTTCGGACGGCCGCCACCATTACAATGACAAAGACCGGCTTCTGTCATACAAAATACATACCTAATTTTTTATAGAGTTTAACTATAAAATTACTTTTTAGTAATTTTACGGGGGAAAACGACTATTCTTTGAGGAATAGCGGTGATTTGAGAGCAAAAAGATAGCAACTAGAATAAAAATTAGCTTTTTTGTCTAGGAGACAAACTAGATAATAGTTTGGGAATAATTAAAAGTGATAATAGGGAGATTGTACAGTAATTAGGTCATTTTGATAATCTTTCTCGATAGATGGGTATCAATAGGGCCGGTTAGATCAGGTAGGAACACCAATCACTCCAACCTCCAGAATATAGCTTAACATTGTCGTATCCGGCTAGGGTAAGGGAAAGGACATTAACACAGGCTGTCACTCCCGAACCACAGTAGAGGATAATTTCTCGATCGCCTTGCCGCTCTTGCCAACGTTGTTTTTGCCGGGCCCGGGGTTGAGAAAAACCCTGACTATCGGTGACTTCTAACCAGGGATAATTAAGCGCCCCCTCGATGTGGCCGGCGATCGGATCGATCGGTTCCCTTTCGCCCCGATAGCGATCGCTTTCCCTGGCATCAATTAACACCACTCCCCCTTGCTCTTTTTGCCTTTTTACCTCCTCGATCGTGACTACCCAATCCTGTTGAACTTGGGGGAGAAAAGCGCCGGTTTTCGGCACAGGTATCTGATTGGAGACGGGATAACCGGCATTTAACCAATTTTGCCAACCACCATCGAGAATGCTGACTCGTTCATGGCCCAGATAACGTAATAACCACCAGAGACGACTGGCAAAGGCAAAACGGGAGGCATCGTAGGCGATGACATGGGTTTGACCAGAAATCACCCCCAAAGAGCTTAATTTAGCGGCTATTGTCTGCGGATTCGGTAAAGGATGACGGCCGCCATGACGGGCAACGGGAGCCGATAAATCGCGATCGAGGTGTAAATAGAAGGCATTTTCAATATGATTGGCTAAATACTCTTGATAACCGAGATCGGGATCGTTTAATTGAAAACGACAGTCAATAACCATCAGATCGGGGCGATCGAGATTAGTCACTAACCAACTAGGAGAAACGAGGGGTGCGATCGGATTCATGGCGGGAAAATTGTTTAATAATTAACAGACAGTTGCGCTGATCTTCGCTGCGAGTATAACTGAGTTGATCGGCGATTTTTTGGAGGATGGGCAGTCCTTGCCCATGACCAGAGAAACTATAGTCATGATAGGCGTTTTTCTCGATAAAGTCCTCTAAATCGAAGGCGGAACCCCGATCCCAGATGCGAATTTCCATCTGGGATCGGGTAATCTCGATCTCGATCTCGATCGGGATTTCGGGAGGTAGGTGTCGGTGAGCGTGACGGACCGCATTAGTAAAACCTTCGGCAAGAGCAAGCTGACACTGGAGCCAGTCTTTTTGGGGAATGCCCGCCCGTTCAAGTTGCTCAAAATAGTTTAAAACGGTATCTAAGGACTTGAGATCGCTATCTACCTGAAAAGAAATCTTCACCCCCGGCTTACCTCTGCAATGCCTTACGCTAGAAGTTATACCATTTTTCCCAAACTATGAATGATGTATTAGCTCGATTCTGGATTTAATCCCGTCTTGAGGTACAAGCAAAGTCATCCGTCAGGGGGTCAGGGGTAAGCAGTAAGATTGAGATAATCGAGTCACAAAAAAGATGGTACGAATTCTAGTAATTGATGATGATGGAGTAATTCAAACGTTTCTGAGCCGCACTTTGCAGAAGGAATACGAGGTTTTAGTTGCCAGTGATGGGGAAGAAGGATTAAAGCAAGCGGGGCAACTAAAACCAGCGATGATTATTTGTGATTGGATGATGCCGGGGATCGATGGGTTGGAAGTTTGCCGGCAAATTAAGCTCAATCCCCAACTGTCAACGACTTTTTTTATCCTCTTAACTTCTTTGGGATCGGTGGAGGATCGGGTGAGGGGATTGGATGCGGGGGCGGATGATTTTTTATGTAAACCGATCGAGATTAATGAGTTAAGAGCGCGCGTGCGGGCGGGAATGCGTTTGCATCAATTAAGTCACGATCTGCGAGCGCAAAAACAATTACTAGAAATGGAGTTAGCGGAGGCGGCGGACTATGTGCGATCGCTGTTACCAGAACCTTTCATTTCTCCAAAACTTGCTATCGATTTTCGCTTCCTTCCTTCTCGTCGATTGGGGGGCGATGGCTTTGATTATTATTGGTTAGATAATGACCATTTGATGTTATATCTTTTAGATGTGGCAGGCCATGGGTTGCGAGCGGCTTTACCTTCCCTTTCGGTGATTAATTTACTCCGTTCTCGTGGTTTAACTCAGGTTAATTACTATCAACCTAATCAGGTTTTACAAGGGTTAAATCAAGTTTATCAAATCAGTCCTAAGAATGATAAATATTTTACTATCTGGTACGGAATTTATGATCAGAAACAACAACAGTTAACCTATGCCAGTGCCGGTCATCCCCCGGCAGTTCTCCTGACTCAAAAACCTTTTGGCCAGGTGATGGAAACCAGACTGAAAGCCCCCGGTTTTCCCATCGGGATGTTTCTAGAAGCAGAATATATTAATCAGGTTCAATCCCTGAATTTACCCAGTAGTCTTTATCTTTTTAGCGATGGAATTTACGAGATCGATTGTGCTGATGGTAGGATGTGGGGACTAGAAAACTTTATTCAATCTTTACGAAATTATCACTGTAATTCCGCCAAAAATCTCGATAATTTTATTGGAGAAATTCAAGCTTTACAATTTGATGGCAATTTTAAGGATGATCTTTCGATCATGCAGGTGGATTTTTATTAATTAATTTCCGAGATTATTTGTTCTAATTCTTCTCGGTTATTAAAAATTTCAAAAACTCGATCCATATCGGTCAATTCAAATAACATTTTTATCTGATCATTAATCGAGCAAATCAATAGTTTACCCCCCGCAGAACGCACGGTTTTTAAGGATAAAACTAGCGCCCCTAAACCAGAACTATCCATAAAGGTGACATCCTTGAAATCAACGATAATAACTTCTGAACCTCCCTGCACGGCTTCGGCAATTTCTTGGCGAAATTGGCCGGCTTGGTTGCCATCTAAAATACCCGATGGTTGAATAACTTTGATTGAAGAACTCATAAAAAAAAGGAAAAATTAAATGTTTTCTACCTGCTCACTCATAACTGCTCGCTGAAATCTGCTGACAGCAGCGAATCTTTAACTATTTTTAACATATTAAGGCCAAGAAAAGCGCAAAATTAAAAATAGGAATTTTTGAAACTGCATGGAAAGTTACGATGTCATCCTCATCGGTGCGGGGCATAATGGTTTAGTTTGTGCCGCCTATCTCCTCAAAGCTGGTTATCGCGTCCTCCTTCTGGAACAGCGTAGCGTACCAGGAGGAGCGGCTACCACAGAAGCGGTTATCCCGGATCTAGCCCCCGATTTTAAGTTTAATCTCTGTGCGATCGATCACGAATTTATCTTTTTAGGACCAGTAATTGAGGAATTAGAGCTAAAACGGCACGGATTAGAGTATTTATTCTTCGATCCTACCGTTTTCTGTCCCCATCCCTCCGGCCAATATTTTCTTTCCTATCGCTCTCTGGAAAAAACTCACGCCGCAATTGCCCAGTTTTGTCCGCGAGATGCCGATCGCTACCTTCAGTTTATCGACTATTGGGCGCAGTTGATGAATGCGATCGGTCCTTGGTTTAATGCCCCGCCCCAAGATTTGCTCAGAATCGCCCGCAATTATAACTCTAGTGCCTTAGCTAGTGTCTGGAAAGCGATCGGCTCGAAAAAGAAACTGCTCGACTTCATCCGCACGATGATTACTTCCCCCGAAGATGTCCTCAATGAGTGGTTTGAGAGCGAATTTGTCAAAGCACCCCTGGCTCGTCTAGCGGCAGAAATTGGCGCTCCTCCCTCCCAAAAAGGTATTACCTCCGGGATGATGATGATGGCGATGCGTCATTCCCCTGGAGTGGCTCGCCCTCGTGGTGGTACGGGCGCACTAACCGAGGCTCTGGTGAAATGCGTTGTTAGTCTCGGTGGGGTAATTTTAACCGAGCAGAAGGTTAAACAGATTCTAATCGAGGAAGGACAAGCGATCGGGGTTAGGGTGGACTCTGGACAGGAATATCTGGCAAAAGCGGGTGTTATCTCTAATATTGACGCTAGACGAGTCTTTTTACAGTTAGTCGCTCCCGCCGATGTGGATGCCGCCGATCCGGAATTGCGAGAAAGGGTAGAACGGCGAATTGTCAATAACAATGAAACAATTCTTAAAATTGATTGCGCCCTCGCCGAAGCGCCAAGGTTCGAGGCTTATGATCACAAAGAGGAGTATTTACAGGGAACAATTCTCATCGCCGATTCCGTGCGTCACGTTGAACAGGCCCACGCTTTAACGATTTTGGGGCAGATTCCCGACGAAAATCCCTCGATGTACCTAGATGTCCCCACTATTCTCGATCCCTCCATGGCCCCCCAAGGCAAGCATACCCTCTGGATCGAATTTTTTGCCCCCTATCAGATTGCCGGGGCCGAGGGAACAGGATTAAACGGCACGGGATGGACGGAAGAATTAAAAAATCGCGTGGCCGATCGAGTTCTTGATAAACTGGCCGATTATACCCCAAATCTCAAATCCGCCATTATTGCCCGTCGGGTGGAAAGTCCGGCCGAATTAGCTAATCGTTTGGGTTCCTATAAAGGTAATTACTATCATCTTGATATGACTTTAGATCAGATGATTTTCCTGCGTCCTTTGCCGGAAATAGCTAACTACAAAACCCCCATTAAAAACCTTTATTTAACCGGGGCAGGAACTCACCCCGGCGGCTCAATTTCGGGGATGCCAGGGCGCAATTGCGCTCAGGTTTTCCTGCGGGATCAAAGCACTTTTCTGCAAAGATTATTTAACTAAATCCCCTCCTCCCCAAAATCCCGATCCCTCACGGGGGGACAGAGAACCTGAAAAGTTTACAGGGTGTAGGGGGTGGGGGTAGGGAAAAATTTTTGACTTGCCCTTACAGGTCAAAACGATCGATGATTGAGAAAAGAAGGTGATTGTTCTTGATATTGGGCTAATCATCCCTGACAAGATCAGATCAAAAGCGATCGCCTTTGCTGTTTTAATAAGGTTGAGGTTGAAAATTATCGGGAATATCGAGTTCAAATACTTGGTCATGAATCCGAGCCACATAAAGCCCTTCTTGCAGAATTTTTTCCCGTAATTCTGGGGATAAATCAACGGCTGCTAATATGCCATAGAGTTTTTTATCTTTGTGTTCAGAAAAAAAGCGGCGAAACCGTTGCAAAATACTTTTTAACTGAGTAATAGATTCCTCTCTGGCATGACTTTTAACCTCAACGATATAAGCAGTATTTAGCTCACCATTGGTATAGGCAAGGACATCAATTTCTAGGTGTTGTCCATTTTTACTGACTCGGACACTGGGACTAACCACTTCCATACCAAAGCGTTGCCTGAGAATCGTTTCCATTGAAGGAAGGGCAAGTCCTTCGGTAAAGCTGCCGAATTTTGCACCGAGTCCCCCAATTTGCTGACCTAATTCTTTGAGTTGTTTGTCAGTTTTCTTCTGTTGTCGGTCAGTTTCCTTGATTTGTTGGGCGTTTTCCTTCTGTTGTTGACTAACTTCCTTCAATAGCAGGTCAGTCTCCTTGAGTTGTTTGTCAGTTTCTTTTTGAGCAGCAGTTAATTCGGCTTGAGCAGTCGCTAATTCGGCTAAGAGTCGCCATACGTCTTCTGATGTAGTTGCCATAGATGATTTTTTCCCGATGTCACCTATTCACTATTTTATTGGATTTCTGCGCTTGCCGAAGACACTGGGGAGCAGACTGCTGATTCAATTGGGTAAGGTGGAGGCTAATTCATAGAACAAGAATCACTGCCACCAGCGACTAACATCCCTAATACTTTGATACACTTTTCTGAAGGCTTCAATTCCACCAAAATGAAGGATTAAAGGGACTAAGTTAGGAATAGTTTCGAGGAAATGAGGACGAGTGAGAGTCCTCAAAGCATGAAAGGTTTTTTCCCAGAAGGATAGGTCAATATTGGCAGGGGTTAACACCTGAGTTATAATTGGAACGAAAATTAACTAAGGCAGTTGTTCTCAAATGAAATTAAAGGAAAGGTATATCACCGATGAGCAGGGTAATCGAATAGGTGTTCTTTTAGATATAGAAGAATATCAGAAACTGCTGGAAGAATCAGAAGAGTTAGATGCCATTAGAGCCTATGATTTGGCTGTCTCAGGAGAGGATGATGAAATTCCTTTTGAAGTAGCGATTGCTGAAATTGAAAATAGTCAGCAATGAGTTACAATATTACTATTAAAAAACGTGCTTCTAAGGCTTTAGCAAATCTCCCAAAGGATGATTATCAAAAAGTTCGAGATGGCATTAGAGAATTAGCTGAAAATCCAAGACCATCAGGAGGTCTAAAACTGACAGGAAGAGAAGGTTGGCGAGTTCGGATTGGAGTTTATCGAATTATTTATGGGATCGATGATTCAGAAAAGAAGGTGATTGTTTTTGATATTGGGCATCGAAAGCATATTTACCGCTAAATACAAGCAATCATCCCTCACAATATCAGAGCAAAAGCACTCGCTGATTCAATTGGATAAGGCGGAGGCTAATTCATAGAACAAGAATCACCGCCACCAGCGACTAACATCCCTAATACTTTGATACACTTCTCTTAAGGCAACCTCCCCCCCCCCAAATGAAGGATTAAAAGCAGGTTAGAAATAGTTTTAGAGTAATTCTAAGAATTCTTCGATAGTTAAACCCGCTTCTTTAACAATCCCTGCCATTGTATAAGCATTAACCGGATTTGCTCGTGGAATGGTGATAGTCTGTTCTCCATTTGTCATAGTAATATGTTTTCTCTGTCTAGTGATGCGGAATCCCGCTTTTTCAAAGGCATTAACAGCGCGTAGATGATTAATTCCGGGTAATTTTGGCATACTTATCCTACTTCTACATAACGCACTTCAGCATCTTTGTTTAATTCTTCAATTGTCTCTAAATAGTCTTGTATCGCTTCTTTGATATTTTCTATAGCTTCTGCTTCAGTGTCCCCCTGTGACCAACATCCGGGTAAACCGGGACACCAAATTGCATAACCTTCTTCGCTTTCTTTGAGTCGAACTTGATAGCGCATAAATAGTGACTGTTATAGTTACATTATCAGTTGATCGTAGCACTTCTAATTGATTTATGGGAATCACCGCCACCAGCGACTCACCTCCCTAATCCCTTGAAACACCTCTCTTAAGGCAACCTCCCCCCCCCAAATGAAGGATTAAAGGGACTAAGTTGGGAATGGTTTTGAGGAAATTAGAACGAGTGAGAGTACCCAAAGCCTGAAGGGTTTTTTCCCAGAAAGATAAGTCAACATTGGCAGGGGTTAATTGGGCGGTTAAGGCTTTTAATGCCTCTGCACGGGAGGATTCAGACCCAAACTCTCTGGCAACCACTAAAACTTCTGGTAACACTTGTGGTAAATGGGGAGCTAACCCTATCAATGCCTCTACACGGGAGGATTCAGACCAAATATCTCTGGCAACAGCTAAGGCTTTGGGTAACAAACTTTCCGGTAAATGGGGAGCTAACCAGGCCAATGCCGTTGCACGGTCGGATTCATCCCTAATCCCTCTGGCAACTTCTAAAGCTTCGGGTAACAAAATTTCCGGTAAATGGGGAGCTAACCCTGTCAATGCCCTTGCACGGTGGTATTCATTCCCAATGGCTCTGGCAACTGCTAAGGCTTCGGGTAACAAAGCAGGGAAAAGATATAGCGGTAAGCGCTTGAGTGAGATACAGACCAAGCTTTGCCTAGCATGGTTTATAGCTTGTGACACTGTACCTAATACGACTGCACACCGCTATAAGCTAGTGAGGTACACATATTTTTCTTCCCTTTTGACTTTTGCCTCTTGCCTTTTGCCTAAAACCCATAACTTTTGTACCTCAGCAGACTGAAAAACGCTATAGGGACTGATTGCGATAGGAAGAAGATTTTAAAGAAGCGGATATAACGGGTTTAGGTTCAGGATCAAGACCGTGTTTTTCTAATATCTCACACCATTCGGGATTGTCATAAACCCTGGCCAAAGATTCAGCTTCTAAAGATGCCGGACGATCTCTAATTGGATGTTGAGATTGTACCCCAATCACTAACCCATTATAAACAATTGCTGATCTATCGTTTTTCTGAGACTTTAGGGCAGAGGGATTGCCTTTCTCCAATTGATATAATAGCCCAACCCGATCGCTAAGGAAAGCGCGGGTTGGGAAAAGACATCGACCTAGTATTATCTCAAGACTAAAATGACTTTTAGTCAAAGGATTTAGCCAAAGCAAAATGATTTTAATCTTTCCATAGTTTTTCCAAGAAATTGAATTAGCATCGAGCTATTTTGCCAATACAAGGTGTCAAGATAAAACTAAGGGGCTAAACGTTGCCTTTGCCAACTGCCATCTTCTTGACGATAATAACAGAGACGATCATGGAGACGACTGGGGCGACCTTGCCAGAACTCGATTAAACTAGGAATTAGGCGAAAACCGCCCCAATGAGGAGGACGGGGAACTTCACGACCCGCATATTCTTCTTTTAGTTCTGTCAAGCGTTTTTCGAGGATATCCCGACCGGAAATCACTTCACTTTGATTGGAGGCCCAGGCCCCTAAACGGGATTCCCAGGGACGGACAAAAAAGTAATTATCCGATTCCTCCTCGCTGATTTTTTCTACAGTTCCCTCGATCCTAATTTGCCGTTGCAATTCTCCCCACCAAAACACTAGGGCCGCATTGGGATTGGCGATTAATTCCTGTCCTTTGGCGCTTTGGTAGTTGGTAAAGAGAACAAAACCGCGAGGATCGAAGTCTTTTAACAGTACCATGCGGGCCCGGGGTTTGCCCTCCGGGGAAATAGTGGCTAAAGTCATAGCGTTGGGTTCTAATCTTCCCGAAGATACCGCCCGTTCTAGCCATTGTTTAAATACAATGAAAGGATCGGCAGATGTTTCTGACTCTAGCAATTCTTCGAGATTGTAGTCCAAGCGCAGGTCAGCGATCGATATGTCCATGGTTTTGCTTGCTAAATTCTATCCTTTGAGATCCTACAAGATTCTACAATCATGACTATCACCTCGGCCAGTGATGCGATCGCCTCTCTTTTAGAAATGGCGGAACAGGGAGAAATTGACCCCTGGGATGTGCAGGTTATTGATGTGATCGATCGCTTTTTGG
Source organism: Microcystis wesenbergii NRERC-220 (assembly GCF_032027425.1). Lineage (NCBI taxonomy): Bacteria > Bacillati > Cyanobacteriota > Cyanophyceae > Chroococcales > Microcystaceae > Microcystis > Microcystis wesenbergii. The sequence goes on along the minus strand of NZ_JAVSJA010000001.1, from coordinate 3,686,013 downwards.
CAGAATTGGGGTTATTAAATGATCTAGATTTAGCCATGGCCCAAGCTAATTTACCCCAATCGGGACAGGCTTTTTTATGGGCTTCTATGTTAGTTTTATTTAAGGCTGATACCCTAGAAAGATTGTCTTTAGACCAGCAAGAAGAAAGTCTGATTGATGAGGAAATTAGCGAGTTAGAACGGGAATTAAGAACTTTACCCCGTTATCTAGAAAATCATATTCGCCGTCGTACTGCCGCCCCACCACCGCGAAAAAGACGGGTAACTTTGCAGGAGTTAATCACTCAATTACAACAGATTGCCCTAGAAATTGAAGCTTTACCGAAACTGCCTGTAGTTGTCCCGAAACCCCGGCCTCAATCCCGACGGGAAGCGCTACAAATTATCACGGAATTAGCCCACCAAGAAAACCTGACGGAATTGGCAGCGGAACTGGACTTTTTTTTGCAGAGAAAGTTTTTTCAATTAGAGAAAAAGGAGATAGAGTTTGAGTATTTATTAGATTTATGGCAAGCGGAAAAGCCTTCTAGTCACTCGGTAACACAGGAAAAGGTGGCGATTTTTTGGGCTTTACTTTTACTGGCTTCTCAATCAAAAGTGGAATTAAAACAAGAGGATTTTTATCAGGATTTAACTATTGCTTTAATTACTTCCTAGATTACTCTTTAAACAGATGGCTTTCTCCAGATCATGGTATTACATAAGAGGTTGAGAACGGGAAAAGGCCAAGAGTTTTCCCAATTTGATAAAAGCTTGGTTCAGGACATTGGTTTCATTGAGTCGGAGATCATCTTGGTAGTTGGGGATAATGCCGAGATCGTGGAGAAACTGCACTAAACTTTTTTGATCGCTGACCTCTTTAATCTTGGTTTTCTGACACATTTCCTGATACTTTTCGTAGGAAATAAAGTCATAACTCTTTTGCCTCGCTTCTAGTTGAGTTTTGATCTGAAACCAACTATTAGGCAATAAGTCTTTGATATGGGGAATAGCATCGATTTGAGAGGCGATTTCTTGCACAAGTTGCTCGATTCCCTCACCGGTTTTACAAGAAGTGGCGATTAGCTTGGTGATTTGGGGATATTTTTTTCGGAGGGTGCGGATCTTAACTTGGGGGGGATGTTCATCGGCACAATTACCCACGATAATCACGGGAGAATTGCCTCCGTAGGTTTCAATCAAAAATACTCCGAAAATTGTATTGACAAGTATAAAGGTTTTTTGTTAATATTCATTCAAGCTTTGATCACAAAATTTCTATATTCGATTTTTTCAGGATAAAATATCTTTTCAAAACAAGGATTTTTAAAGAAAATACAAGCTTTACGCTTGTCAAAGGTCATAATTCAGGCTAAATATTATGGAAACTAGAAAAATTTTAATTGCCACTAAAACTTATCCATCTATTAGCACTAAATATCAAGAGACAGTCTGTACGGCGGGAATATTGTTAAGTGAAGAGGAAAATCCGCTACAGTGGATTAGAATTTATCCCATCAGATATCGTTATTTAGATTTTGATAAACGTTACCCTCGCTGGGCAATTGTTAGTGCTAAAATTAAAAGAAATGATCAAGATTACCGTCCAGAAAGCTTTAAAATTGATGACAATTCCTTAAAAATTATTAGAAAAATAGATACAACTAATAATTGGCAAGAAAGAAAATCCCTGGTTCTATCTTTACAATTTAGATCTATCGCCGATATTCAAGCACAGGGAAAATCCCTAGGGATTATTAAACCCAAGTCAATTGAAAGATTTTTTTCTAAGAAAACTTCTAGAGAATGGAATCAAAAACAACAGACTGTCCTCAATCAACTAGATTTGTTTGAGCCTAATATAGACTTAGAAAAAATTCCTTATAAATTTTTTTATCAATTCACGGATGAAGATAATGTACCGCATAAATACTCAATTAGTGATTGGGAAATTATGGAACTTTATCGCAAGTGCCGTGATCGATCTCAATTGTCAGGACTAGAAGCTGAACAGTATGCTTTAGAAAAAGTTAGACAAAAACTAGAAGATGATTTTCTTGAAAGTAAAGATTTATATTTTATTGTGGGAAATCTCAAAAATCATGCTAAGTCTTTTATGATTATTGGTTTGTTTTATCCTCCCCTAGTAAAGTTCAATCAAATGGAGTTATTTTAGAATCATGAAAAATCCACCTACAAAGCAATCATTGATTTTAACCTTTGGCTACGGCAATCGTTCAAGCTATGATAGTCTTTTAGCATATATTAACGAATTTGAGGTTGATTTTCTGATCGATGTTCGCGAAAAACCCCGCGCATGGAGTCGCAAATGGTATGGTGATCAACTTGAAAAATTGTGTCATCAACAAGGAATAGAGTATTTGTCAGAAAAAACTTTAGGAAATATTTCAGGGACAAGTCATTGGGTTTCCCCTGAACCGGAAAAAGTTGATCAAGTTTTACAAGATATTGCTAAAAAAGCTCAGTCAAAAACAGTTTTGCTATTATGTGCGGAAATGGATTATCATCGTTGTCATCGGGTTGAAGTGGCTGAGAAGTTAAAAAAATTAACTCGCCAACCAATTAAGCATTTAGAATAATAAATTCTACACTTGCTGTGGACGAAATGCCTGTTCATCCCATTCTTCTTGATAAATAGAGTCAGATGTTTGATTCATTTTGAGTGCAATATCACTTAAGAGTTTGTGGCGTTTGAACATTCTTCTAATTTCACCATCGACTAGATTTAACAAATAAGGAATTTCATGTCCTTCCTGACTCATGTGAGCATCTGCTGCTAAAAGGCGAAGCATATCATCTAGATGATCTTCTAAGACTTCAAAGCCAAATGCTCGTTTATATGGTTTAAAAACACCTCTAATAATCCGAGGAGAAAGTTGTTGCCAAAAGTAGCGTACTTGCTGCTTATTAGACTGAAGTGAAAATCTAGTTTCTGTTTCACGTCTGCTTATATGGTCATGTAAGGTTTCTATTAGTAAAACCGAACCAGATGGACAAGCACGAGCATATTGTGAAAATATTAAATTTTTTTTACAATTTTTAATCACACCTATATATTTTTTAGTTGGATGCTCTAAAAGTTGTCTATATATTTCGGAACCTTCTTTTGTATTTGCTAACCATTCGTCACAGAGCAACCCATCAAAGAAAATAAAATTTTCATTAATTTTGATAGCGTGTTTTGCCTCAAAATAACGCATAAATGCAGTATTATTCGGCTTATAAATATGTTCTTCTCTAAGGTCTAAAAAATCATCAATATCCTGAGCATTTCTTAAGGCTTTGCTACTAGACCAATAGTGTAAACTATCTTGTAAGATTCTCGTCATTGAAGCACTACCAATTGCTACACAGAGAGCCGATCCCGTTGAATAGTCTTGACGAGGTAAAGCAAATGTTCCATCAACTGCTGCAACCTGACCAGATAAAACTTCAGATGCTTGAGATATATCCCCAAAATTAAGTTTTCTAAGTCCCAAATTAGTTCCTCTAATGGTTTTTTTATTTTGTAACTCTAGAATATCATTTTCATACACTTTCTTGACTTCGATTGCTAAAGAGTTTGTAAACATTTCAATAATATCATCAGCAATTCCACCACTGTCTATGATAAAGTCATCATAGCTAACTTGTTTTGTATCTTCAAGCATTTCCGAGAAATTCATTTTTTTCTCCTTAAGGTAATTTATGAATTGAATAGTTATCTGGCTAAGTTAACTCAAAAGGGAATATCATCTTCTGTTTGAGAATTTGGATTAGTTATGTCTGTACCGTTGACTTTAGTTGGGAATTGTGTTGGTGTTTGCTTTGCTCCGTTGGTTGCGTTATTTGTTGGTTTATTCTGTTGATTTTCCTTAACAACTTTAGGTTTTTTGTAAGATCCCTTTGCATCACGGTTATCATCTCTCATTAATTCAAAGGGACTAGGAGCGATTGCTACTTGAAGGACAGCTTGAGATTCATTGGTTTTGACTAAACATTTACCCTTACCAAGACTTAACACTGAATCAATAAAGTCAACCCCCATATTTTCTGTTGCAATCTTAGCCGCATCTCTTGTGTTTTGCCTTAAAACAAATCTTGTATTTAAGTTTTCTCTGACTTCTGAATCAATATCACTAAATAATTGAGTGCTAACAATCATCCAATGACCTTTTACACGACCTTCACGAGCAAACTTTGTAAAAGATTTAATTAATGCACTAGCTCGACGAGATGTATTATTAAAAACACGATGAGCCTCATCAATCATTTCCACAATGTTTAGATCAGAGTTTAAAACATAATGATGAGCTTGTCGCAAAATATATTCTAAGATAATTGCATAAGAGTTCTCATCATCTTGAGAAATATCTCCATAGTCAATAACAACAATTCTTCCTTTTTTAAAAATATTATTAGCAATAAAGGTTTGTATTGTTTGTTGTTGAGTGCTACTAGCTAAATGCTTACTTTTTTGAGGTTCTTTTCTACTAACAGATAGACCAACAGTATCTAACCAGTCTAATCTCTTTTTATTGCTCTTAATTTTTCTGAGAATAGAGTCAACAGTCATAGGGTGTATTAAGTCAGCAGATTGATAATTTCTTTGAGCGGTTTCATCGTCTGCCCTTCGCTGTTCAATTTCTGAAGTTATGTCATCAAGTTTATATTCTTTTTTCTTTAAACCATAGATTGCTTTAACTAAATTATCCTGAGCATTGATAGAAGCTGTATCAGTGCCGGGACATAATAGTTGGGCTAAAAGTTCGGGATTCAAATCAGAAGCATTAAAACCTAAAATCATATCTACTTGTACATCATCAGAAGGAAGATGATTGGCGATCGCAATTCTAAATACTTCTCTTGCACCTTCAGCCTTTAGCCCGTATTTTTGATATATTTCCCAATTTGTTTGTATAGCAGGATGAGAGTCTGTATTTGCTTTTTCAATATAGCGAAAATCTGGTTTAGCGTCATGCTGAATTACACAGCATCCTTCTTTTTGTGCGATTGCGACTAAATTTTCATTCAAATTTGACTTTCCTTGTCCCGATGCACCTCCTACTCCAATATGATCTCTAATGATTAGGGAATCTATTGTTAATGGTATATTTTCAGCATTTTGAATAATCCCGACAACATTTTGAGAATGATCTTGATAGGTTTCTAACCGAGGAATGTTAATTAAATTGCGAATTCGCTCCTCATCTAATTTGCTTACTACTGCTCCAGGCAAAATGTTATTTAATGGTACATCTAGTTGATTGTCGAAGTATTGACCAATTATCCGAATTTCAAACAGTCTAACAACTCTTAGTGGACGAACTGTATCAGGAGATAAAACTTGTCTTCGGAGATATTCAATAGTATTGTCTGAGTATTGTCCCATTGGAGAAATAATTCTTTCAACATCGGCGATTTGTCCAACCCACTGATGTTGTTCTGATTGAGAAATTAAAACGTAATCATTGCGTTTAAACTTTGGTTGTGGAGAAGTAGCATCAAAATCAATACAAATTTTAAGGCTCTTGTCACCTTTCTCGGAGTCAGGGAGAACGTAAAGTGATTCACCGTTAAAGGCGTGATTATTCATAAAACATAACCTCTAAACTAATTAATTCATTTGAAAAACTAAAAGATCGCGATCTGTATTAACCATTTTACGGTTTTCTCTCGCCCATTTCATTACACTAGATGAAATTTGTTGATTAGAAATAGGAGCCTGAATTCGACTCACTAAATTCCAATTATTATCAAGAAAACTAGAAACAACCTTAAAGATTGTGTGATTTTCCCAATCATAAACATTCTGGATCAAAATGGCCAAATAACCATCAGGTGATAGTGCTTGACGACAGTGATCACCAATGGTAACTAAAGCGTTAATAAACTCCGTTTCATTCATTTGAGATAAACAGTGAGGATGTTTACTGTATAAATTTTTGGCAATCGCACCATAGGGAGGATCTAAAAAAATTAATTTCGCTCCATGAGCTTCTTCTGGAACGCCTAAAAGAGCATCATTAATTAAAATATCAGAACGAACAGACGCTAAATCATAACCTAAACATCGTCTATCTAAGAATTGAGCAGCGTCTAAAGTTGAACCACCTCCGGCCATTAAATCTACCACAAGATCATCAGGTTCAGTAAAATAATGAATTAAATTAGCTGCTATTTGCCCCGGAATACGCCCAGGGTATTTAATTCCAAATCGAGGATCGCAATGAGAAAAGTACCAAAATGTTCCACATCTCAACCACGAAAATTTTTGAGGATCACCATTACCTGTAATAGCTAAACGTATATCTGTACTATTCCATTTCTTTTCTAATGCTTGATTGAGCCAGTAGTGAGCCTCAGTAGGAGCTTTTCGCATTGCTTCTATATGATGGCTTACACTAAGCTGATGAAAACGTTCTTTTGGGGGATAAAATTTAGCTGTTCTCGCTAATAACTGTAATCTTGACTCAGAAATACCACAAGCATCAGACAATGCTTTTAAATGGTAATTGGGATGATTTCCCCATTCAGTTTCAACTTTACAAGCTAAGTCAGCTAGATACCAAAGCGATTTTTTCCCTGATAATCCAGCATAGGAACAGGCTAATGTAAGGGTTTTGAGCCATTTTTTAGCTTGTGATCGATCCGACTTATTAGAGATAAAGTTAGTAAGTTGCATAGTGCATTTATTGTTTTGTTGCTTCCATTAAATATTGTAAAAACACTCTAATTTACAGCACACAGATAAATCTTATTTTATACCATACATTTGTGAGTTATCCTAACATAAAAAAATATATATAGTGCGCCTAGTTGATTTGTGAACGGCTAGGCTCTAGAAGTCAGGTATCGCAAGATGCCAAACGGAGGGGGTTTACATTTCATGTAGGTGCGCTATATTTAGAGTATATATCATAAAATACAAGTTGAGAAACTCACTGGATTCATAATTTTAGACTACGACAGTGTGTTGATCGTTATCTACCGTATATTTACGGTATCTTTAGATGGTGTATCTATGTCAACTGACCGATAAAGTAATGTTATCATAAACTTAAACAGACTGTCATTCATTTTTGACTCAAGTGTTTTCAATCAACTTAATTAACCTTATTCAACAGTTCAACAGTCACACTCTTGCCTAAATTACGAGGTTGCCCCACGTCTCAACCGCAGGGAACGGTGATATGGTAGGAAAGTAATTGTCGGGGAATTACTGACAGCAATTCTGTCAGTAATTCGAGGAATGTCTCTCATCTTTTTTTCTCAAACCATGTTTGTAATAATTCCCCCGATTCCTTAGCTAAAATTCCCGCGATTACCGGTAAACGATGGTTAGAAAAAGGACTATCAATAAAATTAGCCACAGTGCGGATAACTCCTGTTTTCGGATCGTCAGCACCGTACACTAATAATCCTAGCCTAGCCTGAATAATTGCCCCGGCACACATGGGACAGGGTTCGAGGGTGACGTAGAGGGTACAATCATTTAAGTGCCAATTGCCTAAAACTTGACTAGCGGCACGAATCGCCAGAATTTCAGCGTGAGCGGTGGGATCATGGTGTTTTTCCTTGCAATTAGCCCCTTGAGCGATTAAATGTCCCTGTTTATCCACGATAACCGCTCCCACAGGTACATCACCCCGATCCCCCGCAGTTGCCGCTAAATTTAAAGCTAACTGCATCCATTGCCGATGTTTCTCATAGGCTTTTTCATCAATAGACTTTAGATAGTCCCACATTTAGCCAGTAAATTATCTAATTTTTTCTGACCATCCAAAGCATACAAATCATCACAACCACCGATATGTTCATTATTAATAAAAATCTGTGGTACACTGCGTTTACCGTTGGACCGTTCGGCCATGGCTTGACGTGCGCTTTCATCCCCATCGATCTTGTATTCGGTGTATTTTACTCCTTTCCAACCCAGCAACCATTTGGCCCGAATACAGTAGGGACAAGTTGCCCAAGTATAAATTTCCACATTGGCCTTGATATTCTCGTTATAACGCCCAAAAAGCGAGTTAAATAGATTTAGCATCGTTCTTACTAAGTAGTTAGGTGTTAAAAACTGTCAGATTCCCCCCTTAATAAGGGGGGATTAAGGGGGGATTAAGGGGGGATCCATCTTCAATTTAATTATAACCAGCTACTTACTCTCCTATTTATCTTTATTTTATGGATTCTGCTACCAAAAAAGCCCAATTACGCAAACAACTAATTACCCAAAGACGAACGCTTCCTAAGCATATTTGGCAAGAAAATAGTCAGCAACTTTGCAAAAATTTACAATCTTTACCCCTCTTTCACCACGCTAAAACCATTCTCGCTTACTTCAGTTATCGTCAGGAGCCGGATTTAAGTTCCTTATTTTCCCAACACCATCGCTGGGGTTTTCCCCGTTGTGACGGAGATAGCCTGACTTGGCACTGTTGGACTGCCGACGATCCCCTAGAATTAAATCGTTATGGCATCTACGAACCAACAGCGATCGCCCCTCTCATTTTACCTGCCGAAGTGGACTTACTGTTAATTCCCGCCGTCGCTTGTGATCGCCAAGGTTATCGCTTAGGTTACGGGGGAGGTTATTTTGATCGTCTCTTAAATTCCCCCGAATGGCAAGCTATCCCCTCGATCGGGATTGTCTTTGACTTTGCCTATCTCGATACCCTTCCCCTCGATACTTGGGACCAAAAATTACAGGCAATCTGTACCGAATCGAGAACCGAAATTTTTTAACAATTATTTCCCTATTCCCTCACACCCAATCCCCAGATATATTAAGTTTTATTGAATCCGATCGACCCTTAAGATAGCTTTGCTAGGATGAAATTCACATCAGGAGATGTTTATAGTAATCACCGGAAAAAGTCAACAGGGAAGCAATGAAACACTTTCACGAACCATGGATTCAAGAATGGTGTCAAGAAAACGGCTGGACAGAGCTATTTCTCGAACGCTACAGTAATTATTGGGCATTCCCTCCCAATGCCGTGATGCCAGAACCAATTCCCACCAAAGTGTTACAAAAAATTAAGCGCCAAAAAGGTCTATCCCCTGCCGAAAAACTTTGGTTAGGAATGGCGATCGGATTGACTGTGACAGCTTTAATTCTCTGTGTCATCCTCGCTTGTCCTATGCCTATAGTTCTCGCTTTCGCTTTTGATGCTGTCACCGCAGCGCGATTGGAAGTGGAATATTAACCAGGCAAAAATTGAGCAGCAAAAACCCAAAAAGGGGGAGATTTTTGCGAAGGTCTTCCCCTTTGCAGCGTTTTTCCAGACAGGGACGATCGATCTGTCTTGAATCAGTAATCGGTGATCAGTGGTCAGTAGGAGAATAGAATATTAAGTGAGCAGTATTCAATGACAGTTTTCTGCTGTCTTTTCACTGATTACTGTTTACTGTTTACTGGACGGCTACGCCGTGCCTTTGGCAACACTGAAAAGTCCCCATGTCCGAATCTCGTCGCTTACAGTTTACCCCCGATCTGGAAATTTGCCGTATTTTGAACGGAATGTGGCAGGTTTCAGGCGCCCATGGTTCGATCGCACCCCAAAAAGCGATCCCTAGTATGTTCTCCTATCTAGATGCCGGTTTCACCACTTGGGATCTGGCCGATCATTACGGTCCAGCCGAAGATTTTATCGGTGAATTTCGTCGTCAATTAGTTGCCCAAAGGGGCATTGATGCTTTAAATAATCTGCAAGCTTTCACTAAATGGGTTCCCCGTCCGGGTAAAATGACTAAGGAAATAGTCGCAAAAAATATCGCTATTTCCCTGCGTCGTATGGATGTGGATAGTCTCGATTTATTGCAGTTTCACTGGTGGGATTATCGCGATAAAAATTATCTAGATGCCTTATATTTTTTAGGAGAATTACAACAGGAAGGCAAAATTAAACACCTGGCATTGACTAATTTCGACACGGAACATTTAAAAATTATTCTCAGCACCGGGATTAAAATAGTCTCCAATCAAGTCCAGTTTTCTCTAATCGATCGCCGTCCCCTCGTCAAAATGGCACAATTTTGCCAAGAACATAACATCTATCTACTCGCCTATGGTACTCTAGCAGGAGGCTTATTAGGGGCAAAATATCTCGGTCATCCTGAACCCAATCCCATGAGTCTCAATACCGCTAGTTTACGGAAATATAAAAACATGATCAATGCTTGGGGAAACTGGCAATTATTCCAAGAATTATTAACCGTTCTTAAAGCGATCGCTGATTCCTATCATGTCACCATTCCTAATGTGGCAGTGCGTTACGTTCTCGAACAAAAAGCCGTAGCCGGGGCAATTATCGGGGTGCGTTTGGGCGTTGCCGAACATATCGCAGAAAATGCCCGTATTTTCGATTTTCAATTATCTGCCCAAGACTATCAAAAAATTGATCATGTCTTGCAAAAATCCCGGGATTTATTGCAGTTAATTGGTGATTGCGGTGATGAGTACCGTCGTTAAGTGGGTAGGTGTTAAAAATTGTCAGCTTCCCCCCCTTATTAAGAACTGATAACTGATAACTGATAACTGAAAAGAGGCTAATGATGAGATTTGAACAACCAATCCCCGATGATCCCGCTAATCAATGGCGCTATCAATTAGATCAATTCGTGCAAGAAAATCAACAGGAATTAGCCGGTTTAATGTGGGGGTTACTCTCGGAATGGGGAGAAGATGCTCAAGAAACCCTGGGCATCGATCTTAAACCTCAGCCCCATTTTGTCTGTTGTTCTAGGGAGGCTCTAGAGAAATTAAATCGCCAGGTTAATCGCAAAATTCAAGAGATGCTTGGGATTATTTATCGCTATAATCCCAGCGAAGAAGTGGCTATAGTTGCTATCGGTGATGGTCAGGTAAAATTGATTTATTTTCAACCCGATCTTTCCCCTCCTGAATGTTTTGATCGCCTCGAAGTGGCTCTCGATACCCTCATTCAACAGTTAGAGTACAAAATGCTGGCGGAAATCCAATCTTTCCCAATTTGATGCCGATTGCCAGCGCAAAAAGTTGGCAGGTTGTCCCACCGATAAACCCGCTAATCCGATCGCTTTTCTGGGGGATTCTGTCCCTAGAAGAATCGCCGTTTCTAAATCACATATTCCCCAGTTAACTAAATTGGCTACTCCTTGTAATAAGGGTAAGGTTGTTCCCGCTAAAGTACCGTCAAAAAGTCTTGCTGTTCCCTGTTTAACTTCAATTTCTCTCTCATCCCAGGGATAGACACCATCACCTAAACCGATCGGCGCTAAAGCATCACTAACTAAGAAAATTCCTCGATGATAATTACTGGCTTTTAGTAATAATTCTATCATGGTTGGATGGATGTGTTGACCATCGGCAATTAACCCACAATACACATCGGGATTGATAATTGCTTCCCCTAATAACCCCGGTTGACGATGGTGTAAAGGAGGCATGGCATTGAAGGCATGAGTAACCATTTTTGCACCCTGTAAAAAGGCTTTTTTGGCTATTTCTTGACTCGCTTGCGAATGTCCTAAGCTGACGGTAATCCCTCGATCGCTTAGGTATTTAATCACCATACCGCTACTATCTAATTCTGGGGCTAGGGTGATAATTTTTACGATCGATAAGTAGTCCCCAAAGATTTTATCTATTGTTTCCATACTTGGGTTTAAAAGATATTGTCCCGGATGCGCCCCCCTTTTTTCATAGTTTAAAAATGGTCCCTCTAAATGTACTCCTAAAACCTGCGCGCTCCCTCGATTTTCCTGTTTCTGTTTCTCGATATATTTGGCAATTACTGAGAGGGATTTTTGAAATTTCTCCACAGACGTGGTGACTAAGGTGGGAAGATAACCATCAATTCCTTGATTCCCAAGATAATCGCTAATCTTATCTAACTTTTCTAGATCTGTTATTTCTAAGTCGGGAAATGCTAATCCTAACCCTCCGTTGATCTGTAAATCTACTCCTCCCAACGATAGCCAATCCCCTTCCATATCGATAATCTTTTCCCCTCTTGTCTTTCCCCCCATCTCCGTGATTCTCTCGATCTTTCCAGCAGCATTTATCTCTATTTGTTGTCGATCCTGATGGGCGGGAATTCTAGCGTTAATTAGGGTTATCATAGAAGCAGAAATCTAATTTTTTTTGATTATAATCTCAAAAAAAAACTTTTTTTTTGATGATGCTTGACAAGTGTGCATTTTTTTGAGATACTTTTTTATATAATGGGAATCTTTGCGTGTAAAAATAATTGCTTAAGTCCAATTATATAAAAACTGATCATAAAAAAATCATACCATAACCTGTCCGCTCCCTGTCCAGAGATTGCCAAAATACTTTACAAAACAATTACAGCCTTTCTCTGGCGGTTCTTAGAAGGGAGTGACTGTCAGAGGGAAAGCTTTGTCCTATAATAAAATTAAGACTACATAAAAACTACTTTTTTAGCGATAAAAGAGTAGCAATCTCATTGATTAGAGAGGGGTGTGTGTTTTTTAGAAAAATAGGGAAACAGACTCAAGAACCGCGCCGTATTATTATCGGAGATGTGCATGGCAGTTTTCAGGCACTTTTGCGACTATTAAACCGAGTTGCCCCTGATAGTAAAGATGAGGTTTATTTTCTGGGAGATTTAATCGATCGAGGACAGCAGAGCTTAGAAGTGGTGGATTTTGTCATCAAAAATAACTACCAATGTCTCCTAGGAAATCATGAATATATGCTCTTAAAAGCTTTGGCAGGAAAAGAAGTTTCTGAAAAATGGTTAAACGGCTGGATCGAGAGTGGCGGGGCGGCGACACTACTAAGTTATAATAACAATATACCCGCTGAGCATATCAATTGGTTCCAATCCCTACCCGCTTATTTAGACCTAGGAGATATTTGGTTAGTTCATGCGGGAGTACACCCAGAATATCCCCTTGAACAGCAAACAAACGAGCAGTTTTGTTGGATTAGAAACGAATTTCATACCATGACCCAAGCCTATTTCAAGGATAAACTAATTATCACAGGTCATACTTTAACCTTTACCTTTCCCGATGTCAAACCGGGGCAACTGGCTCGCGGCAGCGGTTGGCTAGACATTGAAACTGGGGTTTATCATCCTCAAAGTGGTTGGTTAACTGCTTTAGATTGGACAAATCAATTAGTTTATCAAGTGCAGAATCAAAATAAAAATTGTCGCACGATCCCTTTAGAAAAAGCGGTAGTTAATCTAGACCTTGACAAGATTACTCGCTACTTCTCCCGGGAAAGCTCATCTAAATCACTGAATCTTTAATGGTGATCAGAAAAGAGAAGCGATAAAACCGGAAAGATCGGTTAAAATAGTTGATAATCTGATTAATACCCTTTGCTAATGACCCTTGAACTCTTATACCAAGCCTTCATCGAAACAATTCAACATCCTGATCCCGAGATAAATCTAGCTCGGGCAGCCCTGCAAATAGCCAATTTTGAATATCCTTACCTCAATATTGATCACTATTTAAATAGAATAAATTTAATGGCTGACGAGGTAAAAAAACGTTTACCCGATAGATTATATCCTTTAAAAATAGTCAATATTATCAATCAATATTTGTTTGAAGATTTACAATTTACCGGTAATACCCAAGACTACTATGACCCCCGCAATAGCTACTTAAATAACGTAATTGATCGCCGCACGGGTATTCCGCTCACTCTCTCGATTATCTACTTAGAGATTGCCAAACAGATCGATTTTCCCATGGTAGGAATTGGTATGCCGGGCCATTTTATTATCCGTCCCGATTTCGAGGAAGTGGAAATTTTTGTCGATCCCTTTCACGGTGGTGAAATCTTATTTAAACAGGACTGTCAAGAAAGATTAAGTCAAGTTTATCAACAGCCAGTTAAATTAGAAGAACATTTTCTCAATATTGCTACCAATCAGCAAATTTTATTACGTTTGCTGACTAATTTAAAATATATTTACCTGAATCGTCAACAATGGTCTCAGACAATTCGGACACTAGATCTGCTACTTTTGCTCATTCCTAATCATCCCCTAGAGCTGCGCGATCGAGGTTTAGTTTACTATCAAATTGGACAACTCAGCCAAGCACAACAGGATTTAGGCTTCTATCTTGCCCTCCTACCCAACGCCCAAGATGCGGAATCCATTCGGCAATTATTGCAAAAAATTAACTCTTAAGTCGTCAGCCTGATCAGTTATCAGTGATCAGTTATCAGTGATCAGTTAACGGTATTAAATGAGGAGTATTAAATGACATTAATAGTGCTATCTTTTCACTGATTACTGATTACTGATTACTGTTCACTGAAAAATCCCCCAACCCCTTACTGATAACTGATAACTAAAATGACTATTAGCCCTTCCGTAACCGCGAAAAAACTCAAAATCGGTCAACTGCGAAAAGTCCATCATATCGCTTTCAACGTCAAAGATATGGAGGCTTCTCGTCATTTTTATGGGGAAATTTTAGGCTTAGAGGAATTAGTGGGGGAAAAAATTCCCACCACCTTAAAAGAATTAGTTGCCCAGGGAAAAGTGGTCAATTTTATCACCCCCGATGGTACAGTAATTGACCTATTTTGGGAACCAGATTTAAACCCTCCCGACGACAATCCCGAAATCGCTTTTACCCGTGCCAACCATTTAGCCTTCGATATTGCCCCCGAAGGCTTCGATTTTGCCCTAGAAGTGCTACAAAGTCAGGGAATTACCATTGCTAGTGGACCCGTGACCCGTCCCACTGGGAGAGGGGTTTACTTCTACGATCCCGATGGCTTTATCGTCGAAATTCGCTGTGATCCCGCATCTTAACGACTCAGAGGACGAAAACTGCGACTAAAAACCAGAAAAGTTAGGATAATCGCTAATATAATCGCTGTTACCGCAATTAGAGGCAGAGAAATCTGTTTAACAGCGATCGCCAAGAAAGCCCAGATAAACACCCCGATAAAAGCCCGATCTTTTCGGTTTAAACCGACTAAAATCGCAATTATCGCCCCAATAACTAGAATTATTACCGTCCAGATCTGGTCAGTTAGACCCCATCGCTGCCAGTCGATCCAATCTAGCACCGAAGCGACGTTGACAATCGTGGCTACGGTAATCCAAGCGAAATAAATACTAATAGGAGCATTAACTAATAAACCCTGTTTACGATTGACAATAAAGCGATTAATTTCTAAGCGAAGATAAAGCCGGATGAGAGGAATTAAAATGCCTAGCATTGCCAGTAAAGACAGGGTAAAAAAACGAGATTGAAAGAGAATTACCCAGAGAATCTGACAAGCACTAGCGATGGCTAATTCGTAGCCTAACCGACGCAAACGCGGTTCAGTTTTATTGAAAGCCAAAGCTTGGTAAATTCCCAGACTAATTAAACCCAGATAGATTAATCCCCAGATAGCAAAAGCATAATTAGCGGGAATAATTAAGACATCTTGAAAAACTGTATTCGAGATAGCCCCGATATTTTCGCCGTTGAGAGGGAAAATATTAGCGAAAATATTGGTAATAAAAGCCCCTAGAATGGCAAATAAATTTAGTTCTTGTCGGAGACGATCTCGATCAAAATTCATAGGTCAATCAAAGATGGAAAACATCATTTCGCCCTGGGCGGCCAATTGCCCATCGACTCTTGCTTCCCCTTGCATTTTAGCAATTTTATTCATCTTGAAGGATAATAATTCCACCGTCATGATCAATTGATCCCCTGGCACCACGGGACGACGAAAACGGGTTTTATCAATGCCAGCGAAGGCAAAAAATTTTCCTTTCATCCCAGGTAATTGGGTCAAAATCACTCCCCCCACTTGGGCCATAGATTCAACAATTAACACCCCCGGCATCAAGGGACGATTGGGAATATGACCGGGGAAAAAAGGCTCGTTGATCGTGACATTTTTTAGGCCAACGGCTTTTTTACCTGGTACATAGTCAATAATACGATCGACTAGGGCAAAGGGATAACGATGGGGCAGTAGTTGGCGAATTTCCTCGACGGTAAAGGTAGTTTTTATGACTGGTTCCAACTCGGTTAAGGCTTCGGTAACGATGGTCATGCAAGTCAAAAATTACAAGTGAGATCAGACATTATCTCACAATCAGTGATCGGCTTCTGAAGGCAAGAGGCAACAGGCACTCGTGCAAAAGACAGAACGTAGGTGGGGTTGAAGCATGAAACCCAACGCCCGCATAGTTTACGCTACCGCTAACCCATCCTACAAATAATTGTGCCTCCCTACTTAGGGCTTGCTGAATAAATCTAAAAACCTTGTTGGATAAGACTTTTAGGCCTTTGGTCAATCAAAAATTACCGGATATGGGAGTGATTGGGGGGGGAAATTCAGGTACTTTTCCCCTGAAAATTAGGTAATTGGCCACCTCAAAACTGGTAAAACCCTACACCCCACACCCAACCCCCCCGATGTCGGGGGGGTTGGGGGGGCCACACCCTGCCCCCACCAACAAACTTTTTCAGCAAACCCTACTTAGCTTAACCAATTAGGTTTTAGATTCAATCCTTGTTATCAGTTCACTGTTTACTGTTTACTGTTCACTTGAAATGGCTGACAGCCTTTTTAATTGGGCATTTCAGTTAAACGAGCATTTTGATAATAATGGCTGAGAATGCGGTCATAAGTCACCCCTTGGTCAGCGAGGGAAAAAGCACCCCATTGACTTAAACCGATCCCATGACCGAAACCGCGACCATTAATGGCAAAAGTACCGTTATTAGCTGAAATCGTGAATAGGGTACTACGCAGCTCGAGTATTCGCCGTAATTGGGTATCAGAGATTAATTTAGAGCCTTGATCGCCTACCACACGCATTCTAATCACTCGTCCGTGGGGAGTGGTCCTTTCGGGAGATAGCGATCGCACGCGACCGACACCACCGATTAAACGGCCTAATTCACTGGCACTAAAGTTTTTTGACCATTGAAATACCGGTGCGACTTGATCGTAATCGACGACACCGCGCAGGTAGGGTAAGGGGGAATTCCAAACATCTTCGACATTTTCTGTATGACCCCCAGAGGAGGAGTGAAACACCGCTAGAATCGGTTTGCCGTTGAAGCTCATAATCTGTCCGGCGGTGGCCTCAACTGCCTCGTGGGTGGTAGTAAACTCGCTTTCTAGACCCTTATAAACTTGGGTGCGGGTGGTAGTATCAAGATCGTAGATGCGATTGCCGGAAGTATTCATTTGGTAGAGAGCATAGGTGCGCGCCGCCACGGATTGGGCTTTTAAGGCCTCTTGCGGCCAGGAGGGAATCGCTTCCGCACCGACGACACTATAGAGATATTCCTCTAAATCGACTAAATTTAGGGCTGTCACCCCAGAACCCTGGCGAATGATCCTTGTTCGTCCTCGATACCAGCGATCGTTAATCCAGACGTAACCATCATTCCCCGGTTCGATGAGCAATTGACTGGCCTGCCAATCGGCCAAACCCACCGCTTTTCCTCTGGGATTAGCATTGAGGGCATTCATGGCGGTCAATTCTCCTAAGACTCTGCCGGCCCCATCTTTCACCACAGCATCGGTGGAACTGCCCACGGAGACGGCACTAACACCTTTACTGATGGCAATGCGTAATTCGACAGCAGCTTGGACTGGAGCGATAATCAAAGCCCAAAAAACTAGGACGAGCCAGCTATGGGCAGGCAGGCGCTGCAGGTAACTACCCAGCAGCCTTGCTGTGTGTTTATTGGTCATGGGGATCGGACTCCTCACACAATCGATCGATAATCAATTTTACCCGGACTGGGATTTTTTTGCTACTCCGGTTCAGAAAAATTTTTCCTCCATCACTTTTTCCCGATTGTCTGACAATTTTTCTATCCTCTGTACCCTGAATGGGCAAATTGCCTTATTTTATCCGATTAATCGGGATTTATTCCAGTTAGTCGATTATTCTAACTAGGGAGGCGTTAAAAATTATCATATTTCCCCCCTTATCAAGGCGGGATTAAGGGTAGGGTTGATTCATGAATCAACCCTACTATGAATAAACCCTAGGATTAAGAGGGGATCAAAGACAAAATCCATCTTCAATTTAATTCTAACCACTTACTTAAGTAGTCCAGCAAAATTAATTTTCTAGGTTCGAGTGGACAATCGCCAATTCTTGCCGCCAAACTACCAGGGATTTCTCCCAAGCTAGTTCCCATTTTTGCGCTAAAAAAGGTCGAGTATTTTTGCCCAAATTATAGGCGATGACAATCTCTTCCCAGAGAGAATGTAAGGAAAGTGGGGAAGAAAATAAAGCTCCCAATAATCCCCCTAAAAGTATGACAATAGCTAGAGGGCGACGAGTTTGACTTAATTCAAAAGCTTTCAGTTGCAATTCTCCCATGCCATCGACACCAAAACCCGTGACTATATGCCAGATATCGTGAGTTTGCCGTAGGCGAAGCAGCAGATAATCTGTATCAGAATTGACCTGAATAAACCGATAAAAATTAGGATCAAAATTGAGACTAATTAGGTGAGTAGCATAATGATAACCCTGGGAATCCTCTGGGAGTTTTAGCAAGGTTTCTAAACAGGGACTAGCGGCCAGATATCTTTGGGCAATTATTTGGGCGGTAGCTCGATCGCTTTTTTTATAATTTTATATTTTATAACCCCCTATTATTCGAGTTCTTGAGGTTCAATAACCAACTTAATTCCCTGAATAATTAATTTGATTTTTTCCTGAGAAAGTCTTCCGATAGACTCCGTTAAAAGACGCTTATCAACCGTGAAAACCTGTGAAACATTAACAACACTGGATTCAGGTAAATTCCCTTCACCCTCATTCAATAAAACATTACCAATAGCTTTTGCTCGTCTCAAATTGGTTGTTAATGGACACACAATAACCGTCCCAATTTGTGACTGATTCAGAGCATCATTTTGCACCACAACACAAGGACGAAGATAAGCAGGTTCAGAACCTTGTGGTTCTCCTAAATCAATCCAATAAATCTCACCTTGAAAAATCGTCATATTTACTCAGATAATTGGCGTTGATGATGGCGTATTCCCTCTAACATCAAAGTTTCTGATTCGTCCAATCCATCACTATAAGCTTCATTCCAACTATCTATTAATTGTTGTTTAGTTGTTTTTTGATCATTCAATCCTAATTGTTGATGTAACTGCTCCAATAACCATTTTTTATCTTCAAGAGAACAGTCTCGTAACTTTTGTTCCAGTTCAATAATTTGAGGGGATATCATAAAATTAACTCCATTTAACATTGAGTTATATCATAATTCTAACAACAAAAAAGCACCCCCTCGCGGGAGTGCCTTTTCGTTCAGACTAGGAATTAACCATTAATAGCGGGAGCAATCAGAGCCACAGGAGCCTGTTCACCACTAGCCAAGTCTAAGGGGAAGTTGTGAGCATTGCGCTCGTGCATTACTTCCATACCGATACCAGCGCGGTTTAACACATCGGCCCAAGTACCAATTACACGACCTTGAGAATCGAGAATCGACTGGTTGAAGTTAAAACCATTGAGGTTGAACGCCATGGTGCTAACACCCATTGCGGTAAACCAGATACCGATTACCGGCCATGCACCTAAGAAGAAGTGCAGAGAACGGCTATTATTGAAAGAAGCGTATTGGAAGATTAAACGTCCGAAGTAACCGTGAGCGGCAACGATATTGTAGGTTTCTTCTTCTTGACCGAATTTGTAACCGTAGTTCTGAGATTCGATTTCAGTGGTTTCACGCACTAAAGAAGAAGTTACTAGCGAACCGTGCATCGCGGAGAACAAGGAACCGCCGAACACACCAGCAACACCTAACATATGGAAGGGGTGCATCAGAATGTTATGTTCTGCTTGGAACACGAACATAAAGTTGAAGGTTCCAGAGATTCCTAAAGGCATACCGTCGGAGAAAGAACCTTGTCCGATGGGATAGATTAAGAATACAGCAGTAGCGGCGGATACAGGTGCGGAGTAGGCAACACAGATCCAAGGACGCATTCCTAAACGGAAAGACAGTTCCCACTGACGACCGAGGTAGCAGAAGACACCTAGTAAGAAGTGGAAAATGACTAACTGGTAGGGACCACCGTTGTATAACCACTCATCTAAGGAAGCAGCTTCCCAGATGGGGTAGAAGTGGAGTCCAATCGCGTTGGAAGAGGGAACAACAGCACCAGAGATGATGTTGTTTCCGTAGAGTAGAGAACCAGCTACAGGCTCGCGAATACCGTCGATATCTACGGGAGGAGCGGCGATAAAGGCGATGATGAAGCAGGTGGTGGCGGTGAGCAGGGTGGGGATCATGATCACACCGAACCAACCGATATAGAGACGGTTGTTGGTGCTGGTGATCCACTGACAGAACTGCTCCCACAGGGAAGCGCTCTCGCGCTGTTGTAGAGTGGTGGTCATTGGTTTATGATTCCTATTAAGTTATCGAGGTACGATTGAGTGATGATGTCTCTATCTTAAGGAATTTGTAACGGTTTGTAAAGGGGTTTGACAAAAGTATTTCTTGTCGGAATGATAAGGTGGGCTTATGTTCGGTTAGTTGGTCGAAGCGATCGATTTGCCGACAATAAACTCATGAAGCACCTTTTCCTTTGAGCGAGAGAATGCGATCTGGCGTAGCGAGCGCTTTGCGTTCGCTCTACTTGGTGTTGTTTTTGGCCCGTTCGATCTTGCCTGCGATCGCATCCAACCTTGCTTTGATTACGGTCATCCATTGGTTAAACTCGGCCGACTGCCGGTCGATAGCTTCCTTCCGTTCCCTTATCTCTTCGGTTGTTTTTTCGTGAGCTTCTAACCGGGTATTTAATTCTTCAATCATCATTGCCTCAAGTATCTATCGATTCTTTGCGGCAGGGAACTTGATATATAAATCAATAGGAATCAACCTCTTTACGGAAATTTTACCGTTGACATCCTCACCACCGTAAAATGGACGGCGATACCGATCCCGACGATTTGGTTTTCCCTGCTGTTCACCGTCACGCAGCACCTAATACTAAATCCTGTTATGATAAAACGATTAAGTACCTAAGCAAAATTAATTACACATCCAAGCCGTCACCCGTCAGCCAAAAGCTTTTTGCTGTGACCAGTAAACAGTGAACTAAAAATTCAAATCTGATCCCTGATAGCTGTCTCGGAGTCTCGGAGTCTCGGAGTCTCGGAGTCTCGGAGTCTCGGAGTCTCGGAGTCTCGACTAGGAAATTAATTTTGCACGACTACTTAACGCTCTTCTGGAACTTTCGGAAATCCCTGACCGAATCCAGATTCTGAAACCCTTGGTTGACAAGTGATCGCTAACTTTTTTTCTAATAAAAACTCAAATTTCGGGTTTCTGTTAGTTAGCGATAGCTTGAAGGCTTACTCCATAAGAGAGCTAGGGTTTAGAGACTGTAAGACTTTTGCCAGACTCCCTCCAAGAGCGTTAAAGACAGGGAGATAAAATGCCCAAGAAAGCTTACTTAGGGCTTGCTGAATAAATCTAAAAACCTTGTTGGGTAAAACTTTTAGACCTTTTGTCAATCAAAAAGTACTGGATATGGGAGTGATCGGGGGGAAATTTAGGCACTTTTTCCCTGAAAATTAGGTAATTGGCCACCTCAAAACTGGTAAAACCCCACACCCCACACCCTGCCCCCAGGAAAAACTTTTTGCCACAAACCCTACTTGGTGTTGTTTTTGGCCCGTTCGATCTTGCCTGCGATTGCATCCAGCCTTGCTTTGATTCTGGTCATCCACTGGTGGAACTCGGCCGACTGCCGGTCGATATCTTCTTTCCGTACCCTTATCTCTTCGGTTGTTTTTTCGTGAGCTTCTAACCGGGTATTTAATTCTGCAATCATCATTGCCTCAAGTATCTATTGGTTTGTTTATTTGTTAGGGAGGAGGCATCTCATTTATGCAAGTGAGTAATTATACTTGTCGATGAAACTTGCTTCTAGCAAGGCTTTCAAAATAGCTTGACATAAAACTTAATTTAGGAGTTACAAAGGTGAGATGCTCCCGATCGCTTTTAACATATTGCAAAGATAAGCTAAACGGCGCTTAACCTGCATGATCCAACAGCTATAACCCTTTTGGAGTCTATATCGGTGATCCGAAGTAAAAGCCGTTTAGCTTAATCGCTGTAACCAACTCTCTTTTAGTCCATCTTCAATATCATATACAGACAGCGTATTACCGGGATTTTGTAAAAGAGAAATTATTCCTTTGGTCACACTGATTAGATTAGTTGTGAATAGCATATAAACGGTTCTTCGGTTTGTGTTATGCAATGGAGGGGGGTTATAAAGGATAAAACCCTTACACAGAAAGACATTGCTTCGATTTTGGCCAATTGTTTTCTATCTAGAACGAGCTAATCAATTGAGTCTCTTGCCCTATAAGGATTTAGTCGATTTATGCCCCCTGATCGAATCATACCAAGTAACGAAGAACCATATAGGGTTTGCTGAATAAATATAAAAACCTTGTTGGATAAGGCTTTTAGACTTTTTTTCCCTGAAAAAGTGCCTACCATTGGAGTGATTGGGGGGAAAATTTAGGGATTTTTTCCCTGAAAATTAGGTAATTGATCACCTGAAAATGGGTAAAACCCCACACCCCACACCCCACACCCCACACCCTGCCCCCACGAAAAACTTTTTCAGCAGCCCCCATATAAACTCTCCTAAGTCAGAAAAAAGAGTGAGAATAATCGAAAAAACTGATAACCAATAACTGGGAAAAACTACTCCTTATAGGGATCGTACTGACTCAATATCCGTTCTAACTTTGCTTCATCAATGCGATTAATTAAGCGTTTAGATTCTTCCACATCGCGGACAGTTTTTGATAAATTAATGGTGGAACCGACAGTAAATAGTAAACCCATGCCTAAATAACCTTTAATCCACCCATCTACCGGCAGATAAACAACCCCTAAAGAAGTGGCGGAAATAGAGACAATAAAAGATAACCAAGTTTGAAAAATCCACGCTTGAGTATGACTGGGAGCAGTACCGTATTTTTTATCGTTCATAATCGTCTCCTAAATGTTTCTGGAACCATTTTGTCGGTTCTAGAGGTGCAACAACAATGAGCGCTATCTAGTAGGGGGAGGGTTGAGAACTGGGGTGAAGTGGGGTGAAGTGGGGTGAAGTATAAAGTATAATTGTTGTCAGAATCTAGGACCGAAAAGATGGAGAGCAAACACCTGAAAATTTGGTATTCTTGGGAAAAACAAGAACAAATGATCGAGCGCTTGGTGGGGAGAGTGGGATTAACCCGGGTGCGTGCCACTTGTTTTCTGCGTCTCTGGATTTATGCTATCGCCAAGGAGGGACAGGTAAAACCCCCTTTATCCCGGTTAATTTTTCCCACCACTGCCATTATCTGTACCCATCGGCAAGCATCGGATTTATTTTATCAGGATCAGGACCAGGGCAGCGAACGCTCGGCGGGTATAACAACTCATACGCTGGCAAGCCAGTGCGGTCTTGGGGGCTCCCCAAGTGGCGATTGTGCATACCGGCTGCCTTGATCGAGGAAACTCGGCGGAACCAAAGAATCCCGAAGCGCTTAGTGCCCTAGGAGTGTCAATTAGGGTATTCTATGAGGGGGAGCAGCAAAATCCTGCCTCGAATATGGTTGTTGTTGAAAAAATCCGTAAAAAATAGTTACGGTCTTGTATAATCCGCTAAAATCCAGAGAAATAGCTTTTGCCATGGCGACTACAGAAGCATTGAACCCCAGTCAATTCTCACTTTTAACCAACCTCACCGCTGCTCGTTCAAGTTCACCCAAATCACAAGAAGAAATGGACAAAGTTATCATTCTCGTTAATGCCGAAGCTCAAGCCAGTGGTCAGATGTCTCGGCTATCGCCCGTTACCGAAAAGATGGTGATTGCCTTAAAAAACGCCGTTCCTAAATCCTTGGCGGTGGAGGTGACGGGGACGGCTTCTTTGTGGTCGAAAATGGAGTCGGGTAAAACCAGCCAAAATAATTTAATCTGGTGTCCCTTAACAATTCAATTACCCAATTGGGTGAATTTTCCGGGTAAAAAAGTTTATCAAGCTTGTCGGGATATCGAGGAAAGACGCGCTTGGGTTGCCCATACCCTGCACTATAAAACCAGTCAGGGAGATTCTTCTTTTGGGGATCTTTGGTTGCCGATCACAGTGACATCTAAGGGTTTAGAATACGGTGAGGTGATCGGGGAGGGTATGATCCCCAACGCCTACAGTCAACCGATTAGTCTAGAAAGAGAGAGTCTTAAGTCTTTATATCGGCTGGCAGCGCAATTACTGGATAATTTACAGGCTCCTGCTTCTGTTTACTTGCTACAGTTTCGTCTGGCTCATCGGGAAGTGGTTTTTGATCGTCTCTGGCCTTTTCCCGCCGCACCTGCGATCGCTTCCCTGCGCGGTCAACAGACAGACCTCTATGCAGCCTACTGGAATTGTTTACGTCGGCAAGCAACGCTCGATCATTCCTTGGCAATTTAATCCAATAGCCGAGAAAAACTGTCTAACTTTGCCCACAACAGCGATCGATC
Source organism: Microcystis wesenbergii NRERC-220 (assembly GCF_032027425.1). Taxonomy (NCBI): domain Bacteria; kingdom Bacillati; phylum Cyanobacteriota; class Cyanophyceae; order Chroococcales; family Microcystaceae; genus Microcystis; species Microcystis wesenbergii. Next base: position 3,661,511 of record NZ_JAVSJA010000001.1, on the reverse strand, counting down.
CCTAAACTATCTAAAATTAAATCACTGACGGCGTTAGCGATGGCAAATTCACTATAAAAACTTTCGCGAAAGTCAAAAGCTTGCATCTCGGTAACGATCGCAATTACCAAGCTACCGAGATCGTTTTCCCCTTCCAAGCGCTGACGCAGAAAAATTTGACTAGCGCGTTCAGCGATAGTTTCATTAATAGCTTCGGGAATAAATTCTGCATCTAACCAACGATGCAAAGCCGTGCGCAGCCAAGTTTGTTCCTGTTGGGGATTTTCGATCGGTGGTAAAGTAATGGGCGGAATTGGTGCGGGATGATCAGGCATAATTAGAGAATGATCAGGCTACGAGACTGAATTCTTGGGGGGAGTCGTGGATATCGCCTCTATTATACAAGGATACGCACGCGGTTACTTTCTCATGGCCGATGAGGAGGGGCGATTGGATTGGTATTCTAGTAAAAATCGCGCTCTTATCCCTCTTGATCGGCGTTTTAGCTATCCCAAGTCCCTAAAACGAGTTTTGAATCAAAATCGCTTTAGCGTGGCTATTAACCGCGATTTTGCTGGGGTTTGTGCCGGTTGTGCCGATCGCTCGCTGACTTGGATTTCCCCGGAGTTAATCCAAATCTATCAGCAATTACACCAAGCCGGCTGGGCCCACAGTTTCGAGACTTGGCAAGGGGATCAATTAGCGGGAGGGATTTTAGGTTTGGCAATTCGCGGGGTTTTTATCGGGGAATCGATGTTTTATAAAATTCCCGATGGTTCTAAGATAGCCATGGTCAAGTTAGTTGAACACCTCAGAGAACGGGATTTCTGTCTATTTGATGCCCAAATGCAAAATCCACATCTGGCTAGATTTGGGGCCTATACTATCTCCGAAAAAGAATATCATTCCCTACTGGAAAGCGCTCTGCTCAAGCATTGCCGTTTTGTTTAAGTAGGGGTGGGGTTTTACCCATTTTCAGGTGTACCTAAATTTTCCCCCCGATCACTGCAAGGACCGGCACTTTTGGATTGACAAAAAGTCTAAAAGTCTTATTCAACAAGGTTTTTAGATTTATTCGGCCAACCCTATTTATGTACTACTAGGACGCAGATTCTGCGTCCTAGATACCTTACTATCCTAGCGGGTTAGGGCCGCGCCTCTTGCGTATAAAGTGCGGGCGTAATCGGTCCAAGTACCCTGGCCCCAATAACGGAAACAACTGGTTTGCACGAGCAAATTATAAAGCAGTGCCTCCAGATAATCCGGCCGTCGGGTGAAGCTAGGATCCGCCTGTACTAAAGGATCATATTTCTCGTGGAATTGAGCGCTTAATTGGTTCATCGGTTCGAGGACATTTTCGTAACCGCGCACCCAACTGAGATCATTTGTCCAAGATGCCCCATCCATGCTAAAACGGTGGTCGGTCTGTTTTAACTCAGCGATCGCCTGTTCTACTGCTTCCGGGGTAGCGGCATCCGGATTAACTCGCTGCCAGATTTTATGCTGGTGTACGGCTTGAATTGCGGGATAATCTTGGGGATTAACGCCAGCAGCCTCGATTAACTCCAGATATTCCGTACCGTTAAATCCTGCCACACTGGAACCTCCCCGCATTTCCCGCCAAGGATTGGGAAAATCGCGAGGAAATTCATTCATCATCACGCCCCCATTTTCACCGTCGGCAATCTGGGAACCTAGGGAAGGAACCCAAACGCCACCGATTTGCTGTTTACCGCGGCATTTGGCCTCGTGGTAGGGTTGCATTTGGGCGACTAATTTGGTGTCGGAACCCTGGGTTTTAATCAAAGCAGTAATGGCAATCACTTCACCGCGAGAATTGCGGGCCACCAAGCGATTAGGAATATATTTTTGTTCCTGACTCAATCCCGAACCGTCGAGATTTTCCACCGAGTGTTCCTGTACCAATAACCAACGATAGCCGCATTCTTTCAGGGCTTTAATATACTCGTAGAGGGTATCGGGATGGTTAGGAAGGTGCATTTCTGGGGGAGAGAACCCTTTGACCCGTTTCAGGGCATCCGGGCCAAAAATCGAGGCAAAATAGGTTTGCCATGCTTGCATCTGTAATTTTAGATCGGGAATCGGTGTGGAAGGAGCCACCGCATGACTCCACATCGTCCCCAACCATTCCACAGATGGTTGATATTGACTGTTACAGGTGATTAGTTTGAGTTTATCGAGGATATCCTGCCGTCCCATCTGTACCAAACCCCAGAGGAGATTGCCGGAATAATCGAGCATAATCCGGGGATTACAGCCTTCCGCCACCAATTCCGGGATAAAATCGCCCATGCGACTGTAACACCAGGCAAAAACACTGGCATTATGGTTATCACCATCCCCCTGATTCTCGAACATATGCTGGAGATTGCCGATTAATTCACCGTTAACACCCGCGGGGATGGTGGGTTGGTGCATATGCAAAGCACAGGCAAAACCAGCCTTAATATTGTCTAATTTGAGATTTGTTGTCGGTAAAAAGATCGGATCATCGTGATTGACAATCGCCGCGATTTCCTGTTCCCAACCGCAAATAGTCGGTAGTCCAGGGCGGATTTCCGTGATAGCGTTCGATTTCGATGATACGGGTGTAGCGATCATAATTTTTCAGACGAATAGATTGAGATAGTTTGTCCCCACTACTTGGCAGCTATCAGCTAAAATATCGGGTTTTCAACTTCCCTAGTTCGGTTATCTCAGACGGGGCGAGAAACTGATGCGCGAAAAGCTGATGGCTGATGGCTTGACTGGGGGACAACTTTTTTTACTGGCAACAGGTCACTATTGACTGTTCACTGCTAACTGAGTTAAGAGCGCGAACTTTATCCTATCCCATTTATACTGAGAGTACCCCCTCTCCAGACACAAGCCTTCGTAACTCGTTAAAAATCAAGATGATTCTTTACTGAACTTAACCGATCCTCGCACTATGATCCAAACAACTAAGTAAGCGGTTCTAATTAAATAGAAGATAGATTTTGCCTCTGATCCCCCCTTGATCCCCCCTTGATCCCCCCCCTTGATAAGGGGGGAATCTGACAATTTTTAACACCTACCTACTCATCAGCCCTTTTACCTGTAACTTTTAACCATGTTCTCGGCGACTACCGAAATTCTTGTTATCTTCTTCCTCATTCTCCTCAATGGAGTCTTTGCTCTCTCGGAAATTGCCATTGTCTCGGCCCGCAAAATCCGTTTGGAACAATTAGCCAGAGATGATCGACGGGCGGCGGTGGCCTTAAAATTGGCCAATGATCCCAATCAAATTTTATCAACGGTGCAGATTGGTATTACCCTAGTGGGAATCTTTGCCGGGGCCTACGGAGGAGCTAATTTATCGGTCAGTGTGGCGCAATTATTGGCGCAAGTTCCCGTTTTAGCCCCCTACAGTCAAGCTTTGGGATTAGGATTAGTGGTGTTAATTATTACCTATCTATCCCTGGTGGTGGGGGAATTAGTCCCGAAACGGTTAGGTTTAAGTAATCCCGAAAAAATCGCTATCCTCGTTGCAGGTCCTCTCGATAAGCTATCAAAAATTGTTTCGCCCGTTGTCCATCTTTTGAGTCAATCGACTAATCTGATTCTCGGTTTGTTGGGGATTAGCGGTAATAATAATGATTCCCCAATTACGGAAGAAGAATTGAAAATTATGCTTAAACAGGGAACCGAAGCGGGAACCTTTGAGGAAGCAGAACAGGATATGGTGGAAAGGGTGTTAGGATTGGGCGATCGCCGAGTCAGTCAGATTATGACCACGCGCCCGGATGTTGTTTGGCTAGATTTGGAAGATGGTGCCGAAATTAACCGCCAGAAGCTGATTGAGAGCAATCATACCCGTTTTCCCGTGTGTCAGGGCAGTTTAGATGAGGTTTTGGGGGTAATCGAAGTCACAGACTTATTAGCCGATTGTTTAACCGGTGAAAGTTTCGACCTAACAAAGGATTTACAACAGCCGCTTTTTGTGCCGGAAAGCACCAGGGGTTTAAAGGTTTTAGAATTGGTGCAGCAAAGTGGTCATCATATTGCCTTGGTAGTGGATGAGTACGGGGTGATTCAAGGATTGGTGACGCGCAAGGATATTTTAGAGGCAATTGTCGGCGATTTACCCCAATTAGATGATATTGAAGATGCTCAGATCGTGCAGCGGGAAGATGGTTCTTGGTTGATCGATGGTACAGTGGCGATCGAAGATTTTAAAGAATTATTTGAAATTAGTGAATTACCGGGGGAAAAACAGGGCAATTATCACACTCTAGGTGGTTTTATTATTACCCATCTTGGCAGGATTCCGGGGGCTGCCGATCATTTTGAATGGCAAAGGTTGCGCTTGGAAGTGGTGGATATGGACGGTAATCGCGTCGATAAGGTGTTAGTCACGCTATTGTTGGATGATTTGTAAGTAAGTAGCCGGTTATAATTAAATTGAAGATAGATCCCCCCTTAATCCCCCCTTAATAAGGGGGGTGTCTGACAATTTTTAACATCTACCTACTTAATTGTTAGTAAACATCTAGATTTTTTCAAGCTTGTGAAGACCGATACAATTTTTTATCAACTCTTGCAAACCTTTCCGGGGTTAATTTTTGAATTACTGGGAGAATCAACCCAGAAAGCTGAAAATTATCAATTCTCCTCCCGAGAAATCAAAGAATTAGCGCGTCGTTTTGACGGTATTTTTTTACCGACCACAGCAGCACCGGAACTAATTATTTACTTTGTTGAAGTGCAATTTCAGGATAAAAGTGATTTTTATTGGCGATTTTTAACAGAAATTGTCATCTATCTCAATCAGTATAAACCCGTTCAGGATTGGATAGCTGTAGCTTTATTTGCCTCCAGGAATCTGGATAATAACTTTCCCTATCAACTGCGGGGATTTGAGATAACGGGACAGATCAGACGTATTTATTTAGACGAATTAATCGATAATCCGCATCCGTCTCTGGGTTTAGGAATTATTCAGTTAATCGTCGCTACACCCCAATTAGCACAGCAACGAGGAAAACCACTTTTAGAAAAAGCGATCGCTGAAATTGATGATCTAGTTTTCCAGCAAAAAGTTGTAGAATTAATTGAAAGAACCCTGGCCTATAAATTTACTAATCTTAGTCGCTCGGAGTTAGAAGCTATGTTCGGATTAGATGATCTCAGACAAACTCGACTTTATCAAGAAGCTAAAGAAGAAGGTCGTGAAGAAGGTCGTGAAGAAGCTAAAACTGAAGCGATCGCTGGTTTACTAGCTTTAGGTTTAAGTATAGAACAGATTGCCACTGCTTTGCAATTAGAACCTACCAAAGTACAAGAAACAGCAGCAAGATTATCCTCCCAAAATTAGAAGGGTAAATTAACAAGTTTCTCCCCGATTTTACCCTATTCATTCATATTACGATAGGTAGCCACTGCCGAGGGAGAAATGCGATTGAGATAACGGAAAATCCAATATTTTAGGACTGTATCCAAGATAACGGGAAAAGTGGCGATAAAGAGAAAATTAAACTCGCGATTTTCCGGTAAACCGAAATGACGACTTAAACCTTCTAGGATCACTTCCCAACCGTGGGGAGAGTGGAAACCGACAAATATATCGGTAAAGAGAATAATTAAAAAAGCTTTAGCTGAATCGCTAAGATTATAGAGAATGCCATCAAGAAAAGACTTGACAATCTCGATTTCCCGACGACTAAAAGCGACAACAAAACCAAAGGCAATCAGGGAACAAATATCGGCGAAAATATTAGCGATCGCATTTAAACCTCGTTGGCGAAATTCTTCACTTAGTACCGCCGCTTTTTTAGTAATTTCTCCCTCGATTTCTTCCTTAGATAATTTGGGGGCTAAACCAATCATACCTCGAAAATGTAAAGCTTCCTCAAATCTTCTCAATTCCGAAAAAGCTTCTTCTTCTAAATCCTGATTGATAAAAATAAACTGTTCCTGTTGTTGGAAATATTTATTAACCAAGGGGGTGATCAGGAAAGTTTTGGTTAATTGCTGGGTTAATAAAGGAACAATAATTAACAGTAAAATAAACTTGAGAGAAATGGCTGTTTTATAACGAGAATTGCGAAATCTTTTTAAAACTGCCTCCTCCGATTCCTCCGCTTGGGGATCGATTTCCTGCTTAATGCGATTAAAAGTATTGACAAAAGAACGGGGTAAAACCCCCGGTTTTTCCGTGGCTTTTTGCGATTTATTATTTTTGATTATTTCCTCCTCTTCAAGACTACCCGCTGCTAAAAAAGAGCGATTTCGAGAAGTCTTTATTTTCGCTGTTTCCCGCTCAACATTTCGGGTCTGGAGACTTTTGGGGACATCTTCAAGCTCTTCTTGCCAATAATTACCTTGATATTTTCCGATAACACCATCGATAAACTGAAGTTTTTTCAGACAAACATCTGTGGTGACAGTAATCACCCCATTATTAATTGTCGGTTGATTGGGTCCGAAGGTATTAACGATCGAGCGACTAGCTTTAAACTCCGTCAATCTGACTTTAATTTTTTGCAGATAACCTTTAACTTCTGCGATAAAATAGGAATTAGTGCTGCTGCCATAATTCGAGAATTCATTCGCCACTTTTCGCCCTTGAAAATGCTTGTCTTCTATCTCCTTAATCTTCAAAGCTGCATGATACGCCTCATCTAAAGAACGTTCGGGAGTTTGTAATAACCATTGATTAACACCTTGCAAAATCCGATTAAGATTCATAGGAAACAATTACTTCCACAAGGGAGAAAAGCTAGAGTACCGATCAGTCATCTTAACAAATTCAATCGAGAAAAAACGATGTCAATCATACCAATTTGGCTCGAAGGTGGCCCGCGATCGGGCAAAACCACCGCTTTAGTCGGGGAATTTCGGCGCTGGGTGTCTCGCGATCGATCAAAATCATCCCCCCTTGCTCGATCGATCTTAGTTTTCGCTGCCAACGATGATAATAAACGAGAATTAGCCGATCAATTAGCCCTTGCTGTTAAGGGTAGCTATCCGATTCTCTGCAAAACCCCTTTAGGTTTTCTCACCGATGAAGTCATCCTGTTTTGGCCGTTAATTTTCGAGTCTTTAGGGCTAAAAGCGCAATTTCCCCGCCGATTACGCCCAGAAACGGAGCAGGAACTCGCCACCCGTCTCTGGCAACCAGCGATCGCTGAATTCTTCCAGCTTACCAGCATAAATGAATATCGTTTCGTCCGTCAAGTTCTCGATTTGTTACAATTAGCCGGCGCTAGTGGTGTTCCCGCAGAAAAGATACCCGAAAGATTAGCCGACGGATTATCAGAAACAGATTTAAAACGAGTTTTAGCGATTAATGAGCAGGAAACACCAGAAAAAGTGGGAGAATTAATCATTCAATGGCGTGATTGGTCTCTAGAACGTGGTTTATTAAGTTATGGTATCATCTACGAACTCTATTGGCGCTATTTATTTCCTGATAGTCGTTATCAGCAGCAACTATTAAAACGCTTCCGGGCAGTTTTTGCGGACGATGTGGACGATTATCCGGCTATTGCCAAGGATTTACTCAGTTTTTTCCTCGATCATGATTGTTTTAGCGTTTTTACCTACAATCCCCAGGGAAAAATTCGCTTAGGATTAACTGCCGATCCCGATTATCTACAAAAATTAGCGGCACGCTGTCAAATTATGCCATTATCTACCACTAACGGGTTAGCAGCTCAGTTTAGCGAGACGGTTCTCTCCTTAATCAGCGACGGTAACTATCTTGGCAATCTTCCCGATCAATTCATCTCCGTGCAAACCACCTCTCGCGCTGAATTGTTACGGAAGACAGCCACAGCTATTATTCAAGCAGTCAATCAAGGAGCAGTAAAACCCGAAGAAATCGCCGTTATTGCCCCCGGTTTAGACGAAATCGCCCGTTATAGCCTGATGGAAATTTTAACCGGTGCCGGGATAGCCGTTCAACCCCTCAACGAACAACGACCCCTGATCAGTTGTCCTCTGATTCGGGCATTATTGACCCTTCTCGCCCTTGTTTACCCAAATTTGGGGCGTTTAGCCCCCCAAGAGGCCATAGCGGAAATGCTGGTGATTTTTAGCCGTTATCGCTGGGATGAAGAACGAAATTTAATTCCCGATATCGATCCGGTTCGCGCCGGATTAATTGCCGATCATTGTTATCAAGTGCATCCAGAAAATCCTCGTTTATTAGCGATCGAAACTTTTCCCCGTTGGGATCGCTTAGGACAAAAAGCTTGTACTGCCTACGAAAGAATTTGTCACTGGATCGAAGGGATGAAAAAACGGCAGCAGGAAGCCAAACTTTTCCCGATTTTTGTCTTAAATCAGGCGATCGAACAATTATTAAACGATGGGGAAAATTTGCCCTTCGATCACTTGGCAGCTTTGCGAGAATTAATGGAAACTGCCCAACATTTTTGGGAGATCGATCGCCGTTTGCGTGAGAGTGAACCCTCTTTTCAAAGTCCCAGCGAAACTATTAGTCAGTTTATCCAACTTTTGCGCCGTGGTACAATTACCGCTAATCCCTATCCTGTGCGACAATTTATTAAATCTTCCTCAGCAGTTACCCTAGGCAATATCTTTCAATATCGTTCTTTTCGTTCTAGTCATCGTTGGCATTTTTGGCTAGATTGTTCCTCCCCACTCTGGGAACAAGGAGGTGCTGCTACTCTTTTTGCCGCACCAATTTTTTGGCGAAAAAGTCCCTATCAACGCTGGACAGCAGAAGCAGAATTAGAGGAAAATCAGGCACGTTTACAGAGAATTTTAAGGGATTTATTAGCAAGAGTAAGCGAAAAAGTTATCCTCTGTCACAGTGATTTAGGAGTATCGGGAACCGAGCAAACTGGACAACTTTTATCCTTAGTACAAGCGGCAAAAGACTATAATTATAGTATTACTTGAATTATCGGGATTGAGATTTTAGCAAAAAGAAACGATAGGGAAAATGATATACTACTTCGCTTAAAACTTTAATGTGGTTTTCGTTTTTTATGTTGAGCGAATTATCCCGCAGGATTCGGTAATAACTCCCAGTAATTATTTGGTAGTAGTGGCGTAGCCCTCTTGCTTATTTGGTATAAAGTGTGTAAAATATTTATTAATAAAAATAATTGGATCAAATCAGTCTTTAAACCTCTAGCTTGATGATGACTTTTCTGATAAACATCTTTTTGTGACTCGTGGAAGGCTTACTCAAATATATTTCCTTGTCCTAGTTGTGGTTCTCACCATAGGATCAAGAACGGTTCTATTCATAATGGGAAACCCAAACGTCAATGTCAAGAATGTGGGGGCCAGTTTGTGAGCAATCCCACTAATAAAAACTATCTCTCCCGATACCAAACAATTAATTGATCAACTCTTGCTCGATTTAGCAAAGGTTTGAGCTATCACCACTACAATAAAATCACTACCCTTGATTATTCTATCGTTAAGGGGTCCACATCGATCGCCATACTTACCCTTGGTAAAACTAAGCTTTTCAGAGGAAGAAAAAGACGACCGATATCAGCCTTGTCTCCCGATAATTTTAACAGAATTTGCCAGCGATAACGGTTAGCCACGCGCATAATTGTTGCGGGTGCCGGTCCCAAAATATCCCAATCGGAACCGAAATTATTAACACATTCCTCTGCGACATTTTCGGCACTTTTCTGCACTGCTTCCCCATCTAAACCACTAAAGCGAATTAAGACTAAACTGCCGTAGGGAGGATAATTTAAACTCTCTCTGTGCATTAATTCCGTCTCGACAAAACCCTCATAATCTTGGGTTTGCACTGCTCTAATCACGGGATGTTCGGGGGTATAGGTTTGGATAATTACCTTTCCTTCTCTTTCTCCCCTTCCTGCTCTCCCTGCTACTTGAGTGAGGGTTTGAAAAGCGCGTTCGGAGGCGCGATAATCGGAGTGATAAAGTAAACCATCGGCTGCCATTACTCCTACTAAAGTAACTCGATCAATATCTAATCCTTTGGTGAGCATTTGGGTTCCCACTAAGACATCGAATTCACCATCAGTAAATAGTTTTAATAGTTCCCGGGGAGCATTTTTGTTGCGGGTGGTATCACTATCAAAACGCAAGCAGCGCAAATCAGGAAATTCTTTGCTTAATTCTTGGGTGACTCGCTGAGTGCCAGTACCGAAAAATTTTAGATAGGGAGAACCACATTCAGGACATTGTTTCGGATGAATGCGACCATAGTTGCAGTAGTGACAGCGGAGTAATTCTTGCGCTCCCAGTTCGGTGTGGTGGTAGGAGAGAGAGACATCACAGTGGGGACACTCCAGCACATAACCGCAACTTCGGCAAGATACAAAAGTACTATGTCCCCGACGACTGACAAATAAAATTGCCTGTTCTCCCTTGTCGCGCAGGGTTTCCAGTGCTGAACGCAGGGATTGACTAAACAGGGAACGATTGCCTCGTTGCAATTCCCGTCGCATATCGACGATTTCTACCCGGGGTAAGGGGCGATTTTGGATGCGATCGGGCAAAGATAGGTAAAGACGGGGATTAACTTGGGATTCTAGCCATGTTTCTAGGGATGGCGTGGCCGAGCCTAAAATTACGGGACAATGGTTTAATTGAGCGCGCCATTTAGCCACGGTACGCGCGTGATAGGTGGGGAGTAACTGACTTTGTTTAAAGCTGCTATCGTGTTCTTCATCGAGGATAATCATGCCTAGATGGGGTAAAGGGGCAAAAATCGCCGATCTCGTCCCGATAATAACTTGCGGGGTTCCTGTCAACATCTGTCGCCAGGTATCGTATCTTTCTCCTTCCGAGAGGGCGCTATGATAAACATAGACTCGATCGCCAAAACGGGCCACAAAGCGATCGGTTAGTTGCGGTGTTAATCCAATTTCGGGGACTAAAACCAAGGCAGATTTACCCGCTGCCAGGACAGGTGCGATCGCCTGTAGATAGACTTCTGTTTTACCCGATCCCGTCACTCCGTGTAAGAGGACGCTTTCACCACCTTTTAGGGTTTGAATGGCTTCTAAAGCCTGTTTTTGACTAGAAGTGAGTGTTTTTGGTTGATCCCTGCTCATAATCGCCGAGGATAAGCGCAGAAATTCCCGATCCTGAACAACTACATAACCCTTGTCAATGAGCGGTTTAAAATGTTTTGTCCCCGCAAGTTGTGCCAATTCTGGCAGCCACATTTCTCCCCCCTGGTGGCGTAAAATTTCGACAATTTTGCGCTGATTTTCGGTTAAATCCGTAGGAAAGTCGGTTATCAGTAGGGTAATGGCTTTTTTTTGTTTAATATTGGGACTTTTGGGCGCTTCTAGATAACTTTCTACCCAACCGCGCTTAACTAAGTCTCGGATACCGTAATTGGCATTTTTTACCTTTTCTTGCAGGTATTTCGCCGAATAATCGCCTTCTTTTTGATTTTTGAGCAGGGATAAAATCTGACGGGAGAGGGGAGTACAAAAAACTTCTGCACCGGGGGGAATCGCTTCTGGTTTTAATCTGATGCGACGTTGGGAACTTCGCAGTAAACCCGTAGGTAAAGCGACGCGAACAACGGTGATTAAATCTGTTGCGTAGTATTGGGCGATTTTCGTCAATAACTGCCAATAATTATCGGGGAAAAAGCCCTTAGTAATCACATCTTCCACGGGACGAATTTGATTTTCTTCTAGTCCTGCGGGCAAATTTTCGAGAAATCTAAGAGCAATTCCCCCAATTACCTGAGAACCAAAGGGAACGCTTAAAATATCGCCGATTTCTACCGTTAAATCTGGGGGGACACTATAGGTTAATATTTGCTGATCCTCTTGACTATCTCTAGGATAAGGGCGATCAACCAAAACCTCTAACCACGGTTGTCTAGTTGTGGTTAATTGGTAAGGTGTGCGAGGTTCCGCTACAGTTAGAGTAGCATGGCGATCGAGCATGGTTATCAGTTATCAGTTATCAGTTATCAGTTATCAGTTATCAGTTATCAGTTATCAGTTATCAGTTATCAGTGGGAAGTGGGAAGTGGGAAGTGGGAAGTGGGAAGTGGGAAGTGGGAAGTGGGAAGTGGGAAGTGGGGAGATCACTGCGTGTGCGTTGCGGGGGGAGAATGGGGTATTTAAATTATAGTTTAAAGCTTGAGGGGAATAAAACTAGCTAATTTTCTCTAAAAACACTTTAAATATTGCTTTTTTGCCCACAAATTTTGATTTTTAGCCCGTGAAGTCTTCCCAAAAGAATTTTTATCCACCCTTAAGCATTGATAAAGTTAATGATAATTATTGACTATTAGCTATTAAATCCCAGTATAGTTAGTCAAAAGGTGAGAATGGTTCTCAATAGAAAAAGCTAAGAATAGTAATAAAAAGCTGATGGCTATCTTGATTGTTAAGAAGGGTGATCTTTACCTAGTCAAATACCAAAAACCTTAGTTAGAGTGTATGAGTAGAAACACTGAAAGCTCCTCCCATTTACCAGAAAATCTGATTATCTGGTGCGGCGATTTGTAACCATCGACACAGAAGTGCGTAATTATATCCCAGAAATGGCCGCCATTAATTAAGAAAACGTTTAAAAAATCTGCTCCCCGAAAATTCAATGTAACAATCATCCCATTGGGAGAAACTGAGTTTTTCCCCGCTATTATAATCCCACTCCATCCATAACCACAATAACTGCTTATGAAAATCTCTAAACTAGCCGCCGATGATAATTTTAATCAAATCATTGCCCTGGAGACAAATCCTTTAGAACTGGACAGCGTGGATTTTGGGGAAAGAACTGACGAAGATCTGACTGAACCTTTACCAGAACCCCTAAAAACCACTGCTGCAGGTAGTGGAACAGGATACGATAAAGGCAGCAATGAAGACACTGTTGGCGCATTTTTTAAAGAAATGGCCCGTTATCCCCTACTTAGTGCGGAAGAAGAAATTGAATTAGCCCACTCGGTTAAGTTTCTCATGGAAGCGGAAGAAGTGCGCCAAAAACTGCAAGAAAATTTACATCGTCCCCCGACGAAACCGGAATGGGCGATCGCTTTACAATTAGATAATGAACGTCAACTGGAAAACCGTCTTTATCGGGGAAGAACAGCTAAACGGAAGATGATTCGTTCTAATTTGCGCTTGGTGGTTTCCATCGCTAAACGCTATTTAAATCGCGGGGTTCCTTTCCTAGATTTAATTCAAGAAGGTGCGATCGGACTCAACCGTGCGGCTGAAAAATTCGATCCCAATAAAGGTTATAAATTCTCTACCTATGCTTATTGGTGGATTCGACAAGCAATCACCCGCACCATTGCTAACGATGCGCGTACAATTCGTTTACCGATTCACATTGTCGAAAAACTCAATAAACTCAAAAAAGCGCAGCGCATTCTCAAGCAAGATTTACAACGCAATCCCAATGAACGGGAACTCGCGGAAGCGTTGGAAATGACTCCCGAACAATTGCGGCAATTATTACAATTGCGTCGTCAATCTCTCTCTTTAAATCATCGTGTAGGGAAGGGAGAAGATACGGAATTAGTGGATCTGTTGGAAGATGATGATCTACAACTTCCCGAAGATAAAATGAATGAGATGATGATGCGTCAGGAAATTTTCGCAGTTTTAAGTGATGTTCTCACCGAACGGGAAAAAGATGTTATCTCTCTCCGTTATGGTTTAGCTACCAGTCAACCCTATACCCTAGAGGAAGTGGGGGGAATGTTCAATTTATCTCGCGAACGAGTACGTCAAATTCAAACTAAAGCGATGCGAAAATTACGTCGTCCTCAAGTCGCGCGTCGTCTGAAAGGATGGTTACATTAATAATTTTTTCTAACTCGTTCTCTCCCCTCTCCTTTTTCCTGGAGAGCTTTTTTTGTCGATATTTAGCTTAAAATTAAGATAAAGTTGATTTTCTCAGTAGATGGTCATAATACCTATGAACGTACATCTTACCCCACAACAAGAGCATCTAATCCAACAGAAAGTGAAAACGGGAAAATATCAATCTCCCGAAGATGAATACGAACGTTTTCAACCCATCGGAGATTAATCTAAAATGGGTGGTTATATCATAAATATACTAGCTATTCAGTCTCTGAATACAATAGGCAATTTTTCAGCTATTTTTTCTAGTTTTGAATAAAATCAAATTAATTCAATATGTCTAAAAATTCTTGGTTAATTCCCGATAATATTTATTTTCTCAACCATGGTTCCTATGGTGCAACCCCTAGAATAGTCTTGGATTATCAGCAACAATTGCGGGAACGAATGGAAAGGCAACCTTTAGCATTTTTGGGGAGAGAATTAGAGGGTTTATTAGATATTGCTAGGCAAAAATTAGCGGATTTAGTCAGTGTAAATAGCGATGATTTAGTCTTTGTTCCCAATGCAACCACAGCAGTGAATGCGGTGTTAAATTCCTTAACTTTTCAGGAAAATGAGGAAATTCTGATCACCGATCAAACCTATAATGCTTGTGCTAATGCAGTTAAACATATAGCTAAAAGATGGGGTTTAAAGGTAATTATCGCTAAAATTCCCTTTCCTGTGCAGTCTCCTTTAGAAATTAGTCAAGCAATTTTAGCATCAGTTTCTCCCCGGACAAAATTAGTAGTTTTAGATCATGTCACCAGTCCCACGGCCTTAATTTGGCCAATCGCAGAAATTGTGCAAGAATTAAATAATCAGGGTATTGATACTCTCATCGATGGCGCTCATGCTTTAGGTTTTTTACCCCTTAATATCGGGGCAATTAATCCCACCTATTATACTGCTAATTGTCATAAGTGGTTATGTAGTGCCAAGGGGGCTGCTTTTCTCTATGTGCGCAGGGATAAACAGGCAATAATTCGACCTTTAACTATTAGCCATGGAGCGAATTCCCCTCGACAAGATCGCTCCCGTTTTCAGTTAGAATTTGCTTGGATGGGAACCGATGATCCCACCGCTTATTTATCAGTGCCAAAAGCGATCGAGTTTTTAAATTCTCTCTCTATTCATGGTTTACTGGGTCTGATGGCGAGGAATCGTAATTTGGTTTTAAAAGCCAGAAATTTGCTTTGTCATGCCTTGCAGGTCAATTATCCCTGTCCAGAATCAATGATCGGATCGATGTCTTCGATTCTAATTCCTCATTATTCTTGGGCAGCTGAAGATTTATCTAGGCAACTCTGGGAAAAATATCAGATTGAAGTGCCGATAATTGCTTGGGGAGAAGCATCATTGATTGTGAGAATTTCTGCTCACTACTATAATTCGATCGAGCAGTATGAATATTTAGCTGGGGTTTTAAATTACTTGCTATTTGGGCAAAGATAAGCTGGGATCATACCACTCCTAATAATGTTGTTTTTAAGATATAGATGCAAAAAATTAAGTTTTTGAGGTGTGTTTTGATCATTTTTCTGATTTTTGGAGATTTTAAGGGTTGAGAACCGATAATTTTCTTAAAATACTTCTTGAGTCATGGTTTCCTTGAGAATTTCTAAACCTTTTTTCACCCGACGGGAGACGGTAACGACACTAATGCCTAATTGTTCGGCGGTTTCCCGTTGAGTAAGATCTTTAAGGAAGACAAATTCGAGAATATGACGGGTTTTGTCTTCTAATTGAGCGAGTGCCTGTTGTAAACGAATGCGATCCTCTTGACATAGTTGAAAGCTGCGATAATGGGGATCGGGAATGAGGTCTTTTAAGCAGGTATTATTATCTTCATCGTTATTAACCGTCACATCGAGACTAAGAGGTTCACGGTTTTGGAAAGCCAGTTTTACCTCTTGCCATTCTGCGAGGGAAATATTTAAAGCGCGGGAGATTTCCGTATCGTTGGGTTGACGATTGTGAACAGTTTGGAAATGCCGACGCACATTTGTCGCTTGTCTGCCTAAATCTAACCAACGGCGAGGAATACGAACTGTGTAACCTTTATCCCGCAGATAGTGTTGAATTTCGCCGCGAATATAGGGAATAGCGAAAGAACTAAAGGCATTACCTTTGCTGCTGTCAAAACGCTTAATCGCCCGAATTAATCCCATACAGCCAACCTGCACTAAATCTTCGTAATTTTCATGGCATTGATTGACCCAATGATGAGCTTCCTTTCTGACTAATCCTAAATTTAACTCCATAATCCGATCCCGTAACTTATTATCCCCTGTTTTTTGGTATTCTTGGAACAGGGTGAGGGTTGCCAGCTTAAGATTTTCTTGATTGAGGATAGACATAGTGTACTAAAGGACTTAAAAAACCATTGACTGTAAAAGATCACTATTGCAATTAGCTTTGACCAATCCCAATACAGTCTAGATTAGAAGCGGAAAGCAATCGCAACAATGTCATTGACTCTGACTATGATACAACCTTTATATAAAAACTTGTGTGATTTCACCCAGGGAAAGGAAGTATTTAATACCATTTTTCTGTATTCGTAGCGGGCATCTTACACCCCTATCCCAAACCCTTGGGGGGTGGCGGTGCGAAAAATCAAGCATCTCTGCCATTGCTGATCATTAGCGTACAATATTACTAGGCGATCGAATATTCCCCGAAATTCATGAGTCAATCCCCCGTCACCGATTCCCTAGAAATTATCCTGACAAATATCACGGAAAAATTAGTATAGTAAATTCGTAGGTCGGGTTGAGGGAACGGAACCCGACATAGATCCTCGGTGGTTGGGTTGAACAGAGTGAAACCCAACCACCGGCAACTTATCCCTCGTTCCGACGACCTTTAACCCCCAGTAAACCCAATCCGAACAGGGACAACGCGGCGATCGCACTGGGTTCGGGAGTGCTGGCCACCGGACCGGTTATCTCGGTCGCGTTGATCTGGAAACTGTTTAAAGTGGTACTGTTATTGAAACTCCCTCCACTGTTATTACTAACCTGGGCTCCCGATGGCGTGGCGATGCCCGTCGGGGTTTTGTTAGGACTAGAGCCGCGCCAGTCGAAACTTCCACTGGTAACGGTAACGTATAACCAGTATTTAGTACCGGCGGTAAACGTGAGGGGGCCAGTGGGAGTGAAGGTGTAGTTAAAGACTCCCACTCCTTGAGGGGTGGGATTGGTGAAACTGGCGAGGACGGTACTGCCCGGATCGCTACCCCCGACATCATTGCGGATCTGGACGAGAGGAACATCTCCACTCCCGTAGTTCTCGAGTCGCAGGATCACGTTGTCGAGGCTGTAATTGTTACCCGCGGGTAGGGTAAAGGCGAGCGCTTTTATCTCATTGGTGGTAATCGGAGTGGACGAATTATCATCCGTTGGCGGGAGATTCCCGATCAGAACCGCCGCGCGGACAGGGTTTACCCCCCCCCATCAGTACAAGCGAACTACTAATGCCCGCCAACACCAAAGACCTAGATAAGGTTTTCATGATCTCTAAAAAAGTTAAGAAATTATGTAGATTAGCCTATCGCAGCCGTCTCTTCTTTTCAACTATTGATTAGATTTTGTTATCATTTACCGTCTGGTATGATATTTAATTCTATAGAATGTTGACAAAATGGCTAGAAAGTGGTATGCAACATCGGGCAGTTTCTGGTCGTGCCAAGTGGGATTCCTGTAGGGAGAGGGGAGTAAGATACTCGGTGGTTGGGTTTCACTCCTACGGCAACTTACCTGAAAATTTTTTAAAACGTCGTGCTTTGTAGCTTGATTGATGAATCAAGCTACTATGAGAGTTCATTCATGAATCAAGTAAGCTAAGACGTATTTAAACCGCTTATTCTTAGATTAGCCGAATCTCCCTCGCCCCCCCTGCTAGTAGGGTTGATTCAAGGTAGGGTTGATTCATGAATCAACCCTACCCCTGCTAGGGGTTGGGGTGACGATATTAACCCGAAGTGATGTTTTTTTATAAAAAAAAACTCGATCGCTTAATTGCGATCGAGTCAAGAAAAAACAGACTAATTATTAATAGTCGAAGTCACCACCGCCGGCGGGAGGAGCGGATTTTTCTTTTTCCGGTTTATCCACCACAATACACTCGGTAGTTAAAACCATACCGGCGATAGAAGCGGCATTTTGTAGGGCAGAACGAGTCACTTTAGCGGGGTCAACGATACCCGCCTCAAACATATCGGAGAACTCACCGGTAGCGGCATTATAACCGACATTAAAGGGCTTTTCTTTCACCCGTTCGGCAATAACTGCACCGTTTTGGCCGGCATTTTCAGCGATCCGTTTTAAGGGGGCAGCAATGGCGCGAGAAACGATTAAAGCGCCGGTTAATTCTTCATGGTGTAGGGTTTCTTTGGCCCAGGTTTCCAATTGGGGAGCGAGGTGAGCTAAAGTAGTACCACCCCCGGGGACGATACCTTCTTCTACGGCTGCTTTAGTGGCGTTAATTGCGTCTTCTAGGCGCAATTTGCGGTCTTTCATTTCCGTTTCGGTAGCGGCGCCGACTTTAATCACTGCCACACCCCCGGCTAATTTAGCCAGACGTTCTTGCAGTTTTTCTTTATCGTAGGAAGAATCGGTTTCCTCGATTTGACGGCGAATTTGCTCACAACGGGTTTTCACTGCCACGTCGTTGCCTTCGGCGACGATGGTGGTGGTATCTTTGTTCATAGTGATACGACGGGCCGTACCTAAGCTGTCAATTTTGGTGGTTTCCAGTTTTAAACCCGCATCTTCGCTAATGACTTGACCACCGGTTAAGACGGCGATATCTTCTAACATCGCTTTTCTGCGATCGCCAAATCCAGGGGCTTTCACCGCAGTGACGTTAAGAACACCGCGCAGACGGTTAACCACTAGGGTTGCCAAAGCTTCTTTTTCAATGTCTTCGGCGATAATTACTAGGGGTTTACCTTGACGGGCCACTTGTTCGAGAATAGGAACCAAATCCTGTACTAAACCGATTTTTTTGTCGGTAATCAGAATAGCGGGATCCTCAAAAACGCATTCCATGCGTTCGGTGTCGGTGACAAAGTAGGGAGAGATATAACCTTTGTCAAAACGCATCCCTTCGGTGATTTCTAGTTCGGTGGTCATCGATTTCCCTTCTTCTAGGGAAATTACGCCTTCTTTGCCGACTTTATCCATGGCCGAGGCGATCATTTGACCGACTTCATCATCGTTACCGGCAGAGATAGCACCCACTTGTGCGATCGCTTTGGAGTCTTCTACGGGTTTCGCGTGTTTGGCGATTTGACTGACGAGGAAATCGGCAGCTTTATCGATCCCTTTTTTCAGAGAAATCGGGTTAGCACCGGCGGCGACGTTGCGTAAACCTTCTTTAACGATAGCATGGGCGAGAACGGTGGCGGTAGTTGTACCATCCCCCGCTACATCGTTGGTTTTTGATGCGGCTTGGCGAATTAAAGCCACACCGGTGTTCTCGATATGGTCTTCCAGTTCGATTTCTTTAGCGATGGTGATGCCATCATTGACGATTTGGGGCGCGCCAAATTTCTTTTCGAGGACGACGTTACGACCTTTGGGGCCAAGGGTGACGGCCACCGCTTCGGCCAGAAGATCCATGCCTTTTTCTAAGGCGCGACGAGCATCTTCGTTGTAGATAATAGATTTAGCCATAATGTATCGTTATTCGTGCAAAATAGGGGTTTTCAAGGGTAGATGATTAGGAAACGACGGCGAGAATGTCTTTTTCGGAGAGGAGAACGTATTCTTCGCCACCAAGTTTGATATCGGTTCCGGCATATTTGGAGTAGAGAACTTTGTCACCCACACCCACTTCCACAGGGGTACGGCTGCCGTCATCGTTGCGTTTGCCAGTGCCGACGGTCACGACTTCCCCGATTTGGGGTTTTTCTTTAGCGGCATCGGGAAGAAAAATGCCACCGGCGGTTCTTTCTTCGCTGGGGCTAACTTTAACGAAAACTCGATCGCCTAGGGGTTTAACAGTAGTTACGTTGATGCTGACTGCAGCCATGGAATATCCTCCTTTTCTCTTGTATTTGGGTAAGTGTCTTTTCCAGATTAGCACTCTTACCTTCCGAGTGCTAATTTACCGAAATACAAGGCCCCCTGACAACTGCTCGATCGGTACGGGTTTCCGAACTATGGTGTTAAGCTATAGCAGTTATCTTAGTGGTGAGGTACAAAGTTTTCGTTTTGGGAAGGCAGCAGTCAGAATATCCCTTTTCCGTCACTCTAGGGAACGGGAAAACAGAAATGACAGGGAAAAACGGATGCCAACAGAGAATTTATCAATCGATTAAGTTGAGTATATAGAAAAGAAAAATAGTTAATTAATCGAGGAGTAAAGAAAACACAGAGCCAAGCTTTTAAGCGATTCAAGTAACCGAAAGGCTCGACAAATAATCGAATATTATTTAAGTCATTTTCTTTTAATCTTTTCGATTCTAAAATTGGAGCGTATAGTGGGAGATTGGCAACCCCACCGATACGCTTGGAAGCTGCCAAATGTCAGGGCTATCAAAGCAAATCCTTACATTGACAAGCAAAAGCTATTCACGGCGGAGATCGAAACCATGACTAGGCAGCATACACAGCAATGAAGAAAACATTGCCCTTGATTTTTCAGTAACTGATACTAAATCCGGTTATTAAAAACTGATTATTTATTCCCCCTTTTGCATGAGTGCCTCTTGCATGAGTGCCTGTCCTTATAAGTAGCATATACTCAACGGATTTAGTATGACAGGCGGCTTTGAAGTTAACCTAAGCGCATTAAGGGCAGAAGTCACCCTAAAGGCGATCGATTCTGCCAAAACCCGCAAGGATTTAATCCTCATAAATGCGGCACTCTAAGGCATCGGGATTAGCCTCGCAGTAGGACTGGAGTGAGTTATTCCCTTGTTTTTTGGCCCGTTGATGGGAGGCTTCCGCCTGGAGTTCCTCAACCACATCCCAGGCCGCAGCGCAATCGGGAGAGGTTTCACCCTTGGCCGCACAAATTGTCCGCGCGTCTTCCCGGGCCGCTTCAATTTCATCTTCAATGAACAACCGCTTTGGCTTTTCGACAAAATCGCTCTTGAAGAGAATATCACTGACAGAAATAATGCCCAGCAAAGTTTTGCCCTGAATCACGGGGGCGCGGCGAATGCGGGTTTGAGCAAATAACCGAGCCACATATTCCACCCCCAGTTCGGGATTGACGACCACACAGGGCTTAACCATAATTTCGTAAACCCGCATAGTTTTAGGATCGTGGCCAAAGGCCGCCACTTTGTAAACGATGTCGGTTTCAGTGACAATTCCATAAGGGTCCTGTTCATGGCGCGGTTCGACAATCAATCCCCGCAGTTGTTTTTCTTTCATCAATTTCACGGCATCGGCAACCGTTGCCGAACCACGAATGGTGACAACGTTTTGGGTCATAATTTCTTGAGCTTGCAGCATAGGAGTTGGATGGTTTTGTTAAATGAAAGGACTGGTATAAAAGCAAAAGTTGACTAGGGTTGCCCCGATAGCAATTTCCTAGACTCTTGTGGGCTGAGGGCCACTGTTAATAGAGATGACCAGGGCCAATGGGCGATCGCTGGTTGGGGCTGGGGCGGCATGGCCGCAGCTGTGCTCCCCTGAGTGCCGGGAGCATAGGCCTCCAGCACAGCGCCGTTTTGCCAACACATGGCGATGAAATAATCACACACTGGGCATTCCGTCTGAGCAACCTGCCGGGCCGGACACTTATATCCTGCGGGCAGGCGATCGCTCAAGAGTCGTTGAGCTACGCTGCCACAGTTGGGACACCGAATTTCTATAAGCTTGTTCATCGCCATACCTCAAAATTGAATAGTGATGTGAGAAGGAAAGGGTCAACGTCGGACGTTTGCCCAGAGTGTTCGTTCACGGTGGAAGACTATAATTGTCGTTCTACCGCAGCCGTAAATTCTTCATAGGGTTTAACCCCAACTAATGTTTCTATCAATTTCCCCTGTTTAAATACCATGACCGCCGGAATACTTCTAATCCCAAAGCGTTTGGCCACGGGTTTGTTACTGTCTAGGTCAAGTTTGAAGACTTTGGCGCGATCGCGATAGTCATCGGCCAATCGATCGATCAACGGCGCCACCAGTTTGCAAGGGCCACACCAGGTTGCCGTGCAATCTACCACCAACAGGGATTCACTCTTTAAGAGGGAATCAAATTCAGTTTCATCTTGAATAAATGTAGCCGTACCCATGTTTATATCTCCAGATTGATGCTGTGTAACTTAGGACAAATTCTCTTCTCGGTGCGTTTTACAATATAAATTCAGCCTTGACCCGCTCCTCATCTAAAAATGCTTGGCCTTAGCCCCTTTAACTTTCTCCCAGAAAGCGAAAGGGTTTGGGAGTCCAGGGCTATGAGTAAAGCAAAATGGCATAAGTCAATGTCCGCCTCCTTGGGGTATCGTATATAGTTTGGTCGTCCCAGACATCGATGGTGACATCTAGTCCCTGCTCATGGGGGGGTTTTACTTTGTAAGTCGTCATCGGCTGCTCCCAATCAAAACAAATTTGCGACGTTAAGTTACGGTAATATGGTTTTGCAAGTTATTGCATTGACATCCCCTATGACAGCGACCCCTTCAAACGATTTATCTGCCTGGGAGCGGCTAGAACAAGGCAGACAAGCAAAAGCAAGCAACGGTGGTTATGCGGGCTACGGCTCCCCTGCCTTTGGACAACGATCGATCGATGGGGAATTAGTGGATGATCCGGAAGAGTGCCGGGTCATTGAACTGATTCGCCGTCATCACAAATCGGGGAAATCCTTGCAGAAGATCGCCGATTGGCTTAATGAACAGGGCTACACCACCAAACGCGGTCTACCATGGCAGCGTATTTCCGTAAAGCGGGTGCTGGATCGACTTTATGGAAAGGTGTCCAGAATTTCCGGAGTAACCCTTCAGGCCGACCAGAACCCAGAAGTACTCACCCCAGCGTCTGGTGATGCCGCCCCTAAAACCATTAGAGGCTGAATGACCCCTAAATAAAAAGTTTTAGGGTTTAACCTGTTACATCCCTCTATGATACACCGAAGTGGGTCTAAAATCTTTACGAGTTTAATAAAAATTGTAACAAAACGTTACATCTTTCTAGAAAAAGTTACATGACGCTACATTTTGAGATAGTTTTAGAAAGGATTTTGGCAACTCTGAGAGTCTGGGTTCTTTTCCCAGTGGCTGTTCTGTCTATCTTGGCCTTTGCGATTGCAGGATGGTGCTGATGTCCCTCGACACACCTCTGAGTTGGGCCCCCGATCTGGAAAAAGCGATCGATCGCCAACCCTTGACGGTGCCGCCAACCACTTCTCTGGCAGATGCGATCGCCATGATCGGTCAGGCCCATAGCCGTCTGTGTTTACTCACCGATGACCTATCCCCTCTAGCTCCTCCGGCCGGAGAAGCGCGTGTTAGCTGTCTGCTGGTGGTGCAAGGGCAAGAGTTATTAGGAATTTTGACAGAACGGGATGTGGTGCGACTCACCGCTCAAGGGATTAACCTGTCCGAGACAACCGTTGCCGATGTGATGATACATCCCCTGATCACCTTGCCCCAGCAATCTGCTCAAGACATTTTTGCCGCCCTGTTTTTGTTTCGTCGCTACCGAATTCGCCATTTGCCGATTGTCGATGACCAAGGACAGTTGGTCGGGGTGATCTCCCATGAAAGTATTCGCCAGATATTGCGTCCGGCCAATCTGTTGCGGTTTCGTCGCGTATCGGATGTGATGACCACTCAAGTGGTACAGGCCCCACTCACCGCCACAGTCTTGCAATTGGCCCAGTTAATGGCGGAACATCGTGTCAGTTGTGTGGTGATCACCCAGAGAAATTACGAGGACAATGACTACCCGGTTGGTATTGTGACAGAGCGAGATCTTGTCCAGTTTCAAGCAGTTCAAATCGATCTGCACAAAACTAGGGCCCAGACGGTGATGAGTACGCCGTTATTTCTCCTCAACCCCGAGGATTCCCTGTGGACGGCCCATCAGGAAATGCAAAAACGGCGGGTGGGGCGTTTGGTGGTTTCTTGGAACTGGGGGCGGGGGTTGGGCATTGTTACACAAACCAGTCTGTTAAGGGTTTTTGACCCGATGGAAATGTATGGGGTGATTGAAAATTTACAACAAACGATTCAACAGCTAGAGTCCGAGCGATCGCCCTCCCCTCCTTCCCCACCAGCGGACTTATTACCCCAACGGACTCGCGCCCCATCGCAACAAGACATCGCAGGCGATCGCGAATTATTACTTGCCTTGCTGGACAATGCTTATAAAGACGTAAAGTATATGTTGGCTAACTTAGATATTGTCGTCGAGCAGCGGCGATCTTTGCTTCAATCTGTTCTAGAGAAGCTTGAGTACCTCGGTCGTGAAATTAGCTCTTAGATATTCCTCTTCTGTCAGAGGAGGAGAGTTAGAATAGAGAGAAAAGCCCTCATACTCAACTTAATCGATTGATAAATTCTCTGTTGACATCCGTTTTCCCCTGTCATTTCTGTTTTCCCGTTCCCTAGAGTGACAGAAGAGGGATATACAGTTAGAAGAACCAGAGAATGGCTATCTGGTCTATTTACCTAACTGCCTCAATCTTTACTGTTGTGCAAAAACAAAAGAGTTGAGTGTTTCCGCTCAACTCCTGGGTTATCTATGCTTGATTCTATAAAGGATTATTGTGACTGCCAAAAACTTGCGCTTTTAGTGCATCAATTTCGGCTAATAACTCGCGACGATTTTCATCTTTGAGCAGATAGCGCCAGACAAACCAACCAGTGTAAACGATCCCAACTAATTGTAGGATAGGAGCAAGGAGGGGAATATCATCGATCGCATCTAAAACCGCTAGGGTAACTTTCACGGTGACAAAACTCGCCAAAATTGCCCCCAGAACGATTAAAGGTTTTTTGTATCCAGAGAAGAAACTACCGATATAATCGGGGACGTTAGCCAGATAGGACATCACCGAATCCCAAACTGGTTCTACATATTCAGACCAAATCTGTTCGGTGCTGCTGCTGCTGGGTTTGCTCAGAGACCCGGGTAAATCCGTTCTAATCGGATTTTTGGTCTCGGTGGGTTGCATTGATTCCATATTAACTGATCCTCATCATTAAGGTTAGACAGTGGGCGAATAGGACCAACGGGGGTCAATTTTAACAGACTGAATAGACTAACTCGCTGTTGCCCATATTATCGGATAATTGCGATAGTAGGCGGAAAGTTTCTCAACAACTATTAAGAATCAAGGATTTAGCTTCTCAATTTTATCGTCAGTCTGACCGCAATTCTCCATTCTAACAGCAGGTAGCGATCGGAGTTGAGGAATCAGGGGGTGTCAGTTATCAGTGAACAGTAATCAGTTATCAGTGGGGAGATAGGGAGAAAAAAGCGTTCGACAAAAGCTCACGCTGAAGTCCGGTGGGTTACGGCGAATACTCAATTTTTAGTGAGAGTATAACTTATTTTCGCCTAACCCACCCTACAGATGATTACTTAAAATCCTTCCTTATTCGTGGATAAGTTGCATGGGTGCGGTGCGAGGATCGATGATTTTCTGACCTAAACCCGAAAATTTGACCGCTAGATTCATTTTTTTACCCTCACCGAGGATATGGGTCACTTCTCCTTCTCCAAAAGTAGAGTGTAACACTCGATCGCCTACGCCCCATTTTCTTTGATTAGAGGCGGTTGTTTGAATGGGAACCACTTTTGGGGTCTTTTTCGGTTTCAGGTTGCTTGTGAGCAATTCTGGGGGCAATTCCTGCAAAAATTGGGAAGCTACCTTCATCTCTTTATTCCCCCAGACATATCTTTCTTTTGCGTAGGTTAAAAATAATTGTTCCTTGGCCCGAGTCACTCCCACATAACACAAACGGCGTTCTTCCTCAAGAGCAATGGGATCGTTTAAACTACGATTATGGGGAAAAATGCCCTGTTCTAAACCGACTAAAAAGACGATAGGAAACTCTAAACCCTTGGCGGAATGAAGGGTCATTAAGGAGACTTTTTCTTGACCTTCCTGAAGATTATCTAAGTCCGAGGCTAAACTAGCATTAGCGAGAAATTCCTGGAGATTGGTTTCTTCGTTTTCCTCTTGGAATTGTACCACGGCGGTATAAAGTTCTTGGATATTTTCGATGCGGGTATCAGCTTCCTCGGTTCCCTGCTGTTTTAATTCATCAATATATCCCGAATCTTCCATGATTTGATCTAGGATTTCACTAGCGGATAAATCGGTGATTTTTTCTTGCAGATTTTGGATAATTTTCGCTAACTTATTGATGCTTTTAGTGGCACGACCGGCGAGAGTATTAACGGAAGTTTCATCGCTGATAATTTCCCATAAAGGTACTCCTAATTCTTGGGCAGCTTTGAGCAAATTATCGATTGTGGTTTTACCAATACCGCGCCGGGGAGTGTTAATAATTCTCAGTAAACTAACGGTATCAGCAGGATTGGCAATCACTCGTAAATAAGCGATCGCATCTTTAATCTCCTGTCGATCATAAAATTTAAATCCCCCGACAATATTATAGGGGATATTATTGCGAATTAACCCATCTTCAAAGGGGCGAGATTGGGCATTAATTCGGTAGAGAATGGCAAAACTACCCCAATTTAATTCGGGGTTTTCTTGGTTAAATTCTCGAATTTTATCGATAACAAAAGATGCTTCTTCCTGTTCATCTCTGGCTTTAAAAACATAGATACTCTCGCCTCCTTCTCTGGTGGGAACAAGGACTTTATCAATTCTTTGACTATTCTTTTCAATTAATTTATTTGCCGCTTGCAGAATATTTTCCCGTGAACGATAGTTTTCCTGTAGTTTCACCATCGTGCGAGTATCATCATCGGGTAAACCATCGCCAAAGTCCGCTTGAAAATTGAGCAGAATAGTAAAATCTGCCATCCGAAAACTATAGATAGATTGGTCGGCATCACCCACCACAAAAATCGATCGATCCGTCCAATTCCACTCACTTTTTTTCGTTTCACCATTGGTGGACAAAAGCCGAATTAACTCGTACTGAATCCGGTTAGTATCTTGGTATTCATCGACTAAAATATGTTTAAATTGCGTGTGCCAATAACCGAGAATAGATTCATTTTGCTGAAAAAGACGGACTGGAACCAGTATCAAATCATCAAAATCTAGGGCATTATTTTGTGCCAATTGCATCTGATAAGCCTGATAAACCTCAGAAATGACCTTTCCCCGAAAATGAGGGTTTTCTCTGGCGTAATCCCTGGGGGTTAAACCTAAATTTTTGGCATTACTAATCGCATAACGTAGATTGCGAGCGTCAAATTTTTTATCGTCTAAATTCATTTGTTTAGTGACGATATTTTTCACCAAACTCTGGGCATCAGATTCGTCCATAATTGAGAAATTCCTTTGCCAACTATGACCATATTCATCCTGATATTTATTAATGTCATAGCGCAAAATCCGACCGCAAAGACTGTGAAAAGTCCCGATCCAGAGTTTTTTAGTATAATTCCGATAAACTTGAGAAAAGAGTTTTTTCTGTTCGTATTCTTCCAAAAGTTCTAATCTTTGACCGTATTTTTCCTGTGCTTTTTGTTGAGCAAAAGTTTTTTCAATCCTAGTTTTCATTTCCCGGGCTGCCTTATTGGTAAAAGTGACCGCGAGAATATTTTCCGGATCGACCCCGTGATGACGGATCAAATGGGCGATACGATAGGTTAAAGCGCTGGTTTTTCCCGATCCTGCCCCGGCAACCACCAACAGGGGGCCGCAAAAATGCTCGACAGCAAGGCGCTGGGAAGGATTGAGTTGTTCTAAATAATCGGCTGTGACTGTCATAATCTTTCCCTATAGCTCTGCGACCTCTATTATTCAGGCTACATCATCGAGACGGGGATCGGGCATTAGTCAACCCCTTCAAGAAATAAAAATTTTTTGGGCTAGTTTGTTTCAAATCGCTCAAGATTCTAAGTTGTCATCTACAATGGAATTAGCGGAGACGAAAGTTTCCGTTCACTCCTCACACCACACTCCGTCCGGACAATGTTCGGGCGGTTTCTTATTGAAAATACTTTATCTCTACAAATTCCCTGTTACACTGTATGATCAAAGATTTCTTGGAATCTTTTTGCGTTCAAATGTACTATCACATGAGGGACATCACTTGTCTAAACGTTATTTGTTCACCTCCGAATCGGTTACAGAGGGACATCCCGATAAAATTTGTGACCAGATTTCTGATACTATTCTCGATGCTCTGTTATCCCAAGATGACCACAGTCGTGTAGCGGCTGAAGTGGTTGTCAATACAGGGTTAGTCTTGATTACTGGTGAAATCACCTCGAAAGCACAGGTTCATTTCGTCGATTTAGTTCGCAAGAAAATCGCTGAAATCGGCTATATCAACGCAGATAACGGTTTTTCCTCGAATAGTTGCACCGTTTTAGTCGCTTTAGACGAACAATCTCCCGATATTTCCCAGGGTGTCACGGCCGCTCAGGAAAATCGCGAACTTCTCAGCAATGATGAACTCGATAAAATTGGTGCGGGAGACCAGGGTATTGTCTTCGGTTTCGCTTGCAATGAAACCCCCGAATTTATGCCCTTACCGATTAGTTTAGCCCACCGCATCGCTCGCCGTTTAGCGGCAGTCAGAAAAACGGGTGAACTGTCCTATCTGCGTCCCGACGGTAAAACGCAAGTATCGGTCATTTATGAAGATGGTCGTCCCGTGGGTATCGATACTATCCTGGTTTCTACCCAACACGATGCTACTATCGGCGATATCACCGATAATGATCTCGTCCAACAAAAGATTAAAAGTGATCTCTGGGAAGCGGTAGTACAACCGGTCTTCAGTGATTTAGAGATTAAACCCGATGCCAATACCCGTTATCTGGTTAATCCCACCGGAAAATTCGTCATTGGTGGACCCCAAGGCGACGCGGGATTAACGGGACGGAAAATTATCGTCGATACCTACGGTGGCTATTCTCGTCACGGTGGCGGCGCTTTCTCTGGTAAGGATCCTACCAAAGTTGATCGCTCCGCGGCCTATGCTTGCCGTTATGTGGCCAAAAATATCGTCGCGGCTGGTTTGGCCGATAAGTGCGAGATTCAAGTGGGTTATGCGATTGGGGTAGCTCGTCCGGTGAGTCTCTTCGTGGAAACCTTTGGCACTGGCAAAGTCGCCGATGATGTGATTCTGGACTTAATCAATAAATACTTTGAACTCCGTCCGGCCGGCATTATCCAAACCTTTAACCTGCGCGGTTTACCCAGTGAAAGAGGCGAGCGTTTTTACCAAGATGTGGCCGCTTATGGTCATTTTGGTCGCAATGATCTCGATTTACCCTGGGAAAAAACCGATAAAGCCGCTATCCTCAAAGAAGCTTTGACTTCTGCGGTAGTATAGGGTTAAAAATTAACTGCAAATTTTGATTCAGGAATAGAGTTTAAGGCTCTATTCCTTATTTTTGTCTAGCTATAGCAGTTATCAGTATTCAGGAGACAGGAGGCAGAAGGCAGGAGGCAAAAGGCAGGAGGCAAAAGGCAGCTTTGTTCTCCCCACACCCCACACCCCACACCCCACACCCCACACCCTACACCCCACACCCCACACCCTACACCCTACACCCCACTTCCCACTTCCCACTTCCGGTGCAGTTAATCACCCCGTAAAGGATCGCAGAATCCAACCCAGTAAGACTCCGATACCACCAAAGCGGACAATTTGCCAAAAAACTTCCCCCAGCAGTCCGCGACGGATTCCTTCCCAGAATAGGCGCTTTAATTCTCCTTCTTTGAGTAAATTGCTTTCTAAAATTACCTCTAATTCTTGAATCTGTTCGCGAATTTGTGCCAATTCCTTTTCTAGTTCAGGTAGGGGATTTTCGCGCCATTGGGGTTCTATTTGACTAAATTGTGCCTCTAGGTCTTTTTTTTGCTGTTCTGCTTCGTTGATCTGTCGATAACGGTCTTTTAGTGTTGCGATCGCCGCTTCGACTTCTTCAATCGCTTGGGTAAATTCTGCCGATTCATCGTTAGGGTACGGGTTTTCTTCTAAGGACATGGACTCGATGGGATTTCCTGCGTCTAAACTATAGTTATAGACGATTTTACGGTTTTACGAAACCTTTTGATTATGATTCCATCCCCTGTCTCCTCCCCATCTCAGACTCTTGATCATCTATCTACCCTGGAATTGGCGCGGATTTTGGCGGAACGTTTGGCGATCGCACCGATTGACTGGCATCGTCTGAAAGCCAATCGTAATGCTCGGGCTGCTGAACAATTAGGGACGGCTTTGGTGTTTTTATTAGATAATCAGCCAGAAGAAGCACTTCCTCGGCTACAACAGGCTACAGGCTGGCTCGATCGCTCGATTTCTGCTCCTCCCTGTCCTTCTCACGGTCACGGTCATTAATTAAACCAGCGTTCCTGTTTAATTTGTTTACAAAGTTTCAGTTGGGTTCCTTTTTGATTCCAGTGAACTTGGTCGAAGATTTGATATAACATACACAGTCCTCGGCCATTTTCCGCTTCTTCGGGGGGAAAATTGGGGCAATCGCAACTACAGCCATGATGGGGACAACGGGGGGTAAATCCACAACCTTCGTCGGTAATTACCCAAGAATACTCGTCTTTACTGCTGGAAAAGTGAACGACCACGGTTTTGCTGGGATCGAGATGATTGCCGTGTTTAGCGGCATTAACTAAAGCTTCTTGCAATCCTAATCTAATTTCTGGTTCTAATTCTTCGGGAATACTAGCGGTCAATAAATCTAAAATCGGACAAAGATACAAGGTGGAAGCGAAACTCATGGTGTTCCAGCTTCGTTTGCTTGTGGGCAGTGAAATAGCAATCACGCGCTTTACCTCTAGCTTTTATTCAATTACTGTTCTCTTACAGAAAGA
The DNA here is from genome assembly GCF_032027425.1 of Microcystis wesenbergii NRERC-220. Taxonomy (NCBI): domain Bacteria; kingdom Bacillati; phylum Cyanobacteriota; class Cyanophyceae; order Chroococcales; family Microcystaceae; genus Microcystis; species Microcystis wesenbergii. The sequence goes on along the minus strand of NZ_JAVSJA010000001.1, from coordinate 3,630,730 downwards.
TTAAGGTCTCTTAACCGTCGATCTAGTTGACATCCTCACCGCCGTGAACGGACGGTGATTCCCAAACCTCACGATTTAGGCTTCGGCCGTGAGCTCAGCCGAACGGTTTCTGTTTCTTTCCCGAAGGATTTTTCGCACCTGCCTTAACAGATTTACTCTGTTCTGGTCTTATAGTCGCTCCACAGACTGACACCGCAAGCCCTGCGGCCAAAATATTTTTACTGGCGTTAATATCTCGGTCATGGTGAGTCCCACAGTCTGGACAGTCCCACTCTCGAACATTTAACGGCATTTTCTCAGCAATATACCCGCAATTACTACACCTTTTAGAGCTAGGAAACCATCTATCTATTTCGATGTAGTTTCTCCCATACCAACGGCATTTATAGGCTAATTGTCGGGTAATTTCTCCCCAGCTTACATCAGATATTGCCTGAGATAATTTCGGGTTTTTGACCATATTCTTGACGGCTAAATTCTCAACCACAATCGTTTGGTTTTCACGAACTAATTGAGTGGTTAGCTTATGTAAATGGTCTTTTCTGCTATCGGTGATTTGAGCGTGAATTCTGGCTACTTTGATTCTTGCTTTTTCCCGATTTTTTGAGCCTTTCTTCTTCTTAGAAAGATTTTTTTGGGCCTTTCGCAGTCTCCGATAATGCTTTTTAAAATGCTTGGGATTAGATACTTTATCGCCATCGCTGGTAATCACGAGGCTACTAATTCCTAAGTCAATTCCGATGGCTTTATCTGTTACTGGTAGAGGCTTAATCGTTGGGTCATCAAATCTAATTGAAATATGCCAACGTCCAGAAGGATGTAATCTGACTGTTACTGTGCTTGGTTCACAGCTTTCTGGTATTTGTCTTGACCATCGAATAGGTAAGGGTTCTGTGCATTTGGCTAAATAGATTTGTTTGTCTTTGAACTTAAAAGCAGATTTGGTAAATTCGGCACTTCCTCCCTGATGTTTTTTCTTAAAGTTAGGATACTTAGTACGACCAGCAAAGAAATTAGTAAAAGCTGTTTGTAAATGTCTTAACCCTTGTTGTAAGGGTACACAGCTTACCTCATTGAGAAAGTCTAATTCTTCTTGCTTTTTCCAATCGGTCAACATTGAAGAAGTTTGAGCGTAGCCTACTCTTTCTTGTCTTTCATACCAAGCTTGTGTTCGTTCGTGGAGAGCTTTATTGTAAACCAATCTTACACAGCCCAATGTGCGCCGCAATAGCGACTCTTGTGTTGGTGTGGGGTAAAATCGAAACGAGTAGGCTTTTTCCATACCTCACATTTTAGCATATATTTCGTAAACGATGCTCATATTTAACAGTAAAGCCGTCGTAGAACGACGGGGTTTCAGACCCAAAATTTTCGATGATTGCCATACCTAATGAGTCATATTTTGTCCCTTTTCTGTCTCTGAGATGGATTAGATATTTTTATGATTGATCTACAAACCAATCGAGAATCAAGGCCACTTTGAGCGGGTAATTAATCAAAAAAGTAGTTGACTGGAACGGGTCTTAATATGCTATTATCCTTACCCATTGACTTTTCGACCATAAACGGCTAAAGTGTCGGGTTTTTCCTCCTATTTCATCCTACCATATTCGCTGTTTTTTGTCTAAGAAAAGCGGCGCATTCGACGTGGGGAGTTTGGGGAAAGAAATCAGCTGTTTGCACTTCTAGCAGTTGATAATCGCCTGTTTTACAGAGATATTGCAAGTCTCTGGCTAAAGTTGCACTTTGACAACTGATATAAACAATGCGTTGACTTTGCAGCCGTAACAGACTATCGAGGACAGATCGATCGCAACCTTTGCGGGGCGGATCGAGTAGAATAATGTCGGGTTTAACTGTCAGTTGCGGTAAAGTTTTTTCTACTGCCCCCAAAATAAAAGTTGTGTTGGTAATATTATTTAATTGGGCGTTAATCTTGGCTCGATCGAGGGAAAAGCTATAGGATTCTAGTCCAATCACCTCTTTAACCCGTTTAGCGAGGGGTAAAGTAAAAGTACCGATACCACAGTAGGCATCAATAAGAATTTCTTCACCTTTAAGGTCTAATTTCTGACAAATAACCGCAAATAAGGCTTCAGCAGCCTCTGTATTAACCTGAAAAAAGGTATCGGCAGCCAATTGATAGGTTAATCCGGCGAACTTTTCGGTAATATAGTCCCTTCCGGCGATAGTTGTGGTCTGAGGTCCAAAAATAGCATTCCCTCGATCGGGGTTATAATTCACGGTTACACCGACTAAATTGCCGTATTTTGCCAGCCATTGCCGCGCCTGGGTCTCAATTCCCTGTAAATTATGATCGGTACTAATCAGGGTTAATAAAATTTCTCCAGTGTGGCGGCCAATTCTCAGGGATAAATGGCGTAATTGTCCTTGGTGGGTCTTTTCATCATAAATTGACCAGCCTTGCTCCTGAATATCCCGTTTTATCTCTGCTAGAAACGGATTTAAAGCCTGATCTTGAATCGGACATTGATTGAGATTAATCAGATGATGGCTGCCGCGACGATAATAACCTGCTTGCACATTGCCGGTGGGGGAAAATCCGAGGGGATAGGTAGCTTTATTGCGATAAGCGAGGGGAGAATTACCGGTGAGGGGAGGATAAACCAAAGGATCGCTAAAACCGCCAATTCTGGTTAATACCTCTTGTACTTGCTCTTTTTTGACCCGAAGCTGAAATTGATCCTCGATGTGTTGCCATTGACAACCACCACATTTATCGGCAACAATGCAGCGGGGCCGGATACGATGGGGAGAAGCTTGTAGAATAGTTTGTAGTTTGCCGATCGCATGACTTTTTTTAATATAGGTGATGCGAGTTTGAATGCGATCGCCAATGACCGTATCTGGCACAAAAATCACCTGTCCTCGGTATTTTCCCACACCTTCGCCCGTATGGTTGAGGTCGGTAATCTCGATCTCGATTAAATCACCTTGTTGCATAGTTAGGGAAACCAGTTTTCATCCAGGGTTTCTGCTGGGGTAATAATGACTTCTATGGGAATTTCTTGCTTGCTCAATTTCGAGACTATTTGTCTAGCTTTTCCATAACAAGAATCGAAAATTTCGAGGAGATAAGGTTTTAAACTAGGACTGTCTTCCAGCAGATCGGCAATTTCAACTCGAAAATTAATAATTGCCGCTTCCCATTGATTAGCATTATACTCTCTTTCCGTCTGCCAATAAACTAACTTGAGCAGATGAGCTAATAATTGAATTAACAAACTTTTGAGAGCGTGTCGATTATTTTTTCCCATACTTGCTAATTCCTCGATCAGATTAGTCCAGTCAACCGAGGCAAAATCCTCCTGTCGTAATTGGTTAACGGTTGTCTCGATCCATAGCTGAAAATCTCGATCGTATAAGCTGATCTTCGAGATCGGTATTTGAGCGGTCATGGGAGGTAAACAGTAAAAACAATCCAACTCTATTCTACAATCAAAAATTAATTTTTCTAAAATCCTAGATCGGCTTTGGCAATTTTGGCCGCCGCTAATACTTCCTCATCGGGTAATTCTCGCCAGTCGGTCGCACCTATTTCAGCATAGAATTTTTGATCGTAGGCGCGAGTACGAATTACTACCGGCATAGGAACCGCATGACCTAAAACTAAAGCCTGTTGTTTTGAGTCTAATTTCGCTAAAACTGATCGCAAACTTCCCCCTCCAGAAACCCCAGTAAATATAGCTTCGATGTCCTTTTCATCGTTTAATAAACAGGTGATTCTTGTTCCTACCTGAGACATGACTTCGTTATCAATTCCTGAAGGTCTTTGATCGACAATTAGGAGAGTAACAAAGTATTTTCGCATCTCCCTGGCAATAGTTCCAAAAATAGTTTGATGCACCACGGCAGCATCTAAAAATCGGTGAGCTTCTTCAATGGTAATCACTAACTGTTGCGGCCGATCGACGGGGTTTTTAGTTTGTAAAAAATATTCAGCTTTTTTAACATAATTAGCATGAATCCGACGGGTGATCATATTGGTGGCTAACATATAGGAAAGCATATTACTTTGGGAGCCAAATTCGATGACAACGTGCTTACCCGCATCTAAAGCTTGTAAAACCTGATCGATATAATTGTGGGGACAAACACTTTTTAGATATTTCAAACTATCTAGACGCATTAATTTTCTCTGGAGGGACATAATTGATCCCGCATGGCCCTGTTTTTCCGTACAGAAGATTTTAATATCCTCGTTACTCATATTTAATAACTGAACGATCCAAGATTCTCCATACTCGTTATAGAGAATATTGGCATTATCTAAACTAGCTTCTGAGATGCCTAATTCCCGACCGATTAAACGAATATCTTCGATTTCAATCTGATTATAACTTAAGAATAATTCCTGCGCTCCTCGTACTCCCCGGCGTTTGGTAGAATCGGGATCGAGGGTATAAATTTCCACCTGTCCGGGAAATAATTGACATAATCCTTTCACCGTAGAAACCTCCTTCCCTTCTTTCATCGCTTCCCAACCGTATTCCGAGTGCATATCAAACATGAGGTTAACCCCTGCTTGTTTGCGAATAATACCCGAAATTAACAGCCTGGTTAAAAAGGATTTTCCCGTCCCGGATTTGCCAAAAACACCGTTACTACGTTCGACAAAGCGATCGAGATTAATACATATTGGCACGTCCATGTCAAGGGGTTGACCAATAGCAAAATTCTTTCTGGTGGGATCATCTTCCCAACCGAAAACCATGCGAAAATCCTGCTCACAAGCTTCATAAACTTGGCTAAAATGGGCGGGAATAGTTTTGACTGGCAGTAATTCTAAATCGGCGCTAGTTTGGGGTTGAAAAGAGGCTAAAGAACTGTCGGAAACTGCGGGGGAATTACCTCCCGTCGGAGTAAACATGAGCATAGGTGATAGTTCAATTGTACCATAAGTGCCGCTACCCGCCAAAACATCGCGCATAAAACTATCATCGGGATGGGGAGGGTTAGCGATAATCCGGGGACTGGAGTTACCCAGGGAGACATCGGTGAGGAGACAGAAAAAACGCGAGCGAGTGCCTTGCACAACCAAAAACTTACCGACGCGCATATCTTCGACGGAAATATCCGGATAAAGACGGATTTCTAAACCTTCACTCAGGGAACCTTGAATAACCGATCCGAGGGGTTGTTCACTCATGCTAACCTTGATTTGTGGCGATCTATCCCCCTATTCTGTCACTTTTCCGTTAATCAGTGCAAACTCGATCGGGTACAGTCATCAGTAATCAGTGATCAGTAAACAGTAAAAAGACAGTAGGAAACTGGAAGATGTACCAGACTAAGGCTGAATCCGCCGTATTTAATACTTCCCACTTAATACATACTGCACACTTAAAACTCAAATCTGATAACTGATAACTGATAACTGATAACTGATAACTGATTCAAGTCGGTTAATTTTTTTTCGGTCTATCCTGCCTAAAAATGAGGGGTTTGCAGGCAGGCACGGATTCCCATTATGAATATAAGTATAGGTCAAGTGGCGGGGTTTTGTCAAGGGGTTTAAGAAAAAAAATCGGGTTGATCAACGGGAAGCAAGGAAATAACCAAGGGAGAAGAGAAGGCCACTAAAAAAGTGAAGATTAACCGCTATAAACTTGCAGTTACTGACTAGCTGAGGTTGGTCATGATTTTGGTTAACGTGGTGGACTAATTGCCAAGCGAAAGGGAGACTAAGAAAAATTAAAAGGGTGAGAGGGGGATAAACTTGCAGCAGGACAAAAACCACCGTTAAAACGTAAACGAGAACCGTCACCACCGTTAAAACTCTAGAACCTTTTAAAGTACCTAAACGGGCAATAGGTGATTTTTTACCCGCTTTGAGATCATCGGCGACTTGATGGAAATGGGAACAAAAAAGGATGATAGAAGTGGTAATCCCGATAATAATTGAAGCCGCTAGACTAGAGAGAGAAAAAGCACCGACTTGGGAATAGTAGGCGGCGGCAATCGCCAAGGGTCCAAAAGTAAAGAAACAGATAATTTCACCTAATCCTTGATAACCGAGACGGAAGGGCGGTCCTTGATAGGTATAGCCCAAAAAACAGCAGAGGGCGATTAATTCTAGGATCATCCAATCGCCTCGCCAATAACTAATAGCAAAAATACCAGCAATACCCACTAATAGAAAAAGATTACTCAGCCAGAAAATTAAAGATTTATTGCCGGTTAAATTAACGATCGAATGGGCTTTATTGACATCGATCCCGGTATCGGCATCAAAAACATCATTACTGAGATTTAACCAAGCGAGAATTAAAATAGCTGAGAGGATAAAGGTGGCAAAAATCGGCAGAGAAAATCGACCTGTTTCCTGATCAGCGATCACAGTTCCCAGAATAATCGGTATAATCGCCACACTATACATTGGTGGTTTAAGGGCTGCTAACCAAAGTTTTTGGGGCGAGGGAGTGGTGACAGTATCGCTGGTCATAGTTAAATAGGGTTTGCTGAAAAAGTTTTTCCTAGGGATAGGGTGTGGCCCCCCAACCCCCCCGACATCGGGGGGGCTGGGGGGTGTCGGGTTTTACCCATATTTTCAGGGAAAAAGTCCCTGAATTTCCCCCCGATAACTCCAATGGCTGGCACTTTTTGATTTCAAAAAGGACTAAAGATATTATCCAACAAGGTTTTTAGATTTATTCAGCAAGCCCTAGATAGTTCTTCAAAATTGAGATGCACCCAACCCGACACACCTCGTTTTAGTGTCAAACCGAAATTTTAGATGATTTAGACTTTGGTTTTGGCTTTTTCTTGCAGTTGACGACGAGTAGCGGCACCGGCTAAACCCAGACCTAATAAACCGATAGCGGTCATAGTTCCGGGTTCAGGTGTTTTGGTGGTGATTTCTAATTTAACGCCATTAATTCCGGTTGTACCAGTACCAGAGAGGACGCTGAACTGAACCACGAGATTTGTATTAGCAACACCTGGAACAACGGAAGTCAGGTCAATGTTATAGTTGCCAGTGATAGAGAAAGTGTCAGTAAAGACAGAACTACCGTTAGATAATAAATCGAAGGTGAGGGGGTCGCCAGCAGTGTAATTAAATAGAACATTAGCGGCGACGAAATTACCTAGAATTGCACCGCCGGTGGTGGGATTAAAGGGGATAGTGCTACCACTGCCAGCACCATTAATGGTGGCACTAATCCCATTGATGGGATCGGGACTACCGGGAGGGGTGGAGGGGGAAGTAAAACCACCTGTAACGTTCACGAATTGAATCGGTAGGGAGGTAACAAGGGTTGCCGCTTGGACTGCGGGGGCAACTAGGGCAACGGTGGCGAAGGTGGATAATAAAACTGCAACTTGATGGCTTCTCATGATTTTTCCTTGTCTAATAAGGGGATAAATTAAGCAAATTGCCTGAGTTCAAAAGGTTTAGGGCAACATCGGCAGAAAATTAACATCGGCAGAAAAAAAATAAGCAATACATACTATCACTGTTGATGTTGATCGAGCATTTTAATTGCCAGCTTTTGGTTTTGTCAAGGAGATTTTTGGAAATTTTTCTTGACATAAAACAATTTACCTGCGTATATCCCCGAAAAAAGCTGATTTTAAAGTGAGCCATTCATAAGTGAATATTATCAAAACCCTGGACTGGGGATAGGAATTAATCTATCCCATCCCATGAAAAAGCCCTATTGGAGAAAACTTCAGTTTGTCAAGACTGTTTGGTACATTTTAGGAAAACTTGACATAATCTTTCATCTCAGCCGAGAACAAGCCAAATATCTTCATATAAATTTATGATTAGGGTGGGTTTTCTGGAGCGACTCAAGCGATCGCTAAAGATGTTATTATCTAGGACAGTCAGCTGAAAATTCCTGCAACTTTCCCGGCCACCGATGAGAGCGATCGCTAAAGATGATATTCTTTATATTCACCATGAGGATGTACCTGTTTATAAAAAAGGCGGTTCAGTGGTGAGAAATAGTTATTTTTGGGCGCTAAAATCGATCGCCTGTGGAGCGCGTCGGGGACAGGATTGGGAGTTCGATGCCGAGGTGTGGGTGGCGCTGGTGCGGATGTTGCTCTGTTTTGCCAATTCTGGCTATTTGGGGGATGGTGAGACAATTTTAGAGTTTACTGTCGATTGTCCTATTCCCGAACCTTTGCGGGGGATATCTACTTACTTATAGTCTCGCTGAGATAGTTAGCGGTGGATTCCACTAGGGGAATGGTATTTTCGTATAACATTCGCGTCGGTCCGATAATGCCAACACTACCGACGGGAGTATCTCCCTGTTTATAAAAAGCGGAGATAAGAGTACAAGGGCGCATGGATTCCAGAGTACTTTCGGAACCAATGGTGATTTTGACTTTTTTAGCTGATTTTTCTGGTTCTGGTCTTTGTAAAATCAGGGGTAAAAGGCGATCCTGTTCTGCTTCCAATAGATGCAGTAACATTTGTACTTGTTGCCATTGGGCGAATTCTGGCTGTCGAATGACTTCAGCGACACCATGGACGATAATCTCCGGGGTGGCAGTGGATTGGAGACTAGCGCTGATTTCTTGGCTTAATTGTTGGAGAAAATGGGTATAACGGGCAAATTCTCGCTCGATTTGCTGCCAATCGAGGTTAATTAAATCTGCCAAGCAATAACCTTTTAATTTTTCCCCCAGAAAATTAGAGAGGATTTGTAATTCTTCTGCTAATCCATCCTTCTTGTCCGTTTCCATAGACTCAGGAATCTCTATCATAACCGAGCGTGTTTGTAAACTATCTGTAACAATAATTAACATGATCTGCCGGCCCGAGACGGGGACTAATTGCAGATGACGCAGGGTATTGGTGAGGGTGTGGGGGAGGGTAACGATAGCGATATAACCGCTTAAACCGGCTAAAAGTTGGGTGGCCCGTTGTAGCAGACTTTCGAGACTCCAAGCGGGAGATTTAGCCTTTTGATGCAGATAATAGCCGATTTTTTCGCCGATACGGTCATCGGGAGTCATTAACTCATCGACGTAGAGACGATAACCCCAATCGGAGGGAATGCGTCCGGAGGAAGTGTGGGGTTGATAGAGTAAACCTTCTTTTTCCAGTTTACCGAGAGCATTGCGAATCGTGGCGGAACTAACAGTAAACTTGTACTCATCGAGTAGAGTTTTCGAGCCAACCGGTTCGGCCGTGGCGATATAATGTTGGATTGTCGCCTTTAAGATCTGTTGATAGCGATCGCTGAGATGGGTTCTAGCGGACATAGGGGAATAATCTTAACAAAAGATTTATAACATTTTTTTAGACAGTATAACGCTTATTCAGTTATCAGTTATCAGTTATCAGTTATCAGTTATCAGTTATCAGTAGTCAGTAATCAAGGTTCTTCGTTACTTGGTATGGTTCGATCGGGGGGCATAAATCGACTAAATCCTTACCTGACAAGAGATTTAATTGATTAGTTCGCTCTAGATCGAAAACAATTGACAAAAATAGCAGCAATGTCTGTCTCTATAAGGGTTTCATTCCTTATAACCCCGTCCATTGCATAAGACAAACCGAGGAACCGTAATCAATGGGGAGAAAGGGGATGGTTTACCCCTCTTTTTTCCCGATGGGGGCCATGAAAATTAGTAGCGGGGAATATTAGGATCGACGAGAAGGGAATAAGCATCGATGCCGCCGTTAATATTTTTAACATTAGTAAAACCCTGACTTTGTAGCCATTGGCACATTTGCAGGGATCTCATGCCATGGTGACAGATAACGAGGGTTTCCGCTTGGGGGTTGAATTGGGTGGCAATAGTGGGCGACCATTCTCGGTATTGACTCAAGGGTAAAATGGTAAAACTGGCCACAGATGCGATCGCAACTTCCTCCGGTTCGCGCACATCAATAAGTTGTAAATTAGGATCATGATCGGCTAAACGGAGAGCGAGTTCATGGACGCTAATTTCGGGAATGCTCATAGATTTGGTCTTAAGAATCGGTTATCTTTCCTTTAGATTAGCAAATGGGGCGACTCCGAGCGGTTAGGGACTTGCGTAGGAATAATATCGCAGCCAAGTGGGGGGATTTGGTCAGTGCCAGAGCGGGGGGGTGATATAATGGGGAAACGGCAGGTATTGAAGAGATTGATGCTTTTTAGTACGCCGATTAATCGACAAGCTGAATTTTGATGAATATTGAACAAGCCGTTATCGAAAACTTGCGAAAACTTCCTTTAGAAAAGCAACAAGAAGTCTTAAACTTCAGCCAATTTCTAACTCAGATAACTTCGCCAAAAATTGAAGAGATGACCTCCCAAGAAAAAGCAGAAGATTGGCTAAAATTTCTGGAAAGTCAACCCAAGGATACCCCCGGATTACCCGATGAAGCCTTAGGGCGTGAAACTATCTATGACTAATGGCTAAATATCTATTTGATACTAATATTTTACTGAGGCTGAGTGACCGAATTTCCGCTAATTATGCCTTGTACTGCATTCTACCCACTTCCCCACCTCCCCACTTCCCCACTTCCCCACCTCCCAGCTTATGATTCCCCTACAATTAACCCTGAAAAATTTTCTCAGTTATCGCGAGGCAGTGCTAGATTTTCGCGGATTACATACTGCCTGTATTTGTGGTGCCAATGGTGCGGGAAAATCCTCTTTACTCGAAGCAATTACTTGGGCAATTTGGGGAGAAAGTCGCACCTCGATTGCTGATGATGTGATTCATGCGGGCAGCGATTATGCGCGGGTAGATTTCGAGTTTAGTTATGGGGGAGAAATCTATAAAATTATCCGTAGTCGTCACCGGGGAGGGAAAGCTTCTGGTTTAGATTTTCAGGTGATTAATGATCAGAGTTTTCGTCCTTTATCGGGTAAAAGTATTAAAGATACCCAAGCACAGATTAATACTTATCTAAAAATAGACCATAAAACTTTCATTAATTCTGCTTATTTACGACAGGGACAAGCGGACGAGTTTATGAAACAGCCTCCCAGTGGTCGTAAACAGATTTTAGCAGAATTATTACAACTCGATCGCTATGAAATTTTAGCAAATAAAGCCAAGGATATATCGAAACAATTTGATGGACAGTCCCTCCAGATCGAGCAGCAAGTAGAAACTATCAAACTCCGTCTTCAGGAGAAAAATTCTTATCGGGAGCAGCTGCAAGAGTTAAACACCCAAATTGACCAAATTAATCAAGAACAAGAGGTAAATAATCGGCGTTTACAGCAACTACAAGGGGAAGAAAATCAGCGTCAGAATTGGGAAAAACAGCGGCAGTGGCAAAGAGAACAGGAGCGAGCTTTATTAGCAGAAATCGAGAGATTAGACCGGGAAAAAGTTAGTCTAGACAATCAATTAAATCAAATAAGGACTATTCTTCATCGCAAAAATGAAATCATTGCCGCCCACGAGCGCCTAATCAATTTAGACCAGAAAGAGGCAAGTTTGTCAAGTCAATTACAAGCTTGGCAACAGGCCCAGTATGATAAACAACAATTAGAACAGAAATTACAGCAAAAAATTAACGAATTTACCCTTCCCATCCAACAAACGAGCGCTCGTTTAGAAGAATTGGGAAGACAGGAACAAGAAACTCAAAAAATTATCGAGCAAGCGGGGGATATTCAAGCAGGATTAGAGAAGTTAAATTATCATCGTCAACGTCTTCAGGAATTGGATAGATTAGCTTTAAAATATGCTCCTTTAAATAGCCGAAAAGCTGATCTAAATATGCAGTTGGAACGGGAAAAAGCTGGCATCAATGCTCGTCGGGAACAACTGCAAAGAAATCGGCAACAATTAGAGACAGAAATTGATCGTATTCCTCTACTAAGAGAGGAAGCTCTCAATTTAGCCAAACGAATTAAGGAACTAGATAAAAAACAAACCTATTGTGAACGAGTTGAAGAAAAGGAAACTCTTAAACAAGTGGATAAAAAAAGTTTATTAGATCAACAGAAAAGATATGAAGAACAACTTTTAGAGTTAACTGATAAATTGGAAAAATTAAATATTCCCGATTCGGTTTGTCCTTTGTGTGAACAGAATTTAGACAGTCATCACCGTGATCAAGTAATCAGGAAAACCCATCAACATCAAGAACAAATTCAAGAGCAAATTTGGTCTCTACAGGAAGGGATGGCAGACTGCGATCGAGATTTAAAACGTTTACGCGAGGAATTAGCCCAAATTAAACAAGAATTGCCAGTAAGATCGAATCTACAACAAAAATATGTGCAGTTAGAAGTCAAGTTAGAAACTATTGAAGAAAAGGAAATAGAACTAGAGAAAACCGAGGAGATACTTGCGGAGTTAGAAGCACTTTTAAGCAGTGGCAATTATGCCCTAGAATTACAGCAAGAATTGCAAATTGTCAATCAAGAAATTGCCTTCTTAAACTATGATGAACAAAGTCATGCTTTAGTCAGAGGAGAAGAAAAAAGATGGCGTTGGGCAGAAATTCAAGAATCAGAACTTAAGCAAGCAAACCGTCGTTTAGCTAATATCAAGGCTGAGAAACCTAATTTAATCAATCAACTAGCTAGAATAGAAAAAGAGAAGCAAGAACTAGGTCAAAATTCCCCAATTAAACAGGAAATTGAACGCTTAGAAAAGCTTATTCAAAACTTAAATTATGATCGCAGTGAACATCAGAATATTCAAAATCTGATCCGACAATTACAGGGAGTAAGATTACAGTATCAAGACTGGCAACAAGCGGAAAAAAATTATCCAGAAATAGCCGCTAAAATCGCTGACATTGAGCAAAGATTACAGCTGCGAAATGAGGATCGCCAGAAGCTGAATCAGGAGTTAGCAAATATTAGTCAAAAGATTGGTACTTTGACTGACTATCGCCAAGAAATAGCCGCATTATCGACTAATATTCAACAGCGAAGACAGATAATTGATGGATTGCTCTCCCAAAAAGGTCGGGTTGAGGAGAAGTTACATCAACTGGAAACTTTAGGTAAACAACTGATAGAAAAAGAGAGGGATTTAGCTAAAGTTAAAAAACAATATAGAGTTTATAAAGAGTTAGCCCTAGCTTTCGGAAAAAATGGTTTACAAACTCTGATGATTGAGAATGTTTTACCAGAGTTAGAAGCACAAACTAATCATATTTTAGCTCGCTTAACTGGTAATCAATTTCATGTGCATTTTTTAACCCAAAAAAGCGGTAAAGGTACTAAGAAACAGCAACAAAAGTCAATCGATACTTTAGATATTATTATTGGTGATACCCGGGGATCCCGTCCCTACGAAACCTATTCAGGAGGGGAAGCTTTTCGGATTAATTTCTCGATTCGATTAGCTTTAGCGAGATTATTGGCACAAAGAGCCGGAACAGCCCTACAAATGCTCATTGTTGACGAGGGATTCGGAACTCAGGATGCGGAGGGATGCGAGCGCTTAATTGCGGCAATTAACGCTATATCCGCCGATTTTGCCTGTATTTTGACGGTAACTCATATGCCTCAATTTAAAGAAGCTTTTCAACATCGCATCGAAGTCCGCAAAACCGAACAGGGTTCTCAATTAATGTTATTATCCTAGGAAAAATATTGATGTAAAGATGGAAAAGATTACGATCACAGTAAAACTATTTGCTATTTATCAAGAAGTCTATCAAACTTCACAATTAAACCTCGAATTTCCCGCCCACACTTCCGTGGCAGCAGTGTTAAACTATATTATAGCCCCCTATCCCCAATTAGAAAGATGGCGGGATGTTACTCGTTTTGGAGTCAATCTTCAGTTTGTTTCGGGAGAGAAAATCCTCGAAAATGGCGATGAGATAGTTCTAATTCCCCCCGTTAGTGGTGGCTAAATGGAGATAGGGAAAATCACAAAAGTTGACTGTCACCTTTTTTCCTTTTTACTTTTTCCTTGATATCCCGTGTCTAACTGGCAAATTCCCCCATCGGTAGAGCTTCCCCAAGAGTTTTTAAAAATAGTCCAAGACTACACCCCAGAGTCGGATGGCAGCGTCGTGGCACAAATATTATGGCATCGCGGTGTCCGGGATGTGGTGACTCTGCGGACGTTTCTGGATGAGAAAGCTTATCAGTCAAAAACTCCCTTTGATTTTGGGCAAGAAATGAACTTCGCCGTCAAAAGACTGGAAAAAGCCCTAAATAAAGGTGAAAAAGTGACTATTTGGGGTGATTTCGATGCCGATGGTGTCACCGCTACCAGTGTCCTTTGGGAAGGATTGGGGCAGTTTTTCCCACCCTATCAACAGTTAGATTATTACATACCCGATCGCCAAAAAGAATCCCACGGACTCAATTCTCCTGGTATCGAGAAACTAGCGCGTCAAGGAACCAGTTTAATCGTCACCTGTGACACGGGAAGCACGAATATCGCCGAAATTGACTATGCAAAAAGTTTAGGCATCGATATTATCATCACCGATCATCATACCCTACCCGACGAGCGCCCCGAGGTGATTGCCCTGATTAATCCCCGCTACTTTGTGGAAACCCATCCTTTCTATCATCTTTCTGGGGTTGCCGTTGCTTATAAATTAGTGGAAGCGATGTATTTAACCCTGGCAGATATTCCCAGAAAACCCCTAGAAAATTTACTGGATTTAGTTGCGATTGGTTTAATTGCCGATTTAGTCAAATTGACGGGAGAATGTCGTTATTTAGCTCAAAAAGGTATGCAAAAACTGCAAAATACTCAGCGTTTAGGAGTTAAAAAATTACTCGATTTATGTAACAAAACCGGAGATAGACCGATGGATATATCCTTCGGTATTGGACCGCGCATTAATGCCGTCAGTCGCATTTATGGCGATGCCAGATTTTGTGTGGAATTACTTACCAGTGAAGATGAAAAACGTTGTCAAGAATTAGCTGAACAAGCGGAATTAGCCAATATTCGTCGCCAAGAAATCCAACGGGATATTATTAAACAAGTTCAGAAAAAACTAGAAAGAATTGATCTTTCCACCACTAATGTAATTATTTTAGATGATCCCCAATGGATGGCGGGAATTTTAGGATTAGTTGCGGGAAAAATTGCCCAAGAATACCAGCGACCGACAATTTTATTAAGTACCAGTGAACCACCTTTTGCTAAGGGTTCCGCTCGGTCAATTCGCGAGATCGATCTTTATCAATTAGTATCCTCTCAATCCCATCTTTTACATCGTTTTGGTGGTCATCCTTTGGCCGCAGGTTTAAGTTTAACCATAGAAAATTTACCCCTATTTATTGAGGGAATTAATCAACAATTGCGACGCACAGGAATTGATTTAACTTCCCTTTCTTCCCAGATAGAAGTGGATGCGGTGGTGACGGTTTCCCAATTGGGAAAAAGTCTATTTAGAGAATTAAAATTACTGGAACCCTGCGGGATGGGTAATCCGACACCGAAGCTATTAATTCAAAATTGTTATTTTCACAATCTTTGGCATAAAAATCTTGAAGATTTCAAAGGCAGAAAAATCGCTTATCCCCGGACAACTTTTGAGATCTGGGATAGTTCAATCGAGCAGGGTTTCCCCGGTATGTGGTGGGGTCATCACAAAGATGAAATTGCTGCCGATACCCGTTATGATGCCGTAGTTGAATTAGATTTTAATACCTACAAAAATCGCTATGAAGTGCGCTTAATTGCCCTGCAACCCTATCAACAAGAATCCCTAACCTATAGCAATAAAAAAGATTTTTTAATCGACAATCGCCATCGAGAAATTAGTCAAGAAGTTAGCAAATTAAATCCCCTTTTTCTCTGGGAATGTCCCCGGGATTGGACAAAACTTTCCCGGGAATATCAACAGGCAATTTTACGCGATAAAAAGTTAGTTCTTGCCTATGCTAGTCCTTTAAAAAAATCCGCTCACACCCCATGGATAAACCTTGTTGGGATCGGGAAATATTTAGCTAGAACTAAAACCAGTATTTCCCGTCAACAATTACAAAACCGCTTAAACCTCAGTTATCATACCCTAGAATTAGGATTAATTTCCCTAGCAGAAAATGGCTTTAAAGTCAAGAAAAATCAAGAAAATTTATCCTTTGAATTAGTCAATCATGAGGCGAAAATTAATAAGATTGAGCAATTTCTAGAAGCGGTGGCCCTAGAGAACTTTCTCCAGCAATACTTTGCTACTGTTCCCCTAGAAATACTGCAAGCAATTCTCAATCATGAAGACTCGATCGATTTCTAGTTATAACCCTTATTTACTGATAGCTGATAACTGATAACTGATAACTGATAACTGATAACTGATAACTGATAACTGATAACTGATAACTGATAACTGATAACTGATAACTGATAACTGATTACTGATAACTGATTACTCCTTGACCGAAGAATTTCGGGGGTTTTGCCAGGGTATAAACTTCCGTATTTTGTGCGATTGCTTGACGAATATAGAGAGGAGTTTGTAACATTCCTAGTAAACTCATGCCATCAATTAAACGTAATCCTCCCGTAGTTGTATCGCTGATTAATTCATCTACCACGTCCGGATCGGGACGAGTATTTAAAGGATGATTAGCACAGAGGGTAAAACCCCAAGGGGAACCATAACTAGGAGTGGGAGCGCAATAGGAATGAACGTAGGGAAAAACTGCTTTTAAAGTATTCACCAAACGCGCATGATACATCACCGAAGGAGGAGAAACCGGGCCAGATTGGACAACCACAATGCCATTTTCTGCCAAAACTCTTTGTAGTTTTTCAAAGTATTCTTTCGTGAATAGGGGGAAAGAAGGACCCTCTTCGATGGGATCAACTAGATCGGAGATAATAATATCCCATTTATCGTTAGTAGTGTCTAAAACTTCTAAAGCATCGGCCACAACTAACTGAAAACGAGGATCATCAAAAGTGCCTTGGTGCATTTCGGGAAGATGTTCCTTACAAGCTGCCACCACATCCCCATCGATATCGATCATCATCACTTTTTCGATTGTTTTCCAACGCAATAACTCCCGCGTTGTCGCACCTTCACCACCTCCCAGAATTAAAGCAGTTTTTGGTTCTTGGTGGGCAATCATTGCCGGTTGCACTAATGCTTCATGATAAATAAATTCATCCCCCGTACAAGATTGCCATTTCCCATCCAGTACCAAGGCTTTTCCATAGGCCCCCGATTCAACAATATACATCTCCTGAAAAGCGGTTTTTTTGTAGGCTAAAATCCGCGAAACCCCATGACTATAAATGTCCCAGGGGGTAATATATTCGTTAACCCATAGATCCGCTTTTAGTTCACTTCCTGCCATAACTAATCCTCCTTGGGGTGAAAAAGGCACAATCTATTATTATACGACAATTGACAAATTTCGATCGATAACCTGAAATTATCTCCGGGTAATCCCGAAGCTGCCGATAATCGATCGCTGAAAAACGGTAAGCTAGAAAAGATTAGCTCCAAGTAAACTTCTAGCCACTAACCTATGACTAAAAACGAGACTACCGAGAAAAAGATTTTTCTCCTAGATTTTGAGAAACCCCTCTACGAATTAGAATCCCGCATCGAACAGATTAAAGAATTAGCCCAAGAAAATAGCGTGGATGTCTCGGAACAAATTAGTCAACTAGACGAACGAGCTAATCAATTACGTCGTGAAATTTTTAGCAATCTCACCCCTTCCCAAAGGCTACAATTAGCCCGTCATCCCCGGCGCCCCAGTACCCTAGATTATATTCAAGCCATCACCGATGAATGGTTCGAGTTACACGGTGATCGCGGTGGTTACGACGATCCCGCCCTTGTGGGTGGTGTTGCCCGTTTTAACGGTCGTCCCGTGGTGATTATCGGACATCAAAAAGGCCGGGATACTAAGGATAATGTGGCTAGAAATTTCGGCATGGCTGCCCCCGGCGGTTATCGTAAAGCCATGCGTTTAATGGAACACGCCCATCAGTTTAATCAGCCAATTTTAACCTTTATTGACACCCCCGGCGCCTGGGCGGGGGTGGAAGCGGAAAAATTAGGTCAAGGAGAAGCGATCGCCTATAATCTTCGGGAAATGTTCCGTTTAGATGTGCCGATCATTTGTACTGTTATTGGTGAAGGTGGTTCCGGCGGTGCTTTGGGCATTGGGGTCGGCGATCGCCTGTTAATGTTAGAGCATTCTGTCTATACCGTGGCGACTCCCGAAGCTTGTGCCGCCATTCTCTGGAAAGATGCCAAAAAATCCGATAAAGCGGCAGTTGCCCTCAAAATTACCTCAAAAGATTTAAAAGAGTTAAATATTATCGATCAGATCGTTCCTGAACCCTCCAGAGGGGCCCATGCTGATCCGATTAAAGCGGCAGCCAATTTAAAAGCCACTATTAGTGAAAATTTAGAGGCTTTATCTTTGTTAACTCCCCAACAACGGCGCGAATCTCGTTATCAAAAATTCCGCAATTTAGGCGTATTTTTAGAAGCTACAGCTTAATCAGTCAGCAGTGATCAGTTTCTTTTGTAGATTTGCTAGGCTTCAGCTTAAGTTTGAGGGTTGCACCCACAAAGCTATAATATTGATGGCAGGTTCAAGGACAAACCAGATGAAACGGCTCCTTCCCCAGCAAAAGTGCAATGGCATGGACGAGTATTATGGCTAGGCATAGGTTGCATCCGTGGCACGGAGAAAGCAGTCATAGATAGGGCAATTAGGGCTGTTTTTGAGCGTTATCACCTCTCTTTAGCCGCTATTGCCGGTATCGCCACCCTTGACATCAAAGCTGATGAACGGGGTTTAATTGCCTACTGTCAAGAGAAAGGATTGCCCCTAAAAACTTTTACTGCCCAGGAGTTGAGAGATATTAAGGTCCCCAATCCCTCGGCTATTGTCAACGAGGACATGGGAACTCCTAGCGTCGCCGAAGCTGCCGCTTTAAAAATGGGCGAGACTTTGCTAGTCAGCAAGCAAATAGAAGCAAAATCGGTGACGGTGGCGGTTTCTTTGGCAGCAAGGGAATATAGAGGATAGCCAATCAATGCTTAAACAGGTTTTATTTCTTAGTAATGGTCATGGCGAGGATTTAAATGCTAGTTTAATTGTGGGAGAATTACAAAAAATTCAGCCCCAATTATCTATAGCTGCTTTGCCTTTAGTGGGAGAGGGAAAAGCTTATCAAAAATTGCCAGTACCTATTATTGCCCCCACTGCCACTATGCCCTCGGGGGGAATTATTTATACCAATCCTTTTAATTGGATTAAGGATATTGGGGCGGGATTAATCGGTCTAACTATTAAACAAATTCAGGCAGCTTTTAAAGTTAGCAAGGATTGTGATTTATTGATAGCAGTGGGGGATATCGTACCGATTGCGATCGCTCGCTTAACCAGTCGTCCTTTTGTGGCTTTTATTGTTTCTACTTCCAGTTATTACGAAGGTACAATTAAATTACCTTTACTGACAGAATTATGTTTGAGATCAGACAAGTGTTTGAGGGTTTTCACTAGGGATAAATATACAGCAACAGATCTACAAAATCGGGGTATTAAAAAAGCGATTTTTGCTGGTTATCCGATTATGGATGTCTTAACACCAACGGGTAAAGATTTAGAATTGGATAGTCAAATTCCCATGATTGCTTTATTAGCGGGGAGTCGTTTACCCGAAGCTTTAAGTAATTTAGCTTTACAGTTACAAGTCTGTGAGGAAATAGTTAAAATTAAACCGATGCAGTTTCGGGCTGCTATCGTTCCTAGCATCAGAGAAACCGACTTAGAAAATTTAGCTAAACAAGAGGGATGGCATTATTTAGGAGCGGGAAAATTAGAGAAAAATGGGGCTAAGGTGTGCTGTTATCGTGATGCTTTTGCCGATATTCTACACCATTGTGACGCTTGTTTAGCCATGGCAGGGACAGCAGTAGAACAAGCGGTAGGATTAGGAAAACCCGTCCTACAAATACCCGGATTTGGTCCCCAATTTACCTACCCTTTTGCTGAGGCACAAATGCGCTTATTAGGGGAATCGGTGATAACTATTGGAAAGAAACCCACGGAGGTAAATTTATTTAAAAATGCTGCGGTTAAAATTATCGATATTTTGGCAGATTCTCGTTATTTACACAGATGTTTAGAGAATGGCAAAATTAGAGTGGGAGAGTCTGGAGGTAGCAGGAATATTGCCGAAGAAATTTATATAAACTTAGGGTGTTAAGTAGCTGGTTATAATTAAATTAAAAATGGATTTTAGGTTCGATCCCCTCTGCCCCCCTTGATAAGGGGGGTATCTGAAAGTTTTTAATACCTACCTACTTAGGGCAGCGTAATCCAGCTTAAAATTAGCTCAATTACCTTCTAATTAACCATCGTCATTTTCGCGAACAGATAAAAATTCCCCTACTGCTTGATTAAAAGTTTCAGGTTCCCCTAAAAATGCCCAATGATTACCCGGTATCTTTTTAATCTCTAGAGACGTTAAATACTTTTTATAGGATTGAATTTGCCAAGCAGTGCGATTTAATCCCTGTTGGGGAAGGATTAATAAACTGGGAATATCTAAAGTTTTAGTTAATCCAGCAAACCCCATGACATCCTCAAAAATTTCCCCGCGTGCTGATAAAGTAAATTTACTGCTCCAACTGCCATCAGCTTTTTGTTCGATGGCATTTTTAAACACCTCTTGCTGTAAATTTGACCAACCTTTATATTGTTTTAATTGACGAGCGATCGCTTCTATGCTCTGATAACTATCAAAGGAACGAGTAATCTTTAAAAATGGCAAAACTTGATAGAGAATTGGAAAAGTTATCCTCATCCAACTAGGCATTTTATCGATAAAAAAGGGATCGACTAAAATTAAACTCTTAAATACTTCCGGCTGTTGAGTTGCCCAAATTGCCGCTATTTTAGCACTCCAAGAATGACCTAAAATATGTGCTTGCCTCCAACCTAAATGATTAATTAAAGCCCTTAAATCGCCGATATAATCCTGAAAGTGATAACCAGTTGCCGGTTTATCGCTTTCCCCATGTCCCCGCAAATCTGGGGCAATAACTTGATAATTTGAGCTTAAATAATCGCCCAAACTTGACCAAACCAAAGCATGATCCGCCATGCCGTGCAATAATAATAGAGGCATACCTCGATCGCTCCATTGTAAATAGGAAATTGCCATCGAGTTATTGGTAAAAGTCTGGCGTTGTGGCATAAATTCTCGGCTGATTTTTACTCTATAATTTAAATATCACTTAATAAAACTTCATACAATGGCACTACAATCGCCGCTCACTGCCACTAGCTTAGAGCAATTGTCTTGGACATGGCAAGGTCACACCATCCCCTACACTGTGCGGGGAGAAGGACAACCCCTAGTCTTAATTCACGGTTTTGGGGCATCTATCGGTCATTGGCGCAAAAATATCCCCGTTTTAGCGGAAAATGGCTATCAAGTCTATGCCCTAGATCTTTTGGGATTTGGGGGTGCGGATAAGCCCGCTTTAGATTATAGTCTCGACCTTTGGCAGCGGCAAATACAAGACTTTTGGCGGGAAAAAATCGCAAAACCGACGGTATTTATCGGTAATTCTATCGGGGGACTGATTACCTTAATGCTGATGGCAGAATCTCCCGAAATCACTGCCGGAGGAGTAATTATCAACTGTGCTGGAGGATTAAACCATCGTCCCGAAGAATTAAATTTTCCGCTGCGTTTAATCATGGCTGCCTTTACCGGTTTAGTTAGTTCTCCCGTGACAGGAAAGTTTATTTTTGAACAGGTAAGGCAAAAAAATCGCATCCGTAACACCTTAAAACAAGTTTATCGCGACCATACCGCGATTACCGAGGAATTAGTCGAAATTCTCTATCAACCCTCCTGTGATGCGGGTGCGTGGGGAGTGTTTGCATCGGTGTTGACAGCACCCCCCGGACCATCTCCCCAGGAATTATTACCGCCAATCGATCGCCCTTTATTGGTACTCTGGGGAGAGGATGACCCTTGGACACCGATCGCTGGTTCGGTAATTTACCAAGAAAGAGCCAAAATGGGAAATAATACCCAATTTTATCCGATTGCCAAAGCTGGTCACTGTCCCCACGATGAACATCCCGAAAAAGTTAATCAATTAATTTTGAGTTGGCTGTCGGAAATGGGGATTTAGTCAGTTATCGAAGATTTTAGCGATTAATAGTTACTGGAGAAATCTGCCAATCGGGGCGAAGATTTTTCGCCCCCCGGAGATAGACGTGCTGCATTTCCCCTTGTAGTTTGGGAGTATTAACGTGGAGAATTACGCGAATACACTTGTCGAGACTACCAGCGACCTGCATCTGTTGCACATCGAGGAGGGGGACATTTTGCCAATGGGGACGTTCGCGAGCGATAGCGGCGGGGAAAATCACGTCTAAATCCTGAGTTGCCGTAAAGATAACACTAACAATATCATCGGGATCGAGACTATTGTGGATTTCGATCGCTTCGAGGAGTTCTGTTACTGCTTCTCGTATAGCTTCAATAGTATTAGCCGTTACTGTCGTTGCTCCCCGAATGGCTCGAACCTTCCACTGCACGATTGTCATCCTCCGCTAATCCTGATGAGTCAATTTTAGGGGTTAACGCGCCCTTTTTCTCGACTTTAATCTGGTCATCAGGGTCGGTATAACCACAATAGTTGTCCGTTAACTTCTAATTCAAATTCTAGACGCTGTAGGGTTTTTTGTAATCCTGGGGGTATTTGGGAACGATTGCCCGTCAGACGACTGAGGAGGGGTTTCGGTTCTTCGATAGTCTGACATTTAGTTTTATCTGGGGGTAATCCTGCCAATTCTAGCGCCCAAAGTCGGGCATCTTCCTCGGTTCCCAAGCGATCAACCACTCCTAATTCTAACGCCTGTTGACCGGTAAAAATGCGCCCATCGGCAAAACTTTTCACCTGATTGACATCTAAATTTCTCCCTCTGGCGACGGTTTGCAGAAATTGCTGATAACTGGTATCGATCATATCCTGGAGAATTCTTTCTTCTTCATCAGTTAATTCTCGATCGAAGGAGAGAATATCTTTATAAGGGCCCGATTTAATCACTTTAAACGAAACTCCCACCTTATCCAACAATCTTTCCAGATTGTTCCCTCTCAGGATAACACCGATCGAGCCGGTAATCGTGCCGGGGTTAGCCATAATATAATTAGCCCCCATACCGATATAAACGCCGCCAGAGGCGGAAATATTGCCAAAACTAGCGATTATTTTCGTGGTTTTTTGTAACCGCTTCAATGCTTCGTAAATTTCTTGGGAATCCCCCACGGTTCCCCCGGGGGAGTCAATGCGGAGAAGTAGGGCGGGATATTGCCTTTCTTTGACGATTTCTAGGGCTTTTAAGACTCTTTTGCGGGTATCGGAGGCAATTGCACCTGTAATTTCTATTCGAGCGATTTGTTTGCGGGTTTTCGGTTTAAAAGGCCAGACCATCAGGTTTAAATATCTCTCAAAAAAGGACTCTTTCTAATCTAACGCTTTGATCGTTCTAGGTTAAGCAGACATTATATTTCAGAATTTAAGGACAAAATGTCTGGTTAAGTGTATAATAGCATTAAGTGACCAGAGTTGAGGTAGGCGAGGTGAACATTTGGGCAAGGTGGAATCCTTTAATTTAGATGGCTTAGATCTGTTTTTCAATTCTCACGATCATTGGCCACCTCATTTTCATGTTCGTAAACCGGGCCAATGGGAAATTAGAGTTTTTTTCTTACTTTGTAATCAAGAAAATGGTCTAAATTTTCAGGTGAAATGGCCCGCCAATGCCAAAATATCTAGTAAGGAAAAAAAGCAAATACTCGACCACGTTTTAGCCAATCGTTCTGCGCTCCTGATTGAATGGGAGGTAAAAGTCTGTACCTAGGGGAATTAATCATGTTAAACAAGCCAGAAATTACTGTTATAATTGAAGATAAAGAAATTTATAATTTCTTGCCAGAGTTTCAATCTGTGCAGATTCTTTCTTTACCAGATTTAAAGAATATTGATTCCTTAAAAAACATCTTTATTTGTACTTCTTTGACCAGTTTAAAAGCAGTGACAGATATTGCCAGAAATGCTAATGATAAACATCATCTGCGAGGTCTTTTTATCCGAGCAGACATTGATTCTATCTGGTTGCCGCAACTATTTAAACGGGCCAATTTACGCACCCTGCGAAATACCCTCGTTTATCGAGATTTTATTTTACCGACAAGGGTGATTAATGCTTGGAGTTGGGGAGCGCAAGAGCATTTAATCGCCACAGCTTTAGTTATTGGGGAAAGTTTATTAATCAGTCGCTGTGATCTCAATGAGCTAGAAATTCCCTTTGCATCTATGCCAGCTTTACAGCGTATTCCTCTAGAAGAAAGAGAGAAGTTTATTATAGCAGAAGATGGTAGTTATATTCATTGGCCAGTCGTGGACATTCATCTTGATATAGAGGCTTTTTTGAGTGTGATTGAACCAGTAGCAAAACAAAAGTTTGCAGCGATTAAATTAAAACATGATCAGATTTTTGGTCGAGCGATTGCCTCTTTACGCAAACAGCATCAACTGCGACAATCAGATATTATAGGAGTATCCGAGCGTCAAGTGAGACGCATTGAACAGGGAGAAGGAACAAAGGTAGAAACCCTTAATTTATTTGCCCAAGCTCACAAAATGGAACTTAATGATTATCTTGATGCTGTTGCTGGGTTAATCGATAATACTTCAGTAGATTTGGATAGTTTTACTCATCCAAATATCCCAGAAATAGATGATTTATTTAAACTTATGGGTACTGAAAATCCTGTTGAAGTAATAGAAAAAAAAGTTAACTCCGAATATATCAGTAGAGAGGAGTGTAACTAATGAAAGTTTTAATTGACCAAGATTTAATCACAGAAATATTGCTTAATCGTACAGGTAATAAATCATGTGAGTCGGGTAGGAAGCTTTGGGAGGTTATTAAAAGTCCCCATCAATCTCAAGAAATAATTTTTTATATAACTAGGCCGTGCGTTCAAAGGGTTTATACCCTGAGCAGTATGAGTTCATCAAAAGATGCTGATAAATTGATTAATCTTCTGGAGTCTAGATTTCATATCTGTGAAGGTTCACCTACTATTTTTCAGAATGCGCGTCAATACGATTCAGATATTGAATCAGCCATCGAAGTAGAGTGTGGTTTGGCCATACCAGTTGATGCAATTATTACTCAATCTCCCCAAAAATATGTCTTTACTAAACAAAATTTATCTCTTTGGTCGGTAAAAAACTTTATTACTCGTTATGAATGGAACCTTTTACTAAAACAAGAGCATAATAATTACAAACCCAAATACGAACAGCTAACTTTATCTCTAAGTTTAGAATTTCTAGTAGATAAACCTTCCTTATCAACTTATATGGTACGAAATTCAATTACTACAGTAATCGAAGCATTAAAAATAATTCAAACAAGTGGCTACAAAGGTATAACCAAAAAAGAACTTAAGCAAAAATTAGAACGAAGAGACACAACA
The DNA here is from genome assembly GCF_032027425.1 of Microcystis wesenbergii NRERC-220. Lineage (NCBI taxonomy): Bacteria > Bacillati > Cyanobacteriota > Cyanophyceae > Chroococcales > Microcystaceae > Microcystis > Microcystis wesenbergii. The sequence continues at coordinate 3,605,308 of NZ_JAVSJA010000001.1, read as the reverse complement.
ATTAATAGTCTTATTTGGGATTTGGAAAATTTTGACATGATATTCATCAATCATGAGAAAAAAATCTTAGCGGCAAGAGAGCTTATAGGTAAAGGAGAAGATGATATTTCTCAATATTTATCATTCGCCCTCAAAAAACATATTCTTATACAAGAAATCTATAAAGAATTAGAAATTCATAAGTCAATAACCCCCTGGCGAGTAGAAGAAATTATTGCTAGTATCTGTACTTCTACTTCTGGTAAACGACCCAAAGATAAAACCCTTAGAGATTATCGTTCTAGGGTGATTTCTTGGCTTACTTTTACTCGATTGCTAGAAAAGGGAAGATATAATACATTAACTATACCACGAGATAAAAGCTCTCATAAGATTAACTCCTCTATAGAATATAAACAATTACATTTGCCTCTAAATGGTATGTAAAATTATTTAACTTTGCTTCTGTAATATTTTCTCAGAACAAGTCTTTTTAACGTCAAATAATTATATTTAATCCTCGATTAATTCGAGTAATTGTGCTTCGGTTAGCTGAGTAATGCCCAATTCTAGGGCTTTTTCTAGCTTAGAACCCGCCGCTTCTCCTAGCACTAAATAATCAGTTTTTTTGCTGACAGAACCCGTCACTTTCCCCCCAGCTTTTTCGATTAATTCTTTCGCTTCCTCCCGTTTAAGAGTTGGTAAAGTGCCAGTAATCACAAAGGTTTTCCCTGCTAAAGTCGCTTTAGTGGTGGTGGTTTTTGCTGCTGCGGCAAATTGTAAACCAGCAGCCTGTAATTTAGCGACTAAATCCCGATTAGCGGCGATTTTAAACCAATCATAGACCGATTGAGCGATTTCTTCACCGATACCATAGATAGAGGCTAAATTAGTCACGCTGGCGTTAGCTAACTCCTCCACAGTCCGAAAACTTTCCGCGAGAATTTTGGCGTTAACACTGCCCACATAGCGAATCCCTAGCCCATAAAGTACCCTCGACCAGCTTTGATTTTTGCTCTGAGCAATAGCTGTAATCAAATTTAAGGCTGATTTCTCGCCCATTCGGTCTAATTTGGCAATTTCCGTTTTTTCGAGGCTGTAGAGGTCAGAAATGGCGGTAACTAATCCCTGTTCAATCAGCAAAATTACCACTTTTTCCCCTAATCCCCGGATATCGAGAGCATCGCGACTGGCCCAATGTACTACACTTCCCCGCAAAATCGCCGGACAGGAACTATTGACACAGCGCGTCACCGCTTCCCCCACCGGACGGACTAGGGGAGATTGACATTCAGGGCAATTAGTGGGCATCTGGAAGGGGAAAGTCTGGCTAGGACGCAATTCTGGCAGGATTCTCACCACTTCCGGGATAATTTCCCCCGCTTTGCGGATAATTACCGTGTCACCGACGCGGATATCTAATTCGGCCACTCGATCGCTATTATGTAAAGTAGCCCTTTGTACGGTGGTTCCTGCTACCTGTACCGGTTCCATCACCGCCATGGGTGTAACCGCACCGGTGCGTCCCACGTTGACGATAATATCTTTAACTACCGTGGGGACTTCTTCGGCAGGATATTTTAAAGCGATTGCCCACCGGGGGAATTTTTGAGTGAATCCTAACCGATTTTGTCGCTGTAAATCGTTGATTTTGACTACGACACCATCGGTCATGTAGGCTAATTGATGACGTTTTTCTTGCCAATCTTGATAGTATTGCGCCACTTCTTGCAGGGATGGACAGAGTTGACGGTGGGGATTAACCAGAAATCCCATGGTTTCTAATCTATCTAAGGATTGCCATTGGGTAGTGATATGGTTATCGTCTAAATGCAGGGTATAGGCAAAAAATTGTAAGCGTCTTTTATCAACTATTTTCGGATCTAATTGTCGTAGGGTTCCCGCTGCCGCATTGCGGGGATTAGCAAAGAGAGATTCCCCTTTTTCTTCTCTTTCTTGATTGATTTTATCGAAGGTATCGAGGGGTAAAAAAGCTTCGCCGCGCACTTCCACAATTGCCGGGGGATTATCTATATTTAAGCGTAAAGGAATAGAGCGAATTGTCCGCACATTGGGGGTAATATCTTCGCCAGTGACTCCATCTCCTCTAGTAACACCTCTGACGAAAAAGCCATTTTCGTAGGTTAAAGCTAACGCAGAACCATCGATTTTTAATTCACACACATATTCCGTGTCTTGGGTTTCATTTACATATCTTTGCCAACGGTTGCCCCATTTATTTAATTCTTCGAGGTTAAAGGCATTTTCGAGACTATACAGGGGAATATTATGACGGACAGAAACGAATTGACTAGAGATTTTATCCCCGACTCTTTGGGTGGGACTATCGGGGGTGATTAATTGGGGATAACGCTTTTCTATGTCTTCTAATTCCCGATAAAGTTGATCATAAACGCTATCGGGTATAAAAGGATCATCAAGAACATAATAAGCATAACTGGCCCTTTGTAGTTCTGTTTTTAATTGTTGGCAGCGTTGTTGGATTTCTAAGGGGATAGTCATAATCGTTAATAATGCTACTGTGCAAAGACCATTTGAGGAGTTAATTTTAAATCGGGAAATGTTACCGATATTATTCTATCTTCGTTGTTAAATTCTGCCAGTTCATAAAATCCCGAAATCAGGGTTAAAACCGATATTTTTACAGCAATAGGATCGATAATCCAGTATTCAGGAATGCCTCTCACTGCGTATTCTGAACGCTTATAACGGTAGTCATCATCGGCATTACCGTGGCTAACAATTTCTACAACTAAGAGGGGAGGAAATTCAATCACTGCTGTGGTCATATTTCTAATCTCTTGACATTGTTCAGCAGTTAAAATCATTAAGTCTGGGATTCTCGATTTAGCTTTATCGGTGCGAATTCCTACAGTAGCGGGCATGACTTTCCAAGTTAGATTTAATCTTTTAATTTCTGCCATTAAATAATCATAAAGACAGGCAAGAATTAAAGCATGAAAGCCACTAGCGGGAGGCATGGAAATTAATTCTCCGTTAAATAATTCGTACTTATTATCTGTGGAGTCCTGATAATTTAAATATTCTGTAAAGGTATATATTTTTTGTTGGGTAGCAATCATAAAAGTCTCCAGCCGGGATTTTACTATTCAAAAACCATTTGAGGAGTTAATTGTAAATCGGGAAATGTCACCGATATTATCCTATCTTCCTGATTAAATTCTGCCAGTTCATAAAATCCAGAAATCAGGGTTAAAACCGATATTTTTAGGGCAATAGGATCGATAATCCAGTATTCAGGAATGCCTCTTACCGCATATTCTGAACGTTTATAACGGTAGTCATCATCGGCATTACCGGGGCTAACTATTTCTACAACTAAGAGGGGAGGAAATTCAATCACTGCTGTGGTCATATTTCTAATCTCTTGACATTGTTGGGCAGTTAAAATCATTAAGTCTGGGATTCTCGATTTAGCTTTATCAGTGCGAATTCCCACCGTAGCGGGCATAACTTGCCAGTCTAATTGTAGCCTCTCTATTTCCCTTTCTAACACCTTAAATATATATCTAAGTATCAAAGCATGAAAGCCACTAGCGGGAGGCATGGAAATTAATTCTCCGTTAAATAATTCGTATTTATTATCCGTGCAGTCCCGATAATTTAAATATTCTGTAAAAGTATATATTTTTTGTTGGGTAGCAACCATAATAATCTCTAGAAAAAACTTAATTGAATCTCCTTAAGGGGGGTAGGGTTGATTCATGAATCAACCCTACTATTAATCAACCCTACCATGAATCAACCCTACCATTAATCAACCCTAGGGTTAGGGGGGAACTGACAATTTTTAACACCTACCTTTTACTTAGATTCGATATCCTCAACTTTTTTGGGAACTGTTGCAGTTAAAACCTCATTTCCTGTGGCAGTAACTAACACATCATCTTCGATACGGATACCGATACCCCGCCATTTTTCCGGCACTTCCGGCTGTCCTTCAGCCGGTTTAATATCGGGGGCGATATAAATACCTGGTTCCACGGTTAAAACATGACCGGGCTGCAAAGTTTGCCAAGTTTCTTCGTTAACTTTATAACCTCCCGCATCATGGACATCTAATCCTAACCAATGACCGGTTCTGTGCATATAAAAAGGCTTATATTTTTCCTCTTTAATTATCTCATCAACGTCGCCGACCAATAGCCCTAAATCCACTAATCCCTCCACAATTGTCCTCACGGCTGTGTCATGAAAAAGATTATAAGGATTACCGGTTTTTACCACCTCAATCGCCTTTAATTGAGCTTCCAGAACAATTTCATAGATAATTTTTTGTTCGGGGGTAAATTTACCATTAACGGGAAAAGTGCGGGTAATATCACCGTTATAGTAATTGTAGGCACAACCGGCATCAATTAACACAAGCTCATTTTCTTGTACTTGACGATTATTGTTGATATAGTGCAGAATACAGGCATTAGCACCACTAGCAACAATAGAAGGATAAGCCGGACCCATACCCCCTTCTAGGCGAAAAGTATGCTCGATTTCCGCTTGAATTTGATACTCGTAGTGACCAACTTTGGTAAATTCTCTGGCCCGATTATGTGCCTGTGCTGAAATAGCGGTTGCTTGGCGAATATTGTCCAATTCGGCCGCAGTTTTCAGCAAGCGCAAAGGATGGAGAATAAAATTAGTATCCTCTAAAGCAGTCGGTCCGGTGCCGCGACGGGGAAAAGTGGCGATTAATTTTTGCCAGTGCTTTAGAACATTTGTATTAAAAGTTTTGTCCCGTCCGAGATGATAATAAATTCGGTCGGCTTTTTCGAGATATTGGGGTAATTTTTCGTCCAATTCTTCGATAGAATAGGCCTCATCAGCAGCAAAAATCTCCTTTGCTCCTTCCACACCGTGGAGATAGCCGGTCCAGGTTTCTTTTTCTGGGTCTTTTGGCTGCACGAACAGGATAAACTGATGTTCGGGGTGATGGGGTGCTAAAACCGCCACCGCCTCCGGTTCATTAAATCCTGTCAGGTAAAAAAAGTCACTATCCTGACGATAGGTGTATTCTACGTCATTGTGCATGACCACCATGGGCGCACTGCGAAAAATTGCGGTTCCATTGCCGATTTTTTCCATTACCTGCTGACGACGGTGTTGAAACTCTCTGCGATCGATGCCCATAGATATTCCTAAAAATGTCACAATAAGTCTTAGAGTCTATTATCGCTAATCTTTTTAATTTATGACCCCTGAAGAACCGGATTTTTCCCAAGATATCATCGAAAGGCGCGAGTTTACCCTAGCAGATTTTATCGCTCAAGAGGGGGCGGATTTCCTCAAAGGGGAATCTCCCGTACCTAAATTGGTGCAAGTTACCACAGAGATTAAACAATTTATTGCCGCTAATTTAGGGGATTCTTCGGGAGCTTTGCAGATAATTTTACAGCTTATCGTCGATGAAGAATTAACAAAAGTCAGTCAAAATTTAGATAATCCCGTTCAAGCTTTACAGTTAATCCTAGAAGAAATTTTAGACAATCAAGAATTACTCTATGAATTAGTACACCGAGTCGATGTGAAATGGGGACAATTATACGGAGAACGTCCCTATTTTCAACAACCCAATCAAAAACCTCACCCTGAAGACGAATACACTCACAATTCCGTCAGAGATAAGTTAGTCAGTTTATTAGCCAGATTAGAACCGAATAAGTAGGGTCTGCTGAATAAATCTAAAAACCTTGTTGGATAAGACTTTTGGACTTTTTTCCCCTCAAAAAGTGCCAGCCATTGCGGGGATCGGGGGGAAAATTCCAGGACTTTTTCCCTGAAAATTAGGTAGTTGACCACCTGAAAATCGATAAAACCCCACACCCCACACCCCACCCCCCCGATGTCGGGGGGGTTGGGGGGGCCACACCCTGCCCCCAGGAAAAGCTTTTTCAGCAAACCCTAAGTAGTAGAGCCTATAGCAGTTATGAGGAGACTCCGAGACGATGCCCTATCAAGACATACCTTATCTTTAGGAAAAACTCTGTATTTTAATTATTTCTTAATAAACAGAGACTAACAGGACTGACAAGGAGTATCTATCCCTAGACAGACAACCGGGGGCGGTCACGGGTGAAAATAGGTGTAAGATGAAAAAATTCTCCGATAACTGTTGCCCTATCCCCCGCGTGCCTACCTATTCCTACTATACCGCCGATGTTTTTAGCGATCGCATTTTTGGCGGTAATCCCCTGGCGGTTTTTCCGGAAGCATCCGGATTAACCCGCACCCAGATGCAAAAAATCGCCGCCGAATTTAACTTCTCAGAGACAGTCTTTGTTTTTCCGCCAGAAACGCCCCAAGGCACTAAAAAAGTCCGGATTTTCACCCCCAGTACCGAATTACCCTTTGCGGGCCATCCTACCGTCGGCACAGCCTATATTTTAGCCCTAATCGGTGCTATTCCCCCCCACCAAGAAACCACGATTTATCTGGAGGAAGGAGTCGGTTTAGTACCGGTAAAAATTCTCATGGAGGGGGAAAAACCCGTCTATAGTGAGTTAAAAGTGGCACAATTGCCAGAATTAGTGGCGGATAATTATGCTCTCGATGATTTAGCGGCGATTCTTTCCCTAAGCGTTGCCGATTTCTTACCCGGTTATCCCCCTCGCGCCTTTTCCTGTGGTCTTCCTTTTTTATTCATCCCCGTTAGAAACCGCGATATTTTAGGGAAAATAAAACTAAATCTAAGTCTCTGGTCATCATTATTGGGACAATCCCCCGCTAATTCCCTTTTTGTCTGCTGTTTTGACCCAGAATCACCCCAATCTCGTATTTATGGCCGAATGTTTGCCCCCGGTTTGGGAGTTATGGAAGATCCCGCCACCGGTTCGGCTGTGGCCGCTTTAGCGGGCTACCTAGGGGCCTTAGAATCTTCTAGGGAAGGGATGAATCAATGGACGATAATCCAAGGGGTGGAAATGGACAGACCCAGCATTATACAATTAAAGTTTCAGAAAAACAACCGTGAAATTACGGAAGTTTCTGTGGGTGGTGCATCAGTTCTAGTCTGCCAAGGCAAGATGATAATTCCCGATGGGGAAACACTTTAGCTGGTTAGAAAATGAATGGTTTCCGCTAGGGATTTTAGCTCTAAATCCGAGATTTTGTCATCATTCCAATAACTAATTTCTTTGCCTACTTTTTCGATAAAATAATTGGCCGCATAACGATATCTTTGTTGACAGGCTTCCCGAGCGAAATCCACCAAGGCTTTAGCGTAGGATTCGGGAGAGTGATTATTTTCTAGCCAAGTTTGACCATTTTTACCAATGGTCTGATATAATTGCGTATCATGAAGAAATTGAGAGAAATGTTGGTGTAAATCGGCGATTTCGTTGCCAACAGTCACATAACCTACGGTATTTTCCGGCAACTCACTATACCAACCTATTTTAGTCACTAAACTTGGCAAACCATGGCTCCAAATCTGCAGCTGACTGACGGATGCTTCTCCCATAGTAGGATAACGTAAATTGATTGCTAAATCTGCATCAGCTAAGGCGGTTTCTAATTTGGCTTCCGTGACAAAACCATGCAAGGTTACTAAATTATTTAAATTTAAGCTATTAATTTTTTGAACGAGATAATTACTATCCCATACTTCTCCATAAATGTCTAACCGAAAAGCTTGTTTTTGGGAAAAACTAGCTAAAGCATCCAGGATCATATCAACACATCTATTTTTTCCAATATGGCCAAAAACAATTAATTGATAAAAATCCCGATTTTTCTGCAATTCGTAATTTGATGACAAATCGCATCTAGGATAGGGTAGGGGAAAATAAGCAGTAAGAAGCGCATTTTCTTGCTGAAACTTACGATAACCTTCCTGACTGTGAGTAATCACCCCAATAGCATTTTTTAAAGCTAAAGGTGTCAGGGGATAATTATCGGCCATAAATTGCATAGATACTTCTCGATTCCACCACATTTCTGCGGCTATTTTTCCTTCCATTCCATAGTAATAGAGCATTTGATTAAGATAGATATCTCGATCATTATTGATTCTAGCAATTTCACTAAAAAAATCCTGTAGCTTTAAATCATGAAGGACAACTATACCGGGGCATTGACAACTAATTCTCCAGATATCCTCATGAAAATCTGGGTTATTACCAATATGATAAACATTTATGTCTGCTTGGTTAATTTTTGACCAGATTATGTTATCTCTATGGTAAGAATTAACTTTGACATAGTTCTTTAGTTCTCGATCGTAAATTTTTTGATTAGTCCATAGTTCTAACTGACAATTTTTAATCAAAGCTGGCAAGATACAAGTCATGTAATCAGCGATACCAGTTTTAGCGGGAGGTAAAGGAGAAAACCAATTAATTTTCATGCGAGTAGTTTTTTGATAACGTTTGACCAAGTAATATCAAGACTTTTGTAGTATTCACTGGCAGATTTACCTAATTTTGCCGCCCAATCCCGATTTTCCCACATTTCGTCCATGGCCTCTGCTATGGCCATTGCCTTAGGTTCCACAATTAAACCGGTTTCGCGATGACGAATAAATTCTAGGGGTCCTCCCGAATCTTGGCAGGTAATCACTGGTTTAGAAGCTAACATTCCTTCTAGGGTAACGTAACCGTAATCTTCCTCAAAGGGAGGATAAAGCACTGCTAGGGATCTGGCATAATAATCGAGTTTTTCCTCGTTACTAATTCTCCCTAAAAATACCACTTTTTCAGCAATATCCAACTGCTTAACTTTTTCCTCTAGAATGTCACCAAAATCTCCTTCTGGTTGACCAGCAAAAATCACTTTGACAGGGTTTTTAGTCAAGGCTAAAGCCTCAAGGATTAACTCTTGACGTTTCAAGGGATTGATCCGACTAGGGAAGAATAGATAACCTTCTTCTGGTTGACATTGAAAAAAATCAGCATTCTGGGGAGGATGATAAAGGGGTATCGAATCAACATTATTATAGGTTTTTAGCCTTCTTGCCACATTTTTAGAATTGCTAAATATGTTATGAGTTTCAGCAAAAACATTATTATCTGCCCGGATAATATTTTCACGAATTTGTAAGCCATTGGCACTTAAATCTAAACCGCCATAGGGATTACCCCATAGTTCATACGCTTGTCGGTGTTGATGCAGAATCCAGAGAACTTTTCGGGGATGAGGAATTAAATAAGCTGGGAATTTTAAGCCAATTAATCGATCAATATTTCTGCCATTGGCGCTAGTCAAATCTAATAAGCGACAGACTAACATTGTGTCTAAAATTCTTTCTAGGGGATAGGTTTGAAAGGGAATAGCGACTATTTCCGCTTCATGGCCTGCCAATTCTAAAGCCTTACATAATTCCTGAGCGTGAATTTCCGCACCGCCATAGACAAAAGGAACCTGTGTTGTTGTAATAATAACTCTCATGAATACTTACTCGTGATTAATTATAGTTTATAACCAATAACAGCATAATCCATTGGACCATAAAAATACTGATTAAACTGTTTAGATAACTCATCTAATTCATTTCCTTCATCAGCTTTGAATCCATCAGAAGGGTTTAAATTCAGAATTTCTACCTCAGCAAAACCGCAGTATTGCACTAGGAATTGAGTCATTAAACTGGGTAGAGGATTGCGGTGGGTTGGATCGAAGTAAAAATTACAACTGCCCACTAAAACATTAGCAGGATTGGGAGTCTCAAAGATAACCAAACCTCGATGACGCAGCACTCGAAATGCTTCATTTAATAGCTTAACTAATATTTCAAAGGGTAGATGTTCAATAATATGAAATCCCGTGATTACCGCCACGCTGTCATCTGGCATTGATTGCAAATAAGCGATAACATCCCCTTCTAAAACCTCTAATCCTCGACTTTGACATTGTTCAATGACGACTCGGTTTAGATCGATACCTCTGGCTCTGTAACCATTATCTCGCAAAAGCTCTAACCACTCTCCCCGACCACAACCTAAATCTAAAATCAGCGAGTCTCCCGGAGCAATTTGTGCTTCTCTGAGTCGGGGAAGATATACTTCTAATCTCCTATTAATTTCCTCGCGACTGCCGCGAAAATGCTCCTCAAAAGCGAAGTAAAAAGCATCTAGAGAATGATCTAACTCTCCAGCAAAAATTTGCGCTGGTTCACTCGAAGAGCCACCTTCCGATCCTGCTGTCGCTTCTAAAAACTTATTAATTAATCGCTTTTGTTGGAGTAAATCTATCTTTAAATAATGGCTATTTTGAAAATTCTTCTCATTACTATCTTTAATTTGGCTTTCTAGATACTCCTGCAATTGCTCGGTCTTCTGATCCAATTCTCGATCGAGGTGGTGGATTTGGCTTTGCAGTCCCTCTTGAATTTGATTAGCGATCCGATCGCGCTTTTGATCTAGTTGCTCGATTTGGCTTTGCAGCTCCTCTTGAATTTGATTAGCGATCCTATCCCCCTTTTGAGCCAGTTGCTCGATTTGGCTTTGCATCTCTCGCTCAAGTTCCTGGATTTCTCCTTGGAGTTCATCTTGATTTTGCTGCTGCCGCTCCTGCCATTTTTGGTCAAGATTATGCAGTTTTTCCTGTAGATTTTGGGTATTATTGACCAGATTTTTCTCCACCGCTTGGCTGTAACCAGATAAACTCTGACTAACCGCCATTAAATTCTCTAAATCTCGCTGGGATTGCGATCGCAAACTTTCCACCTCTGATAATAACTGTCGATTTAATTGTAGGCATTCTCGCAAGGCACTGGCCAGATTGAAGTTCACTTCCCTTTGATCGCGAAATATGGTATTGAGAATCTTTAAAGCCAGAGCTTGCAAGGGTTTAAATAATAACCAGGGGAAACGTCCAAATTTCTCTGGCAGTTGGTTACGCACTGCCGCTCTTGACTCGGCTGTTTTGATAAATCCCTCTATATAATCGATTTGATTATTAATTGCTTCCCGATCAAAATCCCCCTTCAGGACTAATTCCCTTGTCGCTGCCGGTGGTGGTGGTAATGGTGCTGAGGGAACCCCAAGGTGCAGATTTTGACGCAGGGCTTCTTGGCGAATTTTATCAAGCAAATGCTTGACATTTAGATGGGGATAGTAAGTTTCGATAGTCATAAGCTGTTAAGCATTTAAATTGCTTGTTGAGACGAGGCAAGAGGCACTCTTGCAAGAGGCAACAGTAAAGGGATTGGGGGAGATTCGGCTAATCTTAAGAATAAGCGCTTTAAATGCGTCTTAGCTTAGTGGCTACCAATCCCATCTTACAGGTTCCTGTACCATCAGGCTGGGATGGCATCGCTGTTAAGACCGTTTTTTTCTGATAAAGTTTCCCCGAACAGGACGTTTGCTGCCCTGTGGTGACAGAGCGGCAAGTTTTCTCCTCTCTCGACAATAGCCCGTCAGGTTTTAGAACCAAAAAATTAAACCTTCAGAATCAGAAAAGAGTTCGATAGACTCCAGACTAGACATTTTTAGATTTGTTTCCGCTCCCCCTAACACAGATAGATTAGCAGCACGGAAAAATCTCGGCCAAATTCCAGCAGCAGTGACGATAAGATTGCTAGGGTTGGACAAATTGCCCCAGCAAAATTGACCGAGGAAGTCGGCCTAACCTATGGGTATATGTGGATAAACTAAGACAGTTTAAATATTGTAACCGAATGGCCAAATCAAGGTGAATTAGGGTGTACTCTGAGGGTTGGGGATATTAAAGTTAAGTCTTAAAGAATCCACTCAATCTGGTCGGGGGTCAGTTTTCAGGGATGATTACCGACGGTAGAAGACCTTGACTGAAACTACTCCCACAAAAAAAAATTTTGCCATAGCTTGATAATTGAGGTCATCTATGCTAGTATATGTGCCATGTGTGAACAGCTTTTTACTTTGTTCGAGGAGTGAAAAATAAATTATGACTGTAGATCAAAATTCCATCGTCGGCTTGTACGTCATCTACTTCAACCGTTCCCCTGATCCCGCAGGTCTTACCTTTTGGCAGAGCCAAGATGTAACCATAGAGGAGATAGCAGCCCAGTTCGGTGCCTCCCCAGAGGCTAAAGCCCTTTACCCCTTCTTGGCGGCCCCCACCCTAGGCGACCCAGCAGCATTTATTAATGAAATTTATCAGAACGCCTTTGGTCGTGATGCCGATGAGGCAGGACTAGAGTTCTGGTTAGGAGTTCTTGAACAGGATAGCTCTCCCGAAGCAGTGGCGGAATTTGTCCTCGCAGTGGCCCAAGGAGCGCAAGGAACCGACTTCACCACCCTTCAGAATCGTGCTGACATAGCTCTGCAATTTACCCAAGAAGCTGTTAATGCGAGCATTCCTTTCACCCCTTCCCTATTTGCCACCTCATCGCAAATCATCGACACGGTGACTTTCACCGACGAGAGCGTTGCCGATGCTGAAGCAGCCATCAATCAGGCGATCATTGACATTATCGGTGGTGGCACAGGCACTACCTTCACCTTGCTAGATAATGGAGCCGTACTGACAGCTGCCGCTAACAGCAAAGTCGCTCCCGAAGGTAAGTTTCTCAGTACAGCCAATGATAAGGTTAGTGCTTTGACATTCTTGGAAGGTAGTTTCATTCAAGACCCTAGCACCAGTGACAACGACGTGCTGACCGCCCAGATTGTTCTGGATGTCAAGCCAGCCATCGAAAACATCGAGACCATCCAATTCTCTGGTGCTGCTAATGCTTCCGTCGCACTGGCAGGCATTAGCAAAGCCAAACAAGTACAGGTGGTCAAAGGTGATTTAATAATCAAGGATGCTAACAACTACGCCATTGATCTTGTGGCTGGTTACGCCAGCAATCTCACCCTACAAGAGGGTGTCGGTGTACTTGGCAAGGATCTCACCGTTAACCTGAACGGGACAACTGCCGGTGCCTCGATCGCGGCCAACTTAAATGATAAAAGCAAGGTCAACCTAGTCGTTAAAGCTGACAGTGTCCTGTCTAACGCTGATACAACCCTGAATACCCTTCAACTCAATCAAACCCAGAGCAACTTCGTCATTACTGGGGACAAGAACCTAACCATTGACGGCAAGATCGATGTATTTGACGGGACTAATCGACTGGATGCCACTGACTTTACTGGGAAACTGACCCTGAATCTGGGCAAAAACAGTGATATAAAACAGATTGTCGGCGGCAAAAGCGATGACACCTTCACCTTGACGGCAGAAGTAGATCAGATTAATGGTGTTAACCTCAATGGAAACGAGGGCAGTGACACCTTAACTGTTAAAGTTGGAGCCACTGCTGCTGCTCTTAATGGTGTTACCAACGTTGAGACGATTATCTTTAAAGAAGACACCGCCGCTAACACCACAATCGACACTAAGGACACGCTTGTGGCAAGTGGTGCAACTTTAACTGTTGATGCTTCTTCCTTCACCACCAAAACCTTAACCTTTAATGGTACCCTTGAAACCAATGGTTCCTTCAAGATTACTGGTGGTGCATTAGCCGATGTCCTGAAAGGCGGTGAAAAGAACGACACCCTTACTGGTGGCGGTGGTACTGATCAACTAACTGGTAACGGTGGTAATGACCAGTTCGTCTTGAATAAAGCCATCGCCACCAGTGCCGTGACGGTCAAGGACTTCAAGACAGAAGCAAATAATAACGATATATTCGCCCTAAGTAATGCCGCCTTTGCCGGCGCTCCGGCAGTGGGAGCCACCTTGACGGTTAGTGCTGTAGCGGGTGCAACTAACAGTGCTAATACAATCCTCGTGGATAACACAGGAAACCTTGCTGGTGCTAACTTGAGCAATGTGCGCTTTGGTTACGACACAACTATCAACAAGTTGTTCTACGATGCTGATGGTAACTTCGGGGCTGGTTCTATTCTTATTGCGGAAAGTACGAATGCGCTCACTTTGGCGGGGGGTTTAAGTGGCGGCAACTTTACTATCGTCGCTTAATTTCCAGTAAGCAGACGAATCCGAGTTGACTATTATAAAAGGCCATCCTTTTTCAGGATGGTCTTTTTTCGTTCCAGGGTAGAACCCTGGAACGATAAAGGGAGGGTCTCCCTCCCTTCCCTAGTGGGTTATAGTAGGGTTAATTCATGAATTAACCCTACCCTTGATAAGGGGGGTGCCGATCCCCCCTTCCCCCCTTGATAAGGGGGGTGATAGCTTCAATTTCCTCGCGACTTTTCTGGGGGAAATCGCTTTAAGAGTTCCTGCTTAGAACAATGGAGAAGTAAAGGAGTAAATTCTTCCGGAGACAGTTGTAAAATCCGGCTGATAATAGCTTGCAGTGGTGGGTCTAACTCACCAAAACGGACTCGGAGCAGGTTTTCCACCACCAGACGTTCCCCCTCTTGCAGACCCCGTTCTAGACCCCGTTCTAGACCCCGTTCTAGACCCCGTTCTAGACCCCGTTCTTCTCCTTCGGCCAGTGCTTCTTGATAGACTCTCGTCTGTTTTAAATCACTTAGTCCAAACATAGCTTCAATTTCCTCGCGACTTTTCTGGGGGAAGTAGTAGGGTTAATTCATCAATCAACTCTCATAGTAGGGCTAATTCATCAATCAACTCTCATAGTAGGGTTAATTCATGAATTAACCCTACCCTTGATAAGGGGGGTGCCGATCCCCCCTTCCCCCCTTGATAAGGGGGGTGATAGCTTCAATTTCCTCGCGACTTTTCTGGGGGAAATCGCTTTAAGAGTTCCTGCTTAGAACAATGGAGAAGTAAAGGAGTAAATTCTTCCGGAGACAGTTGTAAAATCCGGCTGATAATAGCTTGCAGTGGTGGGTCTAACTCACCAAAACGGACTCGGAGCAGGTTTTCCACCACCAGACGTTCCCCCTCTTGCAGACCCCGTTCTAGACCCCGTTCTAGACCCCGTTCTAGACCCCGTTCTAGACCCCGTTCTTCTCCTTCGGCCAGTGCTTCTTGATAGACTCTCGTCTGTTTTAAATCACTTAGTCCAAACATAGCTTCAATTTCCTCGCGACTTTTCTGGGGGAAGTAGTAGGGTTAATTCATCAATCAACTCTCATAGTAGGGCTAATTCATCAATCAACTCTCATAGTAGGGTTAATTCATGAATTAACCCTACCCTTGATAAGGGGGGTGCCGATCCCCCCTTCCCCCCTTGATAAGGGGGGTGATAGCTTCAATTTCCTCGCGACTTTTCTGGGGGAAATCGCTTTAAGAGTTCCTGCTTAGAACAATGGAGAAGTAAAGGAGTAAATTCTTCCGGAGACAGTTGTAAAATCCGGCTGATAATAGCTTGCAGTGGTGGGTCTAACTCACCAAAACGGACTCGGAGCAGGTTTTCCACCACCAGACGTTCCCCCTCTTGCAGACCCCGTTCTTCTCCTTCGGCCAGCGCCTCTTGATAGACTCTCGTCTGTTTTAAATCACTTAGTCCAAACATAGCTTCAATTTCCTCGCGACTTTTCTGGGGGAATTTGTAAATGATGATACTTTCGATTAGGTCAATTAACTGCCGTTGACTGGACTGGTCGGTGATTTCTTCTCTGGTGCGCTCGATTAGGGTTTGAGCAGTCCTCACCGCTGCCGTTTCCGACTCTACTACTAATTTAATCACACCGATTCCTAAGGAGGGATGGGACACCTGGGGCAATTCATCGAGATAAATGCGTCTAACACTCGATAAATTGAGGATTTCGCCAAAATGTAGCGATTGTTCCCGTTCCACCCCACGATGGGGATAAATGACAACAATTTGCCAGGGGTGAGGTGGTTGATATTGTTTTAGAAATAGGAACAATTCCGCAAAAAGTCGATAGTAGAGGGTGTCGTCCGCTTGGAACTGCACTTCCACTAGGTAGAGGGGTTGCTGAATATCTTCTCTGAGTGGTATAAATAAGCCATCGAGACGGAAAGAGAGTTGTTTCACCTCTTGGGAGGTGAATTGATAGTTTGCTGCTCCCGGTTGCGGTTGTCCGATTAAGTCAAAGAAACTGTCCGGAAAACGCAGGAAGATTTGGTAAAAGAGACTGTCAGTTTTCACGAGAAATCTCGCTTCTAGGGTTTATTGGCAATTGCCGAATCATTTGGCTAAACGGTTAATACTCTAGTATTAATAGGCGTCGTAAGCAGCTAGACACAATTGATTATACATATCTAACTACCTCTTGCCTCTTGCCTCTTGCCTCTTGCCTTTTGCCTCACCTCAACAAGCAATTTAAAGGCGCGGGCAGCTTATCTGGCTCTTTTCCTGTATAATCAAGTCTTAATTTTATGACTTGTCATTATATTTGAGGAAAATCTATGAGTTGGACAGAAGGATATGTATTGGAAGTTAACTACACTAGCGGCTTTTACGGCGAGTTAAGTCCCCTAAAATTAGGTTTAGCGACTCTGATTAAATCGATTCAACCCCCCGATTCTAGCCAAGAATTTACCTATTGTGAATTGGCCTGTGGTCAGGGTTTTACCACGAATATTTTAGCGGCTACCTATCCCCACGCCCAATTTTATGCCAATGATTTTAATCCTAGCCATATCGCCACAGCTAGAGATTTAGCGGCCAAGGCGGGAATGAAGAATATTCTTTTCTTTGATGATAGTTTTGAGGAATTTTTAGAGAGAGATTTACCTCAATTTGACTTCATCAGCTTGCACGGAATTTATAGCTGGATTAGTGCCAAAAATCGCCAAGCAATAGTTAATTTTATGCGCCGCAATCTCAAGGTGGGGGGATTAGTTTATATCTCCTATAATGCCCTTCCGGGGTGGTCGGCGGCGATGCCGATGCAAGCTTTGATGTTGCGTCATGGTCAACACAGTTCCGAGTCAATTTTAACCCGCATTGAACAGGCACTTAATTTTACAGGAGAATTATTAGAAGCTAATGCTAGTTATTTTGTCCAAAACCCAATTTTAAAAAATCGTTACGAGCGCCTGAAGGAACAAAATCGTTATTATTTAGCTCACGAGTATTTCAATCAGGAATGGAATTCTTTTTACTTCGATGAAGTAGCGAAAGAATTAGAGGATGCGAAACTTAAATATGTGGGTTCTGCCCATATTAATGACCATATTGATGCGGTCAATCTCTCCCCAGCAGCTCAAGAGAAATTAGCCAAAATCAGCGACCCAATCTATCGGGAAGTGGTGCGAGATTTCTTTGTTAATAGCCAATTCCGTCGTGATATTTTTATTCGAGGCTCTTTAGGTTTAACTCCCCAAGAACAGCTTAAACAACTACAAGAAACCCGGTTTGCCCTGATTGTTAATCCCGCAAATATCAAGTTCGAGCAGCAGTTTCCCCTGGGAGAAGTCAAGTTACAGGAGGCAGTTTATCAGCCAATTTGTCAGGTTTTGGCGGAATCTCCCCAAACTTTACTTCAACTACAAAATCACCCCAAAACCTCAAATATTAACTTAAATGGTCTTTACCAAGCTCTCATGATTTTAACTGGTATTGGCTATATTCATCCTGCTGTGGATGAGCAAACTTGCCAAGAACGGAAACCATCTACTAATGCTTTTAATAATGCAGTGAAAACCAAAGCAATCTATAATGAGGAATTAAGCTTTTTAGCTTCTCCTTTGATTGGGACTGGAGTAGTGGTCAATCGTTTAGAACAATTATTCCTCTTGGCTAAATCCTCTAACCAAAATGCAGTACAATTTGTTTGGCAAATTTTGGCAAGTCAAGGCAAAAAAGTGGTTAAAGATGGGAAAACTTTGGAAACAGAGGAGGAGAATATCACTCATCTGAAAACAGTGTACGAGGAGTTTAGTCAAGAACGTTTACTAACATTGCAAAAACTAGGTATTGAGTAAATACTAAGTAAGTAATCTCATTGCAACCAGCTACTTAGTTGATGATAGGTGGTGCGTTACGACGGATTTTTACTTTCAAGTCAAAGCAGTAATTTTGGCTGTTACGTTTTACTACTTAGTGGTGCGTTACGACGGATTGTTACTTTCAAGTCAAAGCAGTAATTTTTGCCGTCTAACGCACCCTACGTTTTACTAGAAACTGGATATTTTTAGCCATGACAGTCATTAACTTACAATTTTTCGAGAAAAAAGTTTTCTCCCAAAATGGAGAAGATGGTGTGATTGAGCAGATTTTCGCTCTCATTGGTTTTACGAATTGCTTTTATGTAGAAATTGGGGTAGAAGATGGCAGAGAATGTAATACGCGTTATCTGCGAGAAATTTATGACTGTCATGGTATCCAGTTAGATAGGGATTATAGTAACCCAGAACTTCATCTCTATCAAGAGTTAATTACTGCCGAAAATATCAATCAAATTTTTATCAAGTATCAGGTTCCCCACGAGTTCGATTTGCTTTCTATTGATGTGGACGGTAATGATTTTTATCTCTGGTTTAGTTTAGAAAAAATCTATCAACCGCGAGTGGTAGTAGTGGAATACAATTCTTCCCACTCACCCAAAGAAGATAAGGTTGTCCCCTACTCTACTCAGCGTTGTTGGGATGGAACAAATTATTTTGGAGCTAGTATTTTAGCTTGGAAAAATTTAGCAGATAAGAAAGGTTATTCCCTTATTTATGCCGATAGTCAAGGGCAGAAACGTTGAATCCTGTAATAAAACTTTACATTGACAAGCATAATACCCCTATAACATCAAATTTTAAATTGAATAGACAATCCTCCGGAACCAGTGTACATAGCTAATATGTTGACACATGAAACTCTGTAAATAGCGCAGTTTGTCTAATAAGCTTTTCCCAAATCCTTCTTCAATATCTATTAGCTGTAGAATCAGATAAGCGATAATGCAACTATAGATCTGTAGGCGGATTCCGTTCTCGTTTTTAGTGATTAGATTATCCAACTTTAGATGCATTTTTAAAAATTTCCACAGCAGTTCTATTTGCCATCTTTGGATGTAAATTTCGGCAACTTCTTCATTACTAACTGCTCCTTCTCCTTCTAGAGGTAAATCTGTCGCCAGCCGAAATTCTGTTTGACTTTCTAGGTCGCAAAAAGCGACTACTCTTACTTCTATTTGTCTTTTATCTTTTCCGAGTTTACACTTGCCATTTTCGAGCATCTCTAGGCTAATATTATTTTTCACTCTCAAGACAAAATGCTTGTCACTACTCTCTAATAATTCGGTGATTCTTTGATTAGACGCAAATCCTCTATCCATTGCTCCAACTCCATTTACAGGAATTGCTTCTATCGTTTTTCCTCCTTCTTTTGAGTCATGACCTTGACCAAAATGGATGAGTATTCCGACCACCTCTGTTGTGATACTATTAAGACCAGAGAATAGTTTTACTTGATGCCATCCCTGGGACCATAGTAATTTACTGGTTAAGCTAATTATTGTTGAGTCAATAGGAAATAAAGCTCGCGCATTCTCTATTCCTTTTTTGGCAACTAAACGCTTATTTAATTCGACAATGACTTTCTCAAATGGACTTGTTTCTCTAATTTTGCTTGCCTTAGAAAATGTGGATAAATTTACATTAATTCCTTGAAGTACCATTCTACTGCATAAGTCCCTCATACTGACGATGCTTTTATCTAAAGCAAAACCAATCCAACAGGACAAAAATGTAAAAGTATCTAAAGCGGGGTAGTCATTTTTAGGCAGTGGTTTGAGAAGCTCTTTTATGAGTTTTGAAAAATTCGTCATCAGGGCAAACTCCCTATTGTGAGGGGAATAAGTTGTCTAGATTCTATCTATAATAGCATTTTTTTTCTGACTTTTCTCAACGTTCAACACTTCTGAGTCAAGGGATTAATTTATTTATGGTTAGAAATGATGTTTTAAGCGAAAAAAATCTCAATTTCTTAAACACAAATATCCCAGAGTTAATTTATGTGCCTCCTAATTATTATGGCTGCTTACCCTATAGAAATTTGGGAAAAGGTCATCCTCCCGATCCTTTGCAAAGAGAATATTTAAGTTCGCAAGAAATTTTACTAACAGGCAAATTTGCCGATATAATAGAGGGAAGTTATCAAATAGTTGCCCAGTTGAATGAGCGGGTAAGTTTTGCCGGTTATTTAGCTAATTTCCTTCATCCTCAATTATTCCGACAAGGGTTTTACTTACCCGAAGAAAATTTTACTTGGTTAAAAGGTGATTATGCTTTTTTTACTATCCAGCTTGACTGTCCTGTTCCCCTACTTATAGAATGGCAAATAGTGACAGTTTTTCTCTCGTCAGAAAACCCTACACTTAAGGTGGAGGTATGGGTAAATGAAAAATTAGTGGATATTTGGAACTTTGAATATAATCGTTTCCAAAATAATCTTCGTAAGTTTATTTACTGCTCTAAAAATATACTCAATGAAAACTCATCTCTAATAACTATTGAACTAAAAATAGAGGGTTCCACATCACCTAAAAATTTAGGACTAAGCGATGATGATAGAAACTTAAGCTTGGCTATTTCTCAGATAAATTTTCTTTCTAGTGATTATTAACTTAATCACCAAAAGTCTTTCACTCATAAAAATTGATGACTAATTATGTTTATTCAACCAGAAACTTTTATCGAATTTTGTTATGAAACTTTTTTGCAGAGAGCTGCGGATATAGAAGGGAAAAGATATTATCTGGAACAGATCAAATTAGGACGGTCTTTTCAGGAAGTTATCCAGTCTTTTTTACAGTCTTCTGAATTTCAGCAGAATCAACAAAATAGCCAAAATAATAATGAGCAGCAACGAAAATTTATTACTAACTTATACAAGTATTTACTAAAAAGAAATCCCGATAACTCAGAATTAGAATATTGGCTGAATACCTCCCATACTTTACCAGAAATATTACATATTTTCGGAGAATCAGCAGAGTATAAACAGGTCAATAATTTTAGTCTCAAAAAGCCGCCCAAATCCCTGTATGGAATTATGATCAAAAGTGATGAAATTGACGGTTATTTACTCTATCCCACTTTTGATAAAGTCCAACTTCAGGAAGCTTTAGAGGGAAAACCATTTCAGCTAAATGATTTTTTAGCCTGTATGACATTTCTGGAAAATCATAGTCTATTCCACCCCGATAAGTCTTGTTTTCTTGATTTGGGTGCTAATATTGGCTCCACATCCATTTATGCTTTAAAAGGTAATTACTTCCAATCCGCTATCTCTATCGAAGCTTCGGGTTTAAATTATCAATTTCTAACTTTTAATACTCAGATTAACCAGTTAACTGAGCGATTACAAGCACTGAACTACGGATTAGCTAATTTTACCGGTACAGGAGAATTAGTTTGTAACCCTGATAATTGTGGCGACTTCCGTATTCAACCAGTCAATGTCACAGATAATTTATTTAATGAAGACAACTATAGGCGAGAATTAGCCGAGTTTATTACTCTAGATGAGTTAAAGAATCGAGGAATCTTAAATCCTCGAAAAATTGGTTTTGTTTGGATAGATTGTCAGGGTAGTGAAGGACTAATATTTCAAGGAGGACAAGAATTTTTTCGAGAAATATCTGTTCCTTTATATGTGGAATTTTGGCCCTACGGAATTAATCGACTAGCTGGAAAGAAAAGTTATTTAAGCTTTATCGAAACTTTTGCCTCTAGAGTAGGGAGATTGCGAGGGGGAAAATTTGTTGAAACAAGTTTAGATTTTCTCGATACATTTTATCAAGATAATTTAAACACTGGGGAATATATTGATATTTTAGTTATTCCCAATTAAGCTTACTATAGCGTTTCCTAAGCTAGTGAGGTACACCTATTTTTCTTCCCTTTTGCCTTCTGCCTCTTGCCTTTTGCCTAAAACCCATCACTTTTGTACCTCAGCAGACTGAAAAACGCTATAAACTAATAGTTATTTTTTATAAAGTAAGCAAGTTTAGATTTTTTGATGACAATCTTAAGCAGTCTTTTAATAGCTGACTTAGCTGTAGATAAACTTTTAATTTTCTCTTGCTGGCTTTCAATATTTTCTAATAATTGCGTATTCTGATTCTTGAACTTTTCCAGAGAATATTCCATTTCTTTAAGACTCCTAGATGTAATTAGCTGCTGGAGAGATTGATTTTGTTTTTCTTCTTGTAATTTTCTTAATTCTACCCAAACCTGACCCGAAGGATTTTCTTTAACTTCGGTAATAGTTCTGAGGATAATTTGAGAAATTTTTTCGGAATTTTGCCGCCAGGAAAATTGTTGATATCTCTCTAATCCTTTGTCTATTAGTTGCTGACGAATTTCAGGAATTTGTATTTTTTTGATAGCTTGTATCATCTCATCAATACTGGTGCTGTCAATGTATAAAACTGCATCACCTCCTACCTCTGGAATCGCCGAGTTAAAGCAAGTAATCACGGGACAACCACAGGCCATTGCTTCAATAATTGGCAGTCCAAATCCTTCATAAAGAGAAGGATAAACTAAGGCAATTGCACCCGAATAAGCGGTTTTTAAATCCTGATCATCTAATTTTAAGACATAGGTGGTAATATTTGTGGCTAATTTCGATAATTCTGGCTCTAACTCTAAATCACCACCGACACAAACCACAGCTAAATTATTATTTTTAGGCAAATTATTCCAAGCTTCAAAGAATAATTTGACATTTTTATAACCCTTGAGACTAATCCGGGAACCAACGATGAGAAAATAGGGTTTTAAAATCTGGTATTTTTGCTTAAAACCATCAATTTCTTGAGCTATACTTCGAGAAAATTCTTGGCTGACTCCATTATAAACAACATCAATTTTATCCTGGGTAATGTGGGGATAAAACTCAACTAAATCTCGAGCAGTATTAGCTGATATAGTAATATACCTAGAAGCGTACAAAATTGCATAGCGCTTTTCCTGCCATTCTGGTTGATTTAAATCCGCTTCTAGGACTTCAGGTATCATATCATGAACCATTAGAGCCGAAGGAGTGCTTAGGGGAGTGGTATAGTAAGTAGAAATAAAGAGAGCTGCCTGAAGCCGATCGCAGATTGCTTGAATTTTTCTAGTATCCTCTCCGCTATGATTATAATCGTAGGCTTCTAATAACCAATATTTTAAGTTTTTTAGTCTCGGTGCGGTTTTATTTCTATCTAAAATAATAATATGTTGACCAAATTCTGAGTTACTCCATTCTTGTAGAATTGAATACCAAACTCTCGCTATTCCTCCTTGGTTAATTTGAAAAATAACGCCATCAATCACAACAATAGGTTTTCTCTGCTCGGACATAGATTGAATTACTTGTAAGTTTTCTCGCTCATCTTCAGTTAAGGGTACACCTAGATCATGATTAACTTCTAAATCACTAATTTCCCCACGCTGTACTTGATAGTTTTTACACACTTGATTTTGTTCTCGTAAAGATTGATTATTCTTTTGCTGTTCTAATTTATCAGTTCTTTTATCAATAATATAGAGATATTTTTGTTGAAACTCTTGAACAATTTCTTGCTCTTTTTCTGAAGAAGCACTATCGATCACAGTAATTTATAATTCTCCCTTTTGATAGAAAATTTGTATTAATAAATCCTCTAGTATCCCCGAATAAGCTCGGCTGAATTATCAGCAAAAACAGGGGCGAGAACTTTGATTTTATTAACGAATACGCTAGGTTTTACAATAGAATTTACCTGGCTATTTTTAGGAAGTTAAAAACCTTTTTCTGCAAATTTAGACTTTCAGGCAGCCCCATGGGGTGGGAATAAACTAATTTTTGATCGTGACTGCTAACTCTGGCATAACCGATAGTGGATGATTTACCTTCCTCTGGACTGAAAAGGTCATTAACACAGTAACATTTACTAGCTGCCTTTCCTTCACTAGCGGGGAATATTTGCCCCGATAATTGCCACTTTCTGGGGTATCGGGGGAAGTACCCAGAATCTGAGCTGCTTCCCCTATCTTGACTAATCTTTTGGCCTTGACAAAACCCAGTTAAAAACCCCCACCCTAGCTAGGTTGGACGAGATTATTTAAGCCATAAACCACTTTAACGGTGATAATCTTATCCTTATCGGTAAGTTCTTCTAACACCTCTTTTCCCTGGACTAAATAGCCAAAAACCGAATAACGACCATCCATGAGATTAAACCCCGGAGGAGTTAATTCATTATCGAATTTAAAGAAAAAGAATTGCGAGGAACCCCCATTAGGATTAGTATCCGGACGCGCCAGGGCCACTGCACCAAAAGCGTTAAAAGGCAAGGCGAGACTGGGTAAGTAAATCCCTAATTCTTCGAGAGTATTGCCATAAACTGGTTCTTCTTCCCCTTTAATCAAAATTTCTAAGGGAATAGAGCGATATTGCTTAGTTTTCGGGTCAAGAAAGCCCTCTTCTGCACCGACGGGATCCCCAGTTTGCACAACGAAATTATCTTCGCTGCGAATGAAGGGTAAACCGTCATAAAAACCCCGTTGGACTAAATCCACAAAGTTACCCCCATTAATCGGGGCGCTGTAACCATCGACAACGATAGTTAAATCTCCTTTGGTGGTCTGCATCTCTACGGTGGCGCGTCCTCGCAATTGCGGCAAGTTAGCGTATTCTGGGGGAACGTTAAAGGGAAAACCCACCACCATTAATTCTTCTAAAGCGGTGATATTATTGAGCAATTCCCGTCTGGTTGACCAAACTGCCTCTTTATCCTTCGCTTCTACGGCCGTATCCAGGGCTGTCACTCCCGTTTTGAGTTTTTCGATTAATTCCTCCCCTTGGCTTTTACTTGCTTCGGGAACACTATCTAAGATGGCGTTGCTTTTGGTAGAAAGGGCATAATTGGCATCCTTGACATCTTTTTTAATCGGACTCCAACGTTTGGCCCGCAGATGTTTGGCAATATCTTCGATCGATTGTTGCACTTGACGAATTGGTTTATTATCTATGGGTAAGGCATTGCGTAGAATAGCAGTGGGATCCGTTACCGCATCACCCTGAGCAAGCACAGCTAAAGCAGGGGCAGTCCCCTTAACCGTGAACAGACTTAAGATTAAAAATAGTGCTAGGGCGATACTAGCACCGCTTTTTAAGAAAAATTTGCCCCATTCCCGTAATCTTGTCGTTATTTTCATATTTTGGTCGGTTCCTCAATGGCCATACCTATCCAAAATACTTGTAGGCTTTTAGGGGAACCCTTGTCAATAGCTGAGAAAACCGAGTCGGGGGAAGATAAATGTGGTAACTGATGCTAGAGATACTGACCTGAAGATTTTCTCTCAGCCAAATAAGGCTATTTTCTGGGCATTACTGCCAATTACCCGCAAAAAGTGGCTAAAGGGTTGGCAACAGAATTAGTTTTTGGTTGTCCATAAAATTCCCTCTTCCCCCCAAAGATATAAGCTCGATTAATTCCGTATTTTACCCCATTTTCATCAAGTCACTGTTGGGTTTTTGCCAGCAGGGTTTGTCTTTCTGGTTCTCGTTGAATATCTCTTTCTTTGAGGATTTTATCGAGTTTCGGGGTAGGAAAAGCGCTGATGGGCTATTTTACCATTTAGTTTATACAGGAACATTCTAACGGCAATTAGCGGCAATTTGATAAACTTTCACGGTTTCTTATAAAAGCTGATGGGCAAAGTACGGCAGTTTTTTATGTTATGGATGACTATTGGTGAAATATTTTTTTATTCCTTGCCATCTCCCTATTGCATTTGAAGTATCAAAAATCATCAGAATAGTAATTTTAAACAATACTACATAAAACATATAAATCAAAAAGCTTAATTTACTACCATACAACTCCAGAAAAACAAGACGACTAAAAGTAAAGTTTTTAAACATATTTTTTTTATCTTTGCCAATAATAGCCGATACAACATGAGTGACTAGAATATGGTTTGTAACAGCTATCTGATAATTTTCTTTGTAGTATTTTTCACAAAAATCTACATCCTCATGGTATAAAAAATATCTGGTGTTAAAACTAGGGCAATGATCAAACTTGGCCAAGTTAATAATCATACTACATCCTGATACCCAACGGCTTGAAGTGATGCCATTTTGTGAATTAATAGTATTTGATAGTTTTGCTTCATGTTTAATTGTTCCCCAAAAAGGATCAAATAAACCTTGACCAAACCAGAGATTTCCTTTTATGTCTCTAATTTTTGTCCCTAAGATAGCAAGATTTGGTTCTGTGTCGAAACATTTTTTTAGATAAATGTCTGCTTCTTTGTCTATAGTTGTATCGGGATTAATTAACCAAATTAATGCTTTATTATTGACAGAATAAATATATTTAATTCCCAAATTACAACCAGCACCAAATCCCAAATTTTGAGGAGATTGAATGATGTAAATCATCTCTGATGGGAAGAAATCATCGTTAGATAATTCTTCTTGAGGAGAGTTGTTTACGATTGTTATTTGATATGCCGATTTTAGGCTATTATTAATGGATAGCACTAATTTTTTAATAAGTTCTTTAGAATAATAATTGACTGTTAAAAAGTGGATCATAGAGATTTCTAGGAAATGATTCGTAGTTTTGAAGCTATTTTTAATAGAAATTGCCAAACTTGAGGAAATTTGTATTTTATTTTGTAAATAATGGCAAATCTAGAAAGAAAAAATTTACGAAGATTAGCTGATTGATCCTGTGGTAAATATTCTGGAATTAACTGATGTTTTAATTTTTCTATTTTCAGGGATGTTTCTTGCCATATTCTCGCTTTATGGCTGTAGTTAATTCCTAGTAGTTGGTTCACATAATAGTTGGAATTACTAGCATCGGTAAAAAATCGATATTCACAGCTAACAATCGGGATATATTGAGGATGATATTGGGAAGCAATTTTTAATAAAAAGGCGTAATCTTCCATTACCGAGAAAGATTCATCGAATTCCAATAATTTTTGGTCAATTTTTTTGCGATCTAATAAATAGCTATGAATTGGTATGAAATTATCTTTAAAGAGAGATTGTAAAGAAAAGTGTTCTTTTTTAAAGGGCATACCCCTCGAAATCACTTCAATTTTTTCTGAATTAATGAGTTGACAAATGAGCAAGGCTGTATCACTATAAGACCAAGAATTATCGTGGTTATGTAAAGCATTAGTAAGCAAAGATAAATGATTAGGATAAATAATATCATCATCATCTAAAAATCCTAAGTATCTTCCAGTAGATTTCTTGATACCTAAGTTTAAGTTTTTAGTTCTTTCATCCTGAGAAGTTGGATTAACAACCACATAAATATCTACTTGATTTTCTCTAAAATTCTCACAGATTGAATTGATTTTCTCTATAAAAATGTTTTGCTCTGACTGAGCAACTACTATAATTTCTAGAGGACGATAATCATTAGCTATAACACTTGCTATAGCATTTTTCAATAAGGGAATTCGTTTTTCTTGAGTTGTTCTAATTATAATGGAAGCAGTCCGATTATTAAATGTCATTATTTACAGTCCTATAAGTATTTAATAATTGGTTTGTGAAATCACTATCTTTCTTTTTATTTCTGATAATTTGTATCTAAATTTAAGAGGAAATAGTCTTAACAAAGTGATTAAACTAACTGGAATTAGGAAGCGAATGGTGTAGTATACTAAAAAACTTAGCGATCCTAAAAATCTACCGTATTCTTCTAAATTGAGAGCCAGCCAAACTCGCCAACTTAACAACGATTGCCGACAAAATAAAAGCCTGATTATGTCTTCTGTTTTCCCCTCTTGGATTAACCAACGGTGCGGGGCTGTTTTTGATTCTCCTAATATATTATAAATTTGATTTCTATTATCAACAAAAATTCTAAATCCCGATTTTCTCGCTTTGATAAGATATAGTGAATCACCCCCATAATGAGGTACAAGCGAAGTGTTAGGATAGCCTATGATAGAAACCAATTCTTGAGAAAAACAAACCAAATTACCACTTAATAATTCACATTCTCTTACTTGTCCTTGAGGACAGCTAATTAATTCGTAATCACTTAACCATTTTTTACTTTTACCACCAAAGCTAATTTTATTTAAATCATACTTCTCTCTTCCTTGACAACCAATAATCGCCTGAGAATTAATTTGACAAAAAGAAGTTAAATTTTGAATAGTGTTACGACTTACCAGACAATCATCATTTAACCAAATAAAATATTCTGCACCTTGCTGATAAGCGTACTCCATACCCATTTTAATTGCCCCAGTCCACCATAAATTCCCGTCACCTTGTAGGATGATGACATCGGGGTACTGGGATTGAATTGCGGAGGATGTGCCATCGGAGGAACCGTCATCCACGACAATTACATGGTATTGATCCAAATCACCGTTATTCTCTAGGGTTTCTAGACATTTTAGGGTGATGGCTTTGCGGTTGTGAACGGGTATGATGATATAGACTGGTTCTTTCGTCATAAGCTTGCGGTTGCCGATAGTATCTAGATTAAATATACCCAGAGAGCCAGGGAAATATCACCTTTGAGGGAAAATCTTTTTAATTAACTATCATCAAGAGTTTCTATCATTTCTTGAACCGCCGTTTTAAGGGGAGGTAAATCATGCTCGATTACCCCCCAAACTCGCCAGCAAAAGGCGAGTTTGCCGCTAACGGTTTCGTGGGGGCCGGTAGGTTCCAAATCGATTATTTCTCCCTCAGCAAGTTCGTAGCGGGGATTATTCCAGTAAGTACCTAAGCAAAATTAATTACACATCCAAACCGTCAGCAGTTACTCCGTCAGCTTTTTGCTGTGATCAGTAAACAGTGAACTAAAAACTCAAATCTGATCCCGTCTCCCGTCTCCCGTCTCCTGTCTCCTGTCTCCTGTCTCCTGTCTCCTGTCTCGACTGGGAAATTAATTTTGCACGACTACTTATTGACCGAGAAAATCTTCTAGGGTTAGAGTCTGGAAAAGGCTAGGAGAAAGCATAGTTTTAGGGAATATTTTTATCTTTGTTCATTTAACCAACTTAGCAATTCCTCACTGCTGGCCAAGTCTAAAATTCTATCTCCTAAGGTTTCTAATTGCGGGATAGATAGAGATTTAATTTTTTCAGTCATAGCTAAATCTAAACTGCCAAAACGTCGGGTTAAAAGTCGGATAATCAGTTCTGCTTCTCCCTCTTGTCGTCCCTCTTGTCGTCCCTCTTGTCGTCCCTCTTGTCGTCCCTCTTGTCGTCCCTCTTGTCGTCCTAATTGAATACCTCTCTGTTCTCCTAGCTGCAATCCTTCTCTGAGGATTTCTTGATACCAGGGCGATTCTCTTAATACGGTCATATCCCACCTCATAATTTCTTGAACTATTGGTATTTCTAAGACAAATGATGCAAAAAAGGAAAGTAAGGGTTCTAAGTCCTGTAGGCTTTCATTTGCCCTTAATTCTCGCAGGGCTGTGCGAACTACGGTTTCTTCTCCCCCTCCTTTTAGTATAGGAACGAAAGGCAAAAGTGTCGATATTTTTTCTCGAAATACTATTTCTGCCGATACTTCCCAAAGGTTAATTACTCGATATTCTTGATAGGCACGGATTCCCATAAATTCTGAGCTATAACGGCTGGGAATCCTTGAGTTAGTTTGACGGGGTAAAATGTTAACTAAGACGGGATAAACGGGCAAATTGTAGCGTTCTGTGGCTAATCCTGCGTAAGCTCGGATTCTTTGGGGCATTTGCTTTGTGTAACGCAACTGGATTTCGTTAAGGAGCAGAAATTCTCCCTCTTGGGGGCTATAAATTTTCAGGAGAACATCGTTGGCACGACTCACCCATTGAAATTCTGAGCTAAGAAATTCCTGCACTTGTACGTCGGGCTGTTGGGTTAACCATCTTGCCCAATTATCAGGGGCTAAACTGATTAGTCTTTTACTACCTATATCGGCTTTTTTGGTCATAGATTACGGTTATTTTTGGGTATTTGTCATAAAAAGTCAATGACAATAAACTAGATTTCAAAGAAGGATATTAAAACCCTCTTGACTAAAGGGTTTATCGTGGGTAAGAACTTCGCTTATATCTCGATTTTTCATGGCCATCATTGAGATACAATCGACCATGCTATAACCTTTATCTAGTCTTTGTTCGTCTAGGTTTAATCCCGATAAAAACAGCGATGAATTTATTTGCAGCACCTCTAGATCGGGATCATCAAGAATATCATGGGTAATTCCTGCTACAGTTTGACGCATGAAAGAACCAAAGGAAGAAAAATAGTTGAGAAATTCAATTAAAACTGCTTCTGTGGTGATTAAGCGGCGATTGGATACAGTTTTTTGTAACTCAATTGCTCTTTCGTGCCATTGATCCCTTGAGTTAGCTAAGGCTACCCAGTACAAAGTATCGACAAAAATTAATTTCACTTTTTGGGCGCTCCGTATAGATAATGATCGAGGTTTTCTGAGGAATCAGTGGGGAGTTGCTCGATAACTTCGGGGGGTAGTTGAGCGACTCGTTCGGCAATTTTGTCCCAAATAGTCTTTTTAGGTTGTTTTTTGTACTGGAGAAATTCGACAAAGTTGAGGACTTCCTGCTGCTGGGAGGGGGAAAGTTGGCCGATTTTTTCGATGAGAATATCGCCGAGAGGATTTTCTGCTTGGGTTTGGGGGGAGGTGGTAGCAACCATAGTTTTAAGCAAGGGAATATGTGTTATTATATTCTACTCGATCGCTTTCTAGAATGGCCTAGATATTCTGGTTAATTTATGATTTATTGCTCTGATTATTATTAGTCAATTGACTGAAAGTATATTTTCTTTTGGAAACGAAATTTAATAATTCTTTTCCAAGACCAACCCTTTAGGTAGTCAATACAAGGAATAGATAAATTATTGGATTTTAAAACATTCAGGTTCTCGTTGAGATATTGAGTATAAATTTTGTATAACTCTAATCCTTGCTGTCCGATCAAGTAGTTAACACATAATAATAATTTCTTGGGCTTCAAAATTCTTAAGCTATGAAAATGGTAAAAAACAGGCTTAATATCTTTACCTAAAATATTTTCAAAAAACCTGATATTCCAAGGTGCTAAAGTTCTTTCTTTTTGTTGAACTATCCAAAGATCTTCAGGGAAAAGTATCGGCCAAACATCTAAATACTTTTGATCACCAAATTTACCATTTTCTAAGCGATTAAAACACCAATCTAAACACTTATGTTGCCACCATTGTATCACATTTAATCCCCGACAATTATTTTTAGCTGTGAGAAACTGTACACAAAACCTACCGCTGCTTAAAGTTTGATCATATTGCGGATCATAGGCGTGTTCGGTAATCAAAATAGATCGTTTATTTTCGTCTAATTCTTGCAGCAGGCATCGAGGATTATCAAAGAAGAATAAATCGGCATCCAGATAAGTAACTTGTTCTATGCCTGGTTGACGAGTAAAAACGGCTGTAAAAGTAAATGGGGTAATTGTCCAGCAGTATTCCCCTTTACTTCTTGAATCTTTAATTGCCAATAATTCGGGTGTTTCTACCTCTTGCAGTGGGATGAGAGTTACGGAGGATAAATTAATAAGTTTTAGCTGGTCTTCTACCTTTTTATCCATACAAATAATCCAGAGGTGGAAAGGTTGAGCCTGCAGCATCAGGGAGGAGTGCAAAGTCATTCCTATAGGCAGAAAACTACTATCAAACAAAGTACAAAAATGTTCTATTTTGGTATTATTTATAGTCATTAATCACCTCGATAATATAATTAATATCTCGATCATTCATTTGGTGATGGCAAGGAATAGATAGACAGTGTTCGGCATAATATTCAGTATTTTTTAAGCCCTGCGGATCGGTTTTCAACTCTCGACAAGGTGGTTGATAATGGACAGGAATAGGATAATGAATAAGAGTATTAATGTCATATTCTTGAAGATATCGCATTAAAGTTTCTCGCTCCTGGGTGAGGATAACAAATAAGTGATAAACATGGGATTCTAGGGCTTTTGGTGGGGCTAATAGTTTAATCTTGGCATTATCAATACCTTGAAAATAAGCTTGAGCTATTTGCTGTCGTCTTTGAGTAAAAGATTCCAACCATTGTAAGCGCACGGAAAGTAAGGCTGCTTGTAGTTCATCGAGGCGACTATTTAAACCTAATTCAGGATGATGATAACGCTGACTTTGACCATAGTTTCGTAATATTTTAGCTCGATTAGCAATTGTTTCTGAATTGGTTACTAAAGCACCTGCATCACCGATCGCTCCTAAATTTTTGGTAGGATAAAAACTATAGGCCCCCCAGATGCCAAAACTGCCTGCTGTCTTTCCCTGCCAACGGGCAAGATGAGCTTGGGCGCAGTCTTCTAATAAAATAATATTACGATTATCGCTTAATTCTAGCCAGCGATCAATTTGAGCAATTTGTCCATATAAATGAACTAATAAAATTGCTTTAGTCCGATTAGATAAACAGCGTTCTACACTATCAGTATCCAATAATCCAGTCTGGGGGTCGATATCAGCTAAAACTGGTACTAAACCTGCTCTTATAATTGCTAATACTGTAGCAAAAGCGGTCAGAGGAGTAGTGATAACTTCATCCCCTGATTGTAAGTTTAAACAACGCAAACCGATTTCTATGGCATCCATACCGTTGGCAACTCCAACAGCGTGGGAAACCTGACATCGTTGAGCCCAAATCTTCTCAAAGTTACTAACTTCTTTTCCTAAAATATACCATCCTGACCTAATAACTTTTTCCACAGCGTTTATCTGTGCTTGTATCAGTTCTTCGGGTTCTGCTGCAAAATCATTCATTAAAATCATAGCTTTATGGTTGCCAATAATGGCGAGAGTTTTGACGATAATAGTTCAAGGTTTTGCTTAATCCTTCTTTTAGAGAAACTTGTGGACTCCAGTGGATAACCTGATTAATTTTGGTGTAATCACTATAGTAATCACCAATATCAATTATCTTTCTTTCTGGGGGAAAAGGAATTAGTTCATAGGTTCCATCTTGATAAAGTTCTACCAAGAGAGCGGCTAAATCTTTTAGGTTTATATATTCGGAACTACCCAAATTAAATACCTCTCCATTAGCTTTGTCATTACCGGCGACCATTAACAAAGCATCTACCACATCATCCACATAATTAAAGTCTCTTAATTGAGTTCCTTCTCCGAAAACTTGTATCGGTTTTCCCTCAATTAATTTCCGAATCCAAATTCCTAAAAAAGTTTGCCGCGCATCCTTAACTCTCATTCCAGGCCCGTAGGTATTAGTTAACCGCAAAGCACAAGCACGAATCTTATGAACATTATTATAAAGAAGATGATACCATTCTCCTGCTAGTTTATTAATGCCATTAACGTCAACGGGTCGAATTGGATGATTTTCGTCCACGGGAAGATATTCCGGTTTGCCGTATAATTGACGGGTACTAGCAAAAATTATGGTAATATTTTGGTTATGTTTACGACAAGCTTCTAGAATAGATAATTGAGCAGATGCGTTAATATCTAGGTCAGTTTGTGGGTCATTCATCGAGTCAAGATGACTGGTTTGACCTGCTAGATTAAACAGAAAATCTTGACCCTGTATAAGGTAAGCCATGGCAAATGGATCGCGCACATCGGTAATATTTAAGGTAACTTGATTTTTAATATCGTAAATATTGAATAAATTACCTCCGTACTCGGGAATTAAGCTATCAACAAGGGTGACATTTGCTCCCAAGTTTACTAGCTTTCTAGCAAGGTTGGAACCGATGAATCCCACTCCCCCAGTAATCAAAATATTTTTGTTAGTAAATTGTTTAAAGTTATTCATGATGGTTTAGTTTTGCTGGCAAGAATAATATTGTCTAGGTAAAGGTCATCATTTTTAGGTGATATTTTTGAAAGAATTTCTCCCAAGATATTAAAGGGGGAGATTAAAAACAAGCTAACGAGCAAATTTGATAACCTGCTTTTAGGAGAGATGATTTTGTATAAATAGACATTAATTAACTGAAATATAGCTCTAATGTCATTCATACTCTTTCGGTGTTCTCTAATTTTAAAACCGTGTTTTTCTAATAAAAACTTTATACCGAAAGATGAATAACGAGCGTAATCATAGGGCTGTTCGTGTTCATCCCAAACAAAAGGAACAGTCATGATAAATATTCCATCTTGTTTTAAAACTCGATGAATTTCAGATAGAAAAACTTCGGGATTAAATATATGCTCAAAAACTTCGTTAGTGATGACAGAATCAAAAGAATTATCAGAAAAAGGGAACAAATCCCCCTGATAAAAGTAATCGGCTTTTTTTCCTGCCCTATTTTCTGGAGTATCAATCTCTAAACCAATATACTCAGATACTTGAAACAATCTTTCATAGGGTTTACTACCACAACCTATATCGAGAGTTTTTCCCCTGATATTGTAGCTGAGATCTCGGATATTTTCTAGGAGTCCTTTTCTGGCAAAATAGAAAGGGTTAACAAATAATCCTAGCCAAGTAGGATAAAATTGCTGCTGTTCAATAATAGATATTACTTCGCTTCTGTTTAGCATCTTATTTACTTTGAAAAATAAATACTTTATAATCAGATTCTAGATTAACTTTGTCCACACCATCACCCTCACTGATGAGATGATATTTTTCTTGAAAGTAACCCAAGAATTTCTTCCTATTTAAAAACCAAGCAGGATAACTAGCAGGGTAAATACTGGGGGGAACTTTTTGTAGGGTTAAAATTTCCTCTTGATTGTCTTTCACAAATGCAGTTCTATCAAAAACAATATATTTAAAGTCTTTCTCTAAAATCTGCTCCAACATCTCATAGGGTTTTTCTAAACATTGAATTACTCCCGATAAAAGAATTAACTGAGGCTTTCTCTCCCATAAACAACTGTCAATATCATAGTAAAATTTTAATTCATTGTTGGCAAAAAATTCTTGACCGCATTCAACGAACTTTGCTTGTTCGACAATACTCCACTGAAGTTCTGTCACATCTGCTAAAAAATTTCGATATTGAAAATAATGACTCCCCAAAGAACCACCGAAATCAAGAACACTGAGTTTACCCTGATTCTCTAGGGCAACTTTCAACAGCATAGTTAAAACGGGGAAAGAATACTCTATTTTGTCGAATAGTACCGAGTCCCGTTCATAAACTGCTTTGCCTTCTTTCACCTCTAGGAGTGAATTTTTCACGGTTTCGAGGATAATATCCTTATCATACCCCTCTGCGTCTTTCATGGCGGCTTCCCAGTTAGGATAGTTGCCAAAAAATCCGTATTCTGATCGATTATTTTTGTAAACTTTCCAGAAGATAGGGGGAATGAATTCTTTGATGAAGGATTTTATGTTCATAGGGTTGATCAGTAGTTAATGGGGTAAGTAATTTTATTTTAAAGAATTCAGCGTTAAAATTTCTAGGTTTTCTGATTACAGTATCTGACCTTACTACCTGATTTTTGAGCAAGTTTAACCATTCCATGAATCTCGCTCCTCATTGATATACATTTGAGCGTCAATTCCTTGCCAAATTTCTTGCCCTAATCCATCTAACTCCAAAATACTGCGTCGTCCAGATTCCTGCGAGATGGTACTAACTAGATTTTGATTTTCAGAATCTAGTTCTGGTAATTGTTGCAATAGATGGGAGATAGCGGCAGATAAAGAAAGCTGATGATTTTTTGCCCATGCTTCTGCTTTTTGCAGTAGGGAAGGGTCGATTTCAATGTTAACAGTAGTTAACATAGGTTTTTGAGTTAGGGTTGTTTTCTGTCGTCTATACACCTTACATATACGCTCTAATTATCTCATCTAGTTGCATGGCTCTTTGAGTAAATGTGTGCTCTTTAAGGGTTCTTTTTTGACCAGCAAAAGCGATCGCTTGTATTTCTTGTGGATTCTCTAATAAGTATTTTACCTTTTCTATACACTCCTCGACTGAGTTATAAGTTACTACTTCTCTATCTAGTTCAAAAATGTCTTGAAGATTTTCTTTCCAATCAGTGATTAAACAAGTGCCGACCCCAGTGGACTCAAAAAGACGCATATTTGAAGCAGATTTTCCAGATATATTGATATGATTATTAAAAGTTATTTGTGATTCGTATAGTTTTTGAAACATTGCCAAACCATACAAAGGATGATGAGCTTTTAATATAATAGATTGATCGACATAATCTGTCAGTTCGGGACGTTTTTCCATTTTGACGTAGTGACGAATTTTTGGAGTTGAAGAAAGGATTTTGTTAGACCAATCAAATTTAGCACTTAGTTGAACAGCATCATAAATCAATTGTTTAACTTTTAGCCTATTGATTTCTAAGCTTTGGGAGGCAACATCAGACCAAATTTCTAGAGGGAGCTGCTCGATAAGTTTCTTAATCAAGCTTTCTCTTTCATTATGTCCAGAAGCACCTTTATAAATAGAACCAAAAAAGGAAAATTCTATAGCTTTATCTTGGGTGAGATTGATTCTTTCTAAAATACGCGGATCAAAAGCGTGTTTAATATATTTTGAGTGATGTCCTTGACGGGTAAACTCTTGAATTAATTCAGGAATATTAGATAATACTACGTCGTAACTATCGAAAACTGATTTATCGTTGTAGGGTGCGCCACACCAACCTAATACTAATTTAATAGAAGGGCATTCATGGCGAATATGTAGGATCGTATCACGAGTAAACGTTACATGATCATCAACAAATAGAATATCTGGCTGAAATTGTTTGACTTGAGCAGTTATAATCTCTATTAACCAGTTTTGCGACTTATATTTAAGTCCATTTTCTTCTGCCCATTTTTTCTGTAATATTTCAGCATTAGCGACCAATTCCCAAACGTCGTAATTGAAAGGTCTAAGTGCCTGAGTCCAAAAGTCAGCCCAACCAAAACAGTCATATACAAGGTTTTGATATTGAGTTTTATAATCTTGATTTTTAAGCTGAGGGTGTCGGCTGTAAAATTGTTTTAGATAAGTTGGGTAGTTGGTTGTTATCCGAATCAGTCGCATAATATCTTAATTCGCTTTTTTCGTGAGTTTAGTCAAAAAAACCAATAGTTCTATATCAAATAATATATCTTTATTGACGTTATTAATATCTATATTTTAGGAACAATATCGAAGACAATATGTGTTAAATAGGGGCGACTAAAGATTAAAAATGCCCCTGTCTTTTTTAGCACAAATAAAAATTTATGTCTTTTTAAGTCAGAAAATACGATGACAGAGACGAACTCAAAGATTATGATAATTATATAATTACTGTTAATATAAACATCGTTGTCTCAAAATTTATCAGTAATTTATGATTATTTAACCATATTTTGCTTACCCTCTTCTTAACAAGATTTTTTCTTTAATTGCTTACTGAAAAATCATAATTTGAGCCAGTTATTAATCATATTTTAAATGCTTTCTCTATAAAAATTAACGTATGAAATAACTTAGAATAAGGTATGTACTCTCTGTCAATTAAAAAAGAAGCTATTCTTGAGGAATTTATTGACAGTAAATCTACTTTTTCAATTTCTTCAACTAAAATTATGCTAGGACGATATTTATCCCAATCGTTTGATTCGAGAATTTGATAATCTAGTCCTTCTACATCGATACTCATAACATCAATATGTTTATTCTCAGGAAGGTATTTATTTAGTATTTCCGATAATGGAAAAGTATCAATTTCTTTAATATCTATAATCTCATAATTTTCTAACTTATCTCTTTCCAAAGATAGGGGCTTATTAAATCCATTTAATGCTGTCTCATTAAAGATATAATAGTTAAGAGTTTTTTTTGTAGACGATATACCTAATTCTAAATTAGTATCTCTTTTTCTTAGTTGATTAAATTTTTGCATACTATTTGGCATCGGGTCAATATTTATGCCAGACCAACCCTTAAGATATAAATTATATGTGTTAGAAAATCTCTGAGGATGATGGGAACCTATATCAACATAAAATCCTTTGGTTTTGTTCTCAAAAATTCGCTCTAATAAGATATCCTCTCCTTCTTGGGAGAAGCAGAGTTTATGATAATTAAAATCCTTTTTAGGATAGATAAAGAACTTGTATGGTTTTATAACAAAATCGAAATATTTTTTTAGTTTAGTCAGTAAATTATTCATAATCACCTTCAACTGTATGTAAATCCCATTTTCCTTTTACTAAAAAAGGTGTTTTGCCTTCAAATCCTATACTACCAGAACCATAAAAATCACCTCTTTCAACGTCCAAATAGCCAATTCCATCATTAGGCCAATCAGCTTCTTCACCTGCTACTGTAACTCTTGCTCCTACCTTGTATCGTCCCTCAGAAAGAGGAAAGTCATTGACAACACATTTGAACAAACCTTGCAATGGTAGTTTTTCAAACGTTTTACCTAAATAAGAGCTATATAAAACAAAAAGAGTTTGATCGTTATCTGAGTGAAGAGAAAAGCCCACATCAACATGGTTTAATGCACTATCACTAAATAATTGATACTCAAATACAAAAACTACATTCATTCCACTCATTATAGAATTTAAGGTATTGCCTTGATTATCTTCTATATAGAAATTAATCAATCTAATTTTTCCATTTCCTGAACGATCTTTTCTATCTTTTAATGTTTTTTTTAAAATTACGTTAGGAAGAATACTTTTTAAATAAAAACTAATTACATTTTCAGCTTTTCCTTGATCAATAATTTGACCAGAATTTAGGAGAATAACTTTTTGGCATAAATTTTCAATTGTTGCCATTTGATGACTAACAAATAAAACCGTTCTCCCCTCCTTGCTGGCCACATCACCCATCTTGCCTAAACACTTTTTTTGAAAAGCCGCATCACCCACCGCTAAGACTTCATCTACTACTAAAATCTCCGGTTCTAGGTGTGCCGCCACCGCAAAAGCCAAACGGACATACATCCCCGAAGAATAGCGCTTAACCGGAGTATCGAGGAACTTTTCCACCTCGGCAAACGCCACTATCTCATCGAACTTGCGATCGATTTCTTGCCGCATCATCCCCAACACCGCACCATTGAGATAGATATTTTCCCTTCCCGTCAACTCCGGGTGAAAACCCGTCCCCACCTCCAATAAACTCGCTACCCGTCCCTTTAAGCGGACTCGTCCGGTGGTTGGTTCCGTAATCCGGCTGAGAATCTTTAAAAGAGTCGATTTTCCCGCACCATTGCGGCCAATAATTCCCACCACTTCGCCGCGCTTGACTTGAAAAGAGACATCCTTCAGCGCCCAAAATTCCTCCTTAGTCTCGGTTTTTTTGCCTCCGAAACCCTTTAACGCCGATTTTACCCCCTGGGCAATCACATCGCGCAAAGCAGTGTACTTCTCTCGTTGCCGTTGATGGTCGAGAACATAGCGCTTACCTAAATTTTCCACCTCGATGATTGTGTCCGTCATGATCGCAGGGAAAATACTACCATGTTATTACTCTACACCCCTAAGATACCCAAGCGCTCGGCAAAACTATCACCTCTGGCAGAAAAGATTTATTTTTAAGTGTTTTCACCGAAAATTATTAGATGAGAATATACTGAGAAGATATGAAGGCTCAAACAATTTAACAACAATCATGGAAACTCTGACGCGTATCACTTTTAATCCGGAAGTCATGGGAGGTAAACCCTGTATTCGTGGTTTGCGAGTCACTGTGGGAACCCTAGTGGGATTAATCGCTGCTGGTTACTCCAAAGAGGAGATTATTAACGCTTATCCCTATCTAGAATTAGCTGATATTGATGAAGCGCTTACCTATGCTGCTTGGCGAGTAGAAGAAGTGGAAATTCCCCTATCTTTGCCATGAAAATTATCATTGATATGAATCTCACCCCTGAGTGGGTAACGGTGTTGGCAAAATACGATATTCAAGCAGTTCATTGGTCAATGGTAGGCGATCCTTGCGCTCCAGATCATGACATAATGGAATGGGCAAAAATCAACGATTATATTGTTTTTACTAGCGAGTCACCGTGAGAACCTAACTAAAAAACTTTATGAACACACCAGAATTAGCCATTGCTACCGTTGGTTTAACCAAACAATTTGACCGCCATGGGGCCGTTAATCAAGTGGATTTACAGATTGCAGCGGGGGAAGTTTACGGGTTAATCGGTCCAAATGGAGCGGGAAAAACCACTTTAATTAGGATGTTAGCGGCAGCGGAAGAACCGACAACCGGAGAAATATATCTGCACGGAGAACGTCTTTTAAGAGATGAGAGTAATCCCCGTCTGAAAAGAAATTTAGGTTATCTACCTGATAATTTTCCCCTCTACGATGACCTAAATGTCTGGAATTATCTGGATTATTTTGCCCGTCTTTATCATATCCCTCGCTCCCAACGTCATCGCCGCATTTATGAGGTTCTAGAACTGGTACAATTAACCAGTAAAAGCCATAATTCGATCGCTACTTTGTCCCGGGGTATGAAACAACGTTTAAGTTTAGCCCGCACGATTATCCATGAACCTTTAATTTTACTTCTCGATGAACCGGTTTCCGGATTAGACCCGATCGCTCGCCTACAATTTCGTGAGATTATTAAAGTATTACAATCGGCAGGTATGACTATTTTAATTTCCTCCCATGTCCTTAGTGATTTAGCCGAACTTTGTAGTTCTGTGGGCATCATGGAATTAGGTTATCTAGTGGAAAGTACCTCTTTAGAGGAATTAAATCAACGTCTAGCCGGCCAATACTTGCAGATTACGACTCTAGGCAATTTAGAAGCCTTAGAAACCGCTCTTAAACAATGTGTTTTTGTGGAAAGTTGGCAAAGAATTATTAATACTAATACTCTCCGGGTTAAATTTACGGGAACCCTAGAAGATAGTGCCGAATTGTTGAAATTTTTAGTGGTTTCTGGTCTGACCTTAAGCGAGTTTTATACTTGCCGCGAAGATTTAGAAACTATTTTCCTAAAACTGGGACATCGACAGGCATCCTAAGGGGAAATATTAACTTTCAAATCTAGGATAGTAACTTTTCGACTAATTTAATTTGCTCCTGACTAAAACCCGCTTCCTTCAGGTGTGCCAGAAACCATTTTTCTCGATAACGACCGTCTAAATCCCTAGCCTTTCTATAGGTATCCCGCGCTTTTTTACTATCACCTTGATCTAAATAAATCATTGCCAAAGCCACAAGAGGATGGGGATTATTTGGCTCTAATTTAACTGCTTTTTCAGCGTTATTAATAGCTGAATTAAAATCTTTTAAGCGATGATAGGCGAGGGATAAATTATAGTAGGCGATTTCATTATCTGGTTTTAAATTAGCGGCTTTAGTATGAGTGAATACGGCTTTTTCAAGATGACCACCGACAAGATAAACGATTCCCAAAGCATTATAAGCATCCACATGATCGGGGGCAATTTTAATCGTTTCCTCTAGGGTTGTTTGTGCCGCTAAAGGTTGTTTAGCTAGGTGTTGTGTCCATCCTAAAATTACTCTCCCGTCCAGATGATTGGGGTTTAACTGTACCGATTTTTTTAAAGCTTCAATACTTTTGATAAAATCTCCCTGTTGACGATACTGTAATCCCAATTGACGATAACGATTAGCGGCCTTAATGTCTGATGCGGAAATAATCGGACTGGGAGAAGGAGAAGCGATCATCTCGGCCGTAGGTTCTTTTTTAATAGGAGAGGGAGGACTACAGCCCCAAAAAACCGGGGAACTAAAGATGATCGAGATAGTCAGGAGTCGATAACTATTCATGGGACAATTAATATCAGTCCAATTGTTAAGGGTGTCATCAAATTATGAATTATTCCCCTGAATCCGTGCAACGGCTGCTCGATTCCGATGATTATGGCGATCGCTTATCGGGAGTTAATCAACTGCGTTATTTGGCCCCAGAAATCGCCTTCGAGATGTTACAGCCTTTAATTAACGATAGTAACGCTAGGGTGCGTTATTCGGCGGTAAGTCAGTTAGATATCCTCGGTCGTCAGAATCCTGATCTGACCTTAACTATTCTACGCGATCGCTTGTTGCACGATCCCGAAGCAGACGTGAAAGCAGCCGCGGCCGATGCGATCGGGGGGTTAAAATTAACGGCAGCCTACGATGATCTGGTGGCCGTCTATCAACAATCCTCCGACTGGTTAATTCAATTTAGCATTGTGGCCGCTTTGGGCGAATTGGGGGAACCCCGGGGCTTTGAACTGCTCGAAATCGCCCTTAACTCCGATAATGAATTGATAAAAACGGCCGCCGTTAGTGCTT
The DNA here is from genome assembly GCF_032027425.1 of Microcystis wesenbergii NRERC-220. NCBI lineage: Bacteria > Bacillati > Cyanobacteriota > Cyanophyceae > Chroococcales > Microcystaceae > Microcystis > Microcystis wesenbergii. The sequence continues at coordinate 3,563,295 of NZ_JAVSJA010000001.1, read as the reverse complement.
TTGGGGAACTAGGCGACCCTCGCGCCGTCTCTTTACTCGTTCCCTTGGCTAATGATGATGACTGGCAACTGCGCTATCGTCTCGCTCAAGCTTTAGGTCGCTTAGGGGGGCAAGATGCGATCGCTGTTTTGACCCAGTTAACCGGCGACAAAAGCGCCCAAGTCGCCCAAGAGGCCCGCAATAATCTCGTACAAGGGTGATGCAGAATAGTTGATTTTTGTCAATACCATTTACAATAAATTTTAATTAAGAATCGTTAACAAAGATGAAACAATTTACCCGTTTAATCTTGCTCGTCGGTCTTCTCGCGGGGGGCTGTTTCTCCCCCTCAATTGCGATCGCTGATAATCCAGCGGGGGCAATCGTGAGCAAGGATTCACAGGTTAACGAACTACTGCGTCAAGCGCGGCAATTGGTCAAAAATGGCAATTATGGGGAAGCTATAGCCGTTTACGAGCGGGCTGCCGCCCTTGATGGCAATAATGCCAAAATTTTCTCTGGGATTGGCTTTTTACAAACGCGGCAAGGGGATTATAGCGCCGCCGCCCAAGCATACCAAAAAGCTTTAAGTCTCGATCCGAGTAATCCCGACTTTTTCCATGCCCTCGGTTATAGTTTGGCTAATATCGGCGATTATGACAATGCAGCCACCGCTTACTACTACGCTATCCAAATAGAACCGAAAAACGTCCAACACTACCTCGGTTTAGGGGTGGTATTATTGCGGCAAAAAAACTATGCAAAAGCGGGCGAAGTTTACCAATGGGTTTTAGCTCTCGACCCCAATAATCAGCAAGCCCACGAAATCATGGGTAAAGCCTTGATCGAACAGAATAAAAGCAGCGAAGCCCTCGATTTTCTCCAAAAATCCCTGCAAAGATTCCCTAACAATAGTGAATTAAGATTGCAACTAGCCAGCCTTTTGCTTAAACAGGGCGATTTAAATGGTGGAACCCAAATTTTAAAAGAAATAGAGCGACAAAGTGCAGGAAATTTTTTAATTCAGCTAAAAATAGGGATTTTACTCGAAAAACAAGAGCGTTTTGACGAGGCTCTCCCCTTTTATCGTCGGGCTGTTTTCCTGCAGCCCCAATCTTTGGAAGCACAAGCGGGAATCGGTCGCATCCATCTGGCCAGAAAAGATTATCTTGCAGCAATTATCGCCTATCAAGATTTGGCCAAAATTGCCCCCAATAACGCCGATGTCTATCTTAATCTCGGTCGGGCCTACGCGGGTCGGGGACGAAAAAGAGAGGCGGAGGAAGCTTTTAAGCAAGCGCGAGCGGTTTATGTCCTGAAAAATAATCAATCCGGCCTGGAGGAAGTGGATGCCCTGCTGAAGAAATTGCTTGAGTGAGCCCAGATCAGTGATCAGTTATCAGTGATCAGTTATCAGTGATAACTGATCACTGATGCGATCACGGCAAGAGGCTCCTTTCTCCCAACTCCAGTGCAGTCTTCAGGAGTGATAAGCTGTACTGAATTTAAACTGCATATTGGAAATTTTAGTACAAATGCTCAAACTTCCCCTCCCTGCTCGCTGCTCCCAACTCCGGTGCAGTCTCAACGAGTAATTTAGATAGTCAACAGCTTACTAAATCCAGTTATTAAAGACTGATTATCTATTGCCCCTTTTGCCTCTTGCATGAGTGCATGAGTGCCTGTCCTCATAAATAGAGCTTGCTGAATAAATCTAAAAACCTTGTTGGGTAAGACTTTTAGACTTTTTGTCAATCAAAAAGTACCAAATATGGGAGTGACCGGGGGGAAAATTCAGGGACTTTTTCCCTGAAAATTAGGTAATTGACCAGATGAAAATCGGTAAAACCCCACACCCGTTCGGACCTCGGCGTGAGCTTTTGTCGAACGCAAAAGCTCACGGCCGAAGCCCACACCCAACCCCCCCGATGTCGGGGGGGTTGGGGGGGCCACACCCTACCCCCACGAAAAACTTTTTCAGCAAGCCCTAAATAGCCCATACTCAACGGATTTAGTATGATTTAGACAGTCAACAGTTTATTACCACTCGATCGGCAGCCAGGATCTTCTCGACTTTGTGTGAGAATTTTTGCTTATGGAATCCTGAAGTGCTTATGGGGCAAGACTTTTAGGACTATTTCACTTATGGTGAGCAGCAGAAGTTATTCAAAGAGGGCGAAGGCAAGGAAGTGGTCACTGATAACCGAAAAGACTGAGGACTGACGTTCAAAAAGATCGCACTTAATTACAGTACGACCGCTTTTAATTATCGATTTTTAAGTAGCGAATTTCTGAGTCAGATTGCTACTTTAATAATTTGCGTTGCAAAACTGAACCTGCACCCAAAGCACTAATGGCGATCAAACCCATTACAGACGTGGGTTCGGGAACCGTAGTTGTGGGAGCTAGGGTAATTTTAATGTCATCGAAGACAATTTGATTGACAGCACCACCAAAGTCAACGGATTTAGCAATTCCATTAAATGCCAACCCTATAGGGACAAAAGGACAAAAATTACTACTGTTACAGCCGGGCACCGACGCACCATTAGGAGTCAAGGGTAGATTAATTGAACCCAGCAGGTTTCCTGTAGCATTCAGTCCATCATATATTCTCACAACACCGGGTTGGAAGGGGGCAGAGTAGAAAAAAGAGAACCCGGTACTAAACCCATTCGCAACATTCATGGTACTTGCGGAGCCACTCAGGAAAAAGGCACCCGTCACTGGGGTAGGTAAACCTCCAATATTACTACCAGGAGCGCCTTGAACAATTGCTAAAGAATTAGGACTGAAGCTGACACCGTAGTTAATACCGGAAGAACCCTGGCTACCCGTACCACCGTTGTAAAAGTTAAGAATTTGCTCTGTATCTTTCAGCCCCTCAAAATCAAGAAGGATTGTCTGGGCATTAGCTCTATCAACGGCTAAAACACAGGTGGAAAGAGCCACTCCAGAAGCGATTAGTGACAATTTCTTTATTGGGCTTGAATTCTTCATAACTTACCAAGTTCAAATTCAATTTATTTCAACGGTTAAAGAAAAATATTTGAGGACTTGTTCTGCCCTACAAAATAATTCTTGACCTAACCCTAAGTCTAGACACTGCAATTTTAAAAGTCAAGCCGTTTTATGTGTTTTTTTGTTGAAGGTTAAATCTTTTTTTGGGGAGATTTGATCAAAAAAAATCGCTGAAAATCGCTGAAAATCGCTGAAAATTGAGAATTTTAGCACAAGTACTCAAACTGCCTCTCCCTGATTTGGCACTCATAGACAATCTTAAGAAATAATTTAGATAGTCAACAGAATATCTTCTCAATCTTGTCGTCAAGGAAACGCAGAAAATCACCCCTTTTTTGTTAAGATTAGTTCCAAACAACATTTCGCACATCTTCATATACTTTTATATATTTTTACATTCCCCAAGATGTTTTGACGAAAACTTTCATTGTATAAACTACTATTAAGAACATTTTCAATAATTGATTTTTTCTAAAAAAAAGTTTACAATTCTTCACCTTGATAAAAATCCATCATTGTCGCTATAGTCCTTACTGGCAATGGGTTGTCAGCAATATATTAGTAAAAATTATCAATTGAATGTTAAGAAGTGCGGAAAGTGGGTTACAAAACTTTAAGTAGTCGTGCAAAATTAATTTCCTAGTCGAGACAGGAGACAGGCTTCGGCCGTGAGCTTTTGCGTTCGACAAAAGCTCACGCCGAGGTCCGAACGGAGACAGGAGACGGTCGTCAGGAGACGGGAGACGGGAGACGGGAGACGGGAGACGGGAGACAGCTATTAGGGATCGGATTTGAGTTTTCAGTTCACTGTTTCCTCACACCAGAAGTCTGACGGAGTAGTGGCTTAGATGTGTAATTAATTTTGCTTAGGTACTTAGCAATAACTGAACTTCCCCCACACAGAAATACTAAAAAATTGACAAAATCCTTACTGCCTGGAGCTTCTCAGAAAAAATTGACAAGCCGCCACTGGGGACATTTTCCCCTTGAAAATGGCTGTACCGTTGACTGTATCTAGAGTAGAGCGATTCCGTAGAGTTGGCTGTATAGTGATCGCTAACCTGATGATCACAGATGATGTCATTAATCTCTAGAGTAAGCGATTCCCTCTGTAGCCATGTTTTTGATGGTTTTCTGCCCCGAAACAAGCTATAATGGTCAAAGGGTTAAATTGGAAAAATTTGGCTTCAAACCCTATCTGCGTAAAGATTTCAGGAGTTTGTACTCAGTAGTTCATTAGCATTACATGGCTTTAACTCAGGCTTTGTAAGACTTTTAGCCATAGCTAGTATATTCATACGGGGGAAGTTCAGTAGAGTTCTTGCATAATTAATTTTTGAGAGGGCAAAAATGAGAAAAATAGACATAAAATTGCATAAAATCCCTAAATAGAGCATTTAATTGATTAATGCTCATTCTTAATTCTCCTGACGACCGGCTACTGCCTCGGAGACTCCTCACCTAAAGGAAGATTTTTGATTTTTGCAAGAGGTCTAGTAATAAACCCAAAAAAAAAGAGAGCGCAAGCTCTCCTTCTTGGTTATTTGCTAATTTTACTAACTAGCGACAATATATTCCTTGACGTTAGCCCGGCGACGGCGTAAATGGGCCAGGGCCTGGTGTTCTAATTGTCGCACTCGTTCCCGACTGATGTTCATTCTCTGACCGATTTTGGCTAGGGATAACTCCTTGCCATCGGTTAAACCGAAACGGAGGGAAATCACTTCCCGTTGTTGGGGGGTTAATTCGGCCAGGAGATTGGCTAAGTCTTGCCGTAATAACTCTTGGGTGATGAAGGTATCGGGAGAAACTCCGCTATCTTCTAATAATTCCGACAATTCCGTATCTTGGTTATCGCCGACGCGCACATCAAGGGAGATGGGTTGACGAGCCATACTGAGATATTCGCGGATTTGAGCGGGTTCAAGCTCTAATTCCAGGGCAATCTCGGCAGGAGTGGCACTTCTCCCCAGTTTTTGGGCGAGTTCGCGCTGGGTTCTTTTAATTTTATTCAGTTTTTCGGTGATATGGATGGGTAAACGAATGGTGCGGGCCTGTTGAGCGATCGCACGGGTAATCGCTTGTCGAATCCACCAGTAGGCATAGGTAGAAAATTTATAACCTTTGGTGGGATCAAATTTCTCTACACCTCTTTCTAATCCCAGACTACCCTCTTGAATTAGATCTAGGAATTCCATGTTCCGCTTTTGATATTTTTTTGCGATCGCAACTACCAAGCGGAGGTTAGCTTCAATCATTTTCCGTTTAGCTCGATCGCCAGTCTTCAAGGCGCGATCCAGTTCATTTTCGCTTAAATTCACCGAATCCGCCCACTCCAAGCGATCTGGTTCCCGTCCTAATTGCTTCGATAGTGCTTCTTTCGCTTCTAACAGGCTCATCATCCGTTGGACTTGTTTGCCGTAAATAATTTCTTGTTCGTGAGTTAGGAGGGGAACTCGCCCAATTTCGTGCAGATAGGTACGCACCATATCGGCATTGAGGGTGGGCTGTGGTTGAGTTTGGTTGGTTTTTGCAGTGGGCATTGGTTTGGTGGTGACTCCTTGACACAGAAAAAGTCTGTTACTATTCCGACTCGCGGGTGAGTCTGGCTTATCTGAAGTCGGTATGAGTTTGATTCGGAATTTCTTTGATTGTATCCTGCGCTTTTAGACGCGGGCAATCCCCTAAAGGTTCAAAGCTAATTCATTCTTTGGTATGATGTTAAGTTTATCCTCTTTTTTCAACATCTAGAACAAAACTACTATACCCAAGGGCTATCAACTACAATCGCTTGTTTTTGGGTCGCCTTTTCCTGAATCCTCGGCAGTGCCGCTGATACTGTTAGGTAAGATTACAAGACAAAAAGGTGATTTTCCCGATTAGCCGTCAACAATCTAGCTGACTTCCGACCCTTTCGCCCTCAGCCTTGAGAGGAAGACTAACAGCCGAGAACCGACTTCTATATATATAATGACCGATCAACACCAGCAAAGAGAGATGTAATCATGGCGGATTTCCGAACTATTTTCTGTAGTATTTGCTACAAAATTTTAAATTTTTTCCGATTGAGAATCGGGAAAAATTGTTATAAAAATTAGGATTGCTAGGAGGGTAATAACTATCATAGAAACAGCAGGGCGGAGATCGGGATAAATTATCGTTGAAACCAAGCTCGATCGCAGTCTCCACAATGCCGTTCTGTGGAACTCCTGAACAATGAGGACTTACTATGACTAAAACCGTCGTTATCGATCCCGTCACCCGGATCGAGGGCCATGCCAAGATCTCGATTTTCCTTGACGATGGGGGGGAAGTGGATGACGTGCGTTTTCATGTGGTCGAGTATCGCGGTTTCGAGAAATTCTGCGAGGGACGGCCGATGTGGGAGATGGCGGGAATTACTGCCCGAATTTGCGGGATTTGTCCCGTTAGTCACCTACTTTGTGCCGCCAAAACCGGCGATAAAATTCTAGCGGTGCAAATCCCCCCCGCGGGTGAAAAACTGCGGCGCTTGATGAATTTGGGACAATTAACCCAATCCCATGCTTTAAGCTTTTTCCATCTTAGCAGTCCCGATTTTCTGCTTGGTTGGGAAAGTGACCCCGCCAAACGGAATATTTTCGGTTTAATCGCCGCCGATCCCGACCTAGCGCGAGCAGGCATCCGTTTACGTCAATTTGGACAGAAAGTTATTGAACTTTTGGGGGCGAAAAAAATTCACCCCGCTTGGTCTGTCCCGGGAGGTGTGCGTTCTCCCTTAGGCGAAGAAGGGCGACAATGGATTAAAGAACGACTGCCGGAGTCTAAAGCGACTCTTTACACGGCCTTAAACCTGTTTAAAGGACTTCTAGACAATTTAACCACAGAAATCGCCGCTTTTGGTAATTTCCCTTCCCTGTTTATGGGATTGGTCGGTAAACGGGACGAGTGGGAACACTACGGCGGTCATATTCGTTTTACCGATAGTCAAGGCAATATCGTGGCCGATAACCTCAGCGAAGACAATTATCGCGATTATATCGGTGAATCAGTGGAAAAATGGTCTTATTTGAAGTTTCCCTACTATAAACCCCTCGGTTATCCCAACGGTATCTATCGAGTAGGTCCGTTGGCGCGCTTAAATGTTTGTTCCCATTTTGGCACGGAGGGAGCGGATATCGAGTTACGCGAATATCGCCATCGAGTCGGTGGTGTAGCAACCTCTTCTTTTTACTATCATTATGCCCGTTTAGTGGAGATTTTAGGCTGTTTAGAGCGTATCGAACTTTTAATCGACGATCCCGATATAGTTTCTCAACGCTGTCGCGCCGAAGCAGGAATTAATAATCTGCAAGGGGTGGGAGTTAGTGAAGCGCCCCGGGGTACTTTATTCCATGATTATAAAGTGGATGAAAATGGTTTGATTGAAACGGTGAATTTAATTATTGCCACGGGTAATAATAATTTGGCCATGAATCAAACGGTGAAACAAATCGCCCAACATTATATTCATGGTAACGAAATTCCTGAAGCGATGTTAAACCGAGTGGAAGCGGGTATTCGTTGCTATGATCCCTGTTTAAGTTGTTCCACTCACGCTATGGGACAAATGCCGCTACAGCTAGAGTTAGTTAATGCAGCCGGTGAGGTGATCAATACTCGACAACGGGGTTAATTATCTAAGTTGTTGGGGGGTTAGGAAATAGGGCAAATTTCTCCTAATACCCGACCCCATTTTACTATTTTTACGGCCAAGATTCTAGCTAAGAATTTCTAGGTTTTGATAAAGAATTTCTATCGGACAAGAAAAGTTAATACAGTTAATAGTGATTAAATCTCCCGCTTGATAAATATGGGGAATCCAGAGGTTATTAGATTGACGTTGATATTGTTCGATTAGGACTTGTTTTTGCTCGATCAATAGATATTCCTGTAATTCGGGGATAGTTTAATAATCGGCAAATTTATCGCCTCTATCAAAGGCTGCCGTGGAGTCGGATAAAACTTCGATAATCACTCGCGGATGCAGAATAAAATCTTCCTCGGAAACTCGATCCCGTTGGTCACAAGTAATGGCAAAATCGGGATAATAGAAGATATTTAAGCTAGGGAGACGCACTTTCATATCGGTAGCGTAGGCAAGACAACCACTACCCCGTAAATGATTAATTAATTGGGCTGAAAGATTACCTGTGATGATAACATGGGCTTTACTGGCCCCCGCCATCGCCAAGATTTGCCCTTGTATATATTCATGTTTAATGGGACTAATTTTCTCTATTTCTAGATAGTCTTTTGGGGTAAAATAAGCGTGACTTTTACCGGCTGTCATGGTGTTTACCTCGATCATTGATTGATCGAATAAAAAGAAATTATACCAACTTTAAAAACCCACTGCCCCCTTTCCTAAACCTTTAAAAATTCCACATTTCTAACACTTTTCCCGTAATTGTTTGATTTAACCAGAAAGTATTATGACTGAGAGAGTGAAGATTATTTGCCGTTACTTTCCAGCTTGCTTGGGGATGGAAAAGAATTGCTTCCGCAGGATTGCCGGGGTTGAGAGATGCCGGTTTTTGTTGTAAACAATGACAGGGATTGAGACTAAGCGCTTGCCATAATTGTAAAGCTGATAATTGCCCGGTTATTACTAATTTTTCCCAGAGTAGCGGTAAAGCTAATTCTAACCCGATCGCGCCGGGGGGTGCTTCTGCAAAAGAGACGGTTTTTTCTTCGTAGGTATAGGGACGATGATCGATCGCGATTGCATCGATAATTCCCTCCTTAATTGCCGCAATTAACGCCTTGCGATCGCTTTCGTTGCCCAAGGGGGGAGCGAGGTGTAAACTGGGATGATAGCTGGCGATCGATCCTGTATTTAAGAGGAGATGCAACCACGTCACACTAGCGGTTATCGGCAATCCCCGCATTTTTGCCTCGCGAATTAATTCCACTCCTCGACGGGTAGAAATTCGCATTAGGTGAACAGGTGTATTAATTTCGCCGACGATTTCTAAAATTGTGGCTAAAGCAGTGGTTTCGGAAATAGCAGGATCTCCGGGTAAACCTAAGCGAATCGAGGTTTCTCCCTCACGCATGACTCCATTACCCTTTAATTGCTGATTTACCGGGGAAAGGGCGATATTTTTACCGAAGGGTTTTAGGTATTCCAATAAGCGCCGCAACAGTCCCAAATCTTCCAGGCTGCGATTATCGGTAAAACCCACCGCTACAGGCATTAAATCGGCTAATTCCGTCATTTTTTGCCCTTGTCTTCCTAGGGTGAGACTTGCCCAAAAATGCAGACGAGTCGATTTTGAGTCAAAAAACCCTTGACTTTTTTGCTGTAATGTGCTAATAAGTGCGGGGTGATCGAGGGGGGGGAGAGTATTGGGGAGAATTGCCAACCGGGTGCAGCCTCCGGCCGTGGCCGCTTTGAGCAAAGATGCGAGGGTTTCTCGGTCCTCGTGGCCGGGTTCCCCGGAATGACTGTAGAGATCGACTAATCCTGGAGCAAAAATACAGTTTTGACCGGAAATATAGTTACTATTTTCTCTTGGGGGAAGCTGAGATTCGATCGCTTTAATTACCCCCTCCTCAATCCAGACATCGGCAATGCGATCGGTTTGTGTCAGGGGGTCAAGGACTCTAACCTGTTCTATAATTGTCGAGGATTGGCTATTCACGCAGACTATTTAAAACGTCATTTTTTCCTCTGGCAGTATATCACGTTAAGTAAAAAGTAAAAAGTAAAAAGTAAAAAAGTTGAGTTCTCGGTTAGGTTAAGGGACGATAAGTTAGAATATTGATCGACTACGGTTTTAATCTTTATTTTAATTGGCTGGCCTACCCTAGGGAGAATTGATAGCCGAATCATGCAGTTAGAACTTTTCGATTTTAATAATTTAGAAGGATTTAATCGGGGAACCCCACGATTAGTTTCTTTTCGAGATTTAGTACCAGAAATCAACAGCACCAGTTATCTAACCCACGGCATCTATTATTATCCTGCCAAATTTATTCCCCAAGTGGTGAGATTTTGTCTTGATAACTACAGTAAAAAGGATGATTGGATTATCGATCCTTTTGCTGGTTCGGGTACGGTGGGTTTAGAGGCTAAACTTTGTCAAAGAAATGCGGTTTTAACTGACCTGAATTATCTTTTAAACCATATTATACCGATTAAGATTACAGAACACCAAGAACCATTGAGTTACTCAGAGTTAGATAAAAAAATCTTAGAAGTTTTTGCCAGCAAGGATAAATTTATCCCTCAGTGGTCAAATTTAAACTATTGGTATCCAGAGGATATTTTAGCAGTTTTACAGAAACTTTGGGCAGGTCAAAAAAGTCTAGAACCTGATTTGTATTCCCAGATCATTCAAGCGGTTTTAGTGAAAGTTAGTAAACAGTTTTCCTATGCAGAACATACCAAACCTAAATTATTTCAATCGAAATACAAAAAATCAGATATACAAGAACTATTACAAAGAGATTGGCAAGAGGAATTAAAACGAACGATTAAAGAGATGAGTTTGGAAACTTTAACCAGCGTTAATCAATATATTGCCGTCACTTGGCATAATTATAATCAGGTGCTTTTTTATGGAGGAGTAGATAGTGCCACTTTTGAGATCGATCAAAATCTAGAGTTAGATTGTTTAATTAGTTCCCCCCCCTATCTGCAAGCACAAGAATATATCAGAACAGCAAAACTAGATTTATATTGGTTAGGATATACAGAAAAAGAAGTGCAAAAAATCTCTAAGCTAGAAATTCCCTACCGACAGGCTACCAGATTAATCGAAACTGAAACCTTAAATCAGGTGAGAGCGAGTTTAGAGAAAGAGAATTTACATAAAATACTCGATTCCTACTTTTGTCACACCATCAACGCTTTAGAAAATGCCACCAGAAAATTAAAACAAGCTGGGAAAGCTTGCATTTTTGTCGGTAATCCAAAAGTGGATGGAGTGGAAGTAGAAACTTGGCGAATATTAAAGGAATATTTTCAGGAAAATGGCTTTGTTTTTGATACCGTCTTTGAGGATAGAATTAAAACCAGACAGTTATTCAAATCTCGCAAGAATAAAAATCCTGATGGCATGAAATCCGAATATTTACTAATCTTAGAGAAAAGGTAGGTCTAGTTTAATCAAATCGAATACAAAAAATATCAACAACTTCCCAAAGATAGCACTAATCCGCAAGGTTAAAACATCGATAAATCTACAGTGAAATAGCTAAGGGCTGAGGACTGATTGCTAACTGCTGTAACAAATTTAGTTTATAATTAATTATCAACCTATCTCTGTTGGATAAACCATGACTATCGCTCAAAGCTTACCCCTAGTCGAGTCTCATGTAAACCCTGAGATAATCTTCCCAGAAGGCGAATTTTGGAGTGATGAACCACCCTTGGAAAGCAACCTACATCTACAACAAATTATTTTATTAATTCAGTGTTTAGAATGGTGGTGGCGCGAGCGAGAAGATTATTTTACCGCCGGCAATTTAACCATTTATTACAGTCCTAACCAGAAAAAGTCAGAATTCTGCCGTGGTCCCGATTTTTTCGTGGTTTTGGGGACAAATCCCAATCCTAACCGCAGAAGTTGGGTAATTTGGCGAGAAGAGGGCAAATATCCCAATTTAATTGTGGAAATTCTCTCCGATAGTACCGCCAAAGTTGACCGAGAGGAGAAAAAACAAATTTATCAAGATATATTTCGCACTCCCGATTATTTTTGGTTTGACCCAGAAAGCCTAGAATTTGAAGGATTTACCCTAATTAGCGGTCAATATCAACCGATTACCCCCAATGCTCAGGGACGGCTCTGGAGTCAACAATTAGGCTTATATTTGGGTTTATCTGCCAATAAATTGCGCTATTTTACCCCCGAAGGTGAATTAGTACCCACTCCCGCAGAAGCGGCACAACAGGCAGAAAATCGGGCTGTAGAAGCAGAAAATCAAGTCCAACAGGAAAAGCAGAAATCCGCAAAATTAGCGGCTAAACTGCGGGAATTGGGCATAAATCCCCAAGAAAATTTCTAATTAGGGTTTGCTTAATAAATCTAAAAACCTTGTTGGATAATATCTTTAGGCTTTTTTGAAATCAAAAAGTGCCAGATATGGGAGGGATCGGGGGGGAGAATTAGGCACTTTTTCCCTGAAACTTAGGTAATTGACCACCTGAAAATGGGTAAAACCCCACACCCCACACCCAACCCCCCCGATGTCGGGGGGGTTGGGGGGGCCACACCCTACCCCCACGAAAAACTTTTTCAGCAAACCCTAATTATCCGATGATTGCTGGATTTAATCCCATGTATAGACGAGAATTACTGCAATTTATAGGCTCTCAGGCTCTTTTTGGGGCTATTAATCCAGAATTTGCTTGGAATTACCAAAATATTGACCATTGGGGCGAATTATCAAGGAATTATCGCCTCTGCACCACGGGAAAGCAACAAACACCGATCGATCTGAGTATAGTGACTGAAAAAGAGCTATACCACCCCACCTTTAATTATCGTCCTGTACCCCTAAAAATTCGCCATAACGGTCGTACAATCTTAGTTCAGACCGAAAAAGGTGGAACCATGAGTTTTCACGGCGAAAACTGGGATTTATTGCAGTTCCATTTTCATCACCCCAGCGAACATCGGATTAAAGGTCAGTCTTTCCCTCTGGAAATTCATTTAGTGCATCGAAATGGGAGGGGAAATTTAGCAGTTGTGGGCATCTTAGCCGAAATTGGTGCTTTTAATCCCTATTTACAAACCATTTGGGATTATTTGCCCCGAGAACCTTCTCCTGAAATGATTATCCCCGATACTTGGGTCAATGCCGGGCTTTTACTGCCAGAAAATAGCGATTTTTATGAATATCGGGGGTCTTTGTCCACTCCCCCCTGTAGCGAGGATGTTCTCTGGTTAGTCTGGCAAAATGCGATCAAAATTTCTCCCCAACAACTGCAACAATTGGCCGCAATTTTTCCCCGTAATGCGAGGAATATTCAACCCTTAAACGGGCGCTCGATCCTGCATTCCTAGTGGACGGTGAGCCTGTCGAACCGCAGAAATTGTCTGCATTTCAGCTAATTTAGATAATTTTATTAACTTTTAGACCAACAATGGTAAATAACTCAGGAATGCGCTCAATAACTAAAGCTTCTGCGGCTGTCCAGTCACTTTCCTTCGTGGCTAAAACCCCGAGAACACTCAGGGGAACCTGTAGAAATAGGTGACTTAAGAGGAGAGCGATCCCAGCGATTGCTAAACCTAAAAGCCGCCATTGGGGGAGATAGGCGGCCACGGCAGCCGCTAGAGGGGCAAAATTGTAGATTGGCCAAGCGATGAGAATTAAGAGGACGACTCCCAAAAGAGTAAGAAGACGATGGCGAGGACGTTGAAAAAGAGAGAGAATTTTTAACTGTTCGGGGGTGAGTTGACTCGGTTTCAGAGCAACCAACAAAAGACTAAAGATATCAAAAGGTTTTGTCCACTGCATCCAAAAAACGGGGACGATGGCGATCGCTCCCAGAAATAGCCATTCTAGCCAAAGAAAAGGCAAGGGATCGCCCACAGCTAAACCAATCCAAGCGATTTGTAAAAAGATTGGCAAAGCCGCTAACCCTGCCAGATGAATCCACAAAAAAGGTTCTGATTTCATAGAGGCAAATGATAATTATAAATTATGAATTATGAATTATGAATTATGAAGTGGGGAGATGGGGGAGTGGGGGAGTGGGGGAATTATGACTGATAACTGATAACTGATAACTGATTTAAGGCTGACTCCCGACTCCCGACGGTTCAAGTGTAATTAACTGGATAAAGTGCGACGTTTCATGACCATTTCGTAGGCTTCGATAATGTCGCCTTCTTTCCAGTCATTGAATTTAGAAACACCGACACCGCACTCGAAACCGGTGGCCACTTCCCGGGCATCTTCCTTCATCCGTTTGAGGGAATCGAGAACTCCCTGATAAACAATTTCCTTGCCGCGACGCACGCGCAGGAAGCGATTCCGCACCAGTTTACCTGATTGGACATAACAGCCCGCCACGGCCCCACGGCCGACGGTGAAGACGGCACGCACTTCGGCAAAACCGAGGTGTTCTTCCACTTCTTCGGGGTCAAGAAGACCTTCCATCGCCCCTTGAATATCATCCAGAAGCTTGTAGATGATATTGTAATCGCGGATATCGACCCCTTCCCGATCGGCGGATGCGCGCGCACCACTGGCCAGGGTGGTATTAAAGCCCACCACCACCGCACCACTAGCGGCGGCCAGATCCACATCGGTTTCGGTGATTTCCCCCGGAGAGGCGAGGAGAACGCGAATCTGCACTTCGTTTTGGGGTAACTGTTTGAGCGCACCGAGGATGGCCTCGACGGAACCTTGCACATCTGCCTTGAGGATGAGATTAAGTTCCTTGAGTTGTCCTTCTTGAGCTTGGATAGAGAGGGTGCTAAGGCTAACGCGACGAGAAGAGAGGGCCTGTTGTAAACGGGTGTTGCGTCGTTCGATCGCCCGTTGATCAGCGATCGATCGGGCTTCTTTCTCACTTTCATAGACATCGAATTCATCGCCGGCGGCTGGCACATCACTAAGACCGAGGATTTCCACGGCGAAGGAGGGGGTAGCCGCTTCGACTTTTTGACCGCGATCATCGATCATCGCCCGAATTTTGCCGAAAACGGAACCGGCGACGATGCTATCGCCCACCCGGAGAGTACCATTCTGGACGAGCAGGGTAGCCACGGGACCTTTGGTGCGATCGAGGTTAGCTTCGATGACGGTTCCCTTAGCCAAGCGATCGGGGTTAGCGACCAATTCCTCTACTTCTGCCACCAAGAGAATCATTTCCAGCAGATTATCGAGATTTTCACCCCGCAGGGCGCTCACGGGAACCATGATCGTCTCACCGCCCCAATCTTCGGCCACCAGTCCCTGTTCGGTCAATTCCTGTTTAATCCGGTCGGGGTTAGCTGAAGGTTTATCGACTTTGTTAATCGCCACAACGATGGGGACTTCGGCGGCCCTGGCGTGACTGATTGCCTCTTTCGTTTGGGGTTGTACGCCATCATCGGCGGCTACCACCAGCACCGCTATATCGGTGACTCTCGCCCCGCGGGCGCGCATGGCGGTAAAAGCTTCGTGGCCGGGGGTATCCAAAAAGACAATCTGTTCCGGTTTGCCGTTATGTTCCACATCGACGTGGTAAGCACCGATGTGCTGGGTGATGCCGCCGGCTTCCCCTTGGGCGACTTTGGTTTTGCGGATCGAGTCGAGGAGGGTGGTTTTGCCGTGGTCAACGTGACCCATAATGGTGACGACGGGGGGACGACGCTGGAGACTTTCCAAGTCGGAGACATCGATCATTTCCGTGGTTTTGATCGCCGCCGACTGGGTGCTGGGGGTTTCCACGGTCATCTCGAAGTCCCTGGCGATCATTTCGATCGTGTCCACGTCGAGAGTTTGGGTGATATTAACCGCCATCCCTTTAAAAAATAGGGTTCTGATGATCTCGGTTTCGGGGACTTTCATCAATTCCGAGAGGTCGCGCACGGTGAGACTGCCGGTGATGACGATGCTTTCCGGGCGTTTTTCCTCTTGGGGTTCTTGGCGCTCGCTTTTCGGGCCGCCGGTGTGGGCGGTTGGTTTACTAGGCCGCTTAACTTTGACTGCTGTTGGAGTGCTAGGGGTGGCAGCTTTAGCGGTGGGCGGTTTGGGGGGACGAGCGGTGGAGAGGGTAAAACTGGGGCTATTGATTAACCCGGATAGTTCCGATTCTAGATCATCATCATCTTCAAAGAGGGCTTGGGTGCGGCGTTTGTTTTTGCCGGCAGTTTTGGCGGTTTTGGCCGCTTTTTTCTCTTCTTCTTCTTCTTCTTCCCAGGTAGATTTTTTGGCCATGCGAGGGGGCATGGTCGGTCGTTTGAGTTTTTTCAGCCCGTCTGCTCCGAGCAATCCGGTATCTGTATCGATTTCTGTGCCATCAACGCCAGTTTTCTTGGTGGTGTCGGTTTCTTCCTCGCCAGTAGCCGAGATTTTAGCGGGCATACCGGGGCGAACCGGGCGCTTCAATTCCACCGTCTCCCGCACTTCTCTAGCTGGTTCCGCCAGTTTCGGGCTTTTTCCGTCGGGTTTGCGGTTGAGGGTCGGTTTTTCTGGTTTAGCCAAGCTAACCCTGCGCTCAGGACTAGGGGCGTTTTCGCTCTCGCCGCGCTCGCGTTTTTCTCCCCCCCTTCGACTTGGCTCAGGGCAAGGGGGCTTGTCGTTACTGCCAGGGGCATTTTTAGGTCGGGGTTCTGGCCGGCCCGAGGCGCTGCCCGGGCGTGGTTTCGGGGTGAGGGAGGGTCGATTAGGTGGGGCGATTAAGGTGGGGGCTGCTTCTGGCACTAGCGGGGTTTCGGTCGGGGTTTCTTTAACACTGGCGGCCTGAGATAGCATCTCCGCAGCGGTGGGGGGAGTTTTTTCGGCCGCACCGTCGCGCCCCGGGGGAGCGACAAGGGGTTTAACCGGGGGACGAGGGGGACTGATTAAAGTCGGTTTGGCCGAGGAACCGGCCTGACCGGGATAGCTTTGACCCTCTTCGCCGGTTTCGGGGCGGTTGTGTTTATGCAGGGCCAAAATCTTTTGTTTTTTTTCTTCGGCAGGACTAACCGATTCTCGCTGACCCGTGCTATTTTTACTGGTACTCGAAACAACTCCCTTCGCAGCGATTGCTTTGATGCGTTGGGCATCCTCTTCGCTGATCGTGCTACTGTGGCTCTTGTACTCGATGTTCAACTGGTCACAGATGTCCAAAATGTCTTTGTTGTCTAGATTCAATTCTTTTGATAAATCGTAAATTCTGACTTTCGCGTTACTCATCCATTATCCCCCGGCTAAAGTGTTAGTGATCCTATAAGTTGGCTGATTTTTTTATCCTGTCAAGACTGCCCCCTTTCCATGCTAACGATTTTGTGGCTATGATCGTCAATTTTAATCCTGATTTGGACGACCTTGCTTGGCAGTACCGAGGCGCTCTTGCAAGGATTCATAGAGCGTTTCGGGAATATTGGCTTTTAGGGCCCGTCCGAGACGATTTTTTTGCCGGGCCAGTTGCAGGCAATTAGGTTGCGGACAGATATAGGCAGCCCTTCCCATGCCTTGATCTAATTGTATCTGTCCGGACGGGTGTAGTCGGACAATTCGCCAAAAGGATTCTTTCGGGGCGAAGAGACGGCAGCTAATACAGCGTCGATAATTGACGAAGGGGTTCATTCTCGGTCTAAATCCTGCGCTTCTGGGTCGTTTTCATCGGTTTTTACCTCTTGTTCACCTTTATAGAGGGCTATATCCTTAATATCGATTTTCCAGCCCGTCAGACGGGCGGCTAGACGCACGTTCTGCCCTTCTTTGCCAATCGCTAAACTCAATTGATCCTGTGCCACCAGTACCAATGCTTGTCTTTCTTCGGCATTAGTGAACAAAACTTGGTCGATACGGGCGGGACTAAGGGCATTGGCGATGTAGGTGGCGGGATCTGGAGACCAGCGAATCACGTCGATTTTTTCGCCCCGCAATTCGTTCACCACGGCTTGAATCCGCGAACCTCTGGCCCCAATACAGGCCCCAACCGGATCCACGTCTCTCTCTAAGGTATCGACGGCGATTTTTGTCCGCGAACCAACGTGACGGGAGGGGGGATTGGCTTCTCGAGCGACGGCGACAATACGCACGATTTCCTCCTCGATTTCGGGAACTTCGTTAGCGAACAGATATACTACCAAACCCGCCGCCGCTCTGGAAACGATTAATTGCGGGCCGCGGTGAGAACCTTCTAGGACTTTTTTGAGCAGCACTTTAAAGGTGGCGTTGGCGCGATAGTTATCGTTGGGCAGTTGTTCCCGTTTGGGTAGTTCTGCTTCCACTTCCGGTTGACCGTAGGTACTTTGTACCATAACAATAGCGGCCTGTCTTTCAAAACGGACGACTCGGGCCTGTAAAACCGTTCCTTCCAGATCTTGGAACTCCTCTTGAATCAGTTTGCGTTGGTTATCCCGCAGTTTTTGCAGTAAAACCTGTTTAGTTTGAATCGCCGCCATACGACCAAATTCTTTTTGGTCGGGGGTGACATCAAGAACTACTTCATCCCCTAATTGGGCCTCATCGGCCACTTCTTGCACTTCTTTGAGGCCGATGTGATGGTCGGGATTGGTCACTTCTTCGACAATAGTTTTAGTAGAAAGGATGCGAAAGCCTTCTTCTTCTACGTCTAATTCTACATCAAAGTTATTGAAATAATCTTCATGGAATTGAGCGGCTTTTTCTAAACTTTGGGCGCGTCGATAGCGTTCATACCCCTTGATAAGTGCCTCACGCAAGGCTTCCTGTACGGCATTTTTTGGCAAATTATGTCGTTGGCTAATTTCTTCGAGCATTATTTTTAAACCAGGCAAATTAACAGTGGCCATAATTATTTTTTTCTCCTTACTTTTGAGTCATTAGTTTTTTAGCTATTAGCCTTGTATCAATGAGCAGTTATCAGTGATCAGTTATCAGATGTAAGTTTTAAGTTATCAGATGTAAGTTTTAAGTTAATCAGTTAGTTAGTTATTTATTTATCTTCATCCTTATCCCTGATTACTGATTACTGATTACTGTTTACTGATTACTGATTACTGATTACTGATTACTGTTTACTGTTTACTGATTACTGATTACTGTTTACTGATTACTGATTACTGATTACTGTTTACTGATTACTGATTACTGTTTACTGATTACTGTTTACTGTTTACTGATTACTGATTACTGTTTACTGATCACTGATTATTGCGCTGCTCATCCAAACGGACGCTGATGACAGTGGTGCGATCGATGCTCAGGGAGCGACCTTTTTGGTTAAGATAAATAGATTGCTCATCTCTACCTTGCAGTTTTCCGCGCCATTCTTGCGGTTTTCCTTGGCTATCCTGGCCAGTAACGATGACGGGAAAGCCTTTAAAAGAGTGAAATTCGCGCTCACTGCTCAGTTGTCGAGAAATGCCGGGGCTAGATATTTCTAAAACGTAGGCCCCTGGTAAGATTTCTTGACTGTCGAGGGCGGTTTCCAAAGCCCGACTCATCTGCTCACAGTCCTCTAAACCAGTATCTCCCGCAAGATTGCGAATATCGACGCGCAGGACGGGAGGCCTTTTATTGGTTTGGAAAACGATATCGACCACTTCTAGCCCCAAGTTTTCAGCGATAGGGGTGGCTAGGTGCAGCAGGTCGGGGATGAGCGGATGGGTCATGATTTAGACAATAAAAAAAGCGGGCGAAACCCACTTCCCTAAACTGTTAGTGATTGGGATAGGCAGTTGTTAGACCACCTAGCTGAATACAGTATAGCAAAAAACCGTCATCACTATTTGCCCCCGGGGTCGTGCCTGGGGGAAAACAGAACAGTGGTCACGATCAAGTCGATCTGTCACAATGAATACAGGGTAACTAGATATAGAGTCAATTATGGATCAAAAATCTCCGCTCACCGTAGTTAGAGCCAAGTCAGCCAAGAATCGTGGTAATCGGCCAGTATGGAAAGGGATTGTCACCACTTGGATGATTCTGCAAACCTTTGGCCATGTCACTGCTGCTTGGAGTCAAAAAAACCCAAATACCCTCACCTACGGTGAATTGTTAGAGAAAATCGAGCAAGGAAAGGTAAAAAAGGTCGAAATCAATCCTTCTTTGCAGCAGGCAGCAGTTACCCTCGTCGGTCAAACGGACAAGGATCCCCCGAAAGAAGTCAATTTATTTGACCAAAATCCCGAATTAATCAAGAAACTCGATGCTGAAAAAATTGAGTACGGTATTCTCCCTCGCACTGACAATTCGGCCCTGATCAATGTTCTCACTAACCTGTTAGTGATTATTATCGTCTTGGGATTATTGGTGTTTATTATCCGTCGTTCCGCTAATGCTTCCGGTCAAGCGATGAACTTCGGTAAATCAAGGGCGCGGTTTCAGATGGAGGCGAAAACTGGCATAGAATTCAATGATGTGGCGGGTGTGGATGAGGCCAAGGAAGATTTACAGGAAGTGGTGACATTCCTCAAACAACCGGAAAAATTTACGGCTATTGGCGCAAAAATCCCCAAAGGAGTCCTGTTAATCGGTCCCCCGGGGACGGGGAAAACTTTACTGGCTAAAGCGATCGCGGGAGAGGCGGGAGTGCCTTTTTTCAGCATCTCCGGGTCGGAATTCGTGGAGATGTTTGTCGGGGTTGGTGCGTCGCGAGTGCGAGATCTGTTCCGAAAAGCCCAGGAAAATGCCCCTTGTTTGGTTTTTATCGATGAAATTGATGCCGTTGGTCGTCAACGAGGGATCGGTTATGGGGGAGGTAATGATGAACGGGAACAAACCCTGAACCAATTATTGACGGAAATGGACGGTTTTGAAGGAAATACTGGCATTATTGTCATTGCCGCCACCAACCGCCCTGATGTTTTGGATTCGGCCCTCTTGCGTCCGGGTCGTTTTGATCGGCAGGTAGTGGTGGATTATCCAGATTTTAAGGGACGTTTGGGCATTTTAGAGGTCCATTCTCGCGATAAAAAGGTGGCTGCTGATGTGGTTCTGGAGGCGATCGCCAGGCGCACACCGGGTTTTACTGGGGCAGATTTGGCTAATATGCTCAACGAAGCGGCGATTTTTACCGCTAGAAGGCGGAAAGAGGCCATTACCATGGCGGAAGTCAACGATGCCATCGATCGGATTGTGGCCGGTATGGAAGGGCGCGCTTTAGTTGATAGTAAAGCCAAGCGTTTGATCGCCTATCATGAGGTCGGCCATGCGATTGTCGGTACTCTCTGTCCCGGTCACGATCAAGTGGAAAAAGTCACCCTGATTCCCCGGGGGCAAGCGCAGGGGTTAACTTGGTTCACTCCTGATGAAGAACAGGGTTTAACCAGTCGTTCCCAGTTATTAGCCCGAATTGCGGGATTATTAGGGGGACGGGTGGCGGAGGAATGTGTCTTCGGTGAGGATGAAGTGACTACCGGGGCCGGTAATGATATTGAAAAAATCACCTATCTGGCCCGACAGATGGTAACGCGTCTGGGAATGTCGGAATTGGGATTGATTGCCCTAGAGGAGGAGGGCAATTCCTATCTCGGTGGTGCTGGTGCTGGTTATCATGCCGACCATTCTTTCGCGATGATGGCGAAAATTGATGCACAAGTACGGGAACTTGTCAAGCAATGCCACGATTTAGCAACAAAACTTATCCTTGACAATCGTGTGGCGATCGATCGCTTGGTGGATATACTGATTGAACAGGAAACCATTGACGGCGAAGAATTCCGGCGTTTATTGACGGAATTTCAGCGACAAGCGGACCGGTCAATGGTGACTATGGTTTAACTTGCCCTTCGTCTCCTCGCTTCGATTCAGTGGTTAGGAGACGATTTCAGCAAAAAATCTGCTAATCAGTCGGAGAAAGCCAGAATTAACGACTAACATTGTGATAAGCTGCCCGCGCATTTAAATTGCTTGTTGAGACGAGGCAAGAGGCACTCTTGCAAGAGGCAACAGTAAAGGGATTGGGGGAGATTCGGCTAATCTTAAGAATAAGCGCTTTAAATGCGTCTTAGCTTACTAAATCCGTTGAGTATAGGCTAGTTATGAGGAGAGGCACTCATGCAAGAGGCAACCCCCCCAACCCCCCACCCCCCTGCCCCCCCGACATCGGGGGGGCAGGGGGGGCAAGGGGGGGTAAGAGGGAATAGATAATCAGTCTTTAATAACCGGATTTAGTGTGAGCAGGAATTTTATTAATGGAATGGCCATTATGATTGCCTTTGGTGGGGGCAATAATATTAGCTTCTAAAGCTGAAGTCATCTCGGCCAACATTTCTAGATTGAAACGATAGCCGACGTTGCGGACAGTTTGAATTAAATTAGGTTGCCTGGGATCGGTTTCGATTTTTTTTCGCAGAGAGAGAACATGAGTATCAATTGTCCGGGGATTATCGATTTCCTCGGGCCAAGCGCGACGCAGCAAATCGGCTCTTGATAGGGGTGTTCCCTCCGCTTGGGCTAAAACGTAGAGTAAACTAAATTCTTGGGGCGTTAATTCGATATACTCCCCGTGAAATTGTACCCGTCGTTGGGCTAAATCTATTTTTAATTCCCCATAATCCAAGTGTAGGGGAGCGGCCACACCGCGTAAACGACGGGTTAACACTTCTACCCTAGCCATAAATTCTTGCATTCCAAAGGGCTTTTTCAGGTAGTCGTCGGCCCCTGCTTTTAAACCATTGACCACATCTTTTTCGCCATTACGGGCCGAGAGAATCAGTATTAAAGACTGTTTTTGTTGATAAAGCCAACGGCAGAGTTCGATCCCATCCCCATCTGGCAAGTCGGAATCGATAATTGCTAAGGTTGGTTGACGATGAAGGAAAGCTTGACGCGCACTTTGCAGGGTTGCCGATTGATTAACCAAATAACCGGCCTGTTGCAGATGCCAAGCTAATAGCGATCGCAAGTGCGGGTTGCCCTCAACAATAGAAATATGGATCGATACCACTTGAATTTCTGCCCCATTACTGCACAGATTGACACATTGTCAGGATATCAGAATTAATGTCAAGATGTTGTAACAATCGTAACATTCGTCGGTCGTCAGCTTTGAATCAGTTGTCAGTGATCAGTTATCAGTTATCAGATGTGAGTTTTCAGTTCACTGATTACTGTTTACTGATCACTGTTCACTGAAAAAAAGCTCCCCTCTCCTCTTATGCTCAAAAAAAACTCGTTTACTTTTCCGTAAACGAGTTGACTTTCCATGATACGATTAATAGTCCTTTGAGTTATTTGGCAACTGCTACCGGTGCTTTGACGGGCTGGGGCTGGGGCTGCAGGTCGCGCAAACTTGGGAAGAGGAAGTGGTTTTCCTCCACATATTGCGCTCCAAACAGTCCTTTTTCAGCCCAGAAATAGCGATCGGTTGTATGCTCGTTACGCTTAACAATCAATAAAGCTGGTGGGCTAATGCCTATAGCTTGAATATACTTACGCGCCGCAGTTACGGGTTTATCTTCGCCACTTTCAATACTATACTGGGGTACAAGTTCAAGTATCTTACGTCCTTCTTGACGACGGCGACTTTTACGTTTCCGTTTTCTGGCCAACCCAATTACCTCCTGTTTTGGCTAATCGTTGTAATGATAGTTACAAAAGCCGTAGCGATTATATCCCTTCTAGACCAAGAAATCAAGTGTCTCTCACCAACCCAATTACAAACAAATTTGACTGGAAGCTAGACTGAGACTATGTTTAAGTTTTTGTTATAAAAACACACCCCCAAATCCCGATACAAAACTTATTATTCTTAAACTTTTTTTAATACATACCGTGATCCACCCCGAAAATAGTGAGCAAACCCTTGTCCTAATTAATTGCTTTTTACTGGCTGCCCTCGACCCAAGAGGATCGCCCTTCTCTCCTGTGTAAACTGGGAAACAAAACTCGCAACCCTAGCTGTATCTAGGTTTTCTGACTTTTTACTTTTTACTTTCTTGGTATGGCCTTCTCCTCCCCCTCCCGGACTCCCCTTAGTGATGATTTTATTGCCCTCTGTCAGGCACAGATGGAACTTTTGCGGGAGCAAATGGAAGCGGACAGAAGTGCGGTTTATTTAACTGAACCTTTATCGAGTAATTTAATCCCAGTCGTTGTTTATCCTCCTTTTAATCCCCCTTATCCCCAAAAAAAGCGGCTTTCCTTACAACCAGGGCAACCAGAGGCAGACTTGTTAACTGCGGTTAAGCTAGAAGATTTATCCCACCTCTGGAGTAATCAGGAGACCGTCAGCAGTCATCGCTTGTTTTTACCCTTAATGTATGAAGAGGGCATGATCGGATTATTGGTGACAACCAGAGAAAAACGACCTTGGCAAAGTTGGGAATTAACCCAGATGGAAAAAATCACCCAAACCCTCGCTTTAGCCTGTGTACTCGATCGCCAATTAGGAGAAGAACGTTATTATCGACAATGGCAAAGTCAGCGCCTCGATACCTTTCTCCATCAAATCCGCAATCCCCTCACCGCTTTAAAAACCTTTGGTAAACTTCTGCTCAAAAGACTTTTAGCCGAAGAAGGTAACGATCCCGCCATTACCGGTATATTGAGGGAAAGCGATCGAGTTCGGGACTTAATTGCCGAATTTGAGGCACAAATTCAGCAAGAAAGCGAAAATTACCCCACTGTCGATATTCCTCTCCTGCAAGGGCAATCTTCCCCCACCGCCTTTCTCTTGCCTGCTGGCAGCGGCCCACTAACTCCGATCGATCTCCATGATCTTCTCGATCCGCTGCTCCTTTCCGCCCAAGCGGTAGCCAAAGAGAGAAATCTCAGTCTAGAAACGATTCACGGGGAAGACATACCACTTATTCGCGCCAATATCCCCAGTTTGCGGGAAGTATTCAGCAATTTAATCGATAATGCCCTCAAATATACTCCCGCCGGCGGAAAAGTCACCGTCGAGGTAAAAAATGTTAAGAATAGTGTAGAAATTGTTTTTAAAGACACGGGTTATGGTATTCCGAGGAGCGATCAAGAAAGAATTTTTCAACGTCACTACCGGGGAGTGCAAGCGGGGGGAGATATACCTGGTACGGGATTAGGTTTAGCGATCGCCAAAGAATTAATTACCAGCATGGGGGGGACGATTGAATTTATCAGTCCCAATCCCGAGCCAACAAGTTCCCTCTACCCCGGCACAGTTTTTCGGGTTAGTATGCCAGTTATGCCCGACGATAACCTCAGTATAGGAAAATGATCGGGCCTGTAAATTCTGCCTATTTTCTCGATAGTGAGATTCCCTGAGTGATCGGTTAAAATATATCGAAAATATCAGTGTCACTGGTAAATTGGCTGTGAAGCAAAGAATTAACTAATTATGGCGACTATCGAACAATTGGAACCCGCTAATAAGGCCGATGTGCTAGTATATATGCCCTACTATGCCAAGGACAAACATAGTATCCTGCCCTATGCGATCACTTTGTATCAAGGAGGATCTTTAGAAGGTCGTCGTCGCATAGAAAACAGTGAAGGGATTCCCTTTGTGGCCTCTTGGTATGTATCAAAATTGCCCTCGGAATTGACCCGTTGTCGTTTACAATTTGAAGGACAGGCCGACCTAAGCTATGAGATGACGATTATTAACTCCCAGTTGATCGAATATCTCATCGATGCGATTAAAACCTTTAAGCAGCTAGGTTCGGCCGACTTTTCGCAGGGATTTTATCGGAAACTCCTGCGATTTGAAGAATAAAAGTCGGGATTTTACGGGTTAAAAGGAGCAAATCGTGGCCAAATCAGCCAAATCTATACTTATCTCTTCCCTAGAACCCCTTAGTGGTAAATCGGGAACTGTCGTCGGTTTAGCGCATCTCTTGCGACAAAAAGGACTAGAGATAAGTTACGGCAAACCAATGGGCAATTGTCCGGGCTACGTCGATGGGCAACTGGTCGATGAGGATGTAGAATTTATTCGGCAATTACTAGAATTATCCCCCGAGCAGCTGCGTTTACCGGTGATTTACACAGATGTGGATTCCGTTGCTAAACGTTTACAAGGTACAGATAAACAGGACTACGGCAATATTCTTGCCGGCTATCTTGATCGGGTTAACAGTGATATTACCCTTCTCGAAGGACCGGGGACCCTCTGGGAAGGCAGTATTTTTCAGTTATCGATGGGGGAGATGGCCAAAATTCTCCAGACTCCGATCCTATTGGTGGCCCGCTATAGTTCTCCCCTGATTGCCGAGAGTCTGCTGAAAGCGCAACGGGAATTAAATAATCAGCTGCTGGGGGTAGTAATTAGCGATATTCCCACGGATGATTGGGATGAAGTACAATCCCTCCTGAAACCCTATCTCGCTGGCCAAGGCGTGGAAGTTTTGGGACTGTTACCCGCTAGTAAACTGCTGCGTAGTATTAGTGTTCGGGAAATTGTCCATCTTTTAGGAGCAAAAGTGCTATGTCGGCCCGATCGTTTGGATTGGATGGTGGAAAGTTTAGCGATCGGGGCCATGAATGTCAACGCCGCTTTAGAATATTTTCGCAAGGGGGAAAATATGGCCGTGATTACGGGCGGCGATCGCACAGATCTACAGTTAGCTGCCCTAGAAACTTCCACCACCTGTTTAATCTTAACCGGTTCCATCTCTCCGGATCCCCTGATTCTAGGCCGGGCCGAGGATTTAGAAGTACCGATTCTCTCGGTAAATTTAGATACTCTCACCACCGTGGAAATCGTCGATCAGGCCTTCGGGAAGATTCGCTTACAGGAACAGGTAAAAGTTGCTTGTATTCGAGAATTAATGGAGGAACATTTTCAGATTGATCGCCTGTTAGAAAAGTTAACAATAGGGGCGTAATTTCTCCCCAGCTGCCGAGAATATGGCTCCATCATCCCCCCCTGTGTCCCCTCCGATCAAAGAAAATGACTGGAGATTATTATTAAGACTACTTCCCTACGCAAAAAAGCAAAAAGCCCTGCTATTTTGGTCATTAATACTTCTTTTTCCCCTATCTCTCACGGGGGCAGTCCAACCCTTAATTATCGGTCAAGCGGTCTCCCTTTTGCAAAAGGAACAAACTTGGGATTTTTTGGCTCAAATGCCCTTAACAGCAGCCATCAATACCCTAATTATTATCCTGTCGGCTGCGATTATTTTACGACTGATTTTAGGGACAACACAAGGTTATCTAGTGCAGAAAGTCGGTCAGTCAATTACTGCTAATGTCCGGGAAGATTTATTTACCCATGTCACCTCCCTTTCCTCTAGTTTTTTTGATCGCTCTCCCGTGGGACGTTTAGTCACTCGTTTAACCAGCGATGTGGAAGCATTAGGAGAAGTTTTTGCTAGTGGGGCGATCGGAGTTGTCAGTGATCTGGTCAATATTTTAGTTATTATCATCACCATGTTTACCCTGCAATGGCAATTAGCTCTATTGTTGGTGTTGATGTTATTTCCCGTCACTGCTTTAATTATCTTTTTTCAAAAACAATACCGCATCGCTAACTATCAAGTACGCGAGGAATTATCAAAACTTAATGCCCAATTACAGGAAAATGTAGTCGGAGTTAATATTGTTCAATTATTTCGCCGCGAACGCTTTAACGCTGAAATGTTTCGCTCTATCAATACTCACTATCGTCAATCCCTAGATAAAACAATTTTTTACGATTCGGCTGTGTCGGCCACTTTGGAATGGATCGGATTAATTGCCGTGGGAGGAGTATTATGGTTAGGCGGGATTTTGATTCTCCAGAAAACCATTGATTTTGGGGTTTTATCGGCTTTTATTTTATTCTCCCAACGTCTCTTTAATCCCCTGCGTCAGTTTGCCGAAAAATTTACCATGTTTCAATCGGGTTTTACTGCTATCGAACGCATTGGGGAATTAATTAGTATTCCCATTGAAATCGCCGATACTAACAGTTCTAAAGAGCTTTATTTACCAGAAAAACGTCAAACTGGCGAGATTATTTTTGAGAATGTTTGGTTTGGTTATAAACCCGATGAATATATTATCAAAGGTCTCAATTTTACCATTCATCCCGGGGAAAAAGTCGCTTTAGTCGGTCCGACTGGTGCGGGAAAAAGTTCAATTATTCGTCTTCTTTGTCGTCTTTACGAACCAAGTAAGGGCAGAATTCTAGTGGATGGTATCGATATCCGTTATCTTCCCCAAGCGGAATTAAGACGTTATATCGGTGTCATTCTCCAAGAAACTTTTCTCTTTGCTGGAGATGTTACTCGCAATATTACTTTAGGGGAAAATTATGATTTTGAGCAGGTGAAGGCAGCAGCTAAATTAACCAATATCGATCACTTGATCGAGGAGTTACCCGATGGTTATAATACCCGTTTACGGGAACGGGGCGCAAATTTATCGGGAGGACAAAAACAATTACTCGCTTTTGCGAGAGTCGCTATTCGTAACCCCGAAATTTTAGTTTTAGATGAAGCTACCGCTAGTTTAGACGTGGGGACAGAAGTATTAATTCAAGAAGCTTTAGAACAGATTTTAGTCGATCGTACTGCTATTATTATCGCCCATCGTCTCTCTACTATTCGCGATGTCGATCGAATTCTTGTCCTTAAACGCGGGGAATTAGTCGAATCGGGAACCCATGAAGATTTATTAACTAAAGACGGCCTCTACGCTAGTTTATATAAACTGCAAATGTTAGGCACAGATAGTTAACAGTTATCAGTTATCAGTTATCAGTTATCAGTGATCAGATTAAAGTGATAAGTTTTAAGTTTTAAGTTTTAAATGATATTATTCACCGATCAATCTTCACTAATTACTGTTTACTGGTAACTGTTTACTGTTTACTGTTTACTGATAACTGACAAACCCCCCACACCCCAAAATGCCTTCACCAGAATCCGCTCCATTGGTATCACAACTGCAAAAAAAAGTCAATAGTTTGGATGTACCATTTTATGCGCCAGGGCATAAGCAGGGGGAAGGAATCGGGGAAGATTTAAGTAATTTACTGGGAAAAAGCGTCTTTAAAGCCGATTTACCCGAATTACCCGACCTTGATAATTTGTTTGCCCCGACGGGAGTGATTAAAGAAGCGCAAATTTTAGCAGCCGAGACATTTGGGGCAGATAAAAGCTGGTTTTTGGTCAATGGTTCCAGTTGTGGCATTATTGCGGCGATTTTAGCCACTTGCGGCGAGGGAGATAAAATTATTTTGGCGAGAAATATTCATAAATCGGCAATTTCGGGCTTAATTCTCTCCGGGGCGCGACCTATCTTTATCAATCCCGAATATAATCCCACTATCGATCTAAATTTAAATATAACCCCCCAATCCCTCGAAAATGCCCTGAAACTTCATCCCGACGCCAAAGCGGTGATGGTAGTCTCTCCCACCTATCAAGGGGTTTGCTGTGACTTAGAAACTATCGCCCAGATTACCAATCATTATTCTATCCCGCTGCTCGTCGATGAGGCTCACGGGGCGCATTTTGCCTTTCATCCCGATTTACCTCCGGCTGCCCTGTCTCTCGGCGCCGATATGGCTATTCAGTCCACCCATAAGGTTTTAGGGGCATTAACTCAAGCATCGATGTTACACTTAAAAAGCGATCGCATTAGTTCCGAAAAAGTCGATCGAGCCTTACAATTAGTTCAAACCACTAGCCCTAGTTATCTACTTCTCGCCTCCCTTGATAGTGCTAGAAAGCAAATGGCGATGCAAGGACTAGATTTACTGACCAAAACCCTCGATTTAGCCGCTACTGCCCGAAAAGAACTCAATAAAATCCCTAATATCTCTGTTTTAGACTTTCCCCATTCTATCCCGGGTTGTCACTGGTTCGATCGCACTCGTTTAACGGTAATCGTCAAAGATTTTGGCTTAACTGGTTACGAAATAGACGATATTTTGCGAGAAAAATACGCCGTCACCGCAGAATTACCGACTTTAAGCCAACTTACTTTTATTATCTCCATCGGCAATCATCGCGAACACATTAATCGCCTCATTACTGCTTTTCAATGCCTTAAATCCCCTTCCTCTACCAGTTTACCCCCCACTCCTGCCCCAGTCACGGGAAATTCGACTATTTCTCCTAGAAAGGCTTTTTTTGCCCCTACAGAGATAGTATCCCGGAAAAATGCCCTCGATCGTCTTAGTGCTGATGTTATCTGTCCCTATCCCCCCGGTATTCCCGTTTTGATGCCGGGTGAGTTAATTTCTCAGGAAGTCCTCGACTATCTGCAAACTATTTTAGACCTCGGTGGCACAATTACTGGCGGTAGTGATGATAATTTTGAAACTTTTAGGGTTTTAAAATAATCGCAAAATTATCTGATATATTAACCGGAAAAAGGCGGTAATAGCAATTGCCCCGATGGCTGCCATCACGGCAATGATAGCAATTTCAGGAAAACTTAGGCTGCCTTGCAGTTGCGGAATTAACAGGAAGGCGAGGGTAATTGCTGCTAGAATCGGTAAATCTCTCCCTTCAATTACTTTTTTAAATAATGCCAAAACTAAGCCACCTAAAATCATAAAGGCGATGACAATTCCTGCCGAGGGGACTAAACTATTTAAGGCAATTACTAATAATGTCCCCTCAAATCCTGTAAAGGCAGCATTAGCGAAAGTTTCCCCAAGAGAAAAGCGGAAAGTTTTTCTCATCACTGGGGAAGCTGGAGGAATTGGGGAAGGTGGAGGAGATGGGGAAGATGGAGGAATTGGAGAAGGTGGAGGAGATGGGGGAGGAGGATTTAAAGCGCTTAAAACTTCTCCACAGGATTGAAATCTATCCCGGGGATTTGCTAGTAACATTTTATTGAATACTTGGGCTAAATCTGCACTGATATTAGGGGCATAATTTTGCCAATTCCAGACCTGTTTTTGCGGATCGTATAGATCATCAGGATCGCGATTAGTTAAGAGTATAACACAGGTAGCTGCTAGGGCATATAAATCTGTGGCTGCCGATACCTGATTGCCTAATTGTTGTTCGGGAGGAGCAAATCCAGCTGAGTAAATTGTTGTGGATTTCTGTTGTGTATTATTGGGATTATTGGTAGCCTGTTTTACTGCCCCAAAATCGAGTAAATAGAGGCGACCATTTTTGTCGCGCATGATGTTAGATGGTTTTATATCCCGGTGAATGGAACCATTTTCATGAATAAATTTGAGGATAAGAAGTAATTCTTTGAGAAGGTTTTTAACTTCACTTTCTTGAAAGGGTTTTTGTTGCTGTTGGAGAATTTCTTCTAGGTTTTTACCGTCGATATATTCCTGGGCCAGATAGAAAAATTGCTCTTCTTCTCCCGTTAATTGATTCTTGACTTTTAAAGGGAAAAAAGCATAGAGATCGGGGATTTGGGGATGTTCTCTTCCTAAATCTTCTAAAACGTGCGCTTCTTGAAAAAATAAGTTTTTTGCTTTTTCTAAAGCTTGCGGACTTAAATTACCGGAAGGTTGAAATTGTTTGAGTACACATTTAGCTTTTTTGGGACTATAACGATCTACTGCTAAAAATGCCGCCCCAAATCCTCCTTTTCCCAATAGACGTTCTGGTAAATAACGTCCACCCAAAATTAATGGCATCCCGCAAGTAATACAATATTTCTGCTCGATCGAGGTTAAAAGATTGCTATCGTCTAGGTCTAGGCATTGATTACGCGGTCTCGGACAGTGTGGACGCGTGCAAATAACTTCCATAGTCACCGTTTCCCGTGGTACTGCTCTTAGTTTAGCTACTACCGGCAATTCGGGTTAAAATTTTTGTTCTTGAGAAAGAGTTAAAAAGAGCGTTCGTAGGCCGACACGGATTCCCATCATACTACAAGGTTAGCAGAAATTTTGGAGTTTGTCAAGTCTTTGGCCACAAAAAAGGCTGAAAAAAATCCAGCCAGATAAGGGCGTTTATCGAAAAAATCGGGTCGCGCATATCACCCAAGGCAAGGGTTCTGGCCACGACTTGAGCGAAACGGTCTTGAACCATCTACTCCTGTGTCACCTCGTTTTCAGGCTCTTGAAAATATTGCTTTTTTTTCCCAAAGACAGTAAACTCAAATGTATTGTAAATGTATTTCAGATGAATTATGACTCTATATCTAGTAGAGGATGATCGACAAGAAAGGACAAAAGAAGAGGTGAGCGAGATATTGGAGCGCATTGCCACACTGGCATCAAAATCCCAGGGAGAGTTAATCGAAGCCCTAATCGGTGAAACAGAGGGGCGGTTATTCCTGATTATCAAAGCGCTCGATCGCGCCTCCCTCGAACAAGTACTAGAAAACGCTGGGCTAAGTTGGCAACTAATCAAGGAAATGCGCTTGATTGGGCAGGACTTAGCCACTGTGCGAGAGCGCAAAGACAAAGCCAACTATCTAGTACAGTGGAATTTACCCCCAGGGCTAACGATGGAAACTTACCTGCAAAGAAAAGCGGAGAAAACCCCCCTTTATGCTCAAGTGCCAGAAGTCAGTTTCGAGCGTACATATATTTGCGAAGACTTGAGTAAATGTCTCTGTTTCTACGATAGTCCCGATGAAGCGGCGGTAAAAAGAGCCAGAGAAGTGGTCGGCGCACCTATAGATAGTTTGACCTCGATTGAAAATATTCACCCCTAGGAGAGAACAATTATGCTCGATCGAGGCTCCGAAATCCTTTCTTTTCTGGAAGAAAGAGCCACTGACCTCAACAACGGTACAGCTAATCTCAACGTCGGTTGGGCCCTAACCAAGCTAGGAGAATCGGGCTGGTTCGGCTATGCTATACCTGAAAGCTTAGGAGGCCGGGGTGGCTCCTTATTACAGGCAGTAGAGGCGATTTCCTCTGTGTCCCAATGCTGCCTGACCACCGGTTTTGTTTTCTGGTGTCAGCGCGTCTTCATCCAATATCTGGCCGCCAGTAATAACACTTATCTACAAAACAAAATTCTACCTGCTGTTCTCAAGGGAGAGATAGCCGGAGCCACAGGACTCTCCAACGCCATGAAGTACCTCGGCGGGATCGAGGAGCTGCGTTTACAAGCAAAGATCGAGGGAGAAAACGTCACTGTTAATGGCTTCCTGCCCTGGGCCTCTAACCTCGACTCTAACGGAGAATTCATAGTAGCCGTTGCCGCTCAAACTACATCGGGAGAAACTCTTATCCTCGCCCTTCCCTCCTTCGCAGAGGGGTTAAAACGGGGTGAAGACCTACAATTATTGGGTTTACAGGCTTCCCGCACCAGTACCCTTGAATTCGATCGAGTTCAGTTATCTCACGACTGGATTATCAGCTTGGAAGCAGCAAAATTTTTACCCTCAGTCCGCCCCTGTTTCTTGCTGTTACAATGCGGACTGGCCCTTGGCATTACCCGTAAATCCCTCGCGGAGACGGAGAAAAATTTAGGGGGAAAGGCAGCGGTAGCCAGCGATCGTTATTTCTTCGCCCGGGAGCGTCTGACTCGTCTAGAAAAGACAATCGAGCAATTCAGCACCCTAGAAAGCTTCGATCTCGGACGAACACGCCAACTATTCACCCTCAGAGTGGACATTACCCGGTTAGCGGTGGAATCCGTAGGGTTAGAAGCGGAAATTAAGGGAGGAAAAGGCTATTTCCGTAATAGCGACACGGCCCGACGGCTGCGCGAGGTCGCCTTTTTACCGGTGTTAACTCCGAGCCTGATTCAACTAGAAAGAGAATTACAACGTCAGTCCTCTACCGATAAAATTCTCCCTGGCGAACTCGAGCGAGCGGGGGTGAGAGAATGAGCGTCGCCACGGATTACCCCGTCCTCACCCTCAAAAATCTCCATAAACGCTATAAAACCCGCCATGGCTACCGTACCGTTTTTGAGGATATTAACCTACAGGTGCGCTCCGGTGAGGTGGTTTGTTTGCTTGGGGCCAGTGGTTGCGGTAAATCTACCCTCCTTGCTACCGCCGCTGGTTTGCAGAGTGCCGATGGCGGAGAAATACAATTGCACTCACGACCCTTACAAGCCCCAGACATCCGCAGCTCGATCGTCTTTCAATCCCCCGCCCTTTTACCTTGGTTAACCGTTTGGCAAAACGTGGCTTTTGGTTTGAAATTAAAGCGGATGCCCCGCCTCGATCATCAGCAATTACGCGAAAGGGTTCACACCGCCGTTAAAAGCGTCAAACTAGAGGGCTTCGAGCGTGCCTATCCTCATCAACTATCGGGCGGTATGGCTCAGAGAGTTTCTCTAGCCCGCGTCCTTGCCCGGCGCCCCTCTCTCCTCCTCCTGGATGAGCCGTTTAGCGCCCTCGACGCGATCACCCGTTTCGAGATGCAAAAACTCCTCCTAGAAGTCATAGCTCTCTATAACAGCACGGTTCTCCTCGTTACCCACGACATCGACGAGGCCTTATTAGTAGCCGATCGAGTTCTTCTCATGGGCCGTCATCCGGTGGGCATCCGCCGAGAATGGACCATCTCGATGCCGAAACCCCGTTTCGAGTCAGCCAAGCTTTTGAGTGATCTACGCCAGTCAATTTTTCAAGAATTAGCCCTTGTGATGACACTGTAAATCTATGAACCTACACGATAATTGTGCTTGTTGCGGCATGAGCCGTCGAGATTTCCTGAAACTTTCGGCACTGTTTACCAGTTCCTTCGGAGCAGCGATCGCCGCCGATAATTGGAATCTCCCCGTTCACGCCAATGCCAACGATCAGCCTGTGAAAATCGGTTATCTACCGATTACGGATGCCGCCCCCCTATTGGTGGCCCACTCCCGAAAACTTTATCAAGCGGAAGGTTTAACTGCCGAACAACCGCGCCTATTCCGCTCTTGGGCGCAGATTGTTGAAGCCTTTCTCGCTCGGCAGGTGAACGTTATTCATGTTCTTTTTCCCACCTCGATCTGGATTCGTTACGGGCGCAATTTCCCCGCTAAAATCGTCGCTTGGAACCATACCAACGGTTCAGCCCTCACCGTCCTTCCCGATATTGAAAATCCCAGGGAATTGGGAGGTAAAACGATCGCGGTTCCTTTCTGGTATTCGATTCATAATTTGGTCTTGCAACAACTCTTACAACGTAACGGGCTGAAAATAGTTCGCAAAGCCAAGGACGCGCCGATCGCTTCTAACGAGGTTAATCTAGTGGTTCTCCCGCCCCCGGATATGGTATCAGCCCTCGCCAATAAGAGCATCGGCGGTTATATCGTTGCTGAACCTTTCAACGCGGCGGCGGAAAATCTCAAAACCGGTAGGGTTCTCCGTTTCACCGGCGATGTCTGGAAGAATCACGCCTGTTGCGTCGTCTTTGTTCACGAGGAGGATATTAAGGAACGGAAACAATGGACGCAGAGGGTGGTAAACGCCCTCGTTAAAGCCCAACTCTGGTCCCGGGGCAATCGCTCCGAAGTAGCTCGGATTCTCTCTAAAGATGGTGGAAAATATACGCCTCACCCGCTGCCGGTATTGCAACGGGCGCTTACTTACTATGATCGCAATTTCTATAAAAAAGACGGGGCGATCGAGAATCCAGCTTGGCAAGTCAACCGGATCGATTTCCAGCCCTATCCTTTCCCTTCCTATACGGAGGAACTGGTACGCTTGCTCAAAACCACTCAGGTGGAAGGAAATACGGATTTTCTCCAAAAACTGCAACCCCGACAGGTGGCGCGGGATCTCGTGGATGACTCTTTTGTCCGTAATGCCTTGCAACAGGTGGGCGGACCGAAAGCTTTCGGCTTACCGAATAATCTCTCCCGCATCGAGACGATCAAATTTTAAGGGTCCTAACCTATGAAGTCACAATCTTTGACCTCCCCGCCAAGAGCTTTACTACCCTTATGGGGTATCGGTTTTGGATTATTGCTCTGGTGGCTATTTACCAGTCCTCTATGGCACTCAAACCCGATTTTAAATGATTTTTCCCCTGAGCGATCTTTTGTCGCTTTATTACGTCTTTTTGTTGGGGGGGAGATTATGCCCCATATCCTCACCAGTTGCCGCCGGGTTATTGTGGGCTTGGTTCTCGCTAGTGCCATCGGTGTGCCGTTGGGGGTATTAATCGGGTTGTATCGCTCCCTTGAATCGGCTTTGTCGGCTGTATTTCAATTTCTACGCATGATCTCGCCCCTTTCTTGGATGCCTTTAGCGGTGATGGTTTTGGGAATTGGTGATCTACCGGTGTATTTTTTGCTGACGGTGGCGGCCATCTGGCCGATCCTTCTCAATACGGCTGCCGGGGTTAACGCGGTTGATCGCTCTTGGTTGACTTTAGCCCGCAGTCTCTGTGCTACCCGAGGGGAAACGGTTTTCCAGATTATTCTGCCTGCGATCCTCTCCCATCTCCTAACTGGTTTCCGTTTGGCTATAGGTATTATCTGGATCGTTCTTGTACCGGCGGAAATGCTGGGGGTTAGTGCGGGTTTGGGTTATTATATTCTCGATACACGCGATCGACTCGCTTATTCGGAGTTGATGGCGGTGATTCTCGTTATTGGCGCGATTGGTTATCTGCTCGATTGGGGTTTGCGTCTGGCCCATCGCTCTTGGACGCATCAAGATTAGCCTATTGGTTCAACTATGGGGGAAGTGGGAAGGGGGAAGTCTTGGCGCTTTTCCTTAGTTGAAAGAGCGGGCCAGACGACTAACACCAGTGTGTAATAACTGTTCCAAGCTTTGGCGATCGCTAATGGCTTGAAAATTGATCACAAAACAGGTTAAACCTAGTCCAAAGAGGATAAAAGTGGGGGCCATAACCACACCAATCATCAACCAGGTGGCGACGTGGAAAAACATGGTGACAGCGAACAACAAAGCTAGGGAAGCAATGGGGAAGATTTGACGGGTAGGACGACCGAAATAGAGAAAAAGAACCGTTAAAAGGGTGGTTACTAAGTTAGCGGGTACTAAAAAGGCACAAATCGAGACGCAATAGTTGCGGGAAAATTCAGCGAGAGTATTAAAATCTATCATTAATATTACTTTACAATTGCCTGAGTCTTAGTACTCTCGATTGTAGCGGAAAATTTAGATGA
The DNA here is from genome assembly GCF_032027425.1 of Microcystis wesenbergii NRERC-220. Lineage (NCBI taxonomy): Bacteria > Bacillati > Cyanobacteriota > Cyanophyceae > Chroococcales > Microcystaceae > Microcystis > Microcystis wesenbergii. The sequence continues at coordinate 3,526,762 of NZ_JAVSJA010000001.1, read as the reverse complement.
TCGGGTTGAAGGTGACTAAAGGCTGTGGTGCAATAGATTTTCGAGAGGGAGCTAAAACGAGGATCGGGGTTAACCACAGAAACCAAAAACCTACCTAAAGCTTTTTAAAGCTACTCATTTCTGTAGCTAGATAGCTAAAATAAGTAACTTTGGCCACCGATAGATTTTAAGAACGTTATCAGGTATAATCAAGATATGAAGCTAGTTGAACGTCATATTATCAGTCAAAACCATCCCTTATGGTCAGAAATCGACCATTATGCCTTCTTGTCAAAAAATTTGTTCAATCTAGCTAACTACCATTATCGCCAATATTTCTTTGAAAACTCCCAAAAACTGAGTTTTAATCAACTCTATCATCTGGTATCTAAAACCTCAGATTATTTAGCTTTACCCACGAAAGTGAGCAAGCAGATAATCAGAAGATTAGATCAGGCTTGGATTAGTTATTTTGCCGCTTTTAGAGCTTGGAAAAAACACCCTGAAAAATTTTTAGGAAAACCTAAAATTATTAAGTATAAGGACAAAACCAAAGGAAGAAACCTGCTAATATATTCTCAGGAATCAATTTATAAAAAACCTTTAAAAGAAGGAATTTGTCACTTGTCTATGAGCGACGTAAAATTGACCACTTCCCGAAGAGAAATAATTGAAGTGAGAATTGTCCCCAAAAGTAGCTGTTATGTCATTGAAATAGTCTATGAAAGACGGTCGGAAACCACAGATAAACAAGAGATAGCTGGGATAGATTTAGGAGTTAATAACTTAATGGCTGTAACTACAAATCAAACAGGTGTAGCACCTCTTTTGGTAAATGGCAGACCGTTAAAAGCAATTAACACCTTCTACAAAAAACAACGTTCCCGCTTACAATCTCAACTGAAAACCAGAAATAATCAACCCTCATCTAAGAGATTGATATTCCTAACCCATAAACGAAACTGTCGAGTAGAAAATTATCTACACACAGCCAGTAAAAGAGTAATAGATTGGTGTACTATTCATCAAATAGGGACGTTAATAATTGGGCATAATGAGCGGATGAAACAATCTCTTAATCTAGGAAAAAGGAATAATCAACAATTTGTCAATATTCCCCATAATAGATTAATAGAAATGTTAACCTATAAAGCTCAATTAAAAGGAATAAAAGTCATAATAACTGAAGAATCCTATACCTCACAATCCAGTGCTTTAGATAGGGATGAGTTACCTAAATATGGTGAAGAAAAACCATTATTTAAGGGAAAAAGGTTAGCTAGGGGACTGTATAAAATGGGAACAAATCAGTTGTTAAATGCCGATGTCAATGGGTCATTTAACATCATTAGAAAAGTAATTCCTGATGTCATTGACCAGGGAATAAAGGGTTTGCCGTTTAATCCTGTAGTGCTTGACCCACTACGAATGACTAAGCTTTCAGGCTTTTAAGTAAGTTTGAGTAAGTTTAGTTGAGCGGTATAGATCCTCCGGTTATAATGAAATCTGGGAAAATGACACCGCCCTTCGGCTTCTCTGACGGGTCAACCCCATCCCGAAAACTCTTACCCCTTGCTAGGTATAATCGATCGCAGGAAGAATTTTATGAGTAAATTTGTCTTTGTTACTGGGGGAGTCGTCTCCAGTATTGGGAAAGGAATTGTCGCTGCTAGTTTGGGAAGATTGTTGAAAAGTCGGGATTATTCCGTCTCAATTCTGAAATTAGACCCCTATATCAACGTGGATCCGGGTACGATGAGTCCTTTTCAACACGGAGAGGTATTTGTCACCGATGATGGGGCCGAAACCGACCTCGACCTTGGCCACTACGAACGTTTTACCGATACGGAACTCTCCCGTCTCAATAGCGTGACTACTGGCTCGATTTATCAAGCGGTATTGAATAAAGAGCGCCGTGGTGCTTATATGGGGGGAACGGTGCAGGTAATCCCCCATATTACCAACGAAATCAAGGAAAGGATTCTCCGGGTGGCCAAAGATACCAACCCCGATATTGTCATCACAGAAATTGGTGGTACGGTGGGAGATATCGAATCTTTGCCTTTTTTAGAAGCAATTAGGCAATTTAGGAAGGATGTAGGTCGAAATAACGTGGTTTATATGCACGTTACCCTAATTCCTTGGATTCCGGCCGCTAAGGAGATGAAAACGAAACCGACGCAACACTCGGTCAAGGAATTAAGATCGATCGGTATTCAACCGGATGTGTTAGTCTGTCGTTGTCATCTACCCCTACAACCGGGGTTAAAAGAAAAACTCTCAGCTTTCTGTGATGTGCCGGTGGAATCGGTGATTACTGCTCAGGATGCCAGCAGTATCTATGAAGTTCCTCTCAATCTGGAAAAAGAGGGATTAGCGCAACAAACCCTAGAATTATTAAACCTCAGTCCCCGATACCCCCATCTGGAGGAGTGGGAAAATCTCATCCGACAGATGCAATCCCCCAGTCAAAAATTAGAGATAGCTATCGTCGGTAAGTATGTGCAGTTGGGGGATGCTTATCTCTCGGTGGTGGAGGCCCTCAAACACGCTGCTATTGCCCTTAATAGCGAGATAGAATTGCGTTGGGTAAGTGCCGAAGATGTGGATAATGATTCGGCCGAAGCTCATTTAAGCGGTGTTGACGGTATTGTTGTACCAGGTGGTTTTGGTATTAGGGGTGTGGATGGCAAAATTAAGGCGATCGAGTATGCTAGGGTCAATAATATTCCTTTCTTGGGTCTCTGTTTAGGGATGCAGTGTTCGATTATCGAATGGGGTCGCAATGTGGCCCGATTGGAAAGGGCTAATAGTTCCGAATTTGAAGAGGATACACCGAATCCAGTGATTAATTTACTGCCAGAACAGGCAGATGTGGTAGATTTAGGGGGAACAATGCGCTTAGGTCTCTATCCCTGTCGTTTAAATCCCGATAGTCTGGCTTTCTCTCTCTACGGTCAAGAGGTTATCTATGAGCGCCATCGTCACCGTTACGAGTTCAATAATGCCTATCGTAGTCTCTTTTTCGAGACTGGTTATCTGGTGAGTGGCACTTCTCCTGATGGTCGTTTGGTGGAAATTATCGAACTACCAAAACATCCTTTCTTTATTGCTACCCAATTTCACCCCGAATTTCGCTCCCGTCCCAATAAAGCTCATCCTCTCTTTTATGGTTTCATGAAAGCAGCCCTCAAGAGTGCAGAGCAAAAGTTCTCCCTTAGTGGTCAGCATTCGGCTATTAGTTAGGGTTTGCCGGTCTGATTGGCTCTAAATCTGGTTTTTTTGGGGGGAAACCCCCGAAAATTTGTCATCTTAACCCCAGTTTGGCCTAGGGTTTTCCGAATTGACGTTGATAAACTACTTCTTCCTTGCCAGATTCCAGTTTAATATCGGAGCGAGGATAGGCCACACATAACAAAGCATAGCCTTCTTTTTGCAGGTCGGGGGATAATCCCATGCCCTCACCTTGTTCGACGCTACCCTGGGAAAGTTGAGCGGCACAGGTAGTACATACGCCCGCATTGCAAGAACTGGGTAAGTCAATCCCCGCATCGTAGGCCGCTTGTAGTATAGTTTGATCTTCCCTAACTTCGATCGTTTGTGTTGTTCCTAAATGAGAAATTTCTACTTTGTAGGTTGTGGTCATAGCTAATGAATGATGCTTTGAACGTCACCCATTTTATCATTCTAGATACCCCAAACAAAATCGATCGCACTAATCCTACGATGAGCGATCAAATGACTGATCACAAACAACTGACAACTAAACCCTAATAATTCCATCTTGGGCCTTTTTCGCCACCGCTTCGGCTCTTCTGGTTTTCCTGTGTTAATTTTTGTTATGAATTAAAGCAAGCAAACAGCTTAAGTCGAAGATGTTCAAAATTGGTAAATCCATAACTTATTCTTTTAATAAGCTTTATTTTGGTATTCATTCCCTCAGTTAATCCATTGGTTGTCTGATTTTCAAAGTAATTACAGATACCCGCCAAATGCTTCTGAATCATACCAGCACTACTTTGATCTAATATTCCGCCTATTCTTATCCATTTTTCCAATTTTCTCTCAGCACCTCTGAACGTTCTACAACTGTTTATCCCCTTCAAATGCTAGTTCCAAATCATTGCCCCTTTGCCAACTGAAATATCCCGCATTATACCATATCCTGATGGCGGAATAACAATTTTTTCTATGCGATCGCGTCTTGCCAAAGTTTGATTAATAGAGAGAGCTATAAGCGATCGCCGCTGATAGGTAAAGGGTATGTCACTAAAGTAACACACCTTTATTAGTGTTGGGTTTCGTTGTTTCAATCTAATCGAGAAGAAGGGGCCGGATCATTGGGAGCTATTCCTTCATCTTGATCTAAGATCAATAATATTTTCATTTGTTGAGTTACACTAAATAAGCGCAATCGAATATTGAATGAAAATTGAATCCCTTGTAATGATAGGGAGATTTTCAGCCATAGATTGAGCAATAATAATGCGTTCAAAAGGATCTCTATGGTGAAAAGGTAGAGAAGCATTAATTTTTAGATGCCCTAGTTCAAGATTTAGTAAAACAATCCTACTTTCGTTCACTTCTTTCTCAATAAACTCTTCCTAGGAAGGAACTAACCTTAACTTTACTAAATTCTATTTAATAGACATTTCCCAAAGACTGGCGATACTAAGATAACTAAAATTGTTCTCATCTTCAATTAAATCTTTGAGAGCATTGCTTAATCTAGGATCGTCATTAACAAACCAAAGAAAAATATGTGTGTCCAATAAAAAAGTCATTCCCTGTAATTGTGAAAGTCTTCAAGAGGTTCATCAAAGTCATCGCTCATCCATACTTTTCCCTTAGCACTTCCTCGTTTTAAGGGTCGTTTGATGGGGGAAATTTTGGCTACTGGCTCGTCGCCTTGTATAATAACGATTTCCTCTCCGTTAATTGCCAAATCGAGAAGTTTTGAGAGATCGGATTTAGCTTGAGCTATATCTAATTTAGTCATAATGTTAAATCTCTATTTAAGTTTTCAAAAAATCTTGCCAATGTTCTTCGTCATCAGCTACGATGGTAATCATTCCTTGACATAGTCCAGGGCTAGGGCGTTGGGGCGGTATGGGTATTTGCCCGATTAATTGGGTAATTGGACGATTGTTGTCGGTGATTAACAATTCTTCCCCCAGTTTGAGATTGTCAATCAGTTCGGGGAGTTTAGCCTGAGCTTCTTTGAGAGAGATGATCATGGATGTTGGATTCTATCTAACTCATGCTGATAACGCTACAATTTTAACTGAATCTCAGCAAGGAATAGATAAAATACGGTTGGGTTTCACTATCGTTCAACCCAACTTACACTCTTCGCAGCTCACCATTAAGATAACTGCTATCAAACTGATATTATAGGTATATAATTAACCTTAACATCCCTTAAAAAGAGAGTAAAAATTGTGTTCAACCAGCTTGATTGGAATCCTGCCTACTCAATTGAAACCTTAGAACCAAATACGGTATTTTTTCTATCTGAGCGAGAATCTATCTGTTTTCAAGAGCCGCTTTATTATCGTTTAGTAAGATTAATCGATGGTCAACGTAATCTTGATGAAATTATTGATATTCTTCAGTTAGAATTTTTACAAAATCAAGAAATCAATCCCAATAATGCTAATTCCTTCGCAGTGATTATTAATTATAGTCTGGCAATTCAAAAAGCGATTTTTCAGTTATATAAACGAGGGTTTTTACTAGAAAAAAAAGAATTATTGCCGTCTAATCTAGCAATTTTATGCCATCATCTTCAGGTTTCTCAAGCCCAAGCTTTTGAACGATTACAATCTCTGAAGGTTACGGTTAAAAGCCTAGGCTCAATTCCCCAGCAAGATTTGATCAATATTTTAAATTCATTGCAAGTTCAAGTCGCAGATGAAGGGGATTTAACCATTATTTTAACCGATAATTATCTTCATCCTGATTTAGAGAGTATTAATCAACAAGCTTTAGTCTTGCAAAAGCCTTGGTTATTAGTTAATCCCCTGGGAAACCTAGCATGGATTGGTCCCTTATTTGATCCCGATAAAACTGGTTGTTGGCATTGTTTGGCTCAACGGTTACGAGATAATCGTCCCGTGGAGGAATTTATCATTAGACAGAGAGAAAATAAGATTTCTTTAATTTCCCCTTTAGGGTTTTCTTCAGCGACAATACAGACGGTTTTAAATCTGACGGCTATGGAGGTTTTTAAGTGGATTATTCAAGGTAAAAATCAACGTTTAGAAGGAACAATGATGACTTATGATACTTTAAATTTACAATTTCAAGAGCATATTTTAGTTAAACGTCCGAACTGTCCTAGTTGTGGATATTCTCTAAATAAAACACCTTTACCTGTGGTTTTGGGACATCGTAAAAAGGCTTTTACCAGTGATGGGGGACATCGTTTTTGTTCTCCTGAAGAAACCTTAAGAACCTATCAACATCTTATCGGTTCTATTACGGGAATTGTGCGAGAATTAAATAAGATACAAGGGAATGCTTTAGTTCATACTTATGTAGCGAAACATCATTTTCGCAGTGTCTTTGATGATTTAGACAGTTTACGGCAAAATATTGGAGGTAGAAGTGCGGGAAAAGGCCGCACAGATAGTCAAGCAAAAGCAAGTGGATTTTGTGAAGCTATTGAGCGCTATTCGGGAGTTTTTCAAGGGAATGAAATCAGAGAAAAAGCGAATTATCAAGAGTTAGGAGATAAAGCTATTCATCCTAACAAATGTATGAATTTTAGTGAAAAACAATATCAACATCGAGAAGAATGGAATGCGAAGAATCAAGGATGGTTTCAAAAAGTCCCTGAACCTTTTGATGAAACTAGAATGATTGATTGGACACCTGTATGGTCTTTAACTGCTCAAGATTTTAAGTATTTACCGACGGTATATTGTTATTATGGTTATCCTCAATCTGAACCCTTAGATTGTTGGGCTGATTCTAATGGCTGCGCCGCAGGAAATACGATAGAAGAAGCGATTTTACAAGGATTTATGGAGTTAGTGGAACGAGATTGTGTGGCCTTATGGTGGTATAATCAATTAGTTAAACCTTCCGTTAATTTAGAGAGCTTTAATGAGCCATATTTTGAGCAATTAAAGCAATATTATGAGGGGTTAAATCGGGAGCTATGGGTGTTAGATATTACCAGTGATTTGAATATTCCCTGTTTTGCTGCTATTAGTCCGAGAAAGGAGCGGGAAGTGGAGGACATTTTGTTAGGGTATGGGGCGCATTTTGACCCGAAAATTGCCATTAGTCGGGCGTTAACGGAGGTTAATCAAATCTTACCGAATGTGTTATCTTTTAAGGAAGATGGGACAACGATTTATAATCCTTCTGCTGATCCTTTGGCGGTTAAATGGTGGCAAACTGCAAGGTTAAGCAATCAATCTTATTTAGTTCCCGATAGTAAAATAATACCCAAAAAAAGTCATGATTATTTACAATTAGCTAGTGATGACTTATTAGAGGATGTTAAATTGTGTCAGCGAATTGTTGAGTCAAAGGGGATGGAAATGTTAGTATTAGATCAGACTCGTCCTGATATTGGTTTAAGAGTAGCTAAAGTCATTGTCCCCGGAATGCGTCATATGTGGAAGCGTTTAGGGGCAGGAAGATTGTATGATGTTCCTGTTAGCATGGGATGGTTAAAAGAAGCTTTAACGGAAGATGAATTAAATCCTTTTCCCATGTGGATGTAATGCTTTGGAATAGGGGACATTATAACTGAATGGTTACAAATTAAGTTTTTATTTTGTTTGTAAAAAATCATCTGGACTAATGCCAGCCTGTTTGAGAATAGCTCTTACAGTCCCCTCTGGTAGATCACCAGAATGATTAGGAATTGTTGTATAGTTCTCTGTCTCTGGATTGTACCAAATTTCGTGACTACCTGCGGCTTGGCGATCTAAAACAAAACCAAGCTTTTTAAGTTTTTTGATAATATCACGATACCGAAATCCTGATAATCTTCCCATTTTTTATTTTAATCTGTTTAGACAACTAAAGGGTAGTAAAAATCATCTTCTATATCTTTTAAATTATCAATTTGATTGCGTTGTTTTTTAGCCTCGATTAATTGATGAGCGACATCTCTGGCAATTTCTAGGGTTTCTTTAAGGGTTTTCCCTTGTGCAACTAATCCCTGTAAGTCATCGGAGGTTGCTAAATAGAATCCTTCGGGTAGCTTTTCAATATGTAATTGGATCAATTTTTCCATCAGTTTTTCTCCTAGTTTAAGGCTTAATGGTCATTATAGGGTACATAGAGAATTAACAAAGTACAGGTATTTTATCCCTGACAAACTAGAAGCTTGTTCTACATTTTATTATGAGCGCGAGGATAAAACGAATTTCCAGGCTGATAACTTTTCAATTCTAACCGATCTGAGCCAGAAATGGATAAGCTGCCCTCATGACAGATAGATAAAAGGTATGTCACCATAGTAACACACCTTAAATAATGTGGTTCTTCCAAACTTGTCATGTAAAACTATCAGCAACTTACCCTTGTAAAGTTTGTACACTAAAGCTTTGAGTTTTTGTTAGATTAATATTTATCAGCTTTAGAGCATTGCTAACCCCAGAGGGAGCTTGAGGAATTTTCTACAGTGTAAGTTCGGAAGAACGAATAATGTTGGGTTTCGTTTCTAACTTTAGGCGATCATTAGCAAGAGATTTCTTTCCAACTAGGATTAAGTGTTGTTCCAGATATCTCATAACATTTGGTAACAGGGCTATTAAAATCTTGAGTAAAAATAGTACTCCAAGAACCAATAAACCAAGCTTCCTCAACTTTTAAGTGAATTTCAGTAGCACCTGCAGGGATACTGATAGATTTGTTAACACCTGCAGTAAACTCTCCACTATCTTTACTAAAATCTTGGCCTTCAAATTTGTAAGAGACTGAAAAGCGAGAAACATATCCTCCACTATTTCTTACAAGAAAAGAACCACCTACGGGTGCGTTTAATTGATTGGTTACAGCCATAGTCACAGTGTTCATAATTTGTTTCTTCCAGAAAAATCAGGTTTTTTGGGTTAAAAGTGATTTGTTTAATCACCTTTGATACCAGAATAAGTTTTATTTTGGGTAATGGCAATCTCTAAAGTTAATACTTTTCTAATATATTTTTTTGAGCAGAATATTAACTTTTATATGAGATTTATATTAGATTTATATTAGATTTAAAGGGTCACTTTATGGTATAATGGCGTAATCTCTTAAGTAGAACAAATGAATTAATCAATCAAATTATAGAGATTGAGTCAAAAGGGATGGAAATGTTAGTATTAGACCAAACTCGTCCTGATATTGGTTTAAGAGTAGCTAAAGTCATTGTCCCCGGAATGCGTCATATGTGGAAGCGTTTAGGGACAGGAAGATTGTATGATGTTCCTGTTAGCATGGGATGGTTAAAAGAAGCTTTAACGGAAGATGAATTAAATCCTTTTCCCATGTGGATGTAACCCTTGTTCATGGTCAATTGTTGATGATTTTAAGTTACTTGGTGAAGATTTCGAGTTTAACTTTCATTCCCGTTTTATCTAAAAGACTGAGTAATTTATCAACAGTAAAACGGCTAATTTCTCCATTCATTAAATCACTAATTTTCGGTTTTGTTTCCTCGAAAAAAGTGGCGGCTTCTTGCTGTGTCCATCTTTTTTCTTGGATAAAAGACCGCAAGGTTAACATCAAATCGGCTCTAATTTTTAAGTTAGTTGCTTCTTCACTGTTAAATCCTAAATCTTCAAAGATGTTATCGCTACCAAAAGTGATCTCAATAGTGTTAGATTGTGTCATGGTTATCCCTCCTGTAATTGTTGTCTAAATTGAATCATTTGTTGATAACGTTTTTGTCCCAATTCAATTTCTTTTTTCGAGGTTTTCTGTGTTTTTTTACCGAAAGCATGAAGGACATAAATCGCTTCTTTAAACCTTGCCACATAAAAGATTCTGTAGGTTTCTCCTGTCCAAATTCTAATTTCTTCTGTTCCTTGACCAATAATGGGAATGGGTTTAAAATCATTGGGTTTCTCTCCTTGTTGAATAGCTCTCAGTTGAAAACCTGCTTTACGCTTTGCGTCTTCAGGAAAATCTCTAATATCTTCCCTTGACGTCCCAATCCAGTAAATGGGTTTATCTCCCATGTTGGGGATAATGATTAAGGTTGATACCTAATTTAGTATAACAGGATCATCAGTTTGTCAATTGTTCGTTAGTTAACAAGCAAGATGATGATCATTTTAGTTTAACTGAATCTAAGTAAAGTGTATCAGGGCAAATATCTTGTTCATGAGGCCATAAGCAAAGTTATTCTGGACTTAAACGTACCTGTAGGGGCAAACCCCCTGTGGTTGACCCCGTGTTGCCCCTGCACTAAGCAATACAAGCGCGTAAATCATTAAGAGTAATCATCAACGTCATCGGTTCAAGAGGAGACACATCAAAACCTAAAGCCAAATAAAAATTCTTAGCTTCTTCTGAAATAGCATGAACAATAATTCCCCGAATACCAATGGTATCAGCCGCTTTAACAACCCGTAGCGCACCATCACGAAATAAACCGCATCCTAAACCTTGACCTTGGTAAGAAGTATCTACTGCCAATCGTGCCAAAATTACCACTGGAATTGGGTTAGGCATATTCCGCCGAAATTTACCATTAGCTGATTGTATACTAATCGCCCCGGAAGCAAGGGCGTAATACCCAACTACCCTATTGTCAACGCAGGTAACAAAAGTTCTAGTTGCACCACTGGCTTGATTAGCATAAGCTCGACGCTTCAACCAATCATCAAGAGAAGTAATTCCGCAGGAAAAATCAGTGATTGAGTGATAACTAGCCAGAGGTTCAGGTGGTGTCAAATTCATTCCTTCTCCCAAGGTGCGAGCGTCTGCATGGTTTTGCGTAAACGTTCATTAGGTTGAGGTGGTGCATCTAGAAGTGCGATAAATTCTGCATAAGCCTCTGGACTAGCCCAAAAAATAGTACGTTCGAGCAAAGTTTCCTCCGCAGCATTCCGCGCGGCTTCCAAAATAAAATCAGTTCTATTCTTACCTTGCACTTTGGCTGCCATATCGATCAAATTGCGTTCTTCTGGCTTAATTCGCAAATTTAGGGTATTACGCGGAGTCTTACTTTTTGTTTTACTACTCATAAGATGGGTGTGTAATTCCAAACTTAATTATTTTAACATAATGTAGTGACAACGACATTACATTAGACATCTCCAAAAATTATAACCCAGTCACAGCTTGCTTTTGCTCTATGTACTAACTAAACAGTTCGATAGCTGTAATGTATATCTATCGTTGCTAATTCAATTTAGCTGAAAAAATATGAGGCAATTAAAATAATTTTTATTCGGGTAGATTCCTTAACTAGAAAGACTTTTAGTCTTGAGATTATATTAGGTCGAGGTCTATTATGTACGATACGATTCCATCTAATGCCTTGGGATCGGCAGTTGGTTGTCCCATTTTTCTGACTTCTGCTTCTAAGTTGTTAGCGAAAGAGTTGCGATCGCCGCTCATTGCCCTACTGAGTTGAAATGACAATAATCATCAACGCTGTAAGGCTTGTCACTAAAGTAACACACCTTAAATAAAATATTGTTGGGTTTCGTTGCCTCAACCCAACCTACAAGATCAGCGATCGCACTGATAGGTAAAAGGTGTGTTACTTCGGTGACACACCTGCTGAAAATAGGCGAGAGTTCTACTTAAGATTAAAGGTTAAGGAAATAGTTTTGTATCCAAGTGATATTCTCAGTCCACGCAGAGGATTTAATATAATCATCTACCAAATCTTTCATCTTGGGAATTTGAGAGCAACCATCCAGAGGAATCGTTTCTGTTAAATCGACATTAATTCGCTGATATTGTCGATCCCCCAAGATCATTTTTACCTGAAAATCATCTAAAATTGATGAACCATCCATCATGATTGAAAGTAAGGGAATCTTTGGTGTGTCATCAAATTCTATTGGCCAAAACCATGTTGTCGGTCCATATCTTAACAGTCCATCGGGTTGATACTCTGGTCTCATCCGATTGTGAGTTTGCCCCGTCCCAACTGATAGTATTTTAATGTCTCCAATAGCAAGATTTCTGTCCTTTAAAATTCCCGAACCTAGAACTCTAGCTAAGGCTAATGTGCTAGGGTTGTTAGCAAATACACCACCATCAATACAAAGTCCATAAGTAGGATGCTTATAAGGGGGAAAATACACCGGTGCGGCACTGGTACAAAGCGCAGCATCTATCATTAGTGTATCCTGGCTGGCACTGTTGGGTAAATTATCAAGGATTATGGGTCTCCATGAAGGATTATTTGTGTCGGCTTCATTATACAGTTGAAATGTGGTTACTAAAACTTTAGATTCTAGGGTCGATAAGGGTCGGTTAAACTGGGTTAAACTGTTCTCCAAAACCGATTTTAATCCATTGTTGTCATATTTGACATACAATAGTTGTTCTAGATTTTCTATAATCTTTGCAAAAATGGTGTCTTTCAATTCATTGCTCTTAGCCAGTTCTTCCAGAAAACGATCTAAAAAAGCATCTGAATTAGGGGGTTGATAAGGGGTAAATATTTGAGAACAATTCCTGTTGTTTTTATAAATATTAACCACATCAGCAATCGGAACACCACTGGCTAATCCTAAAGCAATAATTCCCCCTGTTGATGTTCCTGTAAACAGATCAATTTTGTCAAGAAAAGGGATTTGTTTATCGAGTTCTTGCAGAATCATGGCGGTGATTAATCCCCGAATACCACCCCCGTCACAGGATAAAATTAAGAAATTAGAATTACTCATTGATTGATTCTCCTTTTTGGGAATAAGATGTGAACAAAATTTATTGAAAAAATTGACTGAAAAAATTACTCAATCGTCTTTTTAGCGAAGTTATCAATATTTCTAAAACGGCAGTCATAGGATATCGATAAAGAAAACGAGTCATGACATCATTGATAGTAAAAACCGATTGTTTCAATTCTTCAGGGATGATAACTAGGTCATTTTTTAGCCTTTCATATTCTTCTTGAGCATTTGGGGATTGATCGGCATCAGGTGAGTTGTTTAACATGACTTGAACATCTTCAAGGGTGAAATCTTGGGGAGTTTCGCTATTTTCTAGTAGAGATTTTAAAGAATTGACCAAATTTTTTAACTCACTCAAACCTGCCTGAGAAAATTGTTCAAGTATTTCCTGCTTCTGTATTTTTTTATACCCCTTTTTTTGACCTAAAGCCTTTTCAATAAAGGTTATATAGGCTTCGATGTCGGTTTTTGAAACTATCATAATGAAAGCCTCATTATGTTTTTTATTGGGAAAAAAGGCATTCACTACTCTAGGTAAATTGTAATAAATGCCAGAAAACGAATGATCATTCTAGTCAACGCTCATTGATAGTTGTATAGACTTAAACTAATTAAGTTAGTCTATACCATCCAAGCAATTAGCAGTCACAACCAGCAGCTTTTGCAGCCAATTTACAAGCAATACTGGCAGGAAATGGCAGAACAGAACAAGCAGTACAAGCAATATCACAACCGACACCAGAGGCTTCCATTCCGCCACTAAAAGCAGCAGGAGAAACGTTACGCATCACAGGTTGAGATTGAATGGGAAGATTCATTGGTTTTTTCTCCTTAATGAAAAATTGACTGATTTCAGAATGATTGCCAATTGCCTAGACTACAAAGCCTATATAATTGACTTTTGTAAGCAGTTGAGAAAGAGAGAAAGGAAAAATATGATTTTTAAACCTTTCCCTCGTTCTTTATTTCTGAGTTAGATTTTGGTATTTTAACAAAAGGTCTAATTCAGAAAATTAGCAGTCACAGCCAGCAGCTTTTGCAGCAGCAAGACAAAGAGTTTTAGCAATACCAGATAATGCGCTGCACCCAGCACAAGCAATGGTACAGGGAAGAGAAGATGCTTCCATTCCACCACTAAAAGCAGCAGTGGAAACATTACGCATTACAGGTTGAGATTGAATGGGAAGATTCATGTTTCTTTCTCCTTATTTGAGAGTTGACTGTTTGTTAATGGTTTGAGAGTTTGCCTAACACATATCACGAAATTCGCGGTATATGTGAGGCGAGAATTAGATAAGTCATGGGTCATTGATATTTTTGCTGATTTAACATTTGAGAAGTTGCTGGAATGTTATTAAAGGTTACTCTACACACAGCGAGGATAACCATCTACACATTCGCAATCTTTGTTTTCAGGACACATTCTAGATCCGTATTGACACTGGCATAGATTATCAGATAAGCGGATGCCATTATCTTCAATTCTTGAAGTTATGAAACCTCGAATGATCGGTTGAGACTGAACAGGAAGATTCATGGGTTTTTCTCCTAATCAGCGAGTTAATTTCTACAGAGGACAACTACAACCACTGATTGCACCGCAAGCGATTCCACCTCCTGATTGACAACAGAGATCGCAAGCTAAATTAGATAGTTCGATTCCTCTGATTCCAGAAAGCCTTACTGTACTTACTTTTCTCGAAGTGGGTGGGACTTGAAGGGGAAGATTCATGATTTCTCCTTTTAAGAATTGAGTTTTCGGCAGATTTGACGAGCTAAGTAAGGCAATCGATCACAAACTTCTGGGTCGCTTTCGAACGCATATTTTTTAGTTAAAAGCATCACATTTCTGAGAGATATATCAGGAAGTCTTCTACTTTATTCGGAATAGTATTCTGCCAGATCTTCAGAGGTAAAGCTGAAGCCTCTCTCAGAAGCCAGTATAACAGTAAGAGCCATTAAACTTTGGACATCTGTTGTTACCTCTAGACTATTTTGAATTTCTAGATCACTCTCAGCAATTTCATTAAACTGTCTGACGGCTTGGATAGACATAAGTTCTCCTGTGATGTATTAAGATTGAGACCAAGAACGGACTTGACCGATAGTGACGGGAATGACATCGCTCACATCAATGGTGAAACGAAAAACTCGATTAGAACGCTGGTTATTTTCGGGATCAAAGAAGCTTAATTTTACGTCGTAGCAATCGGAATCAGGGCGACAAATCGGGCTTTTTTCCACGGAAATAGAATCCAGAACCCGTTGACTACCTGCTGCACTTGCGATGGCCACAGAAGCCTGAAAAGCGTTAGTGGCTGAGAAATTTAAGGCTCGTTCTTGAGGGGTTGTCCCTAAATTCCGATAATCATAATAAATCCGATTCAAATAGTCTTCAATTTGAGAGCGTAAACCGTCTTCTGTCACATCACTACCAGCCATTCGAGGCATTACCGATCGCACTAAAGCGGGAACCGACCAGCTATACATCCCCCGTACTTCAGGAATAATCACAGGGACAACTTGACCGGACATTAAGCGAACACTACCGCTAATCACCCCTGGCACTGAGATTCGTTCAATACTTTCATCTTCTAAATAGGCACGGAGTCGATCAAATGTCACACTAGCATAAGCACCCACTGGCACAATGGCGTAAATAGGCGTTGCATCCAAACTCAGTGTCCAAATCAGGGATTGCGCCTCATAGGGATTTTCATTAAGATACCGTAACAAACTCATATCAGGAGGCATGGCTTGAGTAAAAGAATCTCGCCGTGCTTCTGTGCCGAAATCTGTGCCTAATTGACCAATTGCGTAAACAATTTGGGGCGCACCATTACCATTGCCACTACAGGCACAAGCAGAGGGGGTAATAGAAGAATTCACTTCATTGTTGGGGGTAACTGACATGGAATTAAGATTAGAAGGATTAATGGACACAATAGGGGCGGTTTTCGCTTGTGATCCCTCTGTTTCTAAGGCTGAGGGCAGAACAGCGAAGGGTGAAGTAGAATTAAGGCTTTCAGTCGATTGAAACGCGGCGATCTCATTGATAGGATTGTTTAACTCTTGAGAGGTAGGATTAACCTCACTGGTTTGCATCATGGGTTGTTCTTGGGTTTGATTGGACATGGGTTGAATTCCTCCTTGGGTAATTAGGGTGTAAGCGCCAGAAATATTAAGTCTTCCGGCCAGACAGCGGCGGCTATCAATAGGGTGATCTTGATGGCAAGGCAAAGCACTTTTAAGAATGGCTTCACGAACGCCATGAGGATCGGGTTTTTCTCCTTGTTGTAGTTGGATACTCAATAAAAGAGCAATAATTCCCGACACAATGGGAGTGGCAAAACTTGTCCCACTTCTGAGAATGGTTCCGCCGTTGAGAGCCGCCCCTAAGATGTTTTCACCGAGTGCCAGAATTCCCTGATTTTGGTAAACTTTGCCCCAATTACTAAAATTGAGCGGTTTTCCTTGAGAATCCATAGCTCCTACGGCTAAAACCGATTCAAGGGCTGCCGGAAGATGCAGACATTCACAACCATCGTTTCCAGCCGCTGCGACGATCAGAACATTCCTTTCTTGGCATAAACGCACAGCATTAGCCAATAATTGGTCAGATTCAGGGGAAGCTGTTAATTGACCGCCGCTAATATTGATGACGTTAGCTCCTTGCTCAACCGCTTGAGTAATTGCTCGCGCTAGATCGATTTGAGAACAGGGAGCGAGTTTATCCCCTTGTCCATCACTGAAAATGGGTACGATTAAGCCACGACAACGAGGAGCGATTCCTTGAACCGAACCACCGTGTTGACCAAAAATAATGCTGGCAACATGAGTTCCATGTTGGGCGGCAAATCCTTGGTTGCTGACAGAGGGGATTAAAGTCGGTATCCGAGTTAATCGAGCTTGATGAAAACAGGGATGAGATTGATCCACGTCTCCATCTAAGACGGCAACACATATACGCGGATCACCCAGAGTTTTCAGCCAAAGAGACTCTATTCCAGATAAATTGGGCATAATCACCAGAGATTTGCCTTATGAAATTTAAATTCGATGTTTTTGCCGAACAAGCAATACATCTTGTCTTTTGGATTAAAAGTGATTTGTTTAATCACCTTTGATACCAGAATAAGTTTTATTTTGGGTAATGGCAATCTCTAAAATTAATACTTTTCTAATAGTTTTTTTTGAGCAGAATATTAACTTTTATATTAGATTTATATTAGATTTGTATTAGATTTAAAGGGTCACTTTATGGTATGACTCCCTCATCCCTGAAAGTAGAACTAATGAATTAATCGGGCGACTAAAATCATCAAAACCCTTTTAACCTCTGACTTGTAGCGGTTTTAGGGGATGAAAAGAAGGCAGCAAAAAAGCGATCGCAATTCTTGAAAACAGACAGCGATCGCCTTCTTCCTTGAATAAAGAGATGCTATGATTAGATGATGAGTATAACCTTCCAATTAGTTCTGGCTTTACTTTCCCGTGGGCAAGTCAAAATATCAGCCCATGGCTACGATGAACTAGCAAATGACGGTATTCTGGTAAGGGATGTGATAACAGGTATTAGAGAAGCTGTCATTCTCGAAGATTACCCGGAATATCCTAAAGGGCGTTGTGTGCTAGTCTTACAGAAAGATAGTCAGGGTAAACCCGTTCATGTGGTTTGGGGTATAGCCAAGAATACCGAATCGCCTGCTGTTCTAGTCACTGCCTATAGACCTGATCCAGCACGTTGGTCAAGTGATTTTACAAGGAGAAAACCATGACAAAAAAGCCTCACATTAAACTCATCCACATTGGAGAGTACATGGCTGAAGTGGAAGTAGAACTGATTGAGACTCCCGAAGGATGGTCGCCCTATTTATCATTAGAAGACGCTCAAAAATTAGATGATGTCCGAGAAGCCCTTCGTCAAGGTGATCTACAAAAAGCTTCCAATTTAGCACATCTTTACAAAATTACCCCTCTTACCGTTTAACTAAACTTTGACAAGAAAAAATTAAAAAGCGATCGCAATCCTTGAAAACAGACAGCGATCGCCTAACTTGTAACTATCATAAGCAACATTATTGGAGGGCTGATAATTCTTCCCGAAGAATACGACGTAAATCGGACTGAGTGAGCGATCGCTCAGAAGGAGATTGGATATATTGTTTTAAAGCCTCATTAATTAGGGTTTGATAACCCATTCCTGCGGTTTCAGCCTGTTCTCGAAAATAAGCTAGAATCTCATCATCTAGATAAATGGTAATGCGTGTTTTTCCCTGAGAGGAAATGAGCGCCCCTCGTTTTCCTTTAGAAAAATCATATTCCTTTCTCATAAGTTTTTCTCTCTTGTTTTGTAGCACGACGAGCGGAAATCAAGCGAATGACTTCACCCCGCAAAGTATAAATAACCACTAATAGTGATCCCATGTTTCCCATCCCCACTGCAATAAAACGTTCTTCTGTTACACAACCGGGATCAAGATCATGAATAGCGAGGGGATCAAAAAACACCATTTCAGCTTCTGCAAAGGAAACACCGTGCTTTTGCCAGTTGGTTTTTGCTTTTCTGGGATCATATTCAAATGTCATACATACATTATATGTATCTTAGAAGGTTGAGTCAAGCTCAAAACCCCTTCAGAGTATCACACGGATCGCCTTACCTTCCCACTTAGAGGGGTATTCAGGGGGAATGACAACTGTGCCATGATGAAGAATCATTTTAAATTCAATCGCTTCCATTCGTTAAGTTTAATAAAGTGTTGTATCAAGTTTAACCCAATCAATCCATGGAGTTTTAGGGGATGAAAAAAAAGCCTAAAAAAAGGGACCGCTTTTTCCCAATCAAATATAATTTAGGTAGAAAATTGCCGAAAAACCTCTATGCTCAACGGGTACAAAATTATTGATGCTGATTCCCATGTCATTGAACCCCCCGCAATGTGGGGCCAATACCTAGAACCTAAATTTAGGGAATTTGCTCCTTCTGCTGACATGAAAATCAAAGGAGAACCGATTAGTCAAAAAATCTCCCCACAAGTCCAAGCAGAAGGGAATAAGCAGATGATGCAAGCTCATCCCCATGCTTATCTCAATCGCTATAACCCAGAGTCCCATGTTCAATCTATGACACAAATGGGCATAGATGTGGCTTTTATTTATCCTAATTACGGACTGTGGTTATTTGCCATTGATAGCCTACCTGCTGAAGTGATGGGGGCTTTTGTCCGTGCTTACAATACATGGTTATATGAAGAATTTTGTAGCTATGACCCGGCCAGACTCAAAGGAGTCGCTGCAGTCAATCAACACGATCCCGAAGACATGGTAAAAGAGCTACACCGCATGGCAAACTTGGGCTGGAAGGCGGTTTTTTTGCGCCCTAACCCCGTTAAAGGCAGAATTTTGAGCGATCCAGCCTATGAACCCTTTTGGACGGCCTGCGAGGATTTGGACATGGCTGTAGGAATTCATGAAGGCACTCATAGCCGCTTACCTACCACTGGTGCAGAGCGGTTTAATAGTCGGTTTGCGCTTCATGCTTGTTCTCACCCGATGGAACAAATGATGGCACTGTTAGCCTTAATTGAAGGGGGGGTTTTAGAACGTCATCGGAGGCTGAGGGTGGCGTTTCTAGAGTCAGGGTGTGGTTGGCTTCCCTATTGGTTATGGAAGCTTGACGAAGAGTATAAAAATTTACATTGGGAAGTCCAAGATCGGGTAAAATTACTACCATCGGAGTATTTCCGCCGTCAGTGTTACATTGCAGGGGAACCCTCTGAACCTTGTTTGGCTCAGGTCATTGATTTTATCGGTTCTGATAACTTAATCTTCGGGTCTGATTATCCTCACATGGATCATCAGGCTGATGGGGTAAAAAAAGTCATAGGACTTGAAGACAACTTATCTCGGGAGATAGTTAAAAAAATCGTTTGGGAAAATCCTCAGCGATTTTATTGTTCAATTTAATTTCTCAAAAAGGAAGCACACTTATGTTTGAAACTCGTAGCTTATTCTACAAGGCAGAAAAAGTTAATGAAGCCGCTAATAAAATGGAAGGGGAATGCCCACACATTTGTTTTTTACAGCGTCTTTATCAACAGTCAAAACAAGTTTCTCAAATTATTGCTTATATTTGGCGATGGGCTGATGAAAATAACGAGAAATACGCCGAGCAAAAGAGAGTGGCCAATCTCTTAAGGACTTATTTTGAACATCCGACCTCAGACCAAGGAAAGAATGCTGATCACCTCAGAAAACTGTTTGGAGCTGATCCCACCCAACCACTAGAAACCGTTGATGAATCTGATCCAGCTTATTTACTGAAACAAGTCTTCTTTCCACAAGGTAATCCACCCGATGAATATATTTTTCCAATCTTTGATAAATGTGAACTGGGAGAGAAAAACCCAAGCTTGGGTTACTTATTTGAAGTGACGTATAGTAGCTTTATTGGTCAAATATTGGATGCAGATAACAATGCACCAGAGTTGTTTAAAATGATTATTCCCTATCCACCTGAGCCGTCATGGGGAAATGCCACTTTAAATGCAGATGATTTGTCCGACTGGATATCAAACCGAAAACCAGGGAAATATTTTGCCGACAATCCTTATATTCCGACAACTTGTTCCTAGAAGCCTTGCAAACTAATTGAACAAAAATAAGAATTGCTCGCCTCACCTAAAGGGTGGGGATTTTATAGTTAAATTGGTCAAAAAATGATTATTAAAGATCCTCAGAACCTTTTATCTGATCTGACAATAAATACTTCTATCTTTTCAGATAGAATTCTTGAGATTCCCTCCCATAATATTCCTTTGCATCCTCATAGTATCAAAAAATTGCTAATGACGGCTAAGGATAAATATGCGGTTGTTGTTTTTCAGCCAACTTTACCCATTCTTTCAGATTTGGGTTTGCCTAGTTATCCTATACTAGCGTATTTATATCCCCAAGAATTAAGTGATATTTGGCATCAATTACAACCCCACATAGAGACATTCCTAACAAGCCAAACTATTCAACCTCAGCCTATTCCATTAGTTTTACTATCGGCAATAGATAGAGATGAGCAGTTACATTATTTTAGTTGTCATTATGGAAAAGCGATCGCACCTTCTTATGTCAGAGTTGTTGTTGGTAACACTTGTAATCTTAAGTGTGTTATGTGTCCCTATCATAGTTCTTCGATAAAGTCTAATCATACTACAGATTTTTTTCAAAAGAAAAAAGTCATGTCTTGGGAGATGATGGAAAAACTAGCAGCAGACTGTGGAAAAGCAGCAACTACCATTGTAATAGGTAGTGTTGAAGAACCATTACTTCATCCTAAACTTATAGACTTTATTCAACTTTGCCGACAGCAAGGTGTTCCAAAAGTTCATCTAACTACTAATGGTCAACTTCTGAATAAAACTTATATTAAAGCTCTGTTAAAATCGGGTTTAACCAGTATTGATATTAGTCTTGACGCGGCGACTCCAGAGACTTATTTAAGAATTCGAGGTGGAGATTTAAGTCAGGTCGAATCCAATACAATTGATCTGTTAAGAATTAGAGATCAGTTGGGTATTGACTGCGAAATTAGAACCTCTTTTGTCAGAAATTACAATGTTAATCTTGAGGAAGAAGAAGCATTTTTAAATCGTTGGTTATCAAAAGTTAATAGTGTTTTTATCCTTAATATTGCTGAATATCAAGAAAATAATATGCGACTAAAAAAACACAATCAAGGGGTAGAAAAATCTCTCCAATATTATCAACAAAAAGCGCAAGGGCGCTGGACTTGTTTATTCCCTTTTCTGGAAATGGCAGTTTTACCCAATGGCAAAATCTACTACTGTATAGAAACCTTATTTAGACTAGGTTTTGATCAAGAGATTGAAAGTTTAGGGGATTATAATCAACAAACTTTACAAGATATTTGGTCGGGAGAGTTATTCCAGCAACTACGACAAGATTTAATTCTTAATCAATTAGAAAAAAGAAGAGCTTGTCAAGACTGTGAGATGTGGAAATCGCAAATAATTGATCAAGAACTAAAAGATGGATACTCAGTGCTAACCACAACGGTGACAGAAATTTATTCTCAAGTCTGATCTAAGAGTTTAATGGACATTTTTCTGCTCAAATGCTAGAAAATAAGTAAAAACGTTATTAAAAAGTGAGTTATGAAAGATTATCAACTAATCACAAAAATTTATGAAAGTTCTAGTTCTCTAGTCTATCGAGGCATTTTTAAGGCAAATGCTCAACCGATTATTCTTAAAATTCTTAAAGAAAATTATCCAACTCCTTCAGAGATTACCCGTTATCGACAGGAATATGAAATTATCCGTTCTTTGAACATAGACAGTGTTGTTAAAGCTTATGATTTACAGCGACACTATAATAGTTTGATAATGTTTTTAGAAGATTTTGGAGGTCGATCTTTAGAGTTATTACTATCTCAAGATAAGTTAAATTTGGAAAACTTTCTCTTGATTGCTATTAAAATAACTGAGGGGTTAGCTGCTATTCATCAGGCTAATATTATTCACAAAGACATTAACCCATCTAATATTGTCTATAACCCTGAAAGCGAACAACTGAAAATCATTGATTTTGGTATTTCCACCCGTTTATCCCAAGAATTTTTCACAGCTTGTCCTCCTAACCAATTAGAAGGGACTTTAGCTTATATTGCCCCAGAACAAACAGGGAGAATGAACCGAGGTCTAGATTACCGTAGTGATTTTTATTCCCTTGGAGTTACTTTATATGAACTTTTAACCAATCAATTGCCCTTTGAAACCACCGATCCTATGGAGTTAGTTCATTGTCATATTGCCCAACAACCTTTACCTGTTCATCAACTCATTCCAGAGATTCCCTTAACTCTCTCTAATATCATTAACAAACTGCTCGCAAAAACCCCAGAAAAAAGATATCAAACTGCCTTGGGTATTAAAGCTGACTTAGAAATCTGTCTTCACCAATTAAGGACGTTAGGACAGATTGCTCAGTTTTCTTTAGGTGGTCAGGATCTGACTGAGAAATTTCAGATTTCTCAAAAAATATATGGTCGAAAACGGGAAGTTACTCAACTTTTGAAGGCTTTTGATCGGGTTAGCCAAGGAACCACTGAAATGATCCTCATTTCTGGCTATTCAGGGATTGGGAAATCAGCTTTAGTTCATGAAATTTACCAACAAGTTACATATAAACAAGGGCGATTAATTAGAGGAAAATTTGATCAATTACAAAGAGATACTCCTTATTCAGCTATTTCTCAAGCCTTTCAAATCTTAATCCGTCAACTTCTAGGTGAGCCAGAAAATATCCTGCAAGCTTGGAAAGAGAAAATTTTGGAAGCATTGGGTAAGAACAGTCAAATTATTATCGATGTTATTCCCGAAGTTGAAAAAATTATTGGCAAACAGCAACCTGTTGAACTATTAGGAGGAAGTGAAAGTCAAAATAGATTTCATTTATTTTTTAAACGATTTGTCAATGTTTTTTCTCAAAAAGAAAATCCATTAGTGATATTTATCGATGATTTACAATGGGCAGATTTACCCTCTTTAAACTTAATTGAACAATTAATATCAGATTCTGACATTAAATATTTTCTGATAATTGGAGCCTATCGAGATAATGAAGTTAGTTCGATTCATCCTTTAATGAATACTTTAGAGAAAATTCAGCAATCACAAGTTTCTGTATCGAAAATTACTCTTGCTCCTTTGCAGATGAAGCACATTAATCAATTAATTGCTGATACCTTAAGTTGTTCGATAGAAGTTACTATGCCTTTGGCAGATTTGGTGACACAGAAAACAGGTGGAAACCCCTTTTTTATCGCTCAGTTTCTCTATTCTTTATACCAAGATGGTTTCATAATATTTAATCCTTCCTCTACTAAATTGGAAAATAATAAGCAAAGTTATTGGCAATGGGATATTACCGAAATTAAAAGTCTATCAATTACCGATAATGTCGTTGATTTAATGACCCATAAAATAAAAAAAATAGCTCAAAAAACTCAAAATATTCTAAAATTAGCCGCTTGTATTGGTAATCAATTTAGTCTAGAAGCTCTTTCTATTGTAAATAATACATCTCAACATATTACGGCTCAACAACTACAATTAGCCCTTGATAAAGGGTTAGTAATACCATTAGATAATAACTATAAACTAGCTCTACTCTGGGATTCAAAAGAATTATCGAGGCAACTCTTAGAAACTGAAACTTTGGGTGGGTATTCTAACTGTGTTTCCTATAAATTTTTACACGACAGAGTGCAGCAAGCAGTTTATTCTTTAATTCCAGAGGAAGAAAAGAAAAGGACTCATCTACAAATTGGTCGCCTACTGCTAAAAAACATTACAGACGATGAATTATTAAACAATATTTTTGAAATTGTTAATCAACTTAATGAAGGTTCTGAGCTAATTACTGAGCAACAAGAAAAAGATAATTTGGCAGAATTAAATCTTAAAGCTGCTAAAAAAGCTAAAGCATCAACTGCTTATGAAACAGCATTAAAGTATTTAGATTCTGGTCTCAGTTTATTAACAACTAATAGTTGGAGTGAGCAGTATCAATTGACTTTAGAACTTCATGAAGAAAAATTACATTCTCTCTTTCTTAATACAGAATTTCAGCAAATTTTATTTTATTCAAATATCATTATTAACCAAGCTAAATCGATCTTAGATAAAGTCAAAACATATCAGATAAAGATTGAATTTTATTATGCAAATTTTCAACCTGATCAGGCGATTGATACCGCTTTAAAAACTTTGAAAGAACTGGGAATTTTAATTTATAGAAGAAATGGCAAAAGTAATATTAATCAAAGCATTAATAAGTCCTTAAATTTAATTCTACAAAAAAGGAAAATTGACGATTTAGAAAGCCTTCCTGTTATGACTGATCCCTATAAGATTAAAGCCATTCAAATCTTACAACAAATAATGTCTTCGACGGCAACTACTGATCCCCTATTACATATAAAAATAATCCTCAAACAGATTGATTTATTTATCAACCATGGAAATTCTCCTGAATCAGCAGCAACATATAGCTACTATGGAATGATATTATGTGGCTCTATCAATAATTATAATTTAGGATATGAATTTGGTAAATTAGCCCTTAAATTGCTCGATAAATATAATATTCGTCAAGTACAAGCTCTTATTATACAGACACATTATGGATGTATATATCACTGGAAAGAGTATCTGAGAAATAAAGAGATCGATAACGAGTTACTAAAGAGTTTTCAAATCGGTTTAGATGTAGGGGATAACCAGTTTGCCTCTTATGTAGCTATAGACTATTGTATTTATAGACTGTTGGGAGGTTATCATTTGGAAGAAGTTGAACAGGAATATATCAAGTATAATCGAGTTATTAAAAAACTCAAGCAAACTTTTTCCTCTTTTTACCAAGAAATTTCTTATAATATAGTCAATAATTTACAAAAAAGCTTAAAAAAAGAAATTGCTTTATTTGTCGGTAAATCCACTGAAGAAGAAAATGCAGTTTTAGACCAATTAAATCAGACTAACAATGAATGGTTACTTTTTCTGATTTACTTTGCTAAACTATTATTATTTTATCTTCTTAAGATTTACAAGTCGGCAGTTACTTATGGAGAAAGAGGACTTCAATATATTTCAAACCCAACTATAAACTCATTTTTGATTTCTCCTCAACATAATTTCTATTCATCGTTGAGTTTTCTAGCTTATTATCATGACACAGAGCAAAATGATCAAAGAAAATTACTACAACAAGTAGATAACAATCAGCAGAAGATGGCAATATGGTCTAGTCATTGTCCAGCAAATTTTCAACATAAATATGATCTAGTTGAAGCAGAAAAAGCGAGAGTCTTAGGTCAAAACTGGGAAGCTCAAGAATTTTATGAAAAAGCCATTCAAGGAGCAAAAAAATATGAATTTATCCATGAAGAGGCTTTAGCCTATGAACGTGCCTCTGAATTTTATTTTACTTTAGGTAGAGAAGAAATCGGTAAACTATATCTCAGAAATGCTTATCATTGTTACATTCGTTGGGGTGCAAAGGCCAAAGTTAAACAATTAGAAGAAGAATACCCTCAATATTTATTAGACATCAGCAATCAAAACAAATCTAAAGGACTGAGTACCACCATTTCAACTACTGGTAATGATGGAGCAGTTCTTGATTTAACCACTATTCTCAAAGCCTCGCAAGCAATTTCTGGAGAAATTAAACTGGAAAATCTCCTAACAAATTTAATGAAAATTGTCATTGAAAATGCAGGAGCTCAGAAAGGTTGTCTGATTTTAGAACAGGAAGGAAATTGGGTCATTGAAGCTCAAGGAACAATTGATCAAGAAACGCTTAATATCTTACAGCCGATTCCCATAGAATCTATCGACCATGATAACTCAATTCCTATCTTACCCACCAGTATTATTTACTATGTCGCTCGGACAAAAGAAACTATCGTTTTAAATGATGCCACTTCATCAGGTCAATTTACCAACGATTCTTACATTATTGCTAAAAAAACTAAATCCATTCTTTGTACTCCTTTACTCAATCAAGGTCAATTAAAAGGAATTGTTTATTTAGAAAATAATTTAACAACAGGCGCATTTACCTCAGAAAGAGTTGAACTATTAAATATTCTAGCAGCTCAAGCTGCTATCTCTATTGATAACTCAAGACTCTATCAAACCTTAGAACAAAGAGTAGAAGAACGGACAAAAGAACTCACAAACACTTTAGAGGTACTGAAAGCAACCCAAGCAGAACTTATCTTTGAAAATGACCTACTTAAAAGTGCTGAACAACCTCCCAAATTTGTCTATCAAGTGGGGGGCAGTTTACCGATGGATGCACCGAATTATGTGGTTCGACAAGCCGATCGCAATCTTTATAAAGCTCTCAAACAAGGTCTATTTTGCTATGTTTTAAATGCACGTCAAATGGGAAAATCTAGCTTAATGGTACGGATGATGAGCCAATTACAAAAGGAGGGAATTAGATGTGCAGTAATTGACTTAACTCGGCTAGGAACAGACAATATTACCCCCGAACAATGGTATAAAGGATTAGCCGTTGATCTGCTCCGCAGTTTTGGATTAATCAAAGAATTGAAAACTTTTAAAGCTTGGTGGAGTGAACAATTCGACCTGCCTCCTGTACAACGATTAGGACAATTTATAGAAAATTTTCTTCTAGTTAATAATGATTTTAATCAGCGGCAATCTAGACAATCGACTGTTATATTTATTGATGAAATTGATAGCATTTTAGGGTTAAAATTTGATGCCTCTGACTTTTTTGCTTTAATTCGTTCTTTTTATAACCAGAGAGCGATTCAACCTCAATTTCAAGAGCTAACTTTTGCCTTTTTTGGTGCTACCACACCTTCAGCTTTAATTACTGACCCCCAGAAAACACCTTTTAATATTGGTAACGCTATTGAATTAGCAAGTTTTAAAGAACACGAAGCCCAACCTTTATTATATGGGTTAACAGAAAAAGTCAGTAATCTTCAGACAATGCTCAAACAAGTCTTAAGCTGGACGGGAGGGCAACCTTTCTTAACTCAAAAACTCTGTCAACTGATGCGGGATAGTGAGCAACCAATCCCCTCTAATCAAGAAGAACAATGGTTGACCAACTTAGTAGCAGAAAAAATTATTCAAGATTGGGAGATGCAGGATCAACCCGAACATTTAAAAACCATTCAAGATCGCCTTCTTCAAAGTCCAAACCGACCCCAGTTATTAACCTTGTATCGACAAATCCTCCATCAAGAAGCAATACAGATTGATAACAATCCCTATTTACCTGAGTTATTTTTATCTGGATTAGTGGTAAAACGCCATGGAAAAATGGACGTTCATAATCGGATTTATCAGACGATATTTAATAATGATTGGCTTGAGCGATCGCTATCTTAATACCATGGTTCAAAAATTTATTTATACTGAACCAGTATATTGACTTCTAAAGTACTTTTGATACAACTGACAACTGACAATTGCTTGATTTTCTCTGAGTTTAATTAAACCCATACTATTAAGTTTATAAGCAATAATTGGATTAACTATCATTGGTTGATTCCCTTGACAAATCTGTTGAAAAACATCGGCAAGTTCAGGTTGTTTTTGTAAAGTGACCCAGTGCAGCTGTAAATGAGAGGAATAAATCCCCGTTGATGTAGTTGCTGATTTGATTAAATCTGGCATCGTGATTCGCTCTTGGCTAAGATGATAAATCGCTAAATGAATCAAGGCAGGATGTCCCCCCACTAAGTCGATCAACTGTTGAATTTCGTTGATTGCTAATTCATTTAATTGATATTTTTTTGCCAATTCTGCCACTTGTTCTTGATCAAAACCCTGTAACTCTATGGGTAATCCCACATTAAAGGGAGACTGTTCTAATCGCAGAGAAACATAAGATTCTGTGGATTGAACAATAATTAAACGTAATTTCTGCCAGAGAGAAGATCGCTTAGATTCTTCATAACAAGCTCGGATTAAAGGTAAAAAATCTTCCGCTACTTTCGGATGTTCAAAGACTCGATGCACTTCGTCTAAAGCCAATACCAGTGGCTGTTTTATCTCTCGTAAAATATACTCTTCAAAATAAATTGTCCAACTCATTTTAATTCCTATATCTTCATCCCAATAATCATCTAATTTGGCTTCTAAATTCAACTGCCGAGCGCAATTACGGCAAATCCAGCGTAATAACTTGTTAAAATCTGCTATGATGTTTTGGTCTGCTTTTTGTAAATCTAAACTAACAATTTGATAACCGAATTGTTGTTGACAAGCCTCTAAAATTGTTAATAATAAAGACGTTTTTCCCCATTTTTTGGGAGCTTTAATGCGAACTAAAGCCCCAGATCGGTCGATTTCCTCGATAATTTTTGCTTCAAGGTTTCTTTGTTTCAGATAGTAAGGAGAATTATAGGGAATAGGAGCATCGGGGTATTCTGGACGCTCATTTTGGAGATATTCCTGACTGCGATACTGAGACGACGTGGAGTTGCTAAAATGAGATTGTAGTCTGGGTAAAAAATTTTTTTTATTGACCGTTTCTCCGATCAGTTGCGAGACTCTATCATAGAGTACTGGGGCAACTACATTGGCAAGATAGCTGCTACTATAACCGTTTTCTTGGGCAATTTCTTGATAGCTCTTTTTCTGCCAAAGTCCTCGCAATAATAATTTTTCTGTCTCATTGAGACAACGATTCTCAAGCTTGAGCAGTTGCCCATTAAGAATCTCTTGGATTTCCTCGAATTTCATTATTTTTATCTAAGGTAAGAAGATTTGAAGAAATAGATTATTTGATTTTCCAGTTCCGTTGCAGCCAGAAATATTGAATCTTGACATAACAGCACCGATTCAAAGTAGAATTGGTATATTTGACAGACAAGCTGACGAGAACCAGTAACCGACAAAATTGTGCGACGGCAACACCGAGAGGGATTAGTTTTCCCCCTTGCTAGGAAATTATAGCATTTCTTGTCAAGGTCAATTACACGGCAGCAATTATCTCTTGATAATTTCTATCAAAACCCCTATCTTCAGGGGAGTATCTCACTTGTGCAGCGAGCATCAATGCTTATGGCTGTCAAAAACTATAAAACCTTGAGTAGTGATTCGATAGTAGTGGTAGTCTGAGAAGCTTATATAGCAAAGATAAGGTAGAATCTTAACTAATATAAAATTGTGCCAAATTTACCCCCCTAAACCAGCATTTTCAGGACTCCCTTTTTGGCATTCCTCTTTTTTTACTTAACCCAAGGGCTCTCTTATTCTTTGTGTGATCTCGCGTAGCGAGCGCGTTGCGACCAGTTTAACTTATATAGGAGCGCTCAATCTTTGTGTCCTTTGTGTCTTTGTGGTTCGTTCCACTCGCTCGCCAGCAGGACTGTATCTTAGAATACATTTTACCCACCAAACCCAAGAGAGCCACTCAATTGACTTGAGAACAGCAATTAACAGACAAATATTATCCCCTAATCACTCACTCTAGCCTTCCTTGTCCTCGCCGTGGTTTTTATCACACTATTAAGCAATGGAAAGCCGAAAAACCCGTGTAAAGATTGTGGTCGTCAGTTTGTCATTGCTCTCAGTCAGAATCAGGTATCAGAAAAAACAAAACAATTAATCGATCAGCTATTGTTAGAGCAAATTTCTTGACGAGGTATTGCCAGAGTAACAGGATTAAGCTGGTCGTGGTTACAGAACCTTCTAAATATTAAATTTAGTGAGTTTCCGCGTCAGGTAAGCGTTTCCGCCAAGCCAAAAGGAAAATTAACTAGAGAAGGTGAGGAACTCTGGTATGATTATTTTCTCCAAGAATAATAAGTAGGTAGGCGTTAAAAATTATCAGACACCCCCGTTATCAAGGGTAGGGTTGATTCATGAATCAACCCTACCTTATCAAGGAGGGCAGGGGGGATCGAACCTAAAATCCATTTTAAATTTAATTATAACCAGCTACTTAAGTTTTATGTCTGGCTAGCAATTGATAGACAAATAAGAGAAATTGTCGGTTGTTATGTGGGAGATAGGGGTCGTGCGTCAGCGCAAAAACTTTGGGAAGGCCTACCTGATGTTTACCGACAATGTGCAGTAGCTTATACAGACTTTTGGGTGTCATATTAAGAAGGTTGTTTCTGGTGGCGTTGCTGATCTAAGAGATAAATCCTCTTTTCTGGGATTTTTCTAGTTGGCATTCATACCTCGATTCAGCCATGCCTAGTATGTTTTTTGACTGCTATTTTTCAATTTTATTAGTGAGAGTTCCCACTACATCAATACCGAGGGTTTGATGGACACTGGCGAGGAATTGATTGACGATTTCGGGATAGACTTTAATCAGGGCAGCGAGGGATTTCCCATCACCATTATCAACGATATTAACTCGATCGAGGTGTAAGCGTTTAGGAATTTTGATCGCTTCTTCCAGGATGGTTTCTAACTGTTGAATCAAGAAAATTGCTGATGCTTCGCTGCCGGTGTTTTGCCAGACTTCCGCGAATAATTCGTTAACCAAGGCTTCAGCTTTAGCATTTTCTTCAAAAATTGCCGCTTGTCCTCTAGCGCGGAAAGTTTCAGCTTCCTGCTGCGCTTCTGCGGGTAAAACTTCATCTGCTTGGAGACGTAATCTTTCTAATTCTGCCCTGACCTGTTGCAATTTTTCCTCAACTATAGCACGTTTTTCCTTAGCGGCGGCGATAGTTATTTCTTCTTCCGATTTGGCCTGTTGTTCTAGTTTTGCCTTTAACTTTCTCAACTCGTTTTCTTGCTCTAAAATGATAATTTGATCGCGGGTTTTAGCTACGGTTGCCTGTTCCTCACATTCCGCTGCTATTTGTTCAGCTTCATTGAGGGCATTTGATTCGGCAATTTCAGCATCACGCATGACTAAAGCGATTCTTTCCCGTCCGAGGGAGTTAAGATAATCCACATCATCGGCAACATTTTGAATTTTGAGAGTATCAATTTCTAAACCGAGTTTTAACAGGTCTTGACTGACGTTACTGGTAATACTTTCGGCAAATTTTAGGCGATCTTCGTTCACTTGTTCGGGGGTCATTGTTGCGACTACACCCCGCAAGTTTCCTTCTAAAGTTTCTTTAGCTACGCGAACAATTTCTTCTCGATCTCGGTCTAAAAAACGTTCGATCGCATTGCCGACTATTTCAGGGTTAGAACTAACTTTCACGTTAGCAATTGCCACTATATTCAGGGGAATATTACCCTTAGAATAGGCATTTTTAATCTCGATTCTGATCGGGGTTGTGGTGACATCCATGCGTTTAACGGTTTCTAAAATTGGAATACGAATTGCCCGACCCCCCGATACCACTCGATACCCCGCATCTTGTCTATCTTTTGATTTGCGTTTCATCCCACTCAGGATTACTACTTCATTGGGTTTACAAATACACAAAAAAGAATTGAAAAACCAAATCGCACCAATCCCAAAAAATATCAATAAAGCAATGGGAACACTATTCAATAATAAATTGCCAGCACTGTTGTTATTATTATTGTCGTATTGATTGGGATTGATTTGGATGAGATAGGAATTATTTTGACTATTCATAGTTAGTTACCCTTTGGTCTAGAAGAAATTAAAAATCGCCTCTGATATACTTTTCCGCAATGACTAAAACTTTATTGTCTTGGAAATTGAGAATAAATGCTTTATCACCGACATTAAATTGTTCTTCCCCTTCCGTTATCGCTGCTATATCGATCAGACTATCCCCGACATTAACTCGCACTTTCCCCTTGCTATTTTTATCGAAGGGGATTTGAACAACTCCAATTAAACCGATGAGAGAGTGATAATCGACAATACTATTTACCTGTTGGTTGCAGCGTCTCAACTTGACTAAAATTAGGAGTAGAATGGCCAAACCAATACCTACCCCTAAAGAAATTAAAACGATTGTGAGCAGTTGAGCATTCATAGTTGAGTTATTTACCGTTATGGTTGCCCCCAATCTAATTACCGTTAACTAATTCGATACTTCGGCCATTTCAATCACGCGATCAGCATTATCTTTGACCAAAAAATTTAAAGGTTTATTGCGACGAACTTTATACTTTAAGCGTCGTGATTCCACCCGCATCAGAATTTGTTCTAAACAATCGTGATCAAAACAAACGTGACGATGACGATCCTTATAACCCGCGGTTGCCCCACCAACGATGTGCAGTTGGGTATTTTTCTTTAACTGATACCATAAACCCTGGGGTTGATCTCCCAAAGAAGGGTTGGCAGTAGTCACAGCCGGATTACTAGACATATAAAATGGGTCAATCATATTATTGCCCATCGTCTGCTCATAATTGTAATAGTAATGGAGGGGAACATCGGCCGTGGGTAAATTTAAAAGTCCTTCATAAAATTGTCGGGCTGTCTCCAAATCTGTCACCATGATTGTATGAACTTTTGGGGCGCTAGTTAGAAACATCCACATGGCTAAAGCATAAGCGGCCAGAAGCATAACCATAATCCCCTGGGTGGACAGGAGAGTATCAAGGGGTAGGAAAGCGCCGAAGAAAAGATGATTTATCAACACTGATGTGATCCTATTGTCTAAGAATTTCTATCATTCCCTAATTATAATCACGACGCTGAAACTTAAGTTAACGGGGTGGGGAGTGACCAAGTTCCGTACATTTGTATTAAAATGCTCCCTACCCAGTTTAAATGCAGTACAATTTACCTCAAATTCTCCTATGGGATGAATAAGTAGCTGGTTATATAGCGTTTTTCAGTCTGCTGAGGTACAAAAGTTATGGGTTTTAGGCAAAAGGCAAGAGGCAAAAGTCAAAAGGGAAGAAAAATATGTGTACCTCACTAGCTTATAGCGGTGTGCAGTCGTATTAGGTACAGTGTCACAAGCTATAAACCATGCTAGGCAAAGCTTGGTCTGTATCTCACTCAAGCGCTTACCGCTATAATTAAATTAAAAATGGATTTTAGGTTCGATCCCCCCTTAGTACTAGGGTTGATTCATAGTAGGGTTGATTCATGAATCAACCCTACCCTATAGTCCCCCCTTGATAAGGGTGGTGTCTGATAATTTTTAACGCCTACCTACTTAAATGATGAGATGATGACATTGGGGACGGAAATATGGGGAATTAGCGGAGATGAGAGCGTATATTGGAAATAGAGCCATCCCTAGAAAGTGAGCTACTGTTATGGAATCTTTTGCGCTTCCCGTCTTTCTGCAATCAGGTTTAACCCTATTGGCATTTTTAGTGCTGGTTATCCTGATGGCCTAAATCTTAATCCGTCTGTGACTTCGATCGAGTAGGGGACGATCGATAGCGCCGACTAGATTTTCATAGACGGTTAACAGCTGTTCAGCGATCGCTGACCAACTATATTGATTTAAGACTAAATCCCTGGCATTTTTCCCCCGTTGTTGGCGAATTTCAGGATTAGTGATAGCCGTTGCCAAAGTATTAGTTAAATCCTCAAGCTGACAAGCTGTCACCCATCCCGCAGCCGCTGCCGTCACCGCAGGATGCAGATCCACCCGATCCGAGATCAGCACAGGAATTCCGGCAGCCATAGCTTCGGCAACTGCGATGCCAAAATTTTCATAGTAGGAAGGTAAAACAAATAAATCGGCCCTAGCGAGGAGGCTATTTTTGACTTCTCCGGTGACAAATCCGGTAATTGTCGTATTTTTGCCCAAGATTGACCGCTCGATCTGATTTTTAATCCGATTTTCGTACTCCCGATCCTGGGGATTGCCTCCTGCTAAGACAAAATGAAAATCTAGGCCTTTTTCTAACAACCTTTCTAAACTGGGCAGCAATAAATCTAGACCTTTTTTCGGATCAAGACGGGACATATAGAGAATGATCGGTTTATTTTGGGGAAGATCAAAACCCGTTACTGGTAAAGCTTGTGGGTTAAAAAAATCTACCCCTAGGGGGATGATAATATCCTTAGTTTTTATATGAAATCTTTCGGCAGTTTGACACTCCTGCTGACTGGTAAAATGAACTGCCGCCGCCGCCGCTAAATTGGGTTTTTCCAGAAAATTGGCATATATTTGTTTAAGTTGCCGTTTTTTTTGCAAATCTGCCGGATCGAGGGTGCCTAGGGGACGGAGAATATAGGGCAGTTGATGATAACGAGCGATAGAAGCCGATATACTGCTTACCGGGGAGAATAAGGCGTGAATATGGGCGATATCATAATCTTTTGCCCTATTAGCCAACCAAGTAAACAGATCAAGGGAAAATTTATAGCGCCGAAAGGGAGAACAGGGAAAATAATAGATTTGATAGCCATTTTGACTAACAGGGACCCCTAAAGGCACATCTAGGGGTGCTTGTCCCGTGTCACCATTGGAATCGGTGGTAATAATAGTCACCTCTTGGCCCAGTTGCGCCAAGGCCGCTGACAAACCGAGTACCATTTGACTAGGACCCCCGTAAACAAGGGAAATCGAAGGAACAATCTGAAGAATTTTCATCTTTTTGGTGCAAGGGTCAAGACTTGTTAAGATCGATCGAGCCGTTCGCTCAAATTTACCACTTCTGTGGCTCTCATTTATGGTAATCGACTTTCTGCCCTTCACTATCAATATTTCCCCGGCCTTTATTGCCGGTAGCTGTCTCTGGTCTTTAGCATTATATTTGGGGTTAGCTGGGGTGCGAAATTGGTTTATAGAAATTTTCTATCGCTGGTTTAATTTTGCCGAGCGTTTCCTCTATACTTCCCTAGAGGAGTTTGAAAAAACTCGCGTCGCTAGAGAATCCCAAAATGCTTTTTATGCCTCTATCTTTAGTATTATTCCCTTTCTCATTCTCGGCGGTTTCTCCGATTGGTTAATCGAGATTAGTTTAGGAAAAAGTTGGCCGATTAGTGTCGGTATTCTCGCTTGTGTTGCCTCTGGTGTCTATGAATTAGGACGGCAGGACGGCAGCGGCAATCAGTAAATTAAGCTGTTAACTATCTCAATTACTTCTTGGCACTGCACGGGAGGGGCAAGTTAGTCGATTTTAACCCTTGACTAGCGTTCAATCTTTTCCTTCCAGACGATTTTTATGTTTATTAAGAGTCTTTTGTAGTAAATTCAAAACCTCATTAGCAATCTCAATAACTTGATGAGTTCCAAAACCGGCCTGAGTTAATTCTTTAAAAAAAGCCTTAGCGACAATTTTGGCTAATTTCGGGGGATAAGGATGAACAGCGATCGAATGTTCGCACTGAATTTCTGCTATTTCTCTAGTCACTGCCATAGTCACAAAACGAGATTTTAATATCCCTTGCAAATGAAAAATTTGCAGGGATTGGGCTGCCTGTTGAGCGAATAACTGCAAGATTTCTAAATCTAATGGTTCAAAATGTTTTTTGTCTAGGGGAAAACTGAGATTAATTACTCCGATTACCTGCTCGTTTAGGATAATCGGCGCGGCCATAAAACTATTATTATTTGATCTTTTGGGATAAGGGGCTGCACTAGCAAATGGCGATCGAGTGATATCCTTAATTAGTAAAGGTTTCCCTGTAGTCGCTACATTGTCGGCAATAGCTTGATCGAGTTTAATTATTTCTTGATCAGCCAAGGGTGATAGATCATCATAATGGGCAAAAACTTCTAGATAATCGGTAATTTCCCCTTTTAATTCCTGTGGAGAGCTTAACAGGATTGAACAGTGCTGCGCTCGCAATTGATGAGCGCTTGTATTAGCTATTTTCCGAAAAATATCTTCGAGATTTTCCTCAACATTCAAGACAAGAGCCAGAGTAGTTAATTTGGGGTTAAAATTATCCATGTATTCAATCACTTATTCAGTCCGAGTTTAGGCTTTCAGGGTGAGGGTGACATTCCCCATCTCCCTGTTTATCTGAGTCTATAGCGTGCCATAGCATCTGATCGAGGGGCTTTTTTACTCGCTAACTGATCTATTGTAGATGTGCTGAAAAACTTCTGTGTGTCTCTTGTTTTTTGTCTTCCCTCTAGCTACTCTGATCTAGTAGGTCAGACGAGTTCAACCTGACTTGAGTGAAAGATGGTGCGTTTTCTCTGGGCAATTTTGGCCGGTGTGGGGATGGGGTTAACAGTAGCGCCGGTTTCTTGGTGGTTACTCGCTTGGATTTCTCTCGTCCCCCTGTGGATTGTTGTGAGATTAGCGGAAAAATCCCTAAAAAAACAGCTTTTATACGGTTTTGGCTGGGGTTTTGCCTACCATGGCCTCGCTTTATTCTGGATCACGGGAATTCACCCGATGACGTGGATGGGTGTCCCCTGGTTAGCTAGTTTGTTAATTGCCCTGTTTTGTTGGTTGTTTATCACTTTTTGGGGAACGGCGATCGTGCTAACTTGGACGTTAGTTATGTTTTATGTCAACAAAAGTGTTAATCAGTCATCTTTTAGGGATGCCCTCCTACGGGTTTTCATCGGCACTGCCCTCTGGTGTGGGTTAGAATCTCTCTGGAGTCAATCCCCTCTCTGGTGGACTACCCTTGCTTATAGTCAAAGTCCCCATAATTTATTGATTCTGCAATTGGGCAAATTATCGGGTTTTACGACGGTAACGGCGGCAATTGTGGCAGTTAACGGTTTAATCGCCGAAAGCTTTCTCCTAATCCGTCAGTCGCGGCAAAATCTCGCTTTTCTCTCTTTACCCCTCCTCATTTGTTTGAGCCTGCATCTCTGGGGATGGAATGTTTACCATAAACCGATCGAAAAGTCAAGGGATTTAGGGATAAAAATTGGCGTAATTCAGGGCAATATTCCCAACACGATTAAACTTTCGCCCCTAGGATTTCAAAAGGCACTCGAAGGTTACACCTCTGGTTATCAAATTCTCGCCGATCAAGGAGTAGATGCCGTCTTAACTCCTGAAACCGCCTTACCCTACTATTGGGAGAACTTAGTCAATAATAGCTCGATTTATTCGGCAATTTTAGCCAAAAAAACGCCGATCTGGTTGGGTGCATTTGGCAAGATGGACAAGGGTTATAACAATAGTCTCTTTACCATTGATGGCGAGGGACAGGTGATTAGTCAGTATGATAAAGTAATTCTCGTGCCTTTAGGCGAATACGTTCCTTTTCAGGAAATTTTGGGTGGAATTGTTGATCGCCTTTCTCCCTTGCAAGCGCACTTAATCCAGGGAAATCCTGAGCAAATTATTGACAGTCCTTTCGGTAAAATCATTGTGGGCATTTGTTACGAATCGGCTTTTTCCGAACATTTTCGCCGTCAAACTGCTAGGGGAGGCGAATTTATTATTACTGCTTCTAATAACGCCCATTATAGCCACGCCATGCCCGCTCAACACCACGCTCAGGATACCATGCGAGCGATCGAAACCGATCGATGGATGGCCCGGGCCACCAATACAGGTTATTCTGCTTTTGTCGATCCCCACGGTAATCACCTTTGGCTATCGGATCTGGATAAATATCAAATCCATAGCGAAACAATTTATCGACGGGATACGAG
Organism: Microcystis wesenbergii NRERC-220; assembly: GCF_032027425.1. Lineage (NCBI taxonomy): Bacteria > Bacillati > Cyanobacteriota > Cyanophyceae > Chroococcales > Microcystaceae > Microcystis > Microcystis wesenbergii. The sequence continues at coordinate 3,488,899 of NZ_JAVSJA010000001.1, read as the reverse complement.
GACTTTATATGTGCGCTGGGGAGATTGGTTAACTAAAGTTTTAATCATTACTGCCGGACTAGCTTGGCTCTGGAGAGCTTGGGATTAAGGTGACAGTGCTATACTTTTTCGTGAATAAACTGTATAAATAACCTAAGTTTTTGCTGCAATGAAAGAGCAATTTGTCAAGTGGTTGAATAGAATCTTAATATTTGATGTGTTTTTAGTGATAGCGGGTTTTCTCTGGTTTGCCGTGGCTGTTATTGGTGAATCCACGGGAATTCCCCTAGGATTTAAACTTTTTCAGCGTCTTTGGCTGCCCTTATTCAATCCTGCTATTAGTATTTTAATTGCGGGGGCGATTTTAAGCTGGGCGATTAATAAAATTCAAGAACGCTTCTCCCCTAAATAGGGTTTGCTTAATTCAGTTATCAGTTATCAGTTATCAGTTATCAGTTTTGAGTTTTGAGTTTTGAGTTTTAAGTGAGCAGTATGTATAAAGTCAGCATCATCAAATGGCAGTTTACTGCTATCTTTTCACTGTTTACTGTTCACCGAAAAAACTCCCCATCTCCCCACTTCATAATTCATAATTTATAATTCCTCCTCTCCTATAGCTTTTAAAACAGAGTTCCGCTGCTCTTATTGCCGGGGTCTTCTTTGCCAAGCAACAACTAATTTAATTTCCTCATAACTATAATTATCTCCCAGATTTTCCTTGAGGGTTTTCAGGGATTGATCGCCCACTTTTTTGATCGCTAAACGAATATATTCTTGTTTATTTTTAGAAACTAACTGATTAATATCAATTTGGTAACCCGCCTCCAGCAATTTAGCTAAATGTTCATAGATTGTTGAAACTTTTAAGCTTCGTTTGCGAGCGATTTCTTCCACATTCAAACCATCTTGATAGTATTGGAGAGTGAGGAATTGAGTAGAGGGAAGACTATCCTGACAAAAATCATTAATTGCCGCTATAAATATATCCCCATACTGTTGGACTTTGCTGTGTACTACTCCAGAAATTTGACGAAACTGCTCTAAACTCCGGGGTTTTGATCTGGCCATCAAACGCAGACTAGAATCATGGAAAATAACGTAGGGAGGAACCCCTTGACTATCGGCAATTTTTTTCCGCAGTTGCCGCAAGCGCTCGAATAATAAATCACTTTCCACCGTATTGGGATTGTCGTCTCCCAAGATTTGACCGTTAGCTTTTCGGGGGACGGCAATAAACACGGAACGTTGTTTCCGCATCACTTCCCAACTGTGTTGATTAAGTTTCAAGATTCTAAAATTGTCTTCAGTTTCTACCAGTAGATTTTGCTGGACAAGGGAACGACTCAAACGTTTCCACTCCTCCATAGTTTTATCTTTACCGATGCCATAAGTAGATAATAAGTGATGTTGATATTGGGTGATTCTTTCACCTTTTCCTCCCCTCAGTACGTTGATTATGTGCATCATACCGAATTTCTGTCCCGTCCGCGCCACACAGGATAAAAATTTTTGTGCTTCGATCGTCCAATCCTCGGAATTGTTACCATGGCGACAGTTATCACAGTTACCACAGTTACCCGCAAAACTTTCTCCAAAGTAGCCTAGGACACTCGATCGCCTACATTCAGTCCCTTCGGCATAATCTAACACCTGTCGCAATTGTTGACGAGCTTTCTGTTGTTCATTTTGCTCGGTTTTTTGGTTAATAAAATACTCAATTTTTCTGGCATCTGCAAAGCTAAAAAAGAGGGTACATTTAGCCGGTTCTCCGTCCCTACCGGCGCGGCCCGATTCTTGATAATATCCCTCTAAATTGCGGGGTAAATCATAATGAACGACAAAGCGCACATCGGGTTTATTAATCCCCATACCGAAGGCAATTGTCGCCACCATAATCTGCACATCATCCCGAATAAAACGGGTTTGATTTTGGCTTCTTTCCCGATCATCCATACCCGCGTGATAGGGTAGGGCATCAATACCATCTTTTTGTAACTGTTCAGCAACTTTATCGACGGTCTTGCGGCTGATACAGTAAACTATTCCTGCTCCTTTTTGTCCTTTAATATATTGATACAATTGCTGATAAGATTTACTGGTTTTAGGTTGAACTTCATAGTAAAGATTAGGACGATTAAAACTAGCAATATGAATGGAAGAATCTCGCAATCCTAATTGTTGGATAATATCTTCCCTCACCTGTTGGGTGGCGGTGGCAGTTAAAGCGAGAATTGGCACGGAGGGAAAGCGTTGACGAACTTGTTTAATTTGTCGATATTCAGGGCGGAAATCATGGCCCCAATCGGAGACACAGTGAGCTTCATCCACTGCTAAACAGGCTAAACCGAGGTAATTATCAATAACAGCTAAAAAGTCTAAAAAACTAGGCGATAATAATCTTTCTGGCGCAACATATAACAGTTTAATTTTTCCTTGCAGGATTAAAGATTCTCTTTCTCTGACTTGTTTAGCGTTTAAAGTGCTATTGAGAAATGTTGCCCCGATGCCATTATCAGCTAAAGCAGTTACTTGATCCTGCATTAAAGCAATTAGGGGAGAAACCACCACCGTCACCCCTTTTTTGATTAAAGCAGGTAGCTGAAAACAGAGAGATTTACCGCCTCCGGTGGGCATAATTACTAATAAATCCTGATTATTTAAAGCAGCCTCAATTATTTGGCGTTGATTCGGTCGAAATTGATCGTAGCCAAAGTGATATTTTAAGGCTTTTTCTAAAGAGTCAATTGCAGCCATTGAGCAAGGGGAAAAATATTTTTATAGTAGTTATTTTAAGTTTACAGACTCTCTGATTTTAGGGTACAGGGAACGCCAGAATGGGTGACAGAGGGGGGGAGATTACCTATTGCCTCCTGACTCCTGACCTTAAGATTGTCTCACCTGATCGGGAACACCAACAAAGGAGAGATTAGCTAATTTTTTCAGATTTTGACAGCGCAATAACTCGTTAAAATTGAGACTCGATCGCCCCTCAATTTCAGCTATAGTCTCAATAGCCGATAATAAACTTTTGGCGGCCTCGGTTTCCGTGTAACCGCGTCTAACGGCCACTTTTATGGCGGCTTCATCCGCGTCTAATTCCCGTTGGGGGCTGCGTTTTTCCCGCCAAATCCGGTTAATTGCCAAGGCAGTTAAACCCCCCGCCACTGCCATACCGACAGCATCGGTTTGCAGGGTTTCCACGGTTAAACCGATCATACCAGCCAGAGCAATTACTCGATCGAGATCGGGTTTAAACCATTTTACTGCCGTTAAAACAGAGACGGCCCTTAACAAGACTAAATCCCGTTGGGGTCTTGATAATTGCCGCCAGAGGTCAAAATTAATTGGAATTGGTCTGACTCCTCTTTGCCAGGGTAGGGGAAAATTAGTTTCGATTACCTTGGGGCTTTCGGGTTTGCTGACAATGCGCGTCATCATCCGTCCCGAAGCAGGCATGAGGTCTAGTAAATGACTAATCTCGTTGTCTTGGTTCATCGATCGCCGGTCAATAGTCTTCGATCATTGAGTATAATCGCTTTCTGAGCTAATATCTCTTTTCCGACAATTTTCTCAACGAAACCGCATGAGTCCCTACTGTTCGGCTTTGAGGGGTTCGATGCCCCAAAAATCGCCCATAAATTCTTGCATCTTTCTCAAAATCCTCATGTTTTGATTATTACCCACATTCCGCACCCTAAAGTGTCACATTGAAAATTTTATCTAAATCGTCAAAACGATTGCCGGCTCTGAATTACAGGCTAATTTGTTTGCCCAGCATATGCACAATTAGCCCTAAAAATCTGATAGCTCTGATACCAAATTATTGAGATGAACTCTCATTAAGCTGGCGATCGCTGACTAGAGTGTGACACTTCATAATTCTTAGTAATCGCTAAAAGTCTTACTATACAAGGGCTAGAGCAACTGTTGATTTCAACGACTAGGGTGCGGAATGTGGGTTATTAATGAGGGGATGAAACCAGTCCTGACCGGATCTTGCCAACTCCAAGTAACACCCGAACAGGTCGCCGCTATCGAGGCGACACTGAAAGCGTTTGCGGAAGCTGGCGACTACGTTAACGGGACGGTGAAACCGAACCTGTTGACATCCTCGCCGCCCTAAAAGTGCGGCGATTCCTAAACCTCACGATTTAAGTTTCTGCTTCCACCACCGTCGCATACCACAGTTAAAAAACCATGTACTGTCTTACACAGAGTCCACAGACTTTCGCCCCATTTCAGAAGCCCGATTCCGTGTGTCCCACGGTACGTTGACCGCCTATAGCTTCTTGTACTTGTTGCGCGCGACTTTTTACCCGGCCAAGCTTTTCTGGTCGGAACCCCCTAAGCCGAGTTTTCAAGGCTTCGGCCGTGAGCTCAGCCGAACGGTGCTGCGCCGTCCACTTGGTTTTCGAGACTGGCCTTTTAATTCTAACGTAAAGCCAACCTAGAACGGCGGGGTTTCAGACCCAAAATTTCCGATGAACGAACTGGCGATACAGTCGCTACGGACTGAAATGTTGGGTTTCGCTTTCCCCTAAAATTGAGAGGTTTTCTTTAACCTAGGGTTTGCTGAAAAAGTTTTTCGTGGGGGCAGGGTGTGGGGTGTGGGGTGTGGGGTGTAGGGTTTTACCGATTTTCATCTGGTCAATTACCTAATTTTCAGGGAAAAAGTACCTGAATTTTCCCCCCGCTCACTCCCACGGCCGGTACTTTTGGATTGACAAAAAGTCTAAAAGTCTTATCCAGCAAGGTTTTTAGATTTATTCAGCCAGCCCTAACCTATTGATTCGCTCAACCCAACCTACGGACTGGCTCAAAACCAGAGCCGGTAAGCAGGTGCAGAGCAGAAGAAGTTAAGAACATTCCCCGCAATAATGGCCAGCAGGGGCCGGAGAAATAAGGCGGGGAATGCCTGCTTGAGCTAGAGGTTCTGGAACAGCACTTTGGTGTCGGAGAGGGTGGGGGTGAGAGTTCCGGTCAACGAGACGATCGCCAACGGACTGAAGGTTGATCCCGCAGAGCCATCGGCATCATAGGAGAGTACCCCGCCGCTGTAGGTGAGGTAACCGCCGGCAATTGCACCTGTGTAGGTTGTGGTTCCCAAAGCCCCGCTACCCAAGGACGTGAAGGCGCTGGCACCGGTTATATCGAACACGATGGTGTCGTTGAAACTGGTGATCACATCCTGCTGGTCGTAGATGCTCAGAAACCGGAAGGTGTCGCCGCCGCCACCGATAAGGGAATCGTTGCCGAACCCGCCGACGATGGTGTCACTACCATTACCACCATTGATGGTATCATTGCCGGATCCGCCGTAGATCAGATCAGCGCCGCCGAGTCCGATGATGTTGTCGTTGCCGGTGCCGCCGCTGATAATGTCGTTGCCGATGCCGCCGTTGATGGTGTCGTTGCCGTCGCCGCCGCTGATGGTGTCGTTGCCGTCGATGCCGCTAAGGTTGTCATTACCAGTTGATCCGGTGATGGAATCCGCGCCAATTGTACCTGAGCCAATCACACTACTGCCTCCAGACGGCCCATCATTCGGGTCAGGACCGCCGCCCACGGTCAGGGCGATGTTGGCCGAATTGGCAACACCCTGGTTGCCAGGGGTATCGGAATAGCCGTTGGACACCACCACTGTTCCCGTTGCTGACTGGAAGTTGGTGGCAGTGAACGTGGCGGTGTAGCTGCTGCCGCTGCCGGTGAAGTTGCTCAGCACCCCGTTGGTCAGGGTCACATCGCTGGCGGCGAAACCGCTTACGGCTTCGCTGAACTGGAAGGTGATCGTAGTGCTAAAGTTCTGGCTGGTGAGCGGTTGGCTGGCAAAGTTGATGCCCACTGTCGGATTTTTGGTATCAATCGTCACCGTGTCCGTACCCGCTCCGCCCTGGTTGCCTGCCACGTCGCTGTAGCTGGCCGCTGCCACGGACACCGAGCCGGTGGTTTCCACAGCATCGTCGGCCGTGAAGATGGCCGTATAGCTGTTGCCATCCACCTGGGTGAAGTTGCTCAGTGTTCCGCCGCTGACGCTCACATCACCGACCGTGAAGCCATTCACAGTTTCGCTGAACTGGAAGGTGACCTGAGAACTGTTATCGCCGTCGTTGAGGGAAGTATCAACGATATCGACGGCGAGGGTCGGATTTTTGGTGTCAATCGTCACCGTATCCGAGCCTGCGGAGCCGGTGTTGCCTGCCACGTCGGTGTAGCTGGCCGCTGCCACGGACACCGAGCCGGTGGTTTCCACAGCATCGTCGGCCGTGAAGGTGGCCTGGTAGCTGCTGCCGCTGCCGGAGAAATTGCTCAACGTTCCGCCGCTGACGCTCACATCACCGACCGTTAAGCCATTCACATCTTCGCTAAACTCAAAGGTTACCAGAGAACTGTTATCGCCGTCGTTGAGGGAAGTATCAACGATATCGACGGCGAGGGTCGGATTTTTGGTGTCAATCGTCACCGTATCCGAGCCTGCGGAGCCGGTGTTGCCTGCCACGTCGGTGTAGCTGGCCGCTGCCACGGACACCGAGCCGGTGGTTTCCACAGCATCGTCGGCCGTGAAGGTGGCCTGGTAGCTGCTGCCGCTGCCGGAGAAATTGCTCAACGTTCCGCCGCTGACGCTCACATCACCGACCGTGAAGCCATTCACATCTTCGCTAAACTCAAAGGTTACCAGAGAACTGTTATCGCCGTCGTTGAGGGAAGTATCAACGATATCGACGGCGAGGGTCGGGTTTTTGGTATCAATCGTCACCGTATCCGAGCCTGCGGAGCCGGTGTTGCCTGCCACGTCGCTGTAGCTGGCCGCTGCCACGGACACCGAGCCGGTGGTTTCCACACCATCGTCGGCCGTGAAGGTGGCCGTGTAGCTGTTGCCATCCACCTGGGTGAAGTTGCTCAGTGTTCCGCCGCTGACGCTCACATCACTATCGGCAAAACCGGTGACATCTTCGCTAAACTCAAAGGTTACCAGAGAACTGTTGTCTCCGTCGTTCAGGGAAGGATCAACGATATCGACTGCGAGGGTCGGGTTTTTGGTATCAATCGTCACCGTGTCCGTACCCGCTCCGCCGGTGTTGCCTGCCACGTCGCTGTAGCTGGCCGCTGCCACGGACACCGAGCCGGTGGTTTCCACAGCATCGTCGGCCGTGAAGGTGGCCTGGTAGCTGCTGCCGCTGCCGGAGAAATTGCTCAACGTTCCGCCGCTGACGCTCACATCACTATCGGCAAAACCGGTGACATCTTCGCTGAACTCAAAGGTGACGAGAGAATTGTTATCGCCGTCGTTCAGCGAAGCATCAACGATATCGACTGTCACTGTAGGTGGAGTTGTATCGTAGGGAACGAAAACATATTGTCCATCTACCGCCTTGATACCGTCGGTGCCGTTGACGCTTGTGGCTCTGACACCAAGAGTCGTAACACCCCCCGCCAACAGCGCTTCGATCTCTACCCCTTGATCCTTGCTGTAGCTGTAAGTATAGGTATTACCCGCAGTAAGAAGACTGCTGCCATTATGCTCCGTTCCCGTTAACCCCGTATCGGAAATCTTGTCGTATCCATCCCAGACGATACCAGTCCCATTCATATTGAGACTGTTGTCAGCCTTGGAAAGAACTATATTGCCATCCGCGTTGCTATCGCCATTCGACCACCACAACGCGTTGAGATCCATCGACCCCTTCTTCATATCAACAGTCCACTGATTTGTGACCGTGTTGTAAGAAGCGGTGAACCAGAGAGCCTGGGTAGTGTCGCCGTATTCCCAGGTGTAAGTGCCTTCCTGCAATGCCATGATCAAGACTCCCAATCAACAATTCTATACATACGGCGGCTTCAGGCTTAGTCTGGTACATCTTCTAAGTGGAAATGCTTATTCAATAAGGATTTATCGGTGCCACACGGATAGAGGAACCGCCGTATGTAAATGGTAACAGATTATGTAACGTATGTAACCATTTAGGGGGGCTACGGACTCAACCCAACAAAAAGGACTTGTAGGTTGGGTTGACGTAAGGAAACCCAACTATAGTACGCTTGGATTGACCCAAGGAAACCCAAGAAAAGGTCATGAGAAGCGATCGCCGATTCCGACGGATTTAGGTGTTGGCTGTTGGGTTTCGCTTTCCCCTAAAATTGAGAGGTTTTCTTTAACCTATTGATTCGCTCAACCCAACCTACGGAATTCCTTGAAAAATCCCAACTTAGTAGATTTAGAAAAATGAGATGCACCCTGCCAAATGCTAAATTGTCTCATACTTCATCTTTATGAGAAACGCCGTAACTTACTTTTATAGGTAATACTTTTGATATATTTAAGTATCTATCTTTAGTAGGAAATTGGCGAGTGAGAAGTGGGAAGTGGGGAGTTTTTTGCTGTGAACAGTAATCAGTGATCAGTAAACAGTAAACAGTAATCAGTAATCAGTGAGGTTCTTCGGTTTGTCTTATGCAACGGACAGGGTTATAAGAAATGAAACTATTATAGAGAAAGACATTTGGCGATTTTTGTCAATTGTTTTCGAACTAGAGCGAACTAATCAATTAAATCCCTTGCCAGATAAAGATTTAGTCGATTTATGCCCCCCTATCGAACCATACCAAGTAACGAAGAACCATCAGTGAAAAGACAGGAGGAAACTTCTATTTAATACTGCACACTTAAAACTCAAATCTGATAACTGATAACTGATAACTGATAACTGATAACTGCTATAAACCCCCCAAAACTAATCGGGCTGCCCAAAAGGGAATTAACAAAAATAAAGCAATAAAATCAGCCCATCTTAACTGTAATTGGTGCCAGCGTACTTGATGCTGATTGGGACTGGTAAAACCGCGAACCTCCATAGCGATCGCTATTTGTTCGGCGCGCAAAAGCAAATTATCTAGTAATTTTTCCACTACTGTTAACCAGACGTTTAAACTCTTTTTAATCCCTAATTTCTGCCAATCGATCGCCCTAGTTCGCACTGCCCTAGCTAGATTTTGGACTTCTTCTAAAACCAGAGGAATAAAGCGCAAAGACAGGGTCAAAGTCAGAGAAATTTCCGTCACCGGCACATTAAATCGCCGTAAAGGACTCATTAAATTCTCTAAACCTTCGGTAATTTCTTCCGGGGCCGTCGTCAACAAAAAGAGATTAGTGCTATAAATTAAAGTAAAAACTAAGGTACTAATTCTCACTGCTAATTCCAAAGAACGTCGGGTAACAAATAAACGACCTCTATCCCATAAAACATACTGATAATCACTTGCTGGCGGTAAATTCAGCCCTTCATCCGGTAAACGCGGTTGAATACTCACCCCTAAACCATCGGGAGTGATAGCAGTAATCAGAAAGACGATAATCGCTAAAAATATCAGCCAGCCCATCTGTTGCCGCCAGACGCGGGGAGGAATAGGGGCCAACAGGGTTAACAACATTAACAATCCCACCAAAGCTAAACGCCACCAAGGATTAGCCAATAAAGGTGCTGCTAAAAAAGCCATTAACCAGATAAATTTTACCCGCGCATCTAGTTGATGTAGTCGGGTAATCGGTTGATCGAGATAAAGACCGATGGGCAAACTTCGCAATAAATCCATAAATTAGACCTTGGTGGCTCTATTAACTGTTTTTTCCACTTCTCGCGCCGGTTTGCCGCGCCAGATTAAGCGGATCGGGGTTCCTTTAAAGCCTAACTGTTGCCGGAATTGCCCTTCGATGTAACGGCGATAGTTATCATTAAAGCGCTGGGGATCGTTAACGAAAAGAGCGATCGTGGGGGGTTGACTCGATACTTGCGTGCCATAGTATAGTTTCCCCTGTTTTCCGCCCCTGGTGGTGGGGGGATTGTGCCACTTAACCGCATCTTCGATCACATCGTTGATTACCGAGGTACTGACGCGACGACGGTGAGATTCGGCGGCAATATCGACTAATTCGAGGATTTTGGTGACTCTTTGCCCCGTCATGGCGCTGACAAAGATCATTTCTGCCCAATCCATGAAATACAGTCGATCTTGGAGCATTTTGGTGTAAGTATTGATGGTGTAGGTGTCTTTCTCCACTGCATCCCATTTATTGACCACTAGCACCACCGCGCGCCCTTCTTCAATAATTCGTCCCGCCAATTTTAAATCCTGTTCGGTGACACCATCTAGCACATCGATGACGAATAGTACCACGTCAGACCGGCGAATTGCTTTAAAAGCACGGTTAATACTGAAAAATTCGGCTCCATAGTCCACATTCTTCTTACGGCGAATGCCGGCGGTGTCAATTAACCGATAAACCTGTCCTTCTCGTTCAATTAAAGTATCGATCGAGTCTCTGGTGGTTCCCGAAATCGGACTAACGATCGCCCGTTGTTGTCCGGTTAAAGCATTGAGGAGACTGGATTTACCCACGTTAGGACGACCGATAATTGCCACTTTAATCTCTTCATTTTCGGGAATTGCCGCCGCGGGTGGCAAATATTTAATCACCGCATCGAGTAGTTCTCCTGTACCAGAACCGTGAATGGCCGAGATGGGGAAGGGTTCACCGATGGCTAATTCCCAGAATTCCGTCGCTTGCAGGATACCCTGTTCCACCGATTCACATTTATTGACGGCCAAAAGTATCGGTACATTTTGCTGTCGTAACCAAGCGGCAATTTCTCGATCGCCGGCGGTAATTCCCCCTTGCCCATCGACGACAAAAATCGCCACACTTGCCTCTGCTAGGGCGATTAAAGCCTGTTCGCGGATTAAAGGGAGAAATTCGCTGTCATCGTTAAAAACTAGCCCCCCTGTATCGACAATTTGAAAATCTCGATCGCACCAGAAAGCTGGTTGATAGGTGCGATCTCTGGTAATCCCGGGTTGATCGAAAACGATCGCCTGTTGATCTCCAGCGATACGATTGACGAGGGTGGATTTGCCCACATTGGGACGACCGATAATAGCGACGACAGGCAGTTTCATAAGAGGGGGAGGGGACGGAAATTCAAGGCCCAATATTCTATCATAGCGATTTGCGATCGACCTTGGTTGATTTAAACGTTGGTTTGAACAAAGATAAGCTGTTCGTAATTTAAATTGCTTGTTGAGACGAGGCAAGAGGCAAAAGGCAAAAGGCAATAGTAAAGGGATTGGGGGAGGTTCGGCTAATCTAAGAATAAGCGGGTTAAATGCGTCTTAGCTTAGTCAGGAGACTATTTGTATTTATTCTCCCCACACCCCACTCTCCTATAGCTTTTAAACGGGATTTAGTATGACAGGTCCAGTGACCCAGAAAACAAGGAAGCGCGAGCGATTCATGTTAATTTTTATTAAGAAGCGATCTTTGATGAGAACAGACAACTATGAACTTCGAGATTCCCAGCGCCGTAAAAACTTGGTCACAATTTGGCCATCCCATTTTAATGTGGGTTTTATTAGGATTAACTATCTATGCGCTCTATTCGGGGCTACAATGGCGACGGACGCGGACAGCAGATAAAGACCTAAAAAAAGAATTATTGCCCAAAAATTTTCGCACTAAACACTATCAAATTGGCTCCCTAATTCTCGCTTTAATGGTGTTGGGGACGATCGGGGGTATGGCGGTAACTTATATTAATAACGGTAAATTATTTGTCGGTCCCCATCTGCTGGCCGGTTTAGGGATGGTGGGTTTAATCTCGATCAGTGCCGCTTTAGTACCTTTAATGCAAAAGGGCAACGAATTGGCGAGAATCACCCATATTACCCTTAATGCCGTCATTTTAGGTCTTTTTGGCTGGCAAGCCTTCACGGGAATGGATATAGTCCAGCGTATTCTCAGCAAAATGTAAGAAAACCTCAAAAGATAGGATGCGTCATCAGACGCATCCAAACCTGAAAAGTGCTTTCAAAATAATCACAAATTATAGAATCTTTCTGACGGGTAGAAACAAAAAGCAAAAAATCAAATAAAGAGAGCTAGTGTTTCTCATAAAGATGAAGTGTAACCTAATGTAGTGGTGCAAAATAAAATGAGATGACTATTGAGGAGAAGACAAGTCGCGGAAAATCTGGCTGGCGATGGCTGCACTGCGGCGAATTTGTTCAATTTCGGAAAGAGCTTGCCAATTTTCGGTGTCTATATTAGTTTCGCTCTGGCCATTACGCATAGTATAGGCGTAGGGACGGGCAAAAACCTCTAAATCTTCTGGAGACCATTGGGGAAAGAGATCGCTAAGACAAACAACAAGGCGATCAAGGTTGTCTAATTGACTATTAACTAGATTTTCAGCACTTTCTACTAGACGATTTAAATGTTCGGCCGGCAGTAAAGAGGCAAATTGATCAAAGATATGAGACCGGGGTGAAACGGAAACCGTCGGGAATTTCTGGTGTAAACTGCTAAAGAATCTATGAGCTTGTGCCTCGATCGCCGTCGCTTCTAGTCCTGCACACAGAGAAAAAGGCGTTTCTGTCACGTCTAAGGGATCATGACTCTCAACAGCGGTTACATCCCAGGGATAGGTGTCTTCTTCTTCGATCAGGATTGCCAGAAGTTCCTCGGTAATCTGTTCGGATAAGGATAAATGACTCATAATTTTAGCCTTTGTGGTGTTCAATGAGTAACTACATCTCGGTTTTGACAATTCCCGAAGGTAAAAACAGACTTCTGGTGGAAGTCAGGCAAGAAGCACTCTTGCCATAGTAGCAATAATTAACCCTTGCATATTATTATTGATGACTTTTTGACTTTTGCCATAGGATAGATAGAATTGCTACTGGGTTTTATTGACTGGTGTGACTAGATGATTTTGCTAACTTTCTGCTGACATTGGCTCCCCCATCTCCCCACTCCCCGATCTGGCGCTCTCCACTCCCCACTCTCCTATAGCTTTTAAACAGGATTTAGTGTTAGTACAGTCGCCAGGAATTACTGGCAGCGATCGCTTAATTTACCCAGCGGATTTTTATGAGAGAATAGTTAGGGATAATTCTGCTTTGATCTATGATCAAAAAAACCTCTAGAAAACCAAGCTATACTCAAATTCGCTGCCTCTGTCAAATAATTGTCGCTCTGATGGTCTTAATGCTGCCGGTGACAAATACTCTGCGACTGGTTTTAGCTTTTCTTTTCGCTTTAATAGTGGCAATTATGTTACTAGCTTACAGAATTTCTGGCGTTGCCCCCTGGCAGTTAGAACTATTAAAATCTCCCAATCATCGGTGGCATTTCTGGAATCCCTATTTTATACGATCAGCAGTTTCGGACTATTAATTTATCTGCTCGCTTCCGAACACGCCATCGTTCATTTTGCTTGTGGTTTTTTGGGTATTATTAGTGCTTGGTTAGCCATACAACTGATCTACAGCCAAGAATATGCAGTGCGCTACTATCATGATGGTAAGGGCCTAGTTTTTCCCGATTGCGATCGACCTAATTGGACGGAATTTCTCTATCAAGGTTTTTGTATGGTGGCTTGTTATCAAACCTCCGATACAAGTATTAATAGTACGGCGATGCGGCGGCTGGTAGCAACCGACGGGATGCTTTCCTATTTTTTATCCGTCTCGATTATTGCTATTATTTTTGGCATGATCGGTAATTTACTCTAAGCAAAAAAGATATTTTATTAAGGAAGTTATGGTTCATCAGAAAATTAATCTCGATCGCCTGAGTCCGGAAGAGACACTAATTACCCCCACCTATGCTTCTCGCGCCCTGACTTCCGCTGTACCTAAATACGAGATTCCCGAGGGAGAAATGCCGCCGGCGGTGGCGTACAATTTAATCCGCGATGAACTCGCCCTTGATGGTAATTCTCGCCTGAATCTGGCTACTTTTGTCACCACTTGGATGGAACCGGAAGCCAAACAATTAATGGCGGAAACCTTCGATAAAAACATGATCGACAAGGATGAATACCCACAAACCGCCGAAATTGAACTGCGTTGTGTGAATATGATCGCTAGACTCTGGAATGCTCCCGAAAGCGAAGCGGCAACCGGTTGTTCTACCATTGGTTCCAGTGAAGCGGCGATGTTGGGAGGCATGGCTTTAAAATGGCAGTGGCGCAAACGCCGACAAAAAGAGGGTAAACCCACCGATAAACCTAATTTAGTCATGGGCATTAATGTGCAAGTTTGTTGGGAAAAATTCTGTCGTTATTGGGAGGTAGAACCGCGTTTTGTGCCGATGGAAGGGAATCGTTTTCATCTCAATGCGACCGAAGCAATTAAACTAATTGATGAGAATACGATCGGGGTAATTGCCATTATGGGTAGTACCTTTGATGGTAGTTACGAACCCGTCCAAGAAATTAATGATGCCCTAGAAAAATTGAACAGAGAAACCGGCTGGCAAGTTCCCCTGCACGTCGATGGTGCTAGTGGTGGTTTTATCGCCCCTTTTCTCGATCCCGATTTAGTCTGGGATTTTCGCCTCAAATGGGTTAAATCGATTAATGCTTCCGGGCATAAATACGGTTTAGTCTATCCCGGTGTCGGTTGGATTATCTGGCGAGATCGGCAAGAATTGCCAGAAGAATTAATTTTTCATTGTAATTATTTAGGCGGTGATCTGCCTAATTTTGCTCTTAATTTTTCTCGTCCCGGCAATCAAGTAGTCGCTCAATATTATAATTTTTTACGCTTGGGCAAAGAGGGTTATCGACAAATTCATCAAGCCTGTCGAGATACGGCTCTGTATTTATCGGGGGAAATCGCTAAGATCGGACCGTTTGAATTAATCACCGATGGCAGCACTATTCCGGTTTTTGCTTGGAAATTAAAGGAGACAATTAGCGATCAAGCTAATTATAGTTTATTCGATTTAGCCGATAAATTGCGCGAGCGGGGTTGGTTGGTTCCTGCCTATACAATGCCCAAAAATCGCCAAGATTTAACCGTGCAGCGCGTGGTGATCAAAGAGGGATTTAGTCGCGATATGGCGGCTCTGTTGTTGCGGGATCTTCAGTCAGCGATCGCCTTCTTTAAATCTCAGTCTAATTATCAGTCAAAATTATCTGGTTCCCATTTCCATCACTAACAGATGTTGAGGAAAAACTCGCTTAAATTTCCTAAATATTGGCAACCCTTACAAAGTTTTGCTAATTTTTCCACTCCTGTCTTAACTTAGTATTTCTGTACTTTATGTCATTTTTCAAAAGTGATGACAGACTTAGTTAATTATTCCGAAGCGCGATTCCTCTCTCAGAGGGGAATCGGGCTTTCAGATGTTAGTCACAACTATTGAAAATTGGTATGATCGAGGACAGTAATGCCTAAATCTTACCCGACTACACACAAAAAAATCTGACTTAATCCTATGCAATTTGTACCAGCTGTCGATATTAATCAAAGATATTTAATGCCAACTACACCATCTAAAGCTAGAGGATGGATGAAAAAAATTGGGCATACCTTGCTAATATTTTTTGTAGTTTTACTACTGACTCTAACCTCCCCTCTTTTGGGAATAGCTCAAAATCCGACACAACCGGAAAACAAAATTGACGGCTTTCCAGTTATGTTAGATGGAAAAACTCTCTTTTTTATCCGGCGGGGAGTTTCTTCATTTTCGGCGGAGGAGAGAGCTAACGCTATTACCCGGAGAATTGAAAGAATTGCTCAAAATGATTCTATTCCTATTGAGAACCTGACAATTGAGCAGATTCCTGATGATAACTCACTTTATTTAAGTGTAGATCAAGAAGTAATTCTAACGGTGACGGAGCGAGATGCAAAAGCCTATCGTTCAACGCCGGAGGTTTTAGCTCAACAAGCTTTACAAAAAATTCAGGTCGCTATCGCTCAATATCGCCAAGATCGAAAACCCGAACAACTACTTAAGAATATCATTTATACGGTTATAGCCACCTTTGCTTTCTTGATTATTAGCTTTGCAGTTATCAAAATTTCAGGGAAGCTATTTCCCTTCATTAGACGTTTGATTGAATCCTTGACACCGGGCATTCAAATCGGGAATATCGAGATTGTATCTTCCTCTAAAATCAGCTTTTTTTGGCTGCGAGTTTTTCGGATAATTCGCTTATTTGTTCTGTTTTTATTATTATTTCATTATGCCACATTTGTACTTAGTTTATTTCCCTGGACAAGAGTTTTTAGCGAGAGTATTTTAGGTTATTTTTCTCAATCATTAGAACTGGTTTTATCGTCGATTGGCCAATATCTTCCCAATGCCTTTATTATTGCCATAATCATTTTTATAACTTACTACTTAATCCGGCTAATCAAGCCCTTTTTTACAGCAATAGAAAGAGGAAATCTGGTTATTCCTGGTTTTTATACTGATTGGGCTAAACCTACTTACAATCTCCTATTAGTCATAATTATTGCCTTAGCAGCAATAGTGGCTTTTCCCTATTTACCCGGTTTTGATTCCCCTGCTTTCCGAGGTGTTTCTGTTTTTCTCGGTCTTCTTTTATCCCTTGGTTCTACTTCGGCAATCGCCAATGTCATTGGGGGAATTATTCTTATCTATACCCGTGCCTTTCGCATCGGAGATCACATTCAGGTAGGAGATGTAATTGGCGATCTAATTGAAAAAAACTTCCTAGTCATTCGCATTTGCACTCCCACTAATAAAATCATTACTATTCCTAACTCATCTTTATTAAGTAGTAATGTGATTAACTTTAGTATTTCCTCGCGGGAATTAAACAGAAATCTAATTATTCAGACAACGATTACCCTAGGGTACGATCTGCCTTGGCGAAAAGCCCACAAAACCTTAATTGAAGCTGCTCTAGAAACTGAGCATATTCTCAAAGAACCCGCACCTTTTGTCCTGCAAACTAGCCTAGATAATTTTTACATCAGTTATCAATTAAATGCTTACACTAACCAACCCAATTTGATGGTAATAATTTATTCAGAACTCCATCAAAATATTCAAGATAAGTGTAATGAAGCCGGGATTGAGATTCTCTCTCCCAGTTACACCTCCCTACGAGATGGAAATACAACAACCATTCCCGAAAATTATTTACCTTCCGATTATGTTGCGCCTCCCTTTCGCGTTCAATCTTCAGACAATCAAGAAAACAACACATTATGATAGTAAATCCGTTTTTAAGCCCTCACTTTTGGCGGATTATTAATATAATGTTAATTGAGCTTAGAAGGAGATAAATCGATGACGGCATCCTATGAGCAAGACTTTGGACTTTGGGCCGAACAAATGGCCGATTTATTAGCCTCTGGTCGGTTTGCCGAGTTGGATATTGAGAATTTAGTCGAAGAGGTGCGGGATTTGTCGAAACGGGAGCGCGATCGCTTACTCGCTAGTCTAAGATTAATTTTGCATCATTTATTAAAGTGGGACTATCAACCTCAACGGCGATCCCGCAGTTGGCTGGGAACTATTCAACGAGAACGGGCTAATATTAGGCTCTATTTGGACGATAGCCCCAGTTTAAAGGGATATTTAACCGATGAAAGCCTATTTAAACTCTATGCTGTTGCTTGTTGCGATGCCTTTAGAGAGACGGGATTAGAGTTTCCACCCGTTTGTCCCTACGGCATTGAGAATATTTTAAATCGTTCTCTTCATTTGTCGGAACGATAAAAGGCGATCGCAGTTTGCTGCTGGAGCTAAGGGCGATCGTTTTTAGGGGGATGAGATTAAAGGAGGCAATTACCCGCCCAATTCTTCACCAACTAACAACCGCGATCACCTAAATTTTCGGCTCAGTGGAGACCTGACCGTGGCTTCTAGCGGATCATTGCCCGCAGGGAACTGGAGAGTTGATTGGCTGCCCGTGCGGCCACCAATCCCGAAAGGGCGGCGACGACCACTGTAGCAAGGCAGGTTAGCTGGGCCGCCCCCGGACCCCCTACCCCCAGTACCATCGCCACGGCGGTCAAAGGTAGGCGATAGCCGCCAGCAATACCGGCTGCTGCCCCCGCCGCACCGGCCAGATCCCCCGAAATCTCAAAGGTGGTTGCGAACACCCGGCCACTGAGGTCGCCGATCGCCAGAAAAGGGACAAACACGCCACCACAGCCCCCGGCTAAAACGGCAGCGGTGGTGGCGGCAGCCCGGAGCAGAGCTACCGCCAACAGGTGATAAGGAGTCGTTTCAATGTTTTCGGCCCAGACGATAGCGGCTCCCCCTGGTCCAAAAGCCGCTGCGGGGGTCGCCACCTGTCCGATCACGATCGCCAAGAATAGCATCACCAGGCCACCGATCAGGAGACGAGTGGCGGGCCTGTCCCGCAAGCCTCTGGCCCAGTAGATCGCCTCACCGGTGAGGGCTGTAATCGTGCCGACGACCAATCCGATCAACAAAGTGGCACCCACCGCATCCCCGAAGTCAGTCGGGGCAACCTGCGGCACGACCAGCCGGATCAGTTGCAGCTTAAAGGCAGCGTTGACTCCCCATCCCACCAGTCCCCCGGCTAACATCGCCGCCACTCGCTCCGGGGTGATCGGAACCTGGCGTCGCTGACTCAACTCAAACATAAAGAAGCTGCCCACCAGAGGGATTCCCATCAGGGCAGAAACACTGGCCGCACCGCCGCCGATGGCCAGCGGCCGCACCAGTTGACCCAGGGCTGGATTTGTGCTACCTAACCAGGTTCCCGTCGCCACGCCAATATGAGCCGCTGGTGATTCTGTTCCCATGGGCGCCCCCAGCCCAACAGTGGAGAGGATGGCTAGGGCGCGCAAGGGGGCTAGATTCCAGGGGAAGCGCTCTTCGGCACCGGATGCGTTGACCACGTCACCGGTCAAATCGGCGCGAGCAATGTCATGGGGGAAGGAGTACCAGTCCATGAGAGAACCCCAGCGGCCAGAGGAAGTCGCCCCCCGGGGAGCTAAGGTCTGCACGGGTTGCCCCCTACCCAGTCCAAACAGGACTAGCACTGCTAAGGTAACGCCCACCAGAGGCAGCAGCAGTCGCCAAACGCTATCCAGTCTAGAGGCAATATCGAGGGTTTGCTTGATCGCCTGGGTCAGCAGTACCGCAGCCAGAGAGCCGATCAAACCGCCGAGCAGACCAGCAACAGCCCAGCGGCCTATCCTAGTTAACAGAGGTTGTGGTTTATCATTTGCCATAGAGTTGAATTACCTTCATTTAATGCTGGATCTCGGTGATAAGTAAAGACGTGAACGGGTAGGCCCTAGAAGTGAGGTGTCGCACGACGGCAAACGGAGGGGGTTGACATTTTATTTAGGTGCGCTATACCGTGGTTCTGACTAAGTTTTTTCCTGAAAAGGTTGGGAGGGGGAGCAAGCCTTAGGTCCCTAGATCAAGTATTGGCCTATGGACTTGGCCCTATCCTTAATAACTAAGTAATTTAGCATAATATGTTCTGAACAACCCAGTTATTTAGCTGTTGTTGAAGTTTGTTATAAGTACCTAAGCAAAATTAATTACACATATCTAACCACCTCTTGCCTCTTGCCTCTTGCCTCTTGCCTATCTTCACTAGGAAATTAATTTTGCACGACTACTTAGTTATTGGTCTTGGCATTTTAAAGATATAGATGGGGGATCGTGGTGTTAAATTTAGGTGGTTATCTTGGCTTTTTGAGCGGCATTATTTTCGGCTTTTTCGGACAAGTAATAATTGTTTGCTGTCAGGAATGGCGAACAAATTTGTCTTTTTTATGGGGTTCACTTGGGTTTTTAAGAGGTAGTTATTTAATGATTCCTGCCAGGGAGCAAGAATAGCTTTCAGGTTGAGTATTTACTGTGAACCGTAGTGCATTAAACTGGATATTAGAGTGTTAGAAAATAACAAGATTATTGGTTACACTTTCATGATACTATGAATAGACAGCAAGATTTTTGAAGGATCACGATCAATGCAATCCCTAATGCTCAGAGTTAAAACTGCTTGGAGAAGTAAAAAACTAAGGAGAATTATATCGCTCCTATTGCTTTTTATCTTGATGCCAATTTTTCTTTATGCTTGTTTTAGTGATCTTCCTAACCAATCATCGGAGCAACGGCAAGGAACCCTTTTGGTTTGGTATCCAGAAGAGGGAAATTTAACTAAATTATTAGGTCTCGTTTTGCAAGAGTTTAGAAAATTAAATCCGCAGGTGACAATTCTTGAACAAGCTATTCCTATCGATGAGATACCCGAACTTTTTTTTAAACAATCTCAAAGCGGATTAGGTGCGAGTGTTATTCTAATTTTTTCGAAAAATATACCCAGATTAGTATCCCAAGGGGTACTGAAGGAAATTGACCAGAAAAATCTAGATTTATCTATTTATTATCCCCCGACGCTGAAACAAGTTAGCTATCAAGGAAAAATCTATGGCATTCCTTTAGGTTCTCGTACTAATGTACTGTGTTATAATCAAAGAAAATTACAAGTTAGTACCGATCCGCTGCTGAAGCAACCTCCCAGCAGTTTAGGGGGATTAGTGGAACGTGCGCGCAAAGGCTATTCTGTGGGGATGGTGTCCTCTTTTGAAGATACTTTTTGGGGAATGGCAATTTTTGGCGGCTATTTGTGGGATGATCAGGGTCGGCTGCAACCTCGCTTAGATGGTTGGGCAAAATGGCTAGAATGGCTAAAATTTGCCTCGTCACAGCCTAATTTTATCCTCAATCGTCAACGGGAATTACTTCATGATGCCTTTGCTAGAGGCCGCTTAACCTATTATGTGTGTAATTCTATTGAAATTGCCGATTTAAAAAATAGCCTAAAAGATGATCTCAGAGTCGCTTTACTTCCCCAAGAAACTCAAGGTAAAGCAGCACCAATTCTCTATACACGGGTGATGGTATTTAATCGCAACAATAGTGATAATGAAAATAGTTTGGGATTAGCTTTAGGAAAATTTTTCACTAATCCCGAACAACAATTACAAGCAATCACCCAAACAGAAAGTTTTATTCCCACTAATCGACGGGTACAGATCGAAGGAAATTTGCTACCGATCGAATCGGTATTATTACAACAATCTCAAAATGCCGTGGCAGTTCCTCTGGATGATTGGGAAAAGTTGAATCAAATTTTAGAACAAGGAGAATTTTGGTATGAAAGAGTGATCGCTGGTGAAATATCTCCCTCAGCAGCAGCCCAAAAACTGACACTTTATATTCAATCAGGTCTTGATCAGTAATATGAACAACAATATTCCCTCTCTTTCGGAAATAATTGCTAACCAATTATTATTTTTAGGACGCAGAAATGTTCAAAGTCAATTAACGATCATTTTTCTGTCTTTAATTCTTGCTTGGTTATTATCAAAATGGTTATGGTATTGCTTAAAAAAAAGATTTCCTCACGTCACCAGTTTTATCCATAGTGATAAAAAGTTAACCCTAAGTCAATATTTTGCTATCCTGATACAGTTTCTTAATTTTCCAGTTATTAGCCTAATTTTACTTGACTTAAATTATCTAATTTTTTCCAGTCAAAACTGGACAAGAGGAATGATTAATTTCTCTATAGAACTAATGTGTTTTTATTTAGTTTATCGTGGTTTATTAGCTGGATTATACGCCAAGTTTTCCGTCAATAAAATTAAATATTATCATTTTCGGCTTTTAGCACCTTTATTGGTATTATTCCTCCTGAGAACCATTATTGGTTTCTACAATAATATTCAGGAAATTGCCCAAGTATCTCCCTTCAATTTATTCAATAGTCCGATCACATTGAGCAGCATATTCATTTTGATAATAGCTCCCTATTTTCTGGTAATTATTGTTATTCTTGTAGAGAGTATAATTCTGAGTATTGCTATTTTAAATCAGCAAGTGAGTCGCGGTGAAATTGAAGCAACTTTACTGTTAGGACGTTATTTTTTCATTGTCTTAGGTTTTATTATCATCTTGGGTTATGTGGGAGTTAATGGAACGGCAATAGCGGCAATTACTGGCGGTTTATCGGTGGGTATTGGTTTCGGTATGCAGGAAGTAGTAAATAATTTCATTAGCGGTATTTTACTATTATTTGAAAAAGTTCTCAAACCCGGTGATATCATTAATATTGAAGGACAGACTTCTCAGGTAAAAAAGCTAGGTATTCGAGCGACAACGGTGCAAATTCTTACAGACAATTCCGAAAAAATTATTCCCAATCAAAAGTTTTTTACTGAGGATGTCACCACCTATACGGGTAGTGATAACTTGATTTATTGTTCAATTGTTATCGGAGTTGGTTATAATTCTAACGCTCAACAGGTGATGAATTTATTGCTAGACATTGCTGACCAACATCCTCATATACTTAAAAACCCGCAACCAGTAGCCTTTTTTCTTAATTTTGATCATTCTAGTTTAAACTTTGAATTAAAGTTCTGGTTGGATGATGTTAATAGGAAAAAGCGAGTCATTAGTGATATTAATTGTGTTATTCTTGATAGGTTTAATCAACAGGGTATCGAGATTCTCTTCCCGCAGTAAGATATTCATATTCGCAATGATTAGCAATTTATATTGGTCAAAAATCTTATCTGATTATTTTCATCTGAAAATATATCACTTTCACTTATTAAATTCATCTATTTATTGTTTTTTATTAATAGTTTATATCAGAAACGTTGAATCCTGTAATAAAACTTTACATTGACAAGCATAATACCCCTATAACATCAAATTTTAAATTGAATAGACAATCCTCCGGAACCAGTGTACATAGCTAATATGTTGACACATGAAACTCTGTAAATAGCGCAGTTTGTCTAATAAGCTTTTCCCAAATCCTTCTTCAATATCTATTAGCTGTAGAATCAGATAAGCGATAATGCAACTATAGATCTGTAGGCGGATTCCGTTCTCGTTTTTAGTGATTAGATTATCCAACTTTAGATGCATTTTTAAAAATTTCCACAGCAGTTCTATTTGCCATCTTTGGATGTAAATTTCGGCAACTTCTTCATTACTAACTGCTCCTTCTCCTTCTAGAGGTAAATCTGTCGCCAGCCGAAATTCTGTTTGACTTTCTAGGTCGCAAAAAGCGACTACTCTTACTTCTATTTGTCTTTTATCTTTTCCGAGTTTACACTTGCCATTTTCGAGCATCTCTAGGCTAATATTATTTTTCACTCTCAAGACAAAATGCTTGTCACTACTCTCTAATAATTCGGTGATTCTTTGATTAGACGCAAATCCTCTATCCATTGCTCCAACTCCATTTACAGGAATTGCTTCTATCGTTTTTCCTCCTTCTTTTGAGTCATGACCTTGACCAAAATGGATGAGTATTCCGACCACCTCTGTTGTGATACTATTAAGACCAGAGAATAGTTTTACTTGATGCCATCCCTGGGACCATAGTAATTTACTGGTTAAGCTAATTATTGTTGAGTCAATAGGAAATAAAGCTCGCGCATTCTCTATTCCTTTTTTGGCAACTAAACGCTTATTTAATTCGACAATGACTTTCTCAAATGGACTTGTTTCTCTAATTTTGCTTGCCTTAGAAAATGTGGATAAATTTACATTAATTCCTTGAAGTACCATTCTACTGCATAAGTCCCTCATACTGACGATGCTTTTATCTAAAGCAAAACCAATCCAACAGGACAAAAATGTAAAAGTATCTAAAGCGGGGTAGTCATTTTTAGGCAGTGGTTTGAGAAGCTCTTTTATGAGTTTTGAAAAATTCGTCATCAGGGCAAACTCCCTATTGTGAGGGGAATAAGTTGTCTAGATTCTATCTATAATAGCATTTTTTTTCTGACTTTTCTCAACGTTCAACACTTCTGAGTTTATATCTTGACATAAAAACAACTTTCATATACTATCTAGGTTAGATAGTATATTCAGAAATACTCAATAACCTAGAATCAAAATCACCCAGATTAATCTATCGTCAAGGAAACCAAGTAACCAAGACCGTTTCTCAACCGACTGTTCCTAGTTTGTTGGCTATGGACACCACTCGCCATGCCACTTTTACCTTTTAATTTTTGTCATCTACCCTAACTAAAAATCTCATGATTATCCCCCGGTTACAAAATCGTTTTCCCAGAAATAATCCCACCCGTCGGCTGCGAGCTTTCCTCCTAGGTCTTTTCGCTGCGAGTATGACCGCTTTACCCCTAAAAGCCGCCGAAGAAATTGAATTTGTCTATACTCCCCTCGTCTTTTCTGTATCGGTAGCATCCCTAGAAACCTTTGCTAAAGAAGGAAAAATCGATGCTAATTTAAAAAATTTTCTGGCCAGAGCAACTCCCGAAGAAAGAGAGAAATTTCGTGAGGCTTTATTAACAAAGATTGACATCGATCCCATTTTACTATCTCGTTTTTTTAATAGTGTGATGGGTGCTGATATGCTCTCTCGTTTGGGCAAAAGCATCACCATTCAAGGGGGAATTAATGGTAAATATGCCCTGCGGGGTGCGATTGTTAGTGCCGCTTTTGATCCGGGGGGATTAACCCTTTTAAATGTGCTGAAAAAATTCCCCAATAATATACAGTTACAGGGGGAAGAAATCCTCGGATTAGCTAAAACCATCGATTATGCGGTTTATGTGGCGGAAGTATTTATCAAAGATATGCGCCTCTGGACAGCCGAGGAAGCCGCTGCCGTTAAACCAGCGATTAATTATGCCAGTTTACCCGATCTGCGTCAGCGCGGTAGCTTTCAGGTAAAAAAAGAAGTTTGGAACCTAACCGATAGCAGTCGCAATCGCAGTTTATATGTGAATGTTTATATCCCGGAAACTTTCCGAGACGGTAAAACACCTGTAATTATTTTTTCCCACGGATTAGCCTCGCGACCGGAAGATTATGCCCAAGTAATTGAACATCTAGCTTCCTACGGATTTTTAGTAGCAGCACCGCAACACCCCGGCAGTGATATCAAATACCTGCAAGGAATGTTAGGGGGGTATTATCGCAATATTTTTGATCGAGATGAGTTTATTAATCGACCCAAAGATATTAGCTTTGTCATCGATGAATTAGCCAGACGTAATGCTAGTCAATTTCAAGGTAAACTTGACCTAACTAATGTGGGAGTAGCGGGTCATTCCTTCGGGGGTTATACATCTCTAGCTGTTGCCGGCGCACAAATTGATTTTGATAATCTCGCCCAAGATTGTAATCGTCCTTACTCCGGGATTAATATCGCTATTTTACTGGAATGTCGCGCCCTAGAATTGCCTAGACAGGTCTATAATTTTCGCGATGAACGAGTCACGGCCGTCTTTGCAGCTAATCCCGTTAACCGCAGTATTTTTGGGGAAAAAGGTTTAAGTAAAATCTCGATTCCTGTCCTCTTGGGTTCCGGAAGTTATGACCCAGCAGCTAATCCGATTTTTGAACAGGCCATTCCTTTTACTTGGTTAAAAACGCCTGATAAATATCTGGTCATGGTGGAGGGACAAGCTCATGTAAATTTTACGGAATTGGATGCAGGAATGCAAAAAACCCTGGAGTCTGCGGTCAATATCACTTTACCCGATCAAAATTTAATCGAGGATTATGCGGGGGCTTTATTGGTCTCTTTTTTTGAAGTTTATATTGCTGATAATGACAAGTTTCGTCCTTTTCTTCTGTCTAGTTATGCAGAATATCTCAGTCAGGGACAAAAGTTTAAATTAGACTTCATTACTGCCGCTTCTGACCAGAAATTATCTCAATTAATTGAGAAATTGCGAGTACATCGGCAATAGACACTAAGGCAATAGGCAATAGACACTAATTGCCTTCAGTAGCTAATAACTGAAAAATCTCCCCACCGCCCATCTGCAAAAAAGATTCTCTTGAGTTGTATAATCTCTAAAGGATTAGCGTACTCAAGAAAAAAATTATTTCATGCTCAGGAAAATTAGACTATCATACTTTGGCTTAATTTTAGGCAGTATTTTAACGGTTATCGGGATCATCGGTTATGCCCAAGGTAACGCCACGGTCAATTTAGCGGGGTTTTTCTACGGATTACCGTTATTATTGGGAGGTTTAGCCCTAAAAGCTTCAGAAATCAAACCTATCCCCTTCAGTCAACCCACTAGCCCCGAAATCTTGCAATTGCGCCAACAACAGGCTACTGTCACCCAAACCAAACTTCGCAACGATGTCACCCGCTATCGCTACGGACAGGAAGTGCATCTGGATGAAGCCCTAGAAAAGCTAGGATTAAGCCCCACGGACGAGGAAAGACCGACTTTAGTGGGAATTCGTGAAACTGCTGTTGATTCCGCCTATTGTCTCACCCTAGAATTTGAATCGCCCCTTTTACCCCTAGAAAAGTGGCTGGCAAAACAGGAAAAAATTGAAAGATACTTTGGCCCAGGAATTAGAGCCGAAATTAAGCAAGTTGACGAGGAAAAAATTGATTTAGCCCTAATTACTATTCCTAACGCCTAAATGCTCACGCCTATTCAGTATGGCTTCTTGGCACTCGCTGCCGTGGCTGCCGGCTTAATTAATGCTCTTGCCGGTGGCGGTAGTCTGATTACTTTTCCGACGCTGATGGCGGTGGGTATCCCACCGGTGATGGCAAATGTGACTAATACCGTCGCTTTATGCCCCGGTTATCTGGGAGCAACCCTCGCCCAAAAAAAAGACCTGCACGGGCAACAAAAACGGATTCAGTTATTGCTACCATCGGCAGTTATTGGCGGCATTATCGGTGGTATTTTGCTATTAAATAGCAGTGATAAAGTATTTGAGCGCCTGATTCCTTTTCTGATTCTTTTAGCGGCGGCTTTATTGGCTTTTCAAGATACTTTACGCTCTTGGCTGCAGCGGCGACAGGGGGACAAAAATGGTCATATCCCAGAAATTTTGGCAGTTTTACCCATCGCTCTCGCTTCAATTTATGGTGGTTATTTCGGAGCCGGTTTAGGTGTGATCGAGTTGGCAATTTTGGGCTTATTTCTCAAGGATAATCTCACTAGATTAAATGCTTTAAAACAGTTGCTTTCTTTGGTTGTTAATGTGGCCGCATCTTGGTTTTTTCTCTTTTCTAATCAGGTATATTGGTCGGCGGCGATAATGGTAGCAATTGGCTCTTTAATTGGGGGTTTATTGGGGGGAAAACTAGCCAGAATTATCTCTCCTAGTTATCTGCGCCAGACTGTGGTAATTCTGAGTATTATTACCGCTATAGTTTATTGGCTTCGTTAACAAACCGAGTTATAGTAGTTATCTTAATGATCAGGTAGTCTTCCCAAGTTTCTGCCCCACCAATAACAGCACAGAGAGTCAGCGTAATGGTATCAATTAATAAATTTCCCTTGATTCTTTCTAATCTAGGAGCTTTGATCGCTGAAAAATGCTGTTCTCTTGTAGTTTTAGGTTTGAGCTTCATTAAATTAATCAGGGGAAAATTATCAATTTTATCCTTCAAAAAACTTAGCATCTATCAGATAACAAATAGATATTTTGGCTCTTCTGGTTTCTGTGTGGAAACGAGGTCTATACTGATAGTTTCTTCCGCGGCTCGACGGCTCGACTGAGCTTCGCCGAACGTCTGAGCATCGCCGAACGTCAAAATAGTCCTAAAAGTCTTGCCCGATAAGCACTTCAGTATTCCCTAAGCAAAAATTATCACACAAAGTCGAGAAGAGCCATATTTTTTTGACAAAAAATTTAATCTGAGTCAAGATTACGCAAATATTTACGCCCCTTGAGGAGATGGGATCATGGGAGCGGGAGTTTGAGCATTTGTACTAAAATTTTTAGTATGCAGTTTTAAGGCAGTACAGCTTATTATAGAAAAGGTTGATCGATCAGGGAGCAATATGGCGCAATTTTCTCGCAAAACTCTACTAACCTTTTTTGCTAGTATATTGGTATTATTGTCGTCCTTGGCTCCGGCCCAAGCGCTAAGTTACAATAACCGCAATTTGACCGATAACGACTTTGCGGGGCAGGATTTGCGCGATTCCACCTTTGATCACTCTAATCTGCGCGGTAGTAACTTCAGTCATGCCAATCTGGAAGGAGTACGCTTTTTTTCTGCCAACTTGGAGGGTGCCAACTTTAGCGATGCCAATATGAGAAATGTCGATTTAGAATCGGCCCGTTTAACTAAAGCCAACTTTACCAATGCCGTTCTCGAAGGAGCTTTCGCCACTAACATTTTAATCAAAGGTGCAATTATCGACGGGGCCGATTTTACCGATGCAATTATTCGCTCCGATGTGGAAAAATATCTTTGTGAGAGAGCGACGGGAACTAACCCAGTAACCGGTAGAAATACCCGCGATACCCTATTTTGTCCCTAATACCTAACTATGCTGCCCCTAATCGCGCTGCCATGGCCGATCGAACTAGAGCCAGATCGGCCACAATTCCTGTAAGCTAGTATTTAATTTTTTAACAAAACCTTTAGAATAGACTTTCAAGCCAGTTTAATCGATCAGTCCCCTCTTGGAAAAAGGAAATTGTAACCATCGTGTCCACCAGTACCGTCGGCAATCAAGACAAAAAGCAGCAGCCCAGTAGTTCCTCCCATAGCTTTCTTCAGGGAGTCTCTAGAGTCGCGGGGGGAACTGTTCTCGGCCTGTTGATGGTATCCACGGCTGTCGTCACGGGGGCTGTGGTAGGATTAGCGATTAGTTACCGCAATCTACCCGATGTGAGGATTTTACAAGGCTATGTCCCCACGGAAACCAGTTATATCTACGATGTTAAAGGCAGACCCCTGACCAGCTTACACGGGGAAGCGAATCGGGAAGTGGTGGAACTCGCTCAAATTTCTCCCAATCTAAAACGCGCAGTGATGGCGATCGAAGATAGCCATTTCTATCACCATCGTGGTATTAACCCTAATAGTATCGGTCGGGCAGTGGTCGCTAACTGGAAAAGTGGCGGTGTGGTAGAAGGTGCATCTACCCTCACCATGCAGTTAGTCAAAAATATCTTTCTTTCCCATCAGCGTACCGTTAGCCGTAAATTAGCCGAGGCGGTCCTGGCAGTACGAGTGGAACAGGTTTTTAGCAAAAATGACATTCTGGAAATGTACCTCAATAATATCTATTGGGGTCATAATAATTACGGAGTCCAAACCGCCGCTAAAAGTTATTTTAATAAACCCGCCTCCGAGTTAAATTTAGCAGAATCGGCGATGATGGCGGGAATAATCCAAGCGCCGGAAGTTTATAGTCCTTTTAATAATTATAAAACCGCCAAGGAAAGACAGGCACTGGTTCTCAGTCGGATGCGTAGCTTAGGTTGGATTACCCCCGCACAGGAAGAGGCCGCTTTAAAGGAACCTCTGAAACTGGGTAAACCCACCGCTTGGCAAGAAAGTAAATTACCCTACGTTACCGATGCAGTGGTGGCAGAATTGCGGCAAAAATTTGGCAAGGAAACCCTAACTAAAGGGGGAATGCGGATTCAAACCACGATCGATCTCGACTTTCAAAATATGGCCGAGTCCACCATCCAACAGGCCTATAATAGCTTGCGTCGTCGCGGTATTCGCACCAAAGACCTACAAATCTCTCTAGTCGCGGTGGATCCCCGCACCCATTTCGTCAAGGCGCTCGTCGGTGGTGTTGATTACAATAAAAGTCAATTAAACCGCGCCATTCAATCCCGTCGTCAACCGGGGTCAGCTTTTAAACCCTTCGTTTATTATACTGCCTTCGCTAGTGGTCGTTTTACCCCCGAAACGGTGGTTAATGATGCTCCCGTCCGTTTTCGCGAGGCTGGCGGCTTCTATAGCCCAAAAAACTACGGAGGCGGCTTTTCTGGTCCGGTTTCCCTGCGTAGCGCTCTGATGCAGTCTCTGAATATTCCCGCGGTTGTTCTCGGTCGTCGCGTCGGGATAAACAAAGTTATTGAAGTCTGTCGTCTGCTGGGTTTCGAGAGTCCTTTAATTGCCGTCACTTCTTTACCTTTGGGATCCGTGGACGTGACTCCTCTGGAAATGGCGGGGGCCTACGCTACTTTTGCCAGTAATGGCTGGCATTCCGAGCCTACCTTTATCATGCGTGTTACTGATAGCCGGGGTAACGTCATGCTCGATAATACACCCAAACCGAAGCTAGTTTTAGACCCCTGGGCCACCGCTTCTCTCAATTCTGTCCTACAGGGAGTTATTCAGGGGGGAACAGCAACCTCGGCCCAAATCGGTCGTCCGGCAGCGGGAAAAACCGGTACTACCGATAACGAGAAAAATGTCTGGTTTGTCGGTTATGTTCCCCAATTAGCCACCGCAGTGTGGATTGGAGATGACCGAAACCGCACTTTAGGTAAAGGTATCACCGGCGGTGGTTTTGCCGCTCCCATTTGGCGCGATTTCATGGCACAAGCTCTGAAAAATGAACGGGTAGAATATTTTCCCTCTCCCTCCAAATTCCGCAAACCAACAGTTAAGTAGATCGTTAATCTAATTGGTTATGCTGGCGAACATTTTCGTTAAATAGTATGAACTTTGTTAGTCGTTGTTCGCCATTGGAAGTACACTGAAGTTGTCGGTCTAATCACCCTAAATCGTGATTTTAGACGGAAACTGTCAGTCTAATAAATAGTTAGGCTGCTAAATCAGCATTGATGTTAATTACCTGCCGTCCCTCTCAATTGAAGCTGAGTTAAAATTGTAGGAAAATCTCAAGTGCCACAATGACCAAGTTACCTAAACGTACTAATTCTCAAAAGATCGGTGTCACTGCTGCCGATCTACTCAGTTCTTTTTTTGTTGAATTCTGCAACGTTATTCCTGTCCCTCAAGAGAGAGATTTAGGTATCGACTTCATTTGTGAAATTATGCAGGGGGGGCACCCAACTGGAAAGTTGTTTAATATTCAATGTAAAGGGAAAGAAGAAGCCAAATTAGAAAGTAATTCAATTACAGTTCCCATTAAAGTTGCAACCCTCAATTATTGGTTACTTCAACCAAATCCAACATTCCTGATTGTCGTTGATTGTCAAAACAGTTGTTTCTATTGGTCTTTTCCGCAGGATTTTCTCCGTTCACATAATAAAAATTGGCAGGAACAACAAACAGTCTCAATTCCAGTTCCTATCCAAAATCAGTTTGAGAAAGCTATAAACATATTACCTAGCCAAATTGTTTCAATAGTTAATTCACACGCCACTGTTGCTTCTAAAAACGGTGATTATCTCGGAACATTGACACTTGGAGATGCCATAAATAGAGCAGCTATTGATTATGGCTTATATGTGCTGAGTTCACCCTTCCATCGCCCTTTTCAGTATATGGGGATGTCTATCGCAGATGCGGCAAGGGCAGTTGGCGGTAAACCCAATAAAGTAGGCAACATTATCATTGACTCCGAGCAAGCTAATATGCTGTTAGAGGCAGAAGGAAATTTTATTAATTATGTAGATATTGAACTAAAAAAGACTGCACCTTGGAGTCAGAGCCGAGCGTTCGATTCTGAGGTGATTTTAGGATTACTTAGTATTAACCCATCTGAGTTAGAACTAGCTCGTACACAAACACACTTCCACACTTATTACGACCACAAGAGAAAGTTAAAGATCAGTGTATCTTGTCAGTATGATGGCGCACCACTATCTGTAGGATTTAGCAGCAAGTATTATGGGGCATAAAATAAATAACCTGTTTTGTTGCATTTCGTCCCAACTAATTCAGTGCGGTCGCTAATCGGCTCTTCTAGGTTCTGTGTGAGCATGGTATAATAGTAATACAGGACAGGAGGTGGGTTATGTGGATAAATTTTGATCAACTCCTCGATTTACCAAATGTAACAGTGGTCAATTATCAAAAAATTGCTCAGACAATTTTCCTAAAGCTCGCTCTTTTAAATGAAACAATTGAATGTCCGAATTGTCATCAAATATTGGACAGAATCAATCAGACTGAGTACAATCTAGTCAGAGATTTATCAATATTAGGCAATCTGGTATATTTAGAAGTACCACGCCGCCAGTTTCATTGTCAAAAGTGCCAGAAATATATTAGCGAAAGATTGAGTTTTATGAGATTAAGACAGCATCATACAATCCGCTATGAATCGATGATTTATGAGAGAGTAAAAAATTCTAGTGTCGAAGAAATAAGTCGAGAAGAAGGGTTAGGATGGGAAGAAGTTGGGTTAATATTTAATCACTTTGCTAAAGAACTAGAAAAGGAAGAGTGGGAAGCACCAAAACCAAGGTGAGAGCATCTGAAAAGCTATTGACAATTGGCCAATTTTGTGATCACCGTGGGCATTTCCAGTGATACCAGTCAGTCAGAATAGTTAAGAAATCGACCCATTTGATTGAGAGGGCAAATTCTCATCAAATATACCTGAATCGTGGGTAAGAAACCCAGATAAAGTTCATTTATAATAAAGTCACAAAAAAAACCTTTGCTTGAACCGATGACGACTTCCTTGACTGAGAGTCTCACCCTTGAAGATTTCCTCAAAT
The DNA here is from genome assembly GCF_032027425.1 of Microcystis wesenbergii NRERC-220. Lineage (NCBI taxonomy): Bacteria > Bacillati > Cyanobacteriota > Cyanophyceae > Chroococcales > Microcystaceae > Microcystis > Microcystis wesenbergii. Next base: position 3,456,678 of record NZ_JAVSJA010000001.1, on the reverse strand, counting down.
TGCCATATTTGGAGGATTCTCCAGCATGGGAATACTTGCATGGAGTCGCAATTCAGAAACCCATGCCTAAGACTCGACACTCTATCCTGCAAAAACGTCTTTTAGCTGAGGTTGACAGCCATACTGTTGATTATACAGCTTTACCTGAGTTGCGATGTACCTTCGGCGGGCGTTCGATCGTTCCTGATGTGGCAGTAATTGCATGGAATCGAATTAACCTGAATCAAGCAGGTGAACCGGAGGACGACTTTACCGAAGCACCTGATTTGACTATCGAAATTCTTTCACCAGATCAAAAGGTAAACCGTGTAATTGACAACATTCTACATTGTTTAAAACATGGCAGTAAATTAGGATGGATGCTTGATCCAGATGATTATTCTGTTTTAATGTTTACTCCCCAACAAGAGCCGGAAGTTTGCAGAGGGGATCACCAGCTTAAGGTAATTGCAGGGGTTCAGTTGACACTGACTCCACAACAAATCTTTGCATGGCTAAAAGTTGGTCAAGCTAGACAAAGTAAGTAGAAGTCTGGGGAGAAGCACGAGGACTAACTTGGTCGTTAGACGAAATTCAATAATAAACGGATTTAGTATAAAATGTCAAAAATTAAAAGTCCCTTGCGCTATCCGGGGGGGAAATCCCGGGCGATTAAGCAAATTCTGCCGCAAATTCCTGTCAATATTAGGGAATATCGAGAACCTTTTTTTGGTGGTGGTTCTGTGTTTTTTGCTGTTAAGCAACTCTTTGGACAACAGATAAAAACCTATTGGATTAATGACTTAAATTATGATTTATATTGTTTCTGGCAATGCGCTCAAGAAAATATTGATTTATTGGTAGCAAAGATAACAGAAATTAAACAGAAATATGATAGAGGACGAGAATTATTTCAAGATTTGACAAGGGAAGATTTAAAGTTAACCGACTTTGAGAAAGCGGTGCGTTTTTTTATCTTAAATCGGATTACTTTTTCGGGAACAGTGGATTCGGGAGGTTATTCTCAAGCAGCTTTTACCAGTAGATTTACTGATTCATCAATTGCCAGATTAACCCAAATTGCCCCGTTATTAGCATCGGTAAAAATTACTAACCAAGACTACGAAGAATTATTATTTGCTGAGGGAAAAGAAGTTTTTATCTTTCTCGATCCCCCCTACTATAGTGCCACAAAATCCCGTTTGTACGGTGTAAGAGGTAATTTACATACCAGCTTCGATCATCAACGTTTTGCCGATAATATGCGTCAATGTCAGGCTAAATGGTTAATTACCTACGATGATTGTCCAGAGATACGAAAACTCTTTGATTTTGCCCATATTATCGAGTGGAATCTTCAGTATGGCATGAATAATTATAAACAAGGACAGGCAGCGGCGGGGAGAGAATTAATGATCAAAAATTATTAGTGCCATGCCGAAGGTACTGAGTAGCAGTAAGCTAATCTTATAGGTTGGGTTGACGACTGTTACCCAATATACTAAATCCTGTTTAAAAGAGATAGAGGAGAGGGGAGCATGGAGTCGGTTTTTAAAGTTTGATCGGGAGTTAATCACGCTATTGAAAACGGATTTAGTACTATGGCATAGAACGAGTTAGTTAGGACAGATGCCTGAAGGCTTTACTCACAGCATCCACAAGGTTTTCACTATCATTGATAATCTGACTAACATAGTTTTTCAATCTAGCCCAGAACTTTTCAATTTTGTTGAGGTCTGGAGAATAGGCGGGTAAAAATAGCACTTCACATCCCGCTTTAGCTAACAATTTTTTGATTCTCTCTTTGGGATGAAAACTGGCGTTATCAATGATGATAATTTGACCGGGTAGTAGTTCGGGTAATAGCAATTGTTCTATCCACTCACACACCAACTCTGTATTACAGTACCCCTCAAACACCATTGGCGCGATCGTGGAACCACGCCACCAACCGCTGATCACACTAACTCGTTCGCTACAGTGACCTAACTTTAAAGCCTCAAATCTTTCTGATTTGTGACAATATCCATAAGGATAATCGATGGTGTTATCTATTCCAGCTTCATCAATATAGACAAATCTTTCCGGGGCATAACCTCTGATTTTTTGGAGAAACTCTTTTCGGGCTTCTTCATCTCTTTCTCTGTAGCCATAAGTTTTTTTTTCTAGTAAATCCAATTCTTTTGAGCGCTTGACCAATTCTCATCCTACTGACTGGGTTAGCCCATTTTTGCGCCATTTTTTCTTGGGTCAAATGCCCATATTGTTCGGCCAACTTTTGAAAGGCTTCTAAATCGTCAATTTGGGGCTTCGGCCCTCGACGATAGTTAGTTTTAGCGGCCACCGTCCCAGTTTGTTTCTTCCGTTTCAGCCATAGGTCTAATGTATTACGACTAATATTGAGGGTGCGACAGACATGGCTTTTTTTCTCCCCTCGCTCTACGGCACTCACTGCTTTCTGTCTTAAATCATCACTATAGGGTGCTGCCATGAAAGCTTCTCCTCATTTCTTTTTCTCTATTATGTCCTAACTATCCCGCTCTTTGCTATATCTAATATTTAACTCAAATAAATTTAAAAATTGCCTTTTTATGCTTGAGATTATGACAAATATCCTAGCTTCGCTGCTCAAATTATTCTCAAATCATGATTGATTACGACGACAATCTTCTTCGTCGCCAAATCTTGATTATTCTCCTTTCGATCGAGCTTAAAAAAATTTTTTCCCAGTCCTTGACAACTTATGTTAAGTTGATAGTGGCAGTTGCCAGAAATTAACCCCCAGTTCTCACCTAGGAATTGTTAAGATGAGGAATTTTTTCTCGTCAGTTTCTAGTGGGAAGAATGGAGTTGAAGACGATTACCTGTCCAACTCGATCGCAGTCCTTTGGCAGAGTGACTGACGGATAAGCTCGATCTGTTTGCAGATTTAGCTAGTTTTCTCGTCGCTAGTCATTCAATGATCAATGGGGAAAGATCGAGCCTACCTAATTTTAACTATCTTCTCTCCTCCCTAATCAAACAATGCCTACCATGACCTTAGTGTTACCAATGGTGTATTTACTGATGATCTACCTCTTACTAGCGATCGCCAAAAAAGCTAAAATCAACTCCTAATCAGTTATCAGTGATCAGTTATCAGTTATCAGTTGATCAGATTTGAGTTTTAAGTGAGCAGTATTACAGCGTTTCTCAGATACATGAGGTTCGTTCTTGCCGCTGAAATAGTTGATTAGCAACTATTAGTGTCTGTGCTTCACCTTGACGAGAAAGGCTGTAAATAGCAGTTTCCTACTGTCTTTTCACTGATAACTGCACACTGATAACTGCACACTAATAACTGCACACTGAAAAAGGCCGACGGCTATAAAACGGGGACGGGCAAATAAACCTTTTCTACCGTAGGAGAAAAACCTAGCCATTGACGAGATAAACGAGCAAAAGTGTTAGGATCACCGCTAACTGCGAAGTTAGTAGGTAGGGGTGTTTCGGGATTTTTTAGACCTAATAATTCTAGCTCTTTTTCCGCCGATCGAACAACGGCAGCGGCGGGATCTACCAACCGCACGGAACTAGGTAAAAGACGACGTAAAACCGGGGAAAGATGGCGATAATGGGTACAACCATAGACCAGAGTATCAATATTTTCTGCCAGTAAAGGCTGAAGATATTCTCTAGCCACTTGTGTGGTGTAGGGGTCAAAAATGCGGTTAGCCTCGATCAAAGGGACAAATTCAGGACAGGGAATTTGCCAAACTTGGGCAGTAGGATCGATTTCTTGAATCGCCTGTTTATAGGCATTACTTTTAGCCGTAGCGGGGGTAGAAATCACCCCAATGCGCTTTCCTTTTTGCACGGCAGTTTTGGCCCCGGGTAAAATTACCCCTAAAATTGGTAAATCTTTAAATTCGGCCCGTACTTCTTCTAAAGCCAAGGCGGAACTGGTATTACAGGCCATAATCACCATTTTCACCTGGCGCTCGCTCATCCAAGTGAGAATTTCCCGGACAAATTCGATAATTTCCCCTTTAGAACGGGTTCCGTAGGGAAGTCTAGCGGTATCAGCGAAATAGAGAATCGATTCTTGGGGCAGTTGTCGATACAACTCCCTTAAAACGGTCAGTCCACCCACACCACTATCAAACACACCAATCGGACTAAATTGTGATTCTCTCATAGATATCGAGGAAAACGCTGATCTAAAGTAGCTTTATTTGATGATATTAAAACACGGATTTTTTGATTGGTAAACTAATGCTCCAATCATTTAATCATTAACGGAGATTTCGTTGAATATATTCAATAATCCCCCTTGCGATCGCCGCCGCCATTTGTCGTTGAAAGTTGGCATTGGCTAATTTAGCCGCATCCTCAGCGCCGGTAACGAAACCCACTTCCACGAGGGTGGAGGGCATTTTCGAGGTTCTCAGCACATAGAAACGGGCCCGACGCACCCCCCGATCGCGCATATCGACAGTGCGGACAATATTGCGATGGATGGTATCCGATAAACGGCGATCACCGAAGTAATACACCTCTAGGCCATTGACATCCGGTCGTGCTTTCCCCATAGAGTTAGCGTGGATACTGACAAATAGATCGGCATCGATCCGGTTAGCCAGATCCGTGCGCCCTTGCAGGGTGACAAAGAAATCGCTATCTCTAGTTAGACGCACATCGATGCCCTGTTGTTGCAGAATGCGGGTAACTTCTAGGGAAATGGGCAGAATCACGTTTTTTTCCTGAAGGCCACCAATTCCGATCGCCCCCGGATCCTTACCACCATGGCCCGGATCGATCACCACCAGAAAGCGGCTATTGCCTTGTCGGGGGGGATTAGGAGTGGGGTTAGAGGGCCGCGGCGGTGGGTTAAATTGGCCCGTATTGGGGGGTAAGGGAACAGGGATAGTGGTGAAGTCAGGAACTTGGGAAACGGGGCTAGAATTGCGGGAGGAAAGCAATTCTAGGGCTAGGGTTTGACCGTCCGATTGATTCAGTTGACCTAATTGAAATCCTGCCGCGGTCTGTACCAAAATCAGCACCCTATTGGCACTTTCCTGACGTACCCGCAATTGATAGATGGGACTATGGCGACCGAAGCGCGGACCACGAAAAGACTCGGCTAACTTAGCATTTTCGATGCGTAGTTCATAGACACCATCCTGGTTAACACTGCCGTTAGCTTTCAGGGGTAAATCCGCACGAATTAAGAGGCGATCGTTATTGCCCGTCAGATCGATCGAGGAGATCGTGGCCAAACGATTGCTAGAAGGGGGATTATTGGCAGTTTTCGGGGGGGGATTGTTGGGGCGAGGATTGGGATTAGTGGCGCTAGTGGGGGGAGGAGAGGAGATATTATCCACGGCACCCAGACCACCCCTAGGCAGTAAAACCAAGCCACCAAAACGACTATAGAGAGCTTGCCAATCGGGACTATCTTTATTAACGCTTAGGGAAATCTTAGCCCGTTGATTGGCAGTCTGACTGAATTGAATATCGCCGACACCGTAACGGTTAACTGGGATAGTTTGACCGGTGAGACTGCTCGGTAAAGTGGCCCCGGGTAATTCAAATTCGATTTTTTTGCCGTCGCGGCTGCGTTGACTGCGGATCGATCGCTCATCACCATTTTGCTCTAAACGGACAAAAAGACCATTGCGAGTGACCTGAAAATCATCGTTGTTGTCCGTCTGGCTAACTGGAGGTGGGGGAGTGGGACGGGTGGAACCGCGATCGGGGGGAGGTGTGGGGTCAGGGGTAACGGGTGGTTCTGTTTGCTCAGTAATCGGTTGGGGTTCTGGCAGTTCCACTGTCCATTGGGTGGGCGAAATTCCGCGAATTCTTACCTGTTGAGGATCAAAGGTGTAGCCTGGGGCCAATTCAATCACTAAACGGGTAGTTTCCGCATCAAATTGACCGATACGGACACTTCTGACGATATTGCCAATGGGCCGGTTAATATTGGGTTGCCCTAACTTGATCCCGGGCAGATCGATCACGATCCTGGTGGGGTTAGTGATCATTTGCGCTCGCGGTTGCACTCGATTGTCGGTGGTGAACACCAGACGATTCTCATTGGTGTCGAATCGCCAAAAGACGAGCTTGCCCGCCCAAGCAGGGGCCGCCACCAGCAACCAAGTTAATGCGCTTAGGAATAACCAATGAAATCTCACGATCGATGCTCCCGTTGCTCGGTTATCAATTACCTTTTTTCGGTAAAAATGGACGATTTTGTCGATTTTTTGCCATCCATAGCTCCGTTAATGCTCTGAGAATGACTATCAATAAAAACAAGCTTATGGGACGTTGGTATGGTCTGCTATGTTTCTGATCAGTTATCAGTTATCAGTCATCAGTTATCAGTTATCAATGAAAAGACAGCGCTGTTAGTACCACTTAATACTGCTCACTTAACACTACCACTGGTAACTGCTCACCGATCACTGCTCACTGATTGAGGACTGGCGGTAGGTTCTTTAAATACTAACCTTAACAGGGGCGGAGCGATAAAGGTAGTCAAGATCACCATCATAATAATGGCCGCATCGGTAGCGGGGGATAAAGCGCCACTAGCAGCCCCGACTCCAGCAAAGACTAAACCCACTTCACCCCGGGGAATCATGCCAACTCCGATCGCCAAGCGATTGAGTTTTTCCTTGCTGAAAACGGCTAACCCCGTCACCACTTTACCCAAAATAGCGACGACAATTAAGAAAGCCGCTAAGACTAATCCTTCTCGATTAGTGGGAATAGCGGGATTAAGGACACTTAAATCGGTTTTTGCCCCCACACAGACGAAAAATATCGGTACAAATAAATCGGCGATCGGGAACACTTGTTCTGCCAATTCCGATCGCTTTTCCGTTTCCCCTAGGACTAGGCCCGCGGCAAAGGAACCGAGAATCGCTTCTAATTGGATAACTTGGGCAATATAGGCAAGAATAAAGGCGAAAATCAGGGAAACTAAGAGCAATTGTCCCCTAGTTTTCATGCTATTAACTAATTGAACGTAAAAGGGGCTTAAAAAACGACCGATCAGGATCGCCCCGATCACAAAGGCGCTAGAACTAATAGCTAGATAAATTACTTTGCTAATCTGCACTTCTCCGGTCTTCACCAAAGAAGCAACGACGGCGAGAACGATAATACCGAGAATATCATCGAGAACCGCTGCCCCGATGATAATTTGACCTTCTTTCGCCGATAACTGCCCTATTTCTGCTAAAACCTTGGCGGTAATGCCGATACTGGTAGCGGTTAAAGCTGCCCCGGCAAAAATAGCGGGAATGGTGGCCAGATGAAAGATATAGATTAAACCCAAAGTACCCACCAAAAAGGGAACCGCAACCCCCACCACTGCGACGGCAGCTGCCTGTGGACCGACGCGAATTAATTCCTGCAAGTCTGATTCTAAACCGATCTCGAACAGGAGGATAATTACCCCCAATTCCGAGAGGACGGAAATCACCTCACTGGCAGCACTAAAAACGGCGGGAGATTGCTCCGGGATGAGGGGGGAAGTGGATTCTAGGAAGTGAATTAGCAAAGAATCCTCGAATCCCGCCCCACCTTCTGGAAAAACCAGTAATTTTAGGACAGAAACCCCGATAATCACGCCACCGACTAATTCTCCTAACACGGGAGGCAAGTTGAATCGGACGCAGATTTCCCCCCCCAGTTTACAGGCGAAATAAATAACGGTCAAACTCAGCAGCACGCAGGCTAAAACTAAGGCACTATCAGCAGTTTCGGCTGTAGCTGCCGAGGCTAACAGGGGAAGATTAGGACTCCAAGCGGAAGAAAGGAAAGGCTGTAGTATCATCGCTTGCTCAAAATTACTCTCAATTCTGTCAGGTAAACGAAGCGTGGAAACTGGAAAGGAACGCGAAAGGGGAATTATTGCGCCAACTCAAAAATGAAACGCACGACTCCTCAAGAGTTGACGGAGAGCCTCTTCCCAACCTCCTCCTCCTACCTTGAAAGTGGGAAGTAGGAAGTGGGAAGTGTGGGAAGCAGCGGGGCGGGGAGGCTACCGCTTTCATCCTTGACGGTGTAACTTGTTACATGGCCACTGCCTCCGTTGACCATCGAGACGGTTCTAACTGGTTGACGTACTCTATATATTGAGCTAATGGTTGATCCATGCTCAGGAGCAATTTTGGCTTAAATTGAATATTATCGTAAATTTTGCCGTCTTCATCCCTGAGCATATAATAAGCTAATCGAGTCCAGAGCAGTAACAGGGTACTAAGAAGATACCCCCTAATACCGGGGCGTTTTTCTGTTATATAAATCGGCTGAATTCTTGTCTTGGCAGGTGCTATGGGGGTATAAGCATAGAGCATATATAGGGGGGGGAAAAGCTGCACGTTTTCCATCATTTTTAATAAACCAATACAGCCATAAGCATATCGCATAGAATACTGATATGTAGCACCCAGAAATCTTTGACCTAACCTTTCTCTCCAAGTAGTTTGTGGAAATTGTCTCCTGATGGTAAAGTCAATTTGTGTACCGATTTCACTGGGGAAATTTAGTGATAGTTCCATTTTGATATCTAAATGATGTATGGTTTTTAAATGTTGAATATCAATCCCATTCATCATACAGATATGATGATGGCAAGTTCTAGTAAAAGAGCGATCAGTTTGTGTGAGAATTTCTTTGTCTTTTAGTTCATCAAAGTTAGGTACTTCTTCTGGTGCTTCAGCATCAGGATAAATCCAGATAAATCCATATTTTTCCTCCGTTGCATAAGCTTGTACTCTAGCTTGAGCAGGAATTTCTGATTGACAGGGAATGTGTTGACAAAGACCACTTTCATCAAAAGTCCAATGATGGAAAGCACAACGAAGAAAATTGCCTTTAACCTCTCCAATTCCCAAATCGGTTCCTAGATGAGGACAGTAAGCATCTAAAGCCCGCACTTGCCCGTCCTCCCCGCGGAAAATAACAATTCTTTGTCCGCACAATTCTAGAGATTTTGCTTTCTTTTTAGGTATTTCTTGACTAGAGCAAGCTATATACCAGCCCTTAGCTATTACATCCCAATTATTAAAAATTTGCATAGGTATCTATTCCAGTCAAGTAGTAGATTGATAATTTTGTAAGATTGCTTTTCTCTCTTGAATATCATCTCGATATTTACCCATCAAAACTCTCAATAACATTTTACCTAAACAATAAGAAGCTCGCCAGGAAAATACTGCATCTTGTAAATCAATATGGCTGCGCTCAAATAAAAGATGTCCGGTTAATCCCAGCACCTGAGTTAGAGGTAAACCCAACAGCAGCCAAAAATTTTGCGATCGCCAAACAGAAAATATCAAACTATAGAAAAAGAATATTCCTAGAATGTGTAAAGTAATATTAATTGGCTGTTGATGTTTGATCACAAAAATATCCCAATAATCTGTAAACGGATGCGCCAAAATTTGGTTATTAATTCGATTGATTAATTTTGGATTATTTCCATAATTTAGTTTACTCATAAGCTCTAGCGGTTTCTCCTCACATCAAGCACGATTTAATTATTTTCTCTTGTCTGGCAATTCTCAATGAAATAGAAACAATTCTCCTGCCGACCAGCTGTGGCTACCGGTAAGTTTACAACCTAAATAGGATCGCTATATATGTATCAGGTTCAGCGAGGAAATAAAACTGTTCCCAACTTGGTTTTTCCCAAGATATCCTTCACCTTACCTCCACTAACAACCGGAACTCCATTAATATAAACCGCTTGCACAATCTCCTGCGAGCCGCGCTTGACCATACGCAATTCACCGTCCAAGATTGGATCTGATATTTCCACTTGAGGACTGATATGCTGATGGAGAGAATGGGGTTCAAGTAACACTATATCAGCTTTGGCGCCGACTTTGAGGATACCTGTATCCAGGCGAAACCATTGTGCTGGTTCTCCCGTAACGCGGCTAATAGCAGCTTCAGGGGAAAGGAACTTAGTGGCTACTGCTTGTTTGAGCAAAGACAGAGCGCCATCATAATAGCCTAGATTGCGGACATGGGCTCCAGCGTCAGTAAAACCGGCTAAGATATAGGGATGCCGCATCAGGGCTAAACGCGGGATGGGGCGATCATTTGCACCTGTAGCCACCCAGCGTAAATCTGTGTCATATTGTTGGAGTGCGTCGATAAATAAATCTACTGGTTGTTGTTGTTTTTGACGAGCAATTTCGGCAAAACTCAGACCATACCAACTTATTTCTGGACAACGGATAACTTCTATCAGATCTAAACGGCGATGGAAGGATTTACGCCAATTACTGGTCCATTCTTGGCAAAATTTGTGTCGGAAACCTTGAGATTGCCATAGTTCTTCTCGCTCTTTTCTTGACTGACAACTATTGAGTTCTGCGCCGGTAGGGAATTCTTCAAATAAGGGAGTAACCGGTCCATCGGAAAAAATGGTAAACGGTTGTGTTAACGTTTGAAAACGGACATTTCCACCTAATAACCGATTCCAAATAAAAAGCAGTGGAGCAAATATGCGCCAGAGTTGGCGCTGGTGGACAGCATCTAAAGCCGAGAGAATTGTTAAACGCAGTTGTTTTTTGCCAATTCCTGAACCCAGCCGCAGAATGTCAAGGAAAGAAGAGAGCCGTTGTAGGTTAGGGGTAACTTGAAAAACGCGATCTTTTTGCCTGCATAGAGCAGCTAACATGGCATATTCTTGAAATTTTGCGTGTTGAGAAGGAATGGTATAACCTCGCCACTTTCCAGTCATACGATGCCAAGGAAACATATCAATGGAAATGCCCAGAAAACCTGCTTCTAAAGCATCTGTGGCTATCTGCTGCATAATTTTTAGTTCAATTTTAGTTGGTTGAGCAGTTAAGCTCCGTTCCAATCCCATTACATGGGCGCGTAGAGCGCTGTGTCCAAACATGGGAGCGACATTGGCCCCAAGAGATAACTTTTGTAAATGCTGTAAATATTCCGTCGGTGTTTGCCAATCAATCGACTTTTGTAGCCATTTTGCAATTAACTGATGGGAGATTGTTTCTACTCTTTGAAAAATATCTGCTAACATTTGCGGTTCACCGATAGCAATGGATAGGCTACAGTTACCAATGACTACGCTGGTCACTCCATGGCGGACTGATTCACTCAATCCCGGCGCAATTTCTAATTCTAAATCGTAGTGGGTATGAATATCAATAAATCCCGGTGTTACCCACAACCCAGTGGCATCTACTACTTCAAGTGCAGGGATATTTAAGCCAGGAGCAATGGCGACAATCTTACCTTCTTGAATGCCAATATCTCCGACCATGGCAGGAGAAGATAAGCCATCAAAAATTAATCCATTTTTAATTAGTAGATCTAACATAATTTATGATCCGTAAGTATTTAAACCCCGATGCTCGGTTTTAATCCAAGGCGAGTGCTGCTTTTGCAGACACATTTTCAAGGTGGTTACAATCATGACAGGAATCCAATGTATCATGTAGATAGAACCTTGCATAGTTCCCCAAACTAAAGACCATCCTCGTAAACCCTGAAATTGATAAAGTCCGACCATAAAAGCAATTGTTAAAATAATACTTAGTAATACTTGAAGTGGCAACAAAACTGGGTATTGGTCATAAAATATTGTCCAAAATAAATCGGCTATAAGTCCAAGGGGAAGTAGAAACTGTAACAAAAAAAATAAAATTAAATCAATTTCTTTAGCCCAACCTAAAGTAAAAATTTGTGGAAAATAATCTAGGTAACGCTGATACCCGCCCTCCGCCCAACGACAACGTTGAAGCCAGAGGGATTGCGCGGTAGTTACTCCTTCTTCCCGAATAGATGTAACTATCACAAACTCAATCTCAGCACCTACTAGATAAAGTTTAAAACAAAGATCTAAATCATCGGTGACTGTGTTTTCATTCCAGCCTTGACACTTTTCTAAGAAATCCCGCTTAACTAGCATCCCATTGCCGCGCAGTTCACACATTCCGCCAATAGCAAGGCGATGGGTCTGAAGAAAACTATCACAGCACATTTCCATTTGCTGACAACGGGTTAAGAAATTAGTATTAGTATTAGCAATTTCCTTTCGTACTTGTACTGCACCAATCCCTTTTTTTTGGAACAGAGGTACTGTTTGCCGCAGCAAGTCAGCCGGTAACTGAGCATCAGCATCACAAACGAGAATAATCTCTCCTCGCGTGTAGGGCAATACTGCATTTAAAGCCCCTGATTTACCACCTTTAGCTTCTCGCCGATAAACTTGTAAAGATGGCAATTTAGTTAGCATTTCCTTTAAGATTTGCGGTGTTTCATCAGTACTACCATCGTCAATAATCCAAAAATCTAAACAATGACTTGGATAATCTAATTCCCCTAAGCTTTCCACCAAATTAGTCAGGACTGCACTTTCATTTTTGGCAGGAACTAAAATGGAGACTAGGGGAAGATAATTATTACTTTCAACCACAAAATTAACTGGTTTTGCTATTAACATTCTTAGAGTTTGTATGGTCAATATAGTTATTAAAACCAACATAAACCCCTGAGTTACTGGCCACCAGTGTACCAGACTCACTCCGCTCCAAACTATTAGAACTACTAGGATAGCTTTCAGACGAAGATAGCGGTTAAAGCTAATATTGGTACTGGGATGAACAGTATTAATTTTCATTTGAATTGCTATACTATTGTAGCTCGACGCTTAGTTCTACGATTTAATATTACCATGGTAGCTGCCCCCAGTAAAAAGCCGCCTAACCCCGCTGCAACCCCTAGGGTTTTATTTAATTGTCGAGCAGCATTCAATACTGGATTATCCAGCAGATTAGAGGAGAAATGCAATGATTGAATCATCCATTTGTCCTCTAATTTTTGTAATACCGCTGTCCAGCGCAAAGTCATATTAGCCGACTTACCATCCTTGAAAGAGAAAGTGGTTATTGCTCCCCCCGCCGCCACATCTATTTCTGGGGAGAGAAAGGTTCTGATGGTCTCCCCTTGTAGTTGCATTTTTATATTTTCAATCGTACTGGAAAACTGTTGATTCCAATACTTTTCAAACTCAGAGGTGGTGTGAAAAACTTGGTTATCAACTGTTGTGATGATGAACTGGGGGTGCAGATAGGGGTCAATTTTGGTAAAATTACGAGTGTTTAGGGCTTCTAAGGCAATTTCTCGGGTGCGAATAATTGCGTCGATGTCCCCCTGGCCGACATCTGCTAGAGCAGAGGAGGGGAAATTCCCAATTACTATGGCTAACAGAACAATACTAAGTAGTTGAGCCAATTTGTAGATGTTGGTAAATTTTTGTTTCATTATATTAAAAACATTTAAATTGGATGGCACTTAACGAAAATTTTTTCTGCTACTCAGGATTATACATTTTTCTGATCTCTCGTAAAAGTTGGGTGCTAAGGGGTGATGTGGCCAGCATTGGATGCTTGATACCCCCCCAAATACTTCCAGTGCGGATGTGATAGGAAACCAATAGTTCAGGGATTTGAGGGGAGATGAAAACTTCTGGCGGTTCAAGCTGACCAAGCCCCCGCGCCCTCCGGTAATGATAAGACTCTGATAAGATACTATCTAGCTTTTGAGCAATCATGGCTGGGGTTTCTTCAGCCCTATCTAGCAAGAGAAGATAATGGGGGGGGGCGGCCACCGGCACCAAGCTTTTAAAATTGGTTGATGGTAAGTTCAACCTAGTCAGAGCATTATTGACAAAGGTTTCTGACAATTTTTCCCCGACTAAATCGCTCAGGCTTTGATATCTTCCCAGAAATTCTAAACAGGGAGTGTTTTGATAGTAGTGGGTGACGCGGACGCAATCGCCTATGCGATAACGATATAATCCCCCCTTTTGGGACAAAATGAGTCTGTATTCTTGACCAATGGTAAGTTCGGTTAAACTTAAGAGAACACCCTGGTTATCCTCGAACTCGAAAAACACTTCATCCAGAACTGGTACATATCCCCTAGCTTTAATCAAAGGGATGGTCATCGGTGCTTCTGTGGCTAATAACCCCTTTCCTTGAACTAATACCCCCGGAAACTGCGAGCGCAACCCTTGAGCTTGAACTGCTGCATTAGCACTATCCCAGCAAGAAATTAGTTTCAAGCTTGGCCATATTTGTTGCCAAGGAATAGGACTTTCGCTGAGTAGTTTTAGTCGATTAAGTGAAATTCGCTGCTGTAATTCTGCTTGCAATAACTGCTGATTCTCCTGAATATATTTTAAAAGGATTTGGAGAAAGGTGGGACTCCAAATGGAAATTATCTCCAATGCCTCAGCCTTGAGTAAAGCTAGGGCTAATTGATGCTTAAAAGCTGGGATATTATTCAAGTTATTAAGTTGTTCGGGCAGCAATAACCAGGGACGCAAAAAAAAGCGCAACCAGCCATCTAAGTAATCTAAATCATTCTGTAAGTTTTGACTATCAGCTTCATTTAATCTTGGTGAAATACAAGCGTAAATCTTTCCTGTAGAAAAGTCAGGTCCGTTCACGATTAAATCATAGGCCCAGACACAGAACATCTGGTTAAATGAGCGGCGCAAAGATTGAGTATAAGGAATCAATTTCATCGCCCCGCTACTACCAGAGGTTTTCTCAAAAAATAGAATGGGTTCAGGAGTCAGGGAAATTTGTTGATATTTATGATGTTGAACTGTTGGCTTTAACCAAGGGATAATATCTTCATAATCTACTAGGGGAACTCGCCACCAATCTTTTATTGAATTAATTCCCAATGCTCGACCGTAGGCACTATTAATGAGACGAGCAACGATTTCTTTCTGTACCCATCTCTGGGTTAAATCTGGACGTTTCAATGCTTGCTGAAACCGCTGGGCATTGGGGGCAAGTATTTTTCCAAATAGCTGAATAATTGGACGCATTATTATATCTTTTGATTGGGATAGAGGTCAGTGGCTAAAGTTAAGAATTTACCATCATTAAGAACTACTCCAGGAGCTAGATGGGAGCCAGCCCCAATGAAGACATTATTACCAATTTTGACTTTTTTGACATATAACATTAAATCAGCTTTGCGAGGCTTGATGATATGAGAATAAATTCCGACACGATGACCGATAACCACCCGGTCGCCAATTTCTAAAAAACCGCGATCACTAATTTCTAGGGCTGGGGTCCAGTAAACATCTTTCCCCACTTTTGCCCCCCATAATCGCAACCACCATGAAAACAGCCCCGGAATCAACCTTAATAGTGTTTCTAACACTGGAATAGCAATATAAATCACCTGGATTTGATGGCTACCCCACCAAGGACTATATTCTTTCATCTGTAGATAACTAATGCCCTCTCGTACAGGATAAAAATATTCATGTAAGCGATAAACCAACGGCGGGAACCCATAGATAGACAGCAACACAGCTAGGAGGCTAAAAATACTAGGTGAAGCCAGAAAGTAAAATATTGCTGCTCCAGTCAGCAACAAAATAAAGGCAGGAAAGAATGAAATGACTCTACCGAAAATAGTCATAGGAATGGGAAAAAAAGTTTTTGCATTAAGTTTAGTGAAGTAGTAATCCCTAGGGCAGAAGGGGATTCTTGACATTGATAATAGGTTCCATGGAACTTATCCCAAATTTTCAGGTTAGCCCCATAGTTATAGTCCCTCGTTTCCCTACCATGATGCCAAGCATGATCCTCTGGTAAGATTAACCAAGGGGAGAGAACTTTAGCCCAGCAGCTATTAGGGGCGATTAGCAAGCGGCTATGCCGCCATAAATCTAGGGCAGATGTCAAACTAACTCCTAATAAATAGCCTGTGGGTTTAGCTAATAAATATAAAAATAATGGGTTTATCCATAAATAAATAATTAACAAACTTGTCCAGATGGTGTTTCTAGAAGTTCCGAACACATCCATTTGATTAACGGTATGATGGACTTGATGAACTGGCCAAAATAATTTAAGGTGTAACAGACGATGATTCCAGTAGTATAAATAATCAACCATAACAAAGCTAAGGATAAAGGAGGGAATTAGTGATAGTTTAAGACAGCCTTGATAATCAGTTGTCAAATGCTGGCAAAGCTCAGAAAACAACAGAGCTTGTAGTAAGGGCATAAAAATTCCTTGAATTGCTAATCCGCTGCCATCTAGTAGCCAATCTTGACAAGTTTTAGTTCGGAGATGACCGCGGGAGGACTTATGGCTAATCGTCCAAGCAATTAAAATAATAAAGCTGCTCAAAGTTATCACTTGTAAGTAATTTTTTTCTAGCATTGACCTTAAACCCAAAAGTTAACTTCAACGGTCTGATTGGGCAATAATCGCGGGTCTTCCCCCCGACCAATTGCCCCTCTAATTGACTCTACGAAAAGGTGAATTGTATCCGCAGGAGTAGGGAAAAATTCTGTGCCATATTTAGCGATAGCTTCTCCTTGAACCCCTAAAATTTTCACATCTTGGCGAATGATATGTTGAGCAGTCCAGCCCACAAAGGGAAGTGCTAATTTATTCCAGATGCCATAATTATAGGTAATATCCGTGTAAACCAAAGTTGAATTATGGGTTTCGGGGATAGATTGACTGGTAATAAATAAATGGCGATTACCTCCCATTTGATATTCCACGCAGGTAATATTAGGCATAAAAAAGAGATCGCTATGTTTAATCCCTGTGCCTTTAAAATTAAGAAAATATCTGTACCATCCCAAATTACTACTTTCGTGGTGATACTCCACTAAAACAGCACCGTCACAGCGTTTAACAGTCATCCCTAACTTTTTTTGTCGGGAGGAGCGAAAAATACCCTGATGAACAAAAGCGGTATGGGGAATATCAATAAAGTTCTCGGCGCAGTTGGTAACATCGTTAGCAAAACGATTAATTACCCGTACTGTTTCCCAGCCAGGCTGTCCGTAGTGAGGCATAGGAAAAGGTTCAAAGTCAACCCTTGGGGTTGCAGCCAACCGGACATAGACATAACCATCTCGTTCCTTGACGGCATAACATTTCCCTCGACAACCAGGAGGAGATTTAAAGCTCGGTCCTTGAGCAGGGACAGCAATAACATGGCCATTCCCGTCATAGAGCCAACCGTGGTAGGGACATTGCAAGATACCACGATTGACTTTACCCTCTGACAAACGACTGTTACGATGTAAACAGCGATCCTGCAACGCTACTGGTTCTCCATTACTGCCACGAAATATCGCCAGCCATTCTCCTAAAACAGTGCGTGCTAATACTTGGTTAGCCTTTAAATGTTTGCTGAGGGATACAATATACCAGAAATCCTGAAATTGCATAGCAGACTCTCAAAACCGACCCTTAATAAAGATTTGCGGCTACATTCCGCCCGTCCTGGCCCAGCCCCCTGTCAAATTTTCCAATTAACCTATCATCCCACAATTTACCTACCCGAAACAAGATCTCCCCCCCAACACTGTTCAGATAAGAGAAATGGTGAAGTGGCCGAGAGGGGACGGGGGAAACCAAAAGCCTTGCTAATTCCATCCCCTCTCCACACCCTTCCTCGTGTTAAGTTTGTGACACTAACTGAACAGTATTGGATATCCCCCCAACTTTCCCCGGCTACCATAGCGCATTCCCATTTCGCCCTTGTCTATTTTAGGACTACCATCTCGATATCACCTGTAAGCTCAAGCTGACAGGCCAACCGCACCTGCGGATAATGGGGAGCTAAATTCTCCAATATTTCCCGTTCCTCGGGTTGGGGAGGGGGGATATCGCCAACGACTTCCACCAAACAGGTACCACAAATACCAGTCCGACAGCCAAATAAAACAGGTGAATTATGAACCGTCAAATGTTCAGATAAATTCTCATGGCATGGCAAAATAATGGCAGCAAAATCAGTAGACGGAAAAGATATTCTACACAAATCAGTCATAACAGCTAACCAATTTAGGCTCTCTCGTTCTTTGTGTGATCTCGCGTAGCGAGCGCGTTGCGACCAGTTTAACTTATATAGAAGCGATTAATCTTTGTGTCCTTTGTGTCTTTGTGGTTTGTTCCACTCGCTTGTCAGCGAACTGTATCTTAGACGATATTTAAACCTTTGTAATTCTCGCGTTTGAATTGCCAAGTATCCAGAGATACAATTAGATGCCATCAGGGACATTTCCCGATTGCACGGCCAAAGATAATCCAGCTTTTCCACATATACCTTATAGGATGCCATGGCTTCTTGATGGGTTAAAAAACTACGGTGTAAACCCTCTGACTCTTGAGTAAAACAACAATCCATCATTTCCTGCGCCTCCCCTTGACCCAGGCCAAAAATAGGCGATCGCAGTAGATAATAAATTTTCTCATATAACGCAGGATCGTACCAAAAAATTCCATTAATTGCCACAGAAAAGTGAAAATGATCCCGCTGACATCCCCAGAGTCCTAAATTGGCAACCAATCGCTCAAAAGCAGTTGGCGGTGTCAAGCAGTTAATAACATCGTGGGAGATAATTGTCGAACTATTGAAGTGGAAGCTTTCATCTAGAAAGTGACAATGGGAAACCTGAGCAGGGATAGGAGCAGATTCTTGAGGGCAATATCTCTGATAATAATTGCTGAGTTTATGTTGGACTATTTTCCCATTTAGAGTCCGCACCCCTCGCACTGTAAAATACTGACAGGCCAAGAAGGTATTATTGGCAGAAATCAGGCCAAAATATTGCAGTTGAAGTTTTTTCCACCATGTTTTAAGGGTATTGGTTTCAGCATAGACCATCGTTTCCGTAAAAGGTCCGCGCATTGGGTAAGTGAAGATAAGTTTTCCGAATAGCGATTGTTCGGTCTGCTTGGCAATAGTACGAAAGGCATTAATATGCGCCCGTTCTTGGGATGACTCTAAGTCCAACGTATCGCAGATTAAACGAAAATCTTCATGGGCATAAAGTCCTGCCGCGCTGGTCTGATTGAAAAAGATAGTAGCAATTTCAGCCGAGACGATTTGTGAGTAATAAGCTACCCAATAAAGTTGGTTTAAAATAACGCGCTGATGGGGACTAGACTGCTCCCATAAAGGAGTCCCGTAGAGCAAAGAAAATTCCTCTGGATTCCAATATTCATTCTGACAATCTTCATAGCGAAAGCTGGCAGCTACTTCATCCATTAAAGCAGTATGGTCTTGCTGTTTATTCCGATTGTAATTAATGTGCAGTTTGCCTTGAATACGTTTTTCCATATCTAATTTAATTACCAGCAGATTGAAGAACACATTTATGGGCAGGAATAGGTTGAAAAGCACCCCTTTCTTCTAAAGCTTGAAAGATGGCATATGCTGATTTTATATTCATTAGCGATCGCATCAGTTTCAACCTAATACCACTATGGGTTTCCGTATCTAGCTCCTCGAGAATTTTGACTTTTTGAGATCGGGTTAAATGACCTTTTACTTGCTCAATTCCTGCCAGTACGTTTTGGGGTCCCATTTGAACCATAAATAAAAATTGTGCTAATATATCAATAATTGTTGCCTGACTGGAGCTAGCCACTGAAATCTGTTTAAACAAAGCATTTCCCGTGCTATGATGGCGAGATTCAGCCTCTAAAAAGCCCGAAAAAATCTCTGCTAATTCAGGATGGCGACATTCCTTCGCCAAACGTCGATAGTGGCTCAAACCCCAACCTTCTAACACCACTTGTAGCACAAAGAGCAATACCGTTTTATCCGAGCTTTCAGCCACTTCTGACAGTAGGCAGAGAAACGGATCGTTTGTATTAGTCATTTCCCGCTGCGGTAAAAAATTGGTTATCTGGTTAAGGTGGATGGCTTCATCAGCAGCAAACAGCCCATAGAGCATTCGTTCCTCAACGGTTTCTGCTAACAACACCATTTTGGCCATGTAGCCAACGCCTGCCTTCTCAATAAAATACGATTCTTCTAGTAGGCCGCCGCCGACTAGCTCCAAAATAGCAGATTGCTCATCCACGGGAGATTGTTCAAAAACTTTGACTCGATGTAAATTGAAAAATTCAGCATCCCAATAATTTAAGTTCTGAGAAAGAACATAATTGTTCTGCCGAGGCAATGCCGCTGTTAGTATCCGGTGTAAATGGTCAGGGGAATTATGGTGCGGTAGGTCAAAACCGGCGATTTTACCTGGGAATTTCATTTTTTTCCGTTTCCATCAATGGGGGTTCAGAGTAAGACGGGGCCGGCGTTTGAGGCATGGGATGACTGACAGCCTTCCAAGTTCCCCAGGTTAAGGCTTGCTGGCGATTGACCTGCTCAATGAATTGCAGGATAGAACTATCTGCTTTGGTGGGAGTTCGCAAATCAAACCGAATTGTTTGAAATACTTGGGTATCTCCCCCGGCGAAGTAATTACCAACCTGCTGGGTCAACCATAGCAAAACGCGATTCATAATCCATCCCGATAATCCAGTCCGTTGGGAAGTTACCAGAATTGTTTGTCCTTCGGTTTTTCCTCCTGCAAGCATTCGCAGGGCAAAGATAATGTAAAAGTGCAGAAAATCTGGCCCTAGGGTCACAGTTCCGCTGCTCCCATACCAGTAACACATACTATAAGTAACTTCGTTGCGGTAGAGAGGACGAATCAGGCGAATTAACCAAGAATCCTCCCCTCCTCGGGTAGTGTTGTTGAAGATAATAGCGTTAGGGTTCAGTTCTTGAGAAGAGAAGATAATTTTTACGGGTAGGTGATGTACTGTATTGAAATGATGAGCATCAATTGCGTTAATAAGTAATACATTAGGGTGGCAATTTTTGAAAAAGTGAGTTCCCAATGTATAATCACAGTTGACATTTTCTAACTCTGGTAGGTATGGTAAAGGGCTTGGCTTATCTTCTCCCACCCAAACCCAAATCATTCCGTATTTTTCTGCTGTCTGCCAAGTTTTAATAGTCACCGGTAGAGGTTTTTCTTGGGAAGGAATATCTACACACATTCCCCGCTCATTATATTTCCAATTATGAAAAAAGCAGCGAATTCCATCACCTTCTACTTTCCCCTCTGCTAAATGGGCCCCCATATGGGGACAATAGGCATCTACCGCCATCACCCGACCGCTTTCTCCCCGATAAATTGCCAAACTTCTACCCAACAAAGTTAGAGCTTTTACCTGGCCCAATTTTAACTTTCTGGATGGTAATGCCCAGTACCATCCTTGGATAAATTGCTCAGGATTGTTAAAATTTGAGAAGGAGTGATCAGACAGCATAAATATAACTTGACAGAGGCAGTTCTAACGAGAAAAAGGAGTTACAATAATAAGGTCAAGGCCACATCCGCCTTCCAGCCGCCGTGAGATTATCATAGCAGATCTCAGTCAAACAGACTAACTCATCTCCCTGTTGATAGCCAGGGTTTTTTTTTTGAAAAAACTGAACGTGGGGGTTAGCCTGTCTTCCCACCGGTATTTCCCCTAATCCCTCCAGGAGAATTTGAGGGTGTTGGAAGCGGACGATACCAGTTGCTTCTTGGTAAGAATTTCCATAGTATTCTTTAGCCAGACTTGCCATTAGATTGGTAATACTAGGAGGGGTTTCAACATTATAACGGGGATAGAAATCTTGCCAAAAAGTAGGGAGAAAGCGATAAGTACGAAACCCAGAACAGATTAACAGCCAGTATAGCTTATTGGCAGCATATTGTCGGTGCACAAAAGTGACAGCAGCAATCCAGCTACGCGGTAACGAGGTACTCGACCAAGCACTTGGATCAACGATGGTATCACCTGAGTATACCACACCGATCTGTTCTCCTAAATAAGTTTGCTGAGAGAACATAAGAGTCGAAAATCCCTTCAGGGCATTGCTAGTTTCATCTCTTAACAATAAAACCCAGTTTTTGCGCTCTAGATCAATTTGAAACCCATCCCAAGTTACACCTTTAAAGTAATTTTTAAATAGTAGATACATGGCGGTGCGATCGCTTAGTTCCAAATTTTGAACACCTAGCAAAAGACTTTTCATGATTGAACACCTCAACTTTACTGCTTGGAGTATAACCTACATCTTTCCAGTAAATCCAAGAGAGCCGTCAAAGTTCGGACTCCCAGCCAGAATTAGCGCCCTACAACTTCATCGAGGTTGCGGGGTAATCACACATTGAATGAACTGTAAGTAGGGAGGCACAATTATTTGTAGGATGGGTTAGCGGTAGCTTAACATGAGCTGGATCATTGTCGTGGGAACTTTTTGCTTTGTGGAAGGATAGCTTTCTGTTTCACAGGTAATTTTAGGCGATTCCGTTCGCCCTTGTTGTGGCGTGAAACAATTAGAAAGCATAACAACAAATGCCAGGGGGAAATAGCTCCAGAAAACATTCATCGCGGTTGTAGCAAGCGAGAAGTATATGCGGCGATTATATCATAATCGGTAAGGTGCGTTCCCCCTCGTTGCAGCAGGGAACGCACCCGACAAAATCGGCTACATCGGAGCGCTCGGATTCGGCAACAGTAGTGGTCGCTTCGGTTCCTTAGCCAACCGCACCAAAACCTCAAGTTTGTCAAGTTTATTGCGGAGCCATTTATATATAGATTTCTCTACACCTATTTTTTATCTAAGTACAGGACAAAAAATGTAAGGACTGGAGAAAAAGAGAAAAGTTAGGTAATGAAGGATTGAGAATAAGATGACGAAGGTGGTCTAAACCTAGCCGAAAGAGGCTTTTTGCTCGGCGACCATGTTTCTTGATAGGAATTGGATTAAGATGATGTATCTCCAATCCTGTCTTGAGAGACCAGACCAAAGCTAAAGTCAGTAAGGCTAAAAGCTTACGCAGACGTTTTGGGTCAGTAAAGTGAGTAGATTCTAGACAAAACCCACGGGTCTTAAAGATGCCAAAAAGAGTTTCAATACCCCAACGTTGGGCATAATCCTGAATCAGACCCAGACAATCGGGCTGTCCAATGACGATGAGCAAAGAATTATCGGGTAAGCGAAGAGCCTCTACAGAAACGGGATAACCCCAAATTAGACAACTCCCCTGCAGACGTTGAGATTCACCAATGGCAAGATGGGCAAAAATAACCTTGGCGGCCAACCGCTTGCCATTGTACTCAATCTTGTCTGTCGCCCGAATTCTTAAACAGAAAGCCAGCATCGGTTCAAGCAAAAGATACCTCAGCCACGCCAGCCCAATAAACTCACGGTCTCCACACAAGCAACGAATCTCCGCAGAAGGAAAAATCTTCAGCATCTCCTCAATAAAACGCATCCGTTCATCGCTGTTTGAGTTGCCTTTTTTCTTCTTGAGCATCCACCAGAGAATGGGAATAGCTACCCCTTCATGGACAATGCCGACTGTGAGGATGTTGTAGTGATGACTACCAAATGACCAATTGGTGCGGTCAATACTCAATACCCAGGGTTGAGGGATATTGAGCCACTGGACTACAATGCGAGCTATTTCAGGGTAATCTATCTCGAAGTCCCCAAAAAAGCGTTGTAATCGTTTGTAATGGGACTCTACCAATACCCGACCTTCAAAACCTAGGGCTAATTCCTTGAGGTTGACGGTTTTTACTTTCAACAGAGCCAGTAAGAATAGAGCGAGGAAAGAGAGTCTTGCTCCGTGCCATCGCAAATGAGGTTTGAGAGCTTGTTTCAACGCATTATACTGGTTCATAGGGGTTTCGAGATTAGTGCTATTTCTCATAAAACCCCACTCCCGCCTACTTTTCAAGCTTTTTGTCCTGTACTTAGATTTTTTATACTAACTATTGATTAGGCGACTTACCATCTCTACCATTCCATATATGTTTAAATTTTTAATCTCTTCCTGAATTTGATCGATTGAACTTTGAGAATCATCACTACAGTAAGCCAATTGAACTTTCTTTCCCTGCGGATCGGTTAATAGGGTGATCAAGTCTCGATCGCTCGACACCTGATAATCTATATAGATGCCTTTTCTATCTTTGGTGGGAGTGAATTTACATGAATAATAGTTATCCTGTTTACGTTTGTCCGATGCTTGTCTAGCCAACAAGTTTTCGATTAACAAACAATCGGATTCTTTATGTTGCTCGTCGTGAATATAATTTATTTTGCTTAAATCCGCTTTCTTGTAAGTCTTGGAAACATAACGATAAAGCTCCGCTTTAGAATCATACTGGATAGGTAAAATAATAAATCCTTTCTCCGCTTCCTCTTTGATCGCCTTTCGAGGAATATCGGCATTATAGGGAGTTAATAGGATAGCTTGTAATTTATATTTGAGTTTACTGGTGACATGATCGGCAATTTCTTGTTTTAAAATATCTCTAAAAGTTGTAATTTGTTCGATACCTGTACTCGTGGAATTTTTATTAGTTCCCTTCATCTCGATAATCGTCAGCAGAAGTAAGTCATTCTGAATAAAAAGAGATAAATAATCAGGTCTTTTCTGCTTTTGATTTCTAACGAGAGGATCCTTCTGACGATCAGTTTTAAATAAAATACAAACGGAATCTTTTTCTGGCTTGGTAATCCGAAAGCTGACACCGCTTTCGGGTGGAGCGATCCGATTGGGTACGGTACAGAAAATAAGCAAATTTTCTAAAAAGTTAAATTTCTGCCAATCGAGTTTATTCTTCTTCTGAGGAACATTCTTCTTCGGTTTCTTGGTTTTGTTGTCCTGCTTCATAAATTGCAAAAAACTTTTGTTGAATATCAACTGATACATCGCTGAGAGTATCCCAACGAATACCGTATTCAGGGTCGTGTAAAGAAAGTAATTGATTATTTTTTATTTCATAGGCGCTAACCTGTTCCATTTTAAGAAAAGCTCGGCTATCTTGCAGATAAAGCAATTTAGCTTGTTCGGCTAAAAGTTCTGGATTTTGGTGATTACCATTAACGATATTGTTAAGATGAGCCATCAAATAGGGGCTATGAGTCGTCAATAAAATTCTAACTCCTAAATTTACTAAAATCGCTAAAGATTCTAACAATTTTACCTGAGATTCTGGATGTAAGTTCATTTCAGGCTCATCGATCACCAGAAAATCCCCCGATTTTGCTCGATAGCGTAAATAGAGTAAAAGCGGGGCTAATTGTTTAATAGACGAGGAAGCATTATAAAGATCGATCTCTAAACTTCTTTTTACCGAAACTTTAATTTCTCTGCCTCCGAATTTAGTCTTTTTAAAGATTGTTTTATTGTTATTTTGAATATACTTTTCAATTTGATCGGCTAATTTTTGAAAATCATTTTTGTTTTTGGCAATGGGATCGGGCTTATTTTCTAGTTCTATGTCAGTTAAAAAATCCAAAAAATCCTCTACTGGTTGAGGATATCGAATATCCCCCTGTTCTTTTAGTAACTCTAACTGTCTATCTCGATTAATACGTCCTTGTATCAATAGCTCTCTCTGATTCTCTTTAAGTAGCTTATATCTTCTATTAGCCAGCACTTTATAGGTATTTATAAAAACGTTTCTTTCGGCGGGTAAAGGAAGTATGTCAGAAAATGAAAATGTTACAACACCAGCAACAAAATCAAGAAGAACCATGTTTTTATAATCATAAATTTCAGCTTCTTTTTCTGGATAAAATAAAATCTCATTATTGTTGTCGCTTCGCTCGATTTTCTTGATTCCAAATGAAGCTAATGACTGGCGATACTCAATTATATGCGCTAAAACTTTTTCTATAGCTGTTTTAATATCATCTTCGGAAATTTCGATACTGAATTTCGTTTTTTCAAAAATCTTGCCGCTAGAATCTTGGAAAAAAGATTGTAGTTTTATCCCGCTAAATTCAGATGCGGACTTTTGAACAATTTCGGATATAACATCATAAAAACGTCGGTCTATTTTTAAAGACCAATGATCGGCTTGATTTGTAAATTCTATTTTTTCTAAAATTTCACTAGAAAAAAAAAGGCCGTCACGATGATTAATCCATAACCCATAAATCGAGTAGGCGATATAAGTTTTATTAGAATTATTCGGGCCAATAATAACGGTT
Organism: Microcystis wesenbergii NRERC-220; assembly: GCF_032027425.1. NCBI lineage: Bacteria > Bacillati > Cyanobacteriota > Cyanophyceae > Chroococcales > Microcystaceae > Microcystis > Microcystis wesenbergii. The sequence continues at coordinate 3,430,806 of NZ_JAVSJA010000001.1, read as the reverse complement.
AGAGGCCGAAGATCCACTTCTGCCTCTTTAATACTACCTAAATTCAAGAGTTTGATTTTCATCATAAAAACGAACACTCCGAATACAGACCCTTATTTTACCCGATTCGTACTCACTTGCGCCGATTCTTTAGTTTTATCTTCAAACGCAACCATGATCGAGAAACGAATAGCGATCGCTTTCTGAGAAAAGATCGATCGCCAACCGACAATCCAAAACGCTGTCATTACCTTTCTAAAGCAACAAGCTAGTGGTTAGCTGATCACTGAAAGCTCCTTAAATATCTAACCTTTGGTAGATGCTATTAAGATGATTTAGGTGCTGCTGGGGATCAAAGCAACTTTCGATCTCGTCGGGGGATAAAATGCCGGTAACTCGCTCATCTTGGCTGATAAAAGCTTTAAAATTGCCGTTATCGGTGTTCCAAGCGCGATGGGCGTTTTCTTGGACGATTTTATAGGCAGATTCCCGGCTAATTCCCTTACTCACCAAAGTTAAAAGAACTCTTTGACTGAAAATCACGCCACCGTAAACATTCATATTTCGCTTCATGTTTTCGGGATACACCAGCAGATTTTTGACTAAATCGGTGATTTCCTTGAGCATAAAGTGGGTCAAAATGCAAACATCCGGCAGCATTACCCGTTCTACGGAACTATGGGAAATATCTCTTTCGTGCCAGAGGGCGATATTTTCTAAAGCGGAAACGCTATGACTACGGATAATTCTCGCCATTCCCGTTAAGCGTTCTGAACGGATGGGATTACGTTTATGGGGCATAGCGGAGGAGCCTTTTTGTCCTTTGGAAAAGTATTCTTCCACTTCTAGGACATCGGTTCTTTGCAGGTTGCGAATCTCCACGGCAAAACGTTCGATCGAAGCCGCTAATAAGGCTAATTGTTGCACATAATCGGCGTGTCGATCGCGGGAGATAACTTGAGTGGAAGCGGTATCCGGTTCTAATCCTAACTTCTGACAGGTTAACGCCTCAATTTTCGGGTCAATATTGGAATATGTTCCCACTGCACCGGATATTTTACCGATGGCGATGTCTTGGCGCAAGCGAATTAAACGATCGCGTCCCCGTAGCACTTCCGCTAACCATCCCGCTAGTTTAAAGCCAAAGGTGATCGGTTCGGCGTGAATGCCGTGGGAACGTCCCACCATGACTGTATAACGGTGTTCTTGGGCGCGATAGCGCAGGGCTTGGATAAAATCTTCTAATTGTTCTAAAATCAGGTTTAAACTGGCGACTAATTGTAAGGACAGGGCGGTATCTAATACATCAGAACTGGTTAAACCCAAATGAATATAACGTCCCGGCTCGCCCACATATTCGTTAACATTTGTTAAAAAGGCGATGACATCGTGGCGCACTTCTGCTTCTATTTCTAAAATGCGATCGGGATCAAAATTAGCTTTTGCCTTAATTTCTTCTACTGCATCCGCAGGAATATAGCCTAATTCTGCCTGCGCTTCACAGACGGCTATCTCTACCTCTAGCCATGTTTGATATTTATATCTATCCGTCCACAAATTCCCCATCGCAGGGAGAGTATAACGCTCGATCACTATTAATTCTTCCAAGACAACCGTTTAATTGTATCGGATCGGGGCAAGTCTGGGAATAGGCAGGGGGCAGCGGAGAGTTTTGTTTTCCCCACTCCCTTTTTAGCGGTTAGTGTTTTAGGTTCGATCCCCCCTTAGTCCCCCCTTGATAAGGGGGGTGCCGATAGGCGGGGGGATCCCCCTTGATAAGGGGGGTGCCGATCCCCCCTTAGTCCCCCCTTGACAAGGGGGGCATCTGATAATTTTTAACGCCTACCTACTTATCTTGTTTAATCTAGCCTGAATCGAACCCCTACCCCCTTGCTTCAACCCATGCTCGCATTTTACCCGGATTGTTCAATCCGTAGGGATCGACGAGTTGTTTAAATTCTAGTTGCAGGGGATTAATCTGTCTGCTGCCGCCATCTTCCATGATATAAGTGTGAGGATTGGCAATAGCTGCCCCCTGTTGTTCATAGATAGCAATAATCTCATTTAATCGAGTTTCTGTGGTAAATTCTAGCAAGGGAAGACCGGCGGGAATAACTTTACCTTGAAATTTCAAAAATTCTAGGTGCATCATTATTTCCTCCCCAAAATAATTATAGAGTTTCTCTACCGTGGCTAGATTAAAATAAAAAGCTTGTAGATAAGTTATCTTGGGGTTAAAACTACGCGCATGGAGAGTGGTATGATTCCAAGTAAATTCTAAGATACTGTTGCCTTTTTGAGTTTCTTCTGGCGTTTTATAGTAGGTAAGTTCACCATTATATTCTTTAATTAAAGATTCTAATGCGACTCGATCGCTGTCCGATACTATTAACAAAACTGCCGCTTTTCCTGTGGGTAAATAATCCTTAAGAGCGGTAAAATAAGCAGGAATTGGCCAGGAGTGAACGCTAACCATTTTCTTGACAATGCCATCACTATCACTGAGAGCTTGACCGAATTTAGCGGCGGTGATAAAATCGGCAAAAGTAACGATAAATTCTGCCCAAGGATAACAGGGAGCGAGGGCTATTTCTAACTCGGTAATAATGCCATTTGTTCCGTAGGCATGATTGACTTTTTCTACCTCATCCCCCCGTAGTTCGATAATTTTTGGTTCCGCTTCTAGGGTGACTAATTGCACTGCTTGCAGATTGCCTCTATCCTTCAATTGTCCATAATTAATCGAACCCATGCCCACACTGCCACCCCCGATAAAACCGCCAATTGTCGCCGTCCGATAGGTAGAGGGAGCCATTCTTAATTCCCAACCGATTGCGCGAGCTTGTTTATCAAAAAATGCCATTTTTACCCCCGCTTCTACCCGTGCTGTACCCGGTTCGATCGAGATAATTTTTGTTAGTTTGGTTGTGTCTAAAATTACTCCTCCCTGCAAGGGAACACATTGACCATAATTACCTGTACCCGCACCTCTAACTGTTAAAGGAATTTGGTATTTAACGCAGGTTTTAGCGATGTCAATAACCTCTTGGCTATTCTGGGGACGAATGACTAAATCAGCCCGTTTATCTTGCAGTTGTGCTTCTAAAATGGGACTAAAATGATAATAATCCAAGGAAAGTTTCGCCACTTGCCCGGGATCGGTGATAATTTCCAGATGGGCAAGTTCTTGAATGAGATTTTGACAGTTAGATTTCATGGTTAAGTAGAGATTGCTGAAAAAGTGTATTGGTGGGGTTAGGAGTCAGGAGTCAGGAGTCAGGATTCAGGAGTCAGGATTCAGGAGTCAGGAGATTATTTTTATTTATTCTTCCCACACCCCACATCCTACACCCCACACCCCACACCCCACACCCTACACCCCACACCCAATCAGCGATCGCTGGATAAGGAAAAATTAAAAACCGATCGCCTAGGGGATCGGTTTTACTAAGAAGTATAAACTTTTATTAACTTTGTTTGCTGAGAAACTGTTGAGCTTGTCTAATGGCGGCAGCGCCGATGTTGAAGACAGCCCAGCCACCAGCAATAAGCAAAGGGGTTAAAACGATTAACACTCTCCAGTCCATAGATTTCCTTCTCCTCGGTCAGTGCTTAAAAGATTGTTACTTGATTCTCATTTTATATTTATACCCTAATCCGCCCGTTTTGGGAATCCGGTATCAGTAGCTTTTCCCGCATGAACGAGGGCAAGTTTAGCATAGCGCTCGGCGTGTTCGATCAACTCTTGAGCCTCCTGTGGCGACACTTCCCGGACGCGTTTAGCGGGAATGCCCACCACTAAAGATCGCGGTGGTATATCTTTTGTCACAATACTACCCGCCCCGACAATACTACCCGCCCCGACGCGCACACCATCGAGAATCACTGCCCCAATGCCGATTAAACAACCGCGTTCAATATGGGCTGCGTGAATTACCGCCCGATGCCCGATGGTAACGTAATCTTCAAGGATAGTAATTTTGCCTGGATCTCCGTGTAGGATCGCCCCATCTTGGATATTAGTATAGGCCCCAATTTCGATGCGTTCCACGTCGGCACGCAATACCGCCCCATACCAAACACTTACCCCCACAGCTAGGGAAATATCGCCCATTACCGTGGCATTAGGGGCGATAAAAGCCGCTTGACTGACATCGACAAGGGGCCAGAAATTAGAAGTTGATCTTAAGTTATCTAAAGACATGAAAGGATCTGCACTAAAGTCGAAAGAGAATACCCGTCCAATTTGGTTGGGTATAATATGGATAGGATTATTGGTACAAAGATAGCAATTTTTAGTTTAGGTTCTTCCATGATCAATGCAAGTTTACAATACCCTGTTTTTGGCCCCGATATCCATTGTCCTCACTGTCGGCAGCTAATCCCCGCCCTCACTTTGACGGATACCTATTTGTGTCCGCGCCATGGAGCTTTTGAAGCCGATCCCAAAACGGGAGAGTTGGTTCACTTGCAGTCAGGACGGCATTGGCGACTCTGGAATGGTGAGTGGTATCGTCAACACACCCACCCGGATGGCATTCGTTTTGAGATTCACGAAGCACTCGATCGCCTCTATACTCAAGGATTTAAAGCGACTAAAGTAATTATTGCCAACCGTTATCGCGATCTAGTTAGTTCCTACCTAGAACGTAACACCACTTGGCGCGGTAATGGACCGGGTGAAGCCACTATTCCCCGTCTCTACGGTTTACCGGTAGAATTTAGCCCCGATGCCCCCGATCAACCCTGTTGGGATGTAATTAATTTTGATCTGGAAAAAGAACCGGGGGTTCCCAAACGTTACCCCTATTTTCGTCTTTTTGATTAATCAGTTATCAGTTATCAGTTATCAGTGGATAATCTCACTTAATAAACTCATAATCTCAAAACTGAATCGGGAGGCGGATCAATGAATGATTGCTTGTCAACTCCGAGTTCTGACTGATTACTGATTACTGATTAAGTAGTCGGACATAAATTCTGTTGTCTATCTTAAGAAATGTAAATTGCCGCAATTCTTACTGAATCCTGACTCCTGACGACCGACTCCTTACCCCACAGTTAACTTTACTTTTGTCCAACTACTTACTGATCACTGAAAATGCACCATGCTTCTATTCGGACGGCTAATATCCATCGGGCGATCGCTTTTTATCAACTTCTCGGTTTTACCCCAGAGGAAAGATTCACTACGGGTTATACTTTGGCCTGTTGGCTAACGGGGTTAAACGGACGCATCGAATTAATCCAAATTCCCCAACCGAAACCCGCACCCGATGCCTTTAGTGATCAGCATTATGTCGGTTATTATCACCTGTCTTTTGACCTAACAGAAAATGTCAGCAATTTACCAGAATGGTTAGAAAAATTAACCAATAACTTTCAGCAAGCCCATCAAGAGGATGCTGATTTATATCAACCTTTAAATATTCTTTTACAACCCCAACAACAGATGATCGGCGATCATGTCTATGAAGTCATTTTTATTGCCGATACAGACGGTTTACCCTTGGAATTTATCCGTCGTTTAACCTAAAAAGATTGTCCCACTTCTAAGACTTTTGTTTGGCCGTTGCGAGACAAAATAACCTGTTGATTCCCCCGGAGAAATACGAGTAGTTATCCCCTTATTATCAAATAAAGCTGAAGATCGATCGCCTAAATCCATCACCCCCACCAGGGTATTTTTCACCTGATTATTGGTAGGAATAAGCACTGCCACCGGCGGTTTCACCTCGGGGGCAGCCGGTAATGGTGGCGCAGAAATATCGGGATTTGGGGGTGGAACCGGGACAATTTTGGCAGTGGTTTTAGGGGGTTGGGGATAAACGGGAACGTAAATTCTTTCTATTACCCTAGGAGTATTATTAACCGGTAAATTAGCGGGTGGTGGTGGTGGAACTGTGGCTACTGGAGAAGGGTTATTTTTAGGAGAAGGATAAGGATCGGGGGATGAAGTTTGACCTTGGCGATCGATAATAGTCAGAGATGATTGCAGATAGGCGATAAATTGGCGAGCCTCTGGAGAAACTGTGCCATTTTGAGAGACAGGGGCATTTTTTTGACTGATTAGCCCTGCCACCACCCAACCTAGATAGACGCAAGCAATGACAAAAATAACCTTATCTAGGGGCATTCTGGGATTTTCTTCATGGCCTGCTGCCATATTTTTTGCACTCCTCGATCGCTGCTGTCGTTTCGATTCTAACAGGATAGCGCATCGCCAAAAACAATTTTTAAATTGCTCAAAATGCCCCTAGGGGGGATATAATAGAAAAAGAATGATGTATCTTAATATAAATAAAGTTTTGTAACAATTCTGAAATCCTTTGCTCAACTCTACCCTAGTCCCCGCCAATCCCGATCGCCTGAAACCCCTAGTCCCTAACTGGGAAAAATGTCAATCCGTCTTTTGGACAGCAGCATTTCTGGTATCAGTCCCCGTGTTCCTGCAAGCGCCCCTAGTGCGCTACTATCCCGAAATTAGCCTAGGTTTAACCGTTTTCTGGGTGGGGTTAGGGATTTGGCTGCTCAAACAAGCAAAAATCAGTCTTTGGGGAGATTTACTTTTGGGCTTTAGTTGGAGTTGGTTAGCAGGTTCTCTGTACTGGGGTTGGTGGCGTTGGGAACCGTTGATCCATATTCCCATGGAAGCGATCGGGCTGCCCTTTGTTCTCTGGGGATTATACAAAGGTCGCGGCAAAGTGGGCAATCTTTTCTATCTGGGTTCTTTGTTAGGGACCGCCATCACCGATTTATATTTCTATCTAACGGGACTAATTCCCTACTGGCGACAATTAATGACCGTGGAACTAGATCCCAACCTAGTATCGCCGATATTTGATAACGCCTTGGCCCAAATTCAGACCCCCTGGGGCATCAGTTGGGCGATCGTGCTGCTCAACCTGCTCCTAGCGATCGGTATCTATCCTTTGCAAAAACGGGTATGCCATTGGTGGGCATTTAGCGGAGCCGTATTGAGTACAATTTTAGTCGATGGTTTATTTTGGATTACCGCTTCTCTGGCTTAATGGTTTTTCTAGCTCATTTCCATTTCTAGTCAATAGAATAAACTATATAGTTAGCACCCCCTGTCTATCGCTGCTCATACACCCGTGGCTCTACTAGGACAAAATCCCTATTTACTACTCCATACCGAGAAGGGACAACGTTTTTTCCCTCTCGTGGGGAGACCTTACTGGACAATCGGACGGGGCAAAGATAACGATATCATGATTAAAGATCACTGTATCTCTCGTAATCACGCTATTTTACAATCCACGGAAACAGGAGATTTTTATCTGATCGATCTGGGTAGTCGCAATGGAACTTTTGTCAATGAGAGAAGGTGAGATACTTTCTTCTCTGATTGGCAATTGGTTTCGCCATGCAGGGAGTATTATCCGCAGTTCCGGCAGTTGGGTAGATAAATATATTGGTGATGCGATCATGGCCATCTGGTTTCACGGCCAACAGGAAGTCCATCAAGACGATATCCTGCAAATTTTCGCAGCAATTACGCAACTATACAACGTGACCTGCGCCTTAAGCGAACAATATCCTTTACCCTTCAAATTACGCATCGGTGCGGCAGTGAATACCGGTTATGCCATGGTGGGTAATACTGGCAGCGGTGAACATCCAGATTATACGGCGATCAGCGATACAGTCAACGCCGCTTTTCGTTTAGAGTCGGCTACTAAAGAAATGGGTAGGGATTTAGCCATCGGAGCAACTACCTACAGTTATCTCATCGGTTTACCCTATCTCCACCAAGCTTTCGAGCAACATACCGTCAGTCTGAAAGGATACGACGATAACACTATTACCTACGGAACCACTTTTGATGACTTGGATCGTTTCCTCGATGCCAATAGTAGTGAGGAGATGACCGGAATTACAGGAGTTGCCAGCAGTGTCGGTTTTAAAGATTGAAAGTGAACTACTCTCAAGGTCGTTGAGAGCTTCCTGTTTCACGGGGGATTGCCGCAGACCCTACTTAAGACTGTCCACTAAAAACTCACATCTGATAACTGATAACTGATAACTGATAGCTGACCTACTCCTCGGCGGCGGCGAGAACTAAATCTTCCTCTTCCAGGGCGGGAGGGACTTCAATTTCTGCGACTACTTCCGAGACGGTCCGGCCTTCCGCTTCCGCTAGACGTTTTTCTCGGTATTTAATCGCCATTTCTTCCGCTTTTTCAAACACTAATGGGCGATTTTTTAGCATATCTCCCGGTTCTGGTTCTAATTGTTTAGTCGAGAGGGAAATGCGACCTCTTTCGGCATCGAGATCGATAATCATCACTTTCAACTCATCATTGACATTGAAAACCGTGTGGGGGGTGTCAATGTGATCGTGAGAGATTTCGGAAATATGCAGTAAACCACTGACTCCACCGATATCAATGAAAGCACCGTAGGGCTTGATTCCGCGCACGGAACCGATTACCACCTGTCCCACGGCTAAACCGTTCATCTTGCGTTCCACTAAAGCGCGACGATGACTTAAAACCAGACGGTTGCGATCCTCATCCACTTCTAAAAACTTTAAGGGCAATTCCTGACCGACTAAATCCTCTTTCGCTTCTCTGGTGCTAATGTGAGAACCTGGGATAAAGCCGCGGAGACCTTCAATCCTGACTAATGCCCCACCACGGTTAGTGGCGAAAACATTCGAGCGCACGGTAGCATCTTCTTTTTGCAATTGACGCACCCGTTCCCAAGCGCGCATATATTCGATGCGACGGATCGACAGGGTTAGCTGTCCATCTTCATTCTCGTCGGTAAGAATGAAAAACTCCCTGGTTTCGTTAGGTTGTAAAACTTCTTCGGGATTATCGACGCGGTTGATCGACATCTCCTGCACGGGGATAAAAGCGGCGGTTTTAGCACCGATATCGATGAGCGCTCCCCGGGGTTCCATGCTGAAAACAGTCCCGGCGACAACATCTCCCGGACTGAAATGATAATCGTATTTGTCTAGAAGGGCGGCAAAATCTTCATGGGTAAAGCCTATGTTTTTGTTTGCGGTTTTTTGGGTGGTCATGTACGTTGTTTGGTCCTCGGAATTTCCGTAGGTTTTTCCTCCTATGTGATGTACAGTTTCTAAATACAGGAGATGCCTCCCAATTTAGTTTCTAGGCAGGGCCTAGGGGATGAACTGCCGCATCCTGCTTTCTTGCAGGCAATCTGCCTCAAGAATGACTTTTAAGAATCTAACCAGAGCTTGGACTTTAAATAGCACAAGGGATCCTAATTATAACTGAATCGGGAACTATTTAGGGTTTGCTGAATAAATCTAAAAACATTGTTCGATAAGACTTTTAGACCTTTTTGAAATCCAAAAGTACCGCCTATTGGAGTGATCGGGGGGAAATTTTCAGGACTTTTTCCCTGAAAATTAGGTAATTGACCCCCTGAAAATGGGTAAAACCCTACACCCTACACCCTACACCCCACACCCTGCCCCCAGGAAAAACTTTTTGCCGCAAAGCCTATTTAAGACGAGGTGATCACGCTGGCTTCTTCCACTTGAGACCAAGAAGGATAGGCGCGTTCGATTTCGGAGGATTGCAGCAGAGCTAAAGCGGCGATAAAGTCTCTAATTCCCTGAAAATTGCCGTAAACCGAAGCAAAGCGCACATAGGCCACTTCCGATTCTTGCCGGAGGTATTCTAGGACTAATTGACCGATCTCCTGACTTGTTACCTCCCGTTTTGAGTCTTGCTGCAGACGGGATTCGATATCATTGACGATCGCCTCTAATCTTGAGTGGGGAATGCCGGTTTTTTCGCAAGCGCGAACGATCCCCCGCAGCAATTTAGAGCGATCAAAAGATTCCCGTTTACCATCTTTTTTAATCACCGTGATCGGCACGAATTCGATGCGCTCGTAGGTGGTGAACCGATATTTACACTGTAAGCATTCACGACGACGACGAATGCTCTGACCGTTTTCGGAGGAACGGGACTCTAAAACGCGACTATCGGTATGCTGACAATTAGGACACTGCATAGGAGGCGCTCGGTGAGGGGAACCTTTAATTTAAGCCTTTAAATACGAAAACCAGAGCCGCTAACCTGCTTTTGACAAGCGGGCGGCTCAGGGAAGAAAATTATTAACCTAAACGGAGTTAAGAAATTTACTTTTGAATCCGGGGAGGTTCCCGGAAGGCGATGGCGAAGAAAATTACCGCCAAAGCCATAGTTAAAACCAAAATGTAAGCGACGCTTTCCATGGTTGGACATCCTACAAGATTGCTATGACAATCCTATAGTATCAGGAAATGAGCTTTTCGGCTTGTCTAGGGATGTAATCTACATCCCCAGAATCAGTGGCGATCTATTTAACGCTAACTTTTGCCCCGGCATCTTCCAGTTTTTTCTTGACGGCGGCGGCATCATCTTTGTTGGTGCCTTCTTTAACCGCTTTGGGAGCGGCTTCTACTAGGTCTTTCGCTTCTTTGAGTCCTAAACCGGTCAATTCGCGCACTACCTTGAGGATAGCAATTTTCTTGTCGGCGGGAACTTCTTCAAGAACGACGTTAAATTCGGTTTGTTCTTCCACAACTTCAGCCGCAGCCGCGGGAGCAGCCCCGGGGGCAGCCATCATCATCATGCCACCGGCCGGAGCGGCGGCGCTAACTCCGAAGGTTTCTTCGATACCTTTGACTAATTCAGCAGCTTCTAAGAGGGTAAGGGTTTTGAGTTTTTCTAAGATTTCAGCTACAGCAGACATGGGTTAGACTCCTAATTGTTTTAAGTGATCGATTGGTGCGGTGTTAAGCCGCTTCTTTTTCTTCTTGACGGGCCACGGCATCGACGGCACGGGCCAAAGATGCGGGAACTTCGTTGATGCTGCGGGCCAGTTTGGCGGCAATGGCGTTGATTGCTCCGGCGGCCTGAGCGATTAACTGTTCTTTCGACGGTAAATCGGCGATCGCTTTGATCTGATCTTCTGTTAACAGTTGACCTTTTGTCCCTTCTTTGAGGACACCGCCGCGCAATTCGGTTTTTTTGCTTTCTTTTTTGAACTCTTGATAGGCCTTGAAAGCTCCACCGATATCCTCTTTTACGAGCAGAAAGGCGGATGTTCCCGATAAAAGGCTTTTCATCGGTTCCCAGCCACTATCTTCAGCGATCGCCAAGCCCATCAAAGTATTTTTGGTGACTTTACAAATCGTTCCCGTGGGGCGCAATTTGCGGCGTAGATTGCTGATTTCGGCGACGGTTAAACCTTGATAGTCGATGACCATCGTTAATTGAGCTTCCCTCAGGGAGGTTTTTAATTCTTCTAGAATTACTCCCTTGCTTTCTCTGCTTCTCCCCATCCCTTGTTCACCTCCTGTATGCGGGGGACCGGTTCCACAGGCACAAAAATAACCCCTTGTAGCGCCGGGGTTGAGTGGAGAGAATTCAGTTCAGGCACGACCAAGACAGAAAATATCTCTTTCTTTAGTCTTTTTGGCTGCTGTTTTCTCGCTTTGACCTCGGCAGGGTATTTAAGCTGTTTCGCACCTGCTGTCTTTGGCTTAAGCCAGTGTTTTATTATAACATTATTGCTGGGTTTATGTCAAGCCCTAGGAGAGATTGTCCAATGCGATCGCACAGTGTCTTTCATTGTAGCAGTTATCTTAATGGTGAGGTAGGAAGTCTCTGGTTTGAGGGAACGCCGGAACGCTGGAACTGCGGAACATTAGACCTCTTGCATAAATCAACAAATTTTCTTCAAATGTAGGGAAAAGGGGGTGTATGTTAAAGGCTAAAATTTTTTGGGGCTTTTTGCGTCGTCAAGTCCAAACTGGTTGTATTTTGAACTGCCAAAACTATTGAATGTTCTTTGATTCTTTCTACTGTACTTTTGGCTTGGGCAGCAATTAGTTCTGAAGGTGGAAAATAGGGGGAATTACCAAAATCATACCAAATCCGTTTTTAATAGTGTGATTACTGGCACTCCCTGCTCCCCACTCTTCTATGCCTTTTCAACAGGATTTAGTATTAGATTAAGACTTCCCCTATTTTACTCTTCAACTCAACGAACAGGCTCACTTGCTGGGTATGACAGCAGGTAAGCTGCCCGCGCATTTAAATTGCTTGTTGAGACGAGGCAAGAGGCACTCTTGCAAGAGGCAACAGTAAAGGGATTGGGGGAGATTCGGCTAATCTTAAGAATAAGCGCTTTAAATGGGTCTTAGCTTAACACCTGAATACAGTCCGCACAAAAATGAATGAGCATGGTGCGTTCCCAAAAATCGATCGGTGGAGCAGCAGGAGTTGCATTAGGGAACGCACCCTACCAGAGCTACTTATAACGAGACAAATGGGGGAGGAGAACCGATGTCATCCGCAAATAGTTGTGTTAGAATGGCGAAAAATTCTCACAATTGATAATTATGTTAGCAGAGTTAGCCGCCGCCGAAATCGCTAAAATCGCCTTTGAAGCTGTTATCGGTAAATTAACGGAAGCAGCCATGGATAAAGGTGTAGAATTGTGGGAAAAAATTAAGCAAAAGTTACAAAAGGAACCCACCGCAGCCAAGGTTTTAGCGGCAGCCGAACAAACTAAATCCGAGGCGATGATTGAACAGCAAGTGGTTCCTTTTTTACAGGTAGAAATGCTCAAAGATCCCAATTTTGCCCAAGAAATCCAAACCCTAGCACAACAAATTATGATAATTAATCAGAATCAAACAGAAACGAAAACTCAAATTGGTACGCAAATTAACAAAGATATTAAACAACAATTGAACATTCAAGAAGTTAAGGGTAATTTAAATCTAGGAATCCCTCCTGAATGACTGGCGGATCTGCACCCAAAAGCAGACGCAATAGAAAATAATCGCAGTAGTCAAAGGAGTATTTTAAGGGGAGGAGATGCTCGAAAAAGTCTCGCCTATTGGCAAGGAAGGAAGGAGGAAATCACCCAAATTAAGCAGTTATTTAATGATAAAAATGTTGCGACGATTGGCATCAAAGGAGTTGGAGGAATTGGAAAATCTACCCTAGCCAGTAAAATTTTTGAGGAGAAAATTACCCTAGATCCTTCCCTAGGGGACGATGAAGATTTATTCCCAAAACGCTTTTGGTGGGAAGCGGGAAATCTGGGCGGATTTAGTGGTTTAGCTCGCCAATTCCTGACGGACTTTGGTTATCCCGTCCCCGAAAAAGAAATAGATTTACAGGAAGCTTTAATCAGACAATTGCAACGCCATCGCCACCTAATTATTATCGATAATCTAGAGAGTTTATTAGGGGAAGATGGTTCTTGGAATAATGAATTTTATCAGCAGTTTTTCACTGCTTGGATAGAAAAAGGTGACACGAGCAAAATTATAGTCACCACCAGAGAAAAGCCAAAAACTAGGGGTTTTAACCGTTGGCGTTGGATTGAGCTAAAAGGTTTGAAACCTCCTGAAGGGGCGCAATTGTTAGCAGAATCGCAAATAACAGGGGATCTAGAGAACTTTTCTCGACGGGTGGATGGTCATCCATTACTCCTGCGATTGGTGGCGGATTTAATCTTAGCCGAATTTCCGCAAAACCCCAGTTTAGAAAGGTTAGCGGATTTAGGATTAGGAAATTTATCGCAACTTTTGAGCGATTCGCAGGTGGTGGGGAGTCATCGTCAAGAGACAGTGGGAATTGCTTTAGTTTTAGATGCTAGTTTTCAGCGACTTAGCCAAAGACAGCAAGAATTATTCACTAAAACCAGCATTTATCGCCGAGAATTTGATTCTCCGGCAGCCAAAGCGGTGATGGATAATTACCCGGAGATCGCACTGTCCGAGATCACGGCAGATCTGCGAGAATTACAGCGACGATCATTATTAGAAGAAAAAGAGGAAAATCGCCAGCGAATTTTTAGTTTTCAGCCTTTAGTTTGGGAATATGCACAATACAAAGCCGGCGATCAAAGGGAATTACACCAAAAAGCGATCGCCTATTATCTTTCTATTGCTAAACCCGACTCCTGGGAAATCCTCAACGATGTGCAACCTTACCTAGAAATTTTCTATCATCACTATCAGTTAACCGAGTACGACAATGCTTTTGATATTCTCCGTACTATCGAGGATTTTCTCACCCGACGGGGGTATTATCAAACCCTAGCGGATTATTACCTTGAATTAGTCACTGTTTACCAACAACAGGAGGAGCAAACCAACTGGAAATATACCGCATCCCTCACCAGTTTAGGCAATGCTTACGGTTCACTAGGAGAATACCAAAAAGCGATCGAATTTCATCAACAGTCCTTAGCAATCAAACGGGAAATCGGTGATCGGGGGGGTGAAGCGAAATCCTACGGTAATTTAGGCGTTGTTTACTATTTACTAGGAAAATACCAAAAAGCGATCGAGTTTCATCAACAGTCTTTAGCAATCACACTGGAAATCGGTGATCGGGGGGGTGAAGCGGCATCCTACAATAATTTGGGCCTTGTTTACAAATTCCTAGGAGAATACCAAAAAGCGATCGAGTTTTATCAACAGTCCTTAGAAATCACACGGGAAATCGATGATCAGGGGGGTGAAGCGGCATCCTACAATAATTTAGGCATTGTTTACGATTCCCTAGGAGAATACCAAAAAGCGATCGAGTTTTATCAACAATCCTTAGCGATCGAACGGAAAATCGGTAATCGGAAGGGTGAAGCGTATTCCTACATGGGTTTAGGCAATGTTTACGATTCCCTAGGAGAATACCAAAAAGCGATCGAGTTTCATCAACAGTCCTTAGCAATCACACGGGAAATCGGTGATCGGGGGGGTGAAGCGTATTCCTACAATAATTTAGGCATTGTTTACGATTCCCTAGGAGAATACCAAAAAGCGAGCGAGTTTCATCAACAGTCCTTAGCAATCTTTCGGGAAATCTTTGATCGGGGGGGTGAAGCGTATTCCTACATGGGTTTAGGCAATGTTTACAAATCCCTAGGAGAATACCAAAAAGCGAGCGAGTTTCATCAACAGTCCTTAGCAATCTTTCGGGAAATCTTTGATCGGGGGGGTGAAGCGAAATCCTACAATAATTTAGGCATTGTTTACGATTCCCTAGGAGAATACCAAAAAGCGATCGAGTTTTATCAACAGTCCTTAGCAATCAAACGGGAAATCGGTGATCGGGGGGGTGAAGCGAAATCCTACAATAATTTAGGCAATGTTTACCTTTCCCTAGGAGAATACCAAAAAGCGAGCGAGTTTTATCAACAATCCTTAGCAATCACACGGGAAATCGGTGATCGGTGGGGTGAAGCGGCATCCTACAATAATTTAGGCTCTGTTTACGGTTCCCTAGGAGAATACCAAAAAGCGAGCGAGTTTTATCAACAGTCCTTAGCAATCCTTCGGGAAATCCGTGATCGGGGGGGTGAAGCGAAAGCTTGGTTTAGTCTGGGACTTACCTACTATAAACTCGATCGTATATCGGAAGCGAAAGAAGCATTTCTTCAGTCGCGGGAATTATTTCAAGCATTGGGGTTAGCAGGATATGTTCAAAAGTGCGATGATAAAATTCGGCAATTAGAAACCCGAAAATATCCCTTAATCGTTGCTTTCTTTCTGGGGGTGGTTATGTTTCCTTTCGTTTTAATTGGGGGGATTATCGTGGCATTGTGGCGATTGTTAAAAAGATGGTTGAGGAAAGCATAATTAGGGGTAGGATGGGTTAGGAATCCCTTATTTTTAACCTGAGTTTGACATCTGCTAAGTAGTCGTGCAAAATAAATTTCCTAGTGAAGAAAGGCAAAAGGCAAGAGGCAAGAGGCAAGGGGGGGTTAGATATGTGTAATTAATTTTGCTTAGGTACTTAGTTTCCCCTTATAACTACCGTAAAGTGAGAAATTATAGTAATATTTCTAAGGATTACCAGAAAAGAAAGAGCGCCACGCTGCTGTTCCGATCGCTCCTCCTAAAAGAATAATCAACGTCCAAACTTGATTTTTTTGGGTTCCTTCCAGCTTTTCTAGTCTTCTATCCATCCCATCGACTTTCTCAGTTAGTTTTGCCTGTCCCACCTCTAGCTTAGTTAACCGTTCGTCGATTTTCTCAAATTTCTGGTTAATATCTTTCTGTAGGCTGTCAAATTTCTGGTTAACATCTTTCTGTAGGCTGTCAAATTTCTGGTTAAAATCCTTCTGTAGGCTGTCAAATTTCTGGTTAAAATCCTTCTGTAGGCTGTCAAATTTCTGGTTAAAATCCTGTTGCAAGGTATCGATTTTTTGGTTAAAATCCTTCTGTAGGCTGTCAAATTTCTGGTTAACATCTTGTTGCAAGGTATCGATTTTTTGGGTGACATCTCTTTGTAGGATATCGATTTTTTGGTTAACTTCCTTGATGCTGTCTTTGATTTCCTTGAGGACAGATTCAAGACTATAAGTAACGGTTTCGTTGGACATTTTGGTAAAGTCCCTGTGAGTAAGTTTTCTTAAGCGCTCTCCGTTGATAGTACACTAATTTTATCTTAACCTCCAGTTGACAGAACCTAAAATCCTAGACTTTCGCATCTAACGCACACTGGAAGTTTTTCGGTGATGTTTTTGCTAATTTGATTCTTACTCATCCACCTAGCAGTATGGCGATTGTTAAAACGCTGGTTTAGGAAAGCATAATTGCGTAGGGTCAATTTTATCTCTAGATTAGCGGAGAGAACGAATCTGCAATTGGTAATAATTCTCGTCTAAACCTTGATTATGCTTGTTATTAACCGAATTAAGCTGTTTTTGCAGTGCCAAAATGCGATCGCTGGTAGCGGGATGGGTGCTGAGAATTGCGGGGGTAGAAGCCCCCTGTTGTGCTAATTTTCCCATAAAGGAGATCATCGCCTTGGCTGCATAACCGGCCTCAGCTAGATTGTTTAAACCCAGTTGGTCCGCCTCTAATTCATCCTTGCGACTATTGGGCAGATTATAGGCGAGATTGACCCCCAATTGTACCCAAGTTTTTGTGTCTAATCCCGCCGCGCTGAGAAGTCCTTGGGCGAGGGCAGTATTGCGTAATTGGGTGATAGAATGACGACCGACGATATGGCCGATTTCATGGGCAATAACACTGGCTAATTCTGCCTCATTATCAGCAGTTTTAATCAATCCCGTGTGTAAATAGACAAATCCGCCCATAGTAGCGAAGGCGTTAATGCTATTGTCGCGCAGCACGTGAAAAGTGTAGGGAAGGTCAGGGCGATCGCTAGTTGCCGCTAATCGCTGCCCGATTTCTTGGACATATTGGTTAATTCTGGCATCTTTGGACAGTTGTATCTTGCCTGATTCTAATAAACCCTGATTAATCTGCTTACCGAGGGCGACTTCCTGCTGAGGAGAAATAGTGGCGAGTTGAATAACTTGCACACCGCGAAAAAGTAAATCCATCCACGAGCGTGCGAAACTAGGTTGGGGATTGATCATCCCGATACTGAGGGTGAGCAGCAGAGTAATAAGGGTTAATAGCCAAAAACGGCAGAAAATAGGGCGCATAGACGATTCGATCCCATAAAAACCTCATTCCCATTCTAGACAGTCAACATCACCCTTTGCCGGTTACGTACCTAAGCAAAATTAATTACACATATCTAACCATCTCTTGCCTCTTGCCTCTTGCAAGAGTGCCTATCTTCACTAGGAAATTTATTTTGCACGACTACTCACTGTCCCCGATTGGTTTGATAGACGTAAAAGTTAAATAAATCGAATAAACTGCCAACAAAAGCAAAGGTGACAGCGATGGTGAACATTCCTTGTAGGGGATAACCGCCGCCGAAAATGGTTAAAAATTGCAGGATTTGGCTAAAACCGGTCTGAGAAACCCAAGTAAAGCCGGGGACGTGACTGGTGGCGAATAAAGCAGCTAAAATAGAACCCACCAAGAGGACGGGGGCAACAAAACTTAATAGGGTGGAAAATAGCAGGGAACGGAGCAAAGTAAGCATGAATGCTGATCTCCAGAGAATTAGCGGGCGATCGAACGGGAATAGGAATCTACACTCGCTCCCCTCTAGGATATACGTTCATCTCGGCTGGGGGCGGTTTGTTAAAAAATCTTAAAATATCATTAAGATTCTTGGTTAACAACGATTAAGTGGTACACGGCGTCGGGTGTGGGGTGTGGGGTGTGGGGTGTGGCCCCCCAACCCCCCCGACATCGGGGGTGTGGGGTGTGGGGAGAATAAATAGAAATAATCTCCTGCCTTTTGCCTCCTGCCTTTTGCCTTTTGCCGACCGCCGACCGACGACCGACGACCGATCACGGGTAACTGATCACTGATAACTGGAACTACCTGAAGCATTGATCCCCGTGGTGTGGTACTGTCAATTCAGTGTGTTTATCGGCACTGGCTTAAGATTTGTCGCTATTGTCCTCCCCTTCTCCTGTCGCTGTTTTTGAGGCTTTCTATGACCGACATTCCTTTCACCCTAGACCAACTGAGAATTATCAAAGCGATCGCTGCCGAAGGAAGCTTTAAACGGGCGGCAGATACCCTGTATGTATCTCAACCGGCGGTCAGTCTTCAGGTACAAAACCTCGAAAAACAGCTAAATGTGCCGTTATTTGACCGGGGCGGTCGGAAAGCCCAATTAACGGAAGCGGGACACCTACTCTTAAGCTACGGCGAAAAAATTATCACTCTCTGTCAAGAAACCTGTCGGGCGATCGAAGATCTACAAAATCTGCAAGGGGGAACCCTGATCATCGGAGCTTCCCAAACCACGGGAACCTATCTTCTTCCCCGCATGATCGGGCTTTTTCGGCAAAAATACCCAGAAGTATCCGTACAGCTACAAGTTCATTCCACCCGTCGCACCTCTTGGAGCGTTTCTAACGGTCAAGTGGATTTAGCCATTATCGGGGGAGAAGTTCCCGCCGAATTACAAGAAACCCTGCGGATTATCCCCTACGCAGACGATGAACTGGCTTTAGTCCTGCCTATTTTTCATCCTCTGTCTAAGGTAGAAATGATTCAAAAAGAGGATTTATATCGACTAAAATTTATCACCCTCGATTCCCAATCGACGATTCGCAAAGTCATCGACAAGGTTTTAACCCGTTGCGAGATCGATACCAAACGCTTAAAAGTGGAGATGGAACTTAACTCGATCGAGGCGATTAAAAATGCTGTACAATCCGGGTTAGGGGCGGCTTTTGTCTCGGTGACAGCGATCGAAAAAGAACTACAAATGGGCGTGATCCACGCTACCAGAATTAAAGATGTGGAAGTACGTCGCACTTTATCGGTAATTATTAACCCGAATCGTTATCGATCGAAAGCTGCCGAGGCTTTTACCCTGGAAATACTACCCCAATTCTCCACCTATCCGGAATATCTGGCTGACGACCACAACTTTGAACCGATTCCTAACTCGCAACCCGCCGAAATTATGAGTAAATAAGTCGATCGAGACGGGCTAAATCTCCCTCGGAACATTTAAGCTATCTCTTGGGAAAATTACTGCCGGGATAAATTACTTTTTTATCGACTTTAATCCAATGGAGACTCTCTAAACGACTTCTAAGATTAGTAATAGTTACTCCCAACTCGTCGGCGATCGCATACAGATGTCCCCATTTAGTCAAGTCACGGCCCTTGATGGCTTTCTCTAACTCACTCATCGCCATTAGTAAACAACTGGCAAAATATTGGGCTTGCCATTCAATTCTTTGGCTAGAATCAACTGTCCGACATAGAAAAGGTTGAATTGTCTCTAGGGAATCTCCCTGATTGATTCGATCCAAAAAATTAGAGACAGCCGTTTGATTAATATGAAGGACAAAATGACCAATTTCATGGGCTAAACTCGAATTTTTAAAACCTTCTTTTGCTAGGGATGAATTTTGGGAATCTTTTAAGAATTTTACATCTTCATTGAGAATAATTTTCTTTTCTGTGGGAATAATCATTGCGGCGATTTCTCCCTCTTTATCTGCCTTTATATCCGTCCATTCAATAGCCAAATCAAAATGATCGGCCGTCGCTTCCGCAATATCGCAATTTTTTAAGGGACGACGACGATGAGCTTTTACTTTCTTCAGAATATCGTCTGCCTGAGTTTCAATCACTGCTTTGGGAATAAAACTATAGGGTTTAATAATATCCAAGATATCTACTCCTGCTCATCTAATTTTGTCGCCTCAGAAATAATTTTTTTGGCAAAATTGGGATTGTCTTTCATGCGACGCAATAAAATCGGCATTTGTTGGTATTTTTGAACTAATTCTTTAAAGACTTTTTGATCATCTGAACTAATTCGTCCCGCCAATTCCCCTAAGGTTTGAGCATTTAATTTTAAATGAGTCGCTAAGGACTCAATAACTTGCTGACTAGGAGGATAACCCGCATGATCATTTTCTAGCTTCGATAGATAGGTATAGTCCACCCCAATCAACTTAGCTAGTTCTCTCTGACTATATTCTTCCTCTCGACGAGCTTTGCGGATAACCTGTCCAAATGTTTCTGACACTGCTTTTCTCTCAATCGCTCAAAAAAATTATATCAAGGGTTGACTTAAATAGTCAACATAGGCTAGAGTTAGTTTATTGGCGTTGATTATTTTAGTCAACACCAGAGCAAACACTGCCGTATCATCCTAGCATTATCCTGACCGAGGGAAAAAATCGTGTCCTGCCAGTTACCCAAAAAGCCTTGGGATCCTCCGATGAGCTATAGTCTTTGGCGATCGCTTAAACCGGCGATTGGCTATGAGAATTGGCATTGTCAGACAAAACGGGGGTTTGAAAAAGCGCGAAACAAAGAACCAGAAGTCCAAAGATTAATATCGCAAGATAATCAGTCGCAAAAAATTGGTAAGTTGGCACAACGAGGAGTTTTTGAGTTTCATCAAGAGCCGGCGAGATTATCCGGTTCTGATGGGGTGGAACAAGTGGCAGAAATCCTGCAATTAAATCAAGAATCTCCAGAAATTCAAGCCAGGGTTTTAGTAATTTTAAACAATTACTATCAACAACCAATTTTATTGAATAAAGAGATTATTAATTTATCTAGAGGCGATGAAGGTTATCCAGAACCTATTGTTATCGAGCAAGGTAACTATCGGTTTAATTTGTCCGCTGCCTTTGATTGTATTTTTAGAGAAGCTGATGACACTATACATATTTTAGATTTGAAAACTGGTCAATCTAATTTTGATCGTCGTCAGGCTCATGTTTATTTACTGGCGGCTAGTTACCGTTATCCTCAGGAAAAAATTGTCGCTTCTTTTTACAATTTAGAAACCCAAACAAGCTCAGAAAATATCTCCCTGTCTTCCGAGGCAATAGAAGCAGTTAAAATCGAACTAGCTTTCCTGTCCAAAAAACATCAGCAACAACTACAAAAATATAAAGATCACCCCGAAGATTTTTATCATATTTTCCCGCCCCAAAGTGGCTATGCCTGTCGTTATTGTCCTTTTACATCGATTTGTGATTATGCAAATAAGGAGGTTTAGATCATGAATTACACAGTAGCTAACACAGCCAACTCTCCAATATTTTTGAGTGAAATTAGTTCCTTAACTCTCAACAATAGTTGTTTGAATTGTTTTAAGTTTAATCATCAAGTTACTAAAAAAATAGGCAATCGTTTTAGTTGGCAATTCAGTCATAAGTTTCCTGCTGTGGTGGTTATTTTTGAAGATAATTGTTTTTGGGTATTAGCTAAAGATGAAAAATCTATTCCTTCTCTACAACAGTGGAAAGAAGCTTTATCAGATATTCAAGAGGTTTTACGAGAAGATATTGGCGATCACTATTATTCTATTCATTGGCTAAAAGACTTTCAGATAACAGCTTTAGTTACAGCACAATTAGCAGTTAGAATTCTGAAAATATTTGGTAAATTTTCCTATCCAATAGTTTTTCCTAAAGATAGTGAGATAAGTGAAAACCAAGTACAGGTAAGGAGAGAAGTTGATTTTTGGGCAGAAATCATCAATGACACCGATCCGGCTATTTGTTTAACTGTTGACAGTAGTATTGTCTATAGTGGAGATTTAGAACAATTTTATGAAAATCATCCCTATAGACAAGATGCTGTTAAATTATTAGTAGGGTTAAAGGTTAAAGATATAGAAACCAATGGGACAGCTAAAATTATTAAAATAGCGGGTACAATTGGGGAAAAAAGAGAGGAAATATTTAAAAAAGCTACGGGTTCAATTAGTCGAAGAAAATTAGAAGAAGCTCATCTGGGGCAGCCAGTGGTGGCGGTACAATTTGGCAAAAATCCCAAGGAGTATATTTATCCATTGGCAGCTTTAAAACCCTGTATGACAGATAAGGATGAGAGTTTATTTCAAGTCAATTACGGAGACTTATTAAAGGAAACAAAAATTTCCTATGCTAAACGACAAGAACTATTAAAGTTGTATAAACAGGAAGCACAAAAGACTTTGAATAACTTTGGTTTTCAGTTAAGAGAAAGAAGTATTAACAGCCAAGAATACCCCGAAGTCTTTTGGACTCCTTCTATTTCTCTTGAGCAAACTCCTATCTTATTTGGTAAGGGAGAAAGGGGAGAAAAAAGAGAAACTCTCAAAGGATTATCGAAGGGGGGTGTATATAAACGTCATCGAGAATATGTTGATCCTGCTCGTAAAATTCGTTTAGCTATTCTCAAACCAGATAGTTTTAAAGTAGGAGATTTTAGAGAACAATTAGAAACCCGATTAAAGCTTTATAAATTTGAGACTATTTTGCCACCAGAGAATCAAATAAATTTTTCTGTCGAAGGTGTAGGATCCGAAAAAAGAGCTAGACTGGAAGAAGCAGTTGATCAATTAATTCGAGGAGAAATTCCTGTAGATATTGCCTTAGTATTTCTTCCCCAGTCTGATCGCAATGCGGATAATACTGAAGAAGGGAGTTTATATTCCTGGATTAAAAAAAAGTTTCTGGATCGTGGAGTTATAACTCAAATGATTTATGAAAAGACTTTAAATAATAAGAGCAACTATAATAATATTCTCCATCAAGTTGTCCCAGGAATCCTAGCCAAATTAGGAAATTTACCCTATGTCCTTGCTGAACCTCTAGAAATTGCCGATTATTTTATTGGTTTAGATGTGGGAAGGATGCCTAAAAAAAATCTTCCGGGGAGTCTCAATGTTTGTGCAAGTGTGCGACTATATGGCAAACAGGGAGAATTTGTTCGCTGTCGGGTAGAAGATAGTTTAACCGAGGGAGAAGAAATTCCTCAACGGATTCTGGAAAATTGTTTACCGCAAGCTGAACTAAAAAATCAGACAGTTCTCATTTACAGAGATGGTAAATTTCAAGGAAAGGAGGTTGAAAATTTACTGGCAAGAGCTAGAGCAATTAATGCTAAATTTATTCTCGTAGAATGTTATAAGACTGGCAGTCCTAGACTTTATAATCTTCAGCAAAAACAGATAAATGCTCCCTCCAAAGGATTAGCTTTAGCTTTATCAAATCGGGAATTTATCCTGATCACGTCCCAAGTTTCTGAACAAATAGGTGTTCCTCGTCCCTTGCGCTTAAAAGTTCATGAATTAGGAGAGCAAGTAAATTTAAAACAGTTAGTTGACACTACCTTAAAATTAACTTTACTTCACTATGGTTCTCTCAAAGATCCCCGTTTACCTATCCCTTTGTATGGAGCGGACATTATTGCTTATCGACGCTTACAAGGAATTTATCCTAGTTTATTAGAAGATGATTGTCAATTCTGGCTTTAGAGAGGAAAATTATGTATAATTCCCATAGCAATCTACACCATCTAGAAAAATTAGTCAGTGATTTAGTTAACCAAATTAGTTTACTGACGGCAGAAAATCGAGCAATTAAAGAAAGATTAGCCTATCTTGAATGGGACTTACACCGAGAAAATGGTTGTTTACAATCTGAAAATTTATCTCTACGTCAAATGGTTGACTACTGCTCCGAAGAATATAATCCTCTTGAGGATTCTCTAAGATAATTACTATAGCAGTTACTAGGAATTGCATAGCCGTTTTTTCTGGGGGAGCAAGCTTTAGATTTTTTTCTTATTTCTTTGAGCGAAAAATGTCTATTATCAAAGGCGATATTATCCCGCCAATTTATGTTACCAGCGATCGGTCAAAATCATCCCCAATCTGGTAATTATGCGCCCTTAGATAGCCATCTCTGGGCCGATGCCACCTATCCCCTCGGGGCGCATTATCGGGGCGATAGTGTCACCTTTGCCGTCTATTCTAAAAATGCCAGTCAGATTCTTCTGGAAATCTACGATCGCCCGACGGGAGAAAACGCTAAGTATGATTACTGGTTGACAAAAAACCGAAATGATGATATATGGCGGGCAAAAATCGCCGGTATTGCCCAGGGCAGTTACTACGCTTTTCGCTGTTGGGGTTCCAATTGGCAATTTGATCAAAAATGGCAAAGAGGCCACAGTAACGCTGGTTTTCGGGCAGATGTGGACAATTTCGGCCATCGTTTTAACCCCAATAAAGTCCTCTTCGATCCCTACGCGCGAGAACTTTCCCACGACCTTGAAACCCCGGCCATGATCGCGGCCGGAGAAAATGCGGGAATGTATGCCACGGGAGAAGGGGACTACAAAGGAGTGATCCAGCGGCAATACGATACGGGTAAATGGTCGCCCAAAGGCATTGTGATCGCGCCGGATGGGACTTCTACCGGGATTCGTCCCCGTCTGGGGTCCGAAAAAGCGATCATTTATGAGGCCCATGTGCGCGGTTTAAGCAATCACCCCTCTGCTAGTCGTTTAGAAGATATTCTCAAGGGAATTAGGGGTTTTGAGGAAGTGGCCAACGTTCCCGACCAGTACAGAGGAACTTATGCAGGGGCCGGCTATATGGCCAAATACCTGAAAGCGCTAGGATTTACCACGATCGAACTCTTACCGGTCCAAGAAACCGCTAACGATAATAACCCCGACGATCGCCCCAGCGGTAACTATTGGGGTTACATGACCTTTGGTTATTTCGCCCCCGATCGCCGTTATGCTTATGATCGCTCCCCCGGGGGACCGACCAGAGAATTTAAGGCCATGGTCAAAGCTTTCCACGACCAAGGTATGGAAGTTTATCTCGATGTGGTCTATAATCACACCGGAGAAGGGGGCAATTGGGGCAGCAACGATGTCACCGGATTTGTTAGTTTTGGTGGTTTTGATGTGGTGGAATACTATCAACTCACCGATGAACATTATCTAGTCGATGGGGCGACAGGCTGCGGAAATCAATTAAACTTTTCCCATATTGTCACCTGTAATCTGGTTCTTGATTCCCTCACCTATTGGTTAGAAACCATGGGAGTTGATGGTTTTCGTTTTGATCTGGCCCCCGTCCTCGGCCGAACTCCTTCTAGTCATCAACGAGAAGATCGGGGCAAACAAAAACAATTCTTCCCTAAACATACTTTGTTAGAAAAGATCGAGAAATTAGGCAAGAAATACGATGCGGAAATGATCGCCGAAGCTTGGGATAGCTGGGGTTACGAAGTGGGGAATTTCCCGACGGGTTGGGGCGAGTGGAATGGCCGTTATCGCGATGCAATTCGGCGTTTTTTAAAGGGAGATGGTAATACTTTTAAATTCATCGAACAGGTGAACGGAGATTATTGCAATTTTAACGACCAAGGCGGACCACAAAAATCGATCGATTTTATTGTTGCCCACGATGGTTTTACCCTGATGGATTTGGTCAGTTATAACCACAAAAATAACCTCACTCCCTGGCCCTTTGGTCCTTCCGATGGCGGCAATAATAATAACGATTCTTGGGATTCTGGGGGCGATCAGGCCTTACGTCGCCAAAGATTACGCAACTTTTGGACGATTCAATTTTTGTCTCGCGGTGTGCCGATGACTGTCTGGGGCGATGAATTTGGCCGCAGCCAAAATGGTAATAATAATCCCTACAATATTGATAGTGTGGCCACTTGGAATAATTATGATATGATTGCCACCCGTTCACCCCATCTACTGCCCACGGGTTATCGGGAAGCTTATCACAATAATTTTGGCACGGGAACTAATCAAGAAGAACGCAATCCTTTATTTATTTTTGCCGCTTATATTGCTCACTTAAGAAACAATCATATAGCACTAAAACAGCGCCGCTACGGTGATATGGTTCTCGATGCGGGCAATAATGTCACCTATTTATTTAAGAAACCCAATGGTATTAGCGATTTAACTGCCGATGATCGCTGTATTTGGTTTTTAATTGATGGTAGTGCCGTCGGCGATCACGATTTTTTGGTGTTAATTAATATGTATCATCTGCCGGTCGATTTTCGTCTTCCCTCATCATCCAATAATTATCGTTGGCTAAGAATTATTGACACGGCCGCTTGGGCAGAAACCAATTATAATTGTTGGTCTGTGGATCAAGGGACAGTAATTGCCGATAACTATAAAGTCAATGGTTTTTCGATCGTGGTTTGCGAGGAGATTAACTGATACTAAATCCGTTGAGTATAGGCTACATATCAGGAGAGGCAATAGGCAATAGGCAAAAGGCAAAACGGAGAATAAATAATCAATTTTTAATAACCGGATTTAGTATGAACTACCCACACCGATATCGGGGGTAATTTGGGGACCGATCGGGCAGCTGGCTAATATTGAGATCGAGAGCGATTCTTAGCCGATTTCTGC
Organism: Microcystis wesenbergii NRERC-220; assembly: GCF_032027425.1. Taxonomy (NCBI): domain Bacteria; kingdom Bacillati; phylum Cyanobacteriota; class Cyanophyceae; order Chroococcales; family Microcystaceae; genus Microcystis; species Microcystis wesenbergii. The sequence goes on along the minus strand of NZ_JAVSJA010000001.1, from coordinate 3,404,206 downwards.
TATATTTTTGGCAATAGGGAAATATTGACCCCGGCTGCATCTTATGTTTTGCAACCCGAACTTAGCCCAAAATTGCCGTTAAATGTCTAAAACTAAAAGTAGTGTCATTATCCTAACCGTAATTTGTATTATCGCCACGGCGATCGGAATTTATCTGATCGGTGGTATCGACTCCCAACAATTACAGATCTGGTTAAAACAAATGGGAATTATGGCCCCCATTTTGTATATTATTCTCTATACGATCGGAACAATTTTAATCCTGCCTTCTACCCCCTTAAACCTCAGTGGTGGGGCTATCTTTGGGGTAGTTATGGGAACAGTTTGGACAACGATCGCCGCTTTGGTGGCCGCTATAGTTGCCTTTGCTTTTACTCGTACTATTGGCCGGGAATATACCGCCAAAAAATTTCAGGGAAAATGGCAAGCGATCGATGCAGAAATGCAGCAAGGCGGCCTATTTTATATGTTTGCTATCCGTCTATTACCGATTATTCCCTACGGTATCGTTAACTTTGTTGCGGGATTAACTTCTATCCGTTTTCGCGATTATTTGATCGGTACTTTATTAGGCACTGTCCCCGGAATTTTACCCTTTGTCATGATGGGTGCGGGTTTAAAATCTTTAGGAAAAGGCGATATATTGCCCCTAATGGTGGCTTTTACCCTCATTGCTCTGTTAGTAGGTGTGGGAACTTGGTATCGTCGTCGTCGGCAATTTCCCTTTCAGTGATCAGTTATCAGTTATCAGTTATCAGATTGGAGTTTTAAGTAGATAGTGTTAAGTGAAAACTTTGGCACTTTATTTTCACTGATCACCGGTTACTGGTTACTGTTCACCGATCACTGATCACTGATTCAAGCCTGACAGCGATAAAATTAAGTTAGATTAGGAATATCCCGACTGAATCCTCATTGCTAAGGAGATAGCGTATCGATGCCTGCCGCAGATTATAAAGATTATTATGCCGTTCTGGGAGTAGGTAAAACTGCCAGCGCTGAAGAAATTAAAAAAGCTTTTCGTAAATTAGCCGTCAAATATCACCCCGATCGCAATCCTAACGATAAAAGCGCCGAAGAACGTTTTAAAGAAATTAGTGAAGCTTACGAAGTCCTCTCCGATAGCGAAAAACGCCAAAAATACGATCAATTTGGACAATATTGGCAACAGGCTGGGCGATCAAATTGGCCGGGTGGTAATCCGGGGGTTGACTTCGGTTCGGACGGTTTTGACTTTAGCCAGTACAGCACCTTTGATGATTTTATCAATGAACTGCTCGGTCGCATGGGTCGCCCCGGCGGTACTCGCACCCGTTCCTATTCCTACGGTACTCCGGGGGGAGGATTTGGCGATTTTAGCAATTTTAACGACTTTGCCGGCGCTCGTACTCCACCGCAATCCGTCACTTCTGGTATCTCCACCACTAAACTGCGTCTGAGTTTTGCGGAAGCTTTACGAGGAGTACAAAAACGGGTTAATTTAGCCGGAGAAATGATCGATATCAAAATCCCCCCAGGAACCAAAACCGGTAATCGTCTCCGGGTACGGGGTAAAGGACTAATCGATCCCTTGAGTAAACAACGGGGAGATCTATTTCTCGATGTGGAATTAGAACCCCATCCTTTCTTTGCTTTTGAAGGCGATAATTTAACCTGTGAAGTGCCGATTACTCCCGATGAGGCGGTTTTAGGCACAGCGATCGAAGTTCCTACCCCCGATGGCCTGGTGACGGTAAAAGTTCCTGCCGGTATTCGTTCCGGTCAATCCCTGCGCTTACGGGGCAAAGGTTGGATCGACAATAAAGGACAACGCGGCGATCAATTAGTCAAAATTGTCATCGATACTCCCAAAGAATTAACGGCGATCGAACGGGAATTATACGAGAAAATTAAATCTCAGCGTAGCACCGATCCCCGTCGTCATCTCAGACAGGTGCAAATTTAGTCCCTATATCTTAATAGTGAGGTACGAAGTCTTCGTTTTGGGGAGTCAGGAGACAGGATCAGATTAGCCTATACTTCATCTTGATGAGAAACGCTATATCAGTTATCAGTGGTTATTGATTGGTCACTGTTTACTGCTTACTGTTTACTGATCACTGTCTCTGGGGTTTATCCTTGGCTAGAATTTAACCTTACTAGCCAACCAATTAGTAATTAATTTGGGGCTATTTTTTTTTACCCAATAGAGAGCATAAATTCTGAATATAGGCTTAGAAAAACGAGCGATCGCCTTCATAATACAATTTAAGTAACGACGATGAAACTTTTTATTAATTAAATTTAACGAACCCACATCGTAAAGACAGTCAATGATAATTCTAAAAGTCGTTTCCTCTCTTTGGAATAAACTATCTATTAACAATAGCACTTCCTGAATCCGTTGCTGTTTAAGCTGTTCTTCTTCGGAAACAGCCGAGAGAATCTGCTGCTGCTTAGATAATTTACTATCCGATGGGGTTAACATGATATGGTCGCCGAAAAACTAATTTGTTTTGATTTTATCCCTATTTGCTGATTTGGCAAGGCAAAACTCCCCATCTATCGCCGTTTTTAGGATAACAGGAGTCATTAACTGATCACTGTTTACTGATCACTGATCACTGATAATAACCCTTGACCGCCAAAACGGACAACATCGGTACAAAATAACCCCGTTTCCTCCTGCACAGTTTTTATAGCTTTAACTGCCGCCTCCGGACTAAGATGAAAAGTATTTAAACTAATCCCCTTTACCTTCACCTCCCCGAAACTTCCCCCAGCGCTGGCAGTCATTTCGTAGAGTTTAATCACTTCTGTTAGGGGAGGGATGAGAATATCGGGTAAATCTTTGATGTGAATTTGTCCGGCGCGATGGACGAGAATTAACCCCGTTGGTTGACTGCCACGCATTAAGGGCAAGGTAGCCGTGGATCCAGGGTGTAAAAGAGAGCCTTGACCCTCAATAAACAAAATATCGTTATTTTCCGCCGATTCTAACACCAAAGCCTCGATCGCACCAGCAGCATAATCGACGCGCACTGCATCCAAGGGTACACCTTTCCCCGCGATCATAATTCCCCCCTGTCCAGTGGCTAAAAATTGCGATTTTAGCCCTTTTTCTGGGGCAACCCGATGTAATTCGATGCTAGTGGACATTTTGCCCACACTCATATCCGTGCCTACGGTTAAAATACGCTGACAGGTTAAATTTTTCGCCCGCGCTTGCCCAATTTTTAAGCCTTGGGGTTCCAGACGGATATCCCAAATCCATTGATCCGGTTTAAGCTGAGGAAAAAGGGGTTTTAGGGGTGTATGGAGACCATTAACGAGGGATAACCCTGCATTTACCCCCTCTTTGATTTCTTCTAGCCAATGGGGGGGTAAAATGCCTCCTGAGGGTGCGATGCCAATTAACAGGGTATCGGGATGATAGGTTAGAGCTTCCCTAACAGTAGCAACAATCGGCAAGGGGCGATCGATTCCAGCCACTTCTTTTAAGGTGCTGCCGGCACTTTCTGCGTCAATAATCGCCACTACCTGCGCTTTCCCGTAACGCAGATAACTTAATCCGGTTTTGCCCCGGGTTCCTTTGATTCCTTCATGGAGAAGAATCGCTACTTTCTTGTCAGGAGTCAAATAATTAGTCATCTTTTAAGCTGTTCGTAATTTAAATTGCTTGTTGAGACGAGGCAAGAGGCAACAGGCAAAAGGCAACAGTAAAGGGATTGGGGGAGATTCGGCTAATCTAAGAATAAGCGGTTTAAATACGTCTTAGCTTATCCGTAAACTAACACCCAAACCGGGTGAATTATTTGGTTGTAAACGTCCCTTTTCTAAGCTTAATCCCGTGAAGGGATCATCGCGTAAATTTAAATGACTATCTAGGTCAAGATAGTTGACAAGCGGGCCAAGATGTGCTAGGGCAGTATTGGCTAAACTGCTGTCAGAGTAACATCCGAACATAATTTGCAGTCGGCAAGCTTGGGCAATATGAATCATTCTTTGCACTTCGGCTAATCCGCCAGCTTTCATTAGTTTAATATTAATGCCGTGGACTCGATCGGCTAGTTTCGGGATATCTTGACTAGAAAAACAGCTTTCATCGACGAAGATGGGTAAGGGCGATTTTTGGTATAAATCAATTAAATCTCGTTCTTGTCCCACGGATAGGGGTTGTTCCACATAAATAACGCCTTTTTCCTCTAACCATTGGCACATTTTCACCGCATCGCTAAATTTCCAACCACCATTAGCATCGACAGTTAGGGGCAAATGGGGGACAATTTCTTTAATGGCCAGAATTATGGCTTGATCGGCTTCTATACCGTCCGGTGAGCCTAATTTGACTTTTAATAAGCTAAAATCGCCGATTTCTAGCCAATCTAACAGCCTTTTCTGCACATTTTCTGGAGAATTTAAACCGATAGTAACAGAAACCGGCGGAATTAAAGAGCGATCGAGTCCAAAAATTTGCCAGAGAGGTAAATTAGCTTTTTTGCCTAACCAGTCGTGCAGTGCCGTATCAATAGCGGCACGAGTAGCCGAAGATATCTGATTTTGCCATAAAATTTTCTCAATTTCTTGGCGTTGACAGGGGTGAAAAGATTGTAAAAGAGGAGCGATCGAGTTTAATTCTTGCAGGATTTTATCGGGTTTTTTCTCCTCGCTGGTAATATCAAAAGGGGATGCCTCTCCCCACCCTTCGATATTTTCCTCGCTAATTTTCAGCCAGATATTAGTATTTTCGCTGGTAGTGCCGCGACTAATCCTTAAAGGTACTCGTTTATGAATAGTAAAAGTTTGCCAGTTTAGCAGCATAATTCACCTCGGGATGATCGGGGAATAGGAACAGAAAAATTATCTACACTTACCCAAATCCTTACTTCTGTCCACTCTCCCCGCAATCATACAACTTCCGGCGGTGTTTTTCGTCAAAGACAAAATATGATAGGCTAACCGAAGGTGTAAGCAAGACGGCCGCGGGTTAGGAAATGGGATGAAATAGGAGTGAGTTAACCAAAATCAATGATTAAGAAAAAGATTTCTTACTGGGTAAATGGAGGTATTGCCCTCATTGATCGCTATCTGATCAGCCAACTACTACCCCCATTTTTATTTAGTGTTGGTTTATTTGCCTCTTTGGGAGTAGCGATCGGCAATCTTTCCGATTTAGCTAATCAGGTAGTTGATGCCAATCTACCCCTTGCCTCGGCCCTAGAAATTCTCCTGTTAAAAGTGCCAGAATTTGTCACCTATTCCCTGCCAGTTTCCCTTTTACTGGCCACTTTAATCACCTACGGACGTTTAAGTAGTGATAGCGAAACCGTTGCCCTGCAAAGCTGTGGAGTCACTCTTTACCGTCTTTTTATACCCACTTTTTGCCTGAGTTTAATAGTTACAGTGGTGACATTTTTATTAAACGAATATGTGGTTCCCAATGCTAATTATCGAGCCACAGAAATTTTAGTGCAGAAAATTAATAAAGAAGCAAGTTTTTGGAAAAATAAAGATTTTTATTATCCCGATTATGAAATAAAAAACTTAGAAAATGGTACGATTAATCGCAATTTAATAAGTTTATTTTATGCGGAACAATTTGACGGGGAAAAGATGAAAGCCGTCACCGTTATCCGTTGGCTAAAACAAGAATTAAATCAAATTATTATCGCCGATTCGGCCCGTTGGAATGCCGTCGATAACGTCTGGGACTTTTTTAACGGCATTATCTATGAATTAACCCCCCCTAACGCCTCCTATAGCCAAGTTATCCCCTTTAAAGCCGAAAAAATCGCTTTATCTCGCTCCGCTTTCGATTTTGCTCGTCAAAGCCGCGATCCCTACGAGATGAACATACCACAGGCGATCGAATATGTGCAACTGCTCAAACTCAGTGGCGATGATAAGAGAGTCAGGTTTTTTCAAGTGCGAATCCAGCAAAAAATCGCCTTTCCCTTTGTCTGTATGGTCTTTGCTACCATAGGTTGTGCCTTGGGTTCTCTACCGCAAAGAATCAGTCGGGGAACCAGTTTCGGTCTCAGTGTCGCCATTGTTTTCCTCTACTATCTTTTAAACTTCTTAGTGGGCAGCTTGGGACTAACCGCCACCCTTTCCCCCTTCCTAGCTGCCTGGCTGCCTAACTTTTTCGGTTTTGGGTTAGGTCTGTGGTTATTATGGCGACTTAACGGTTAGACTTTTTTAAAAATTTTCGTCAAGATAGGAGACGTAGAGTTATAGCAGGCCTCTTAGTCTATGTTTCCCTTCTTCTTCAACACTGGTGGCAGCACTTCCCGCCAAGAATGTCAAGAGCGTAAATTAACATTCCTCAAATGGATGCGCGATGACCTCGAAACCCGTCTAGCGGGATTAAATGCCGCTATCGAAACTATCGAGCGTCAAATCAGTCGGGAAGGTCAATAAACCCTGAAAATAGGCGAGTTTTCCCCTCGCCTTCTCCCCACAATTAGCTAAGAGAGATAACTTGACAGTTGTATTGGCCAAGAGGGATAATAGAAGTTTGTGTGAACTTTAGCTAGACTAAAATACCTTGGCTAACGTTATTGTAATCGGCGCTCAGTGGGGCGACGAAGGAAAAGGAAAAATCACGGATCTGCTGAGTCGATCGGCGGATGTGGTGGTGCGTTCTCAAGGTGGCGTAAATGCGGGTCATACCGTCGTCGTCGAGGGGCAAACGTTCAAACTCCATCTAATTCCCTCTGGGATTCTCTACCCGGATACGGAATGTATAATCGGCTCGGGAACAGTCATAGATCCCTCGGTGTTACTCAAAGAGATGGCGCAATTACACGCCCTCAATGTTACTACCGACAATCTCTATATCTCGCAAACGGCTCATGTCACTATGCCCTATCATCGGCTGCTCGATCAAGCATCCGAGGAAAAACGGGGTAAATATAAAATCGGCACCACGGGACGGGGTATTGGCCCCACCTATGCCGACAAATCCGAGCGCATCGGCATTCGAGTCATCGACTTGATGAATACCGAGAATCTGCGGCAAAAACTAGAATGGACGATCAATTATAAAAACGTCATTTTAGAAAAGTTATATAACTTACCGCCTTTAGATGCGAAGACGGTGATCGAGGAATATCTAGAATATGCCGAGATACTGCGTCCCCATGTGGTCGATAGTTCCCTAAAAATCTACGAAGCAATCCGCAAGCGTAAGAATATTCTTTTTGAAGGGGCCCAAGGCACCTTACTCGACCTCGATCACGGAACCTATCCCTACGTTACCTCCTCCAATCCGATCGCTGGTGGTGCTTGTGTGGGTTCTGGCATCGGTCCGACGGTAATCGATCGAGTGATCGGTGTGGCCAAAGCTTACACCACTAGGGTAGGGGAAGGTCCATTTCCCACGGAATTAGAGGGGGAGATCGAGCAGTTATTGTGCGATCGGGGGGCAGAATTCGGGACCACCACCGGGCGTCGTCGTCGCTGTGGTTGGTTTGATGCGGTTATCGGTCGTTACGCAGTGCGAATCAATGGTTTAGACTGTCTAGCGATCACCAAATTAGATGTTCTCGATACCCTAGAGGAAATCAAAGTCTGTGTCGCCTACCAATTGGACGGCAAAACCTGTCGCCATTTACCCAGCAGTGCGGTGGAATTTGCCCGTTGTCAACCGATTTACCGAACGATGCCGGGGTGGCAACAACCCACCAGCGATTGTCGGAGTCTGGAAGAGCTGCCCAAACAGGCCCTCGATTATCTAAAATTCCTAGGGGCGATCATGGAAGTACCGATCGCGATTATCTCCCTAGGAGCTAGTCGCGACCAAACCATCATCGTTGAAGACCCCATTCATGGGCCAAAACGCGCTCTTTTGGACGAAAATGGCTCGCCTTGGGATAATTACGAATTTTAAATCATTGCCAAAGAGGATTAGTCAACTATGCAAGTTAGCGTTGAATGTCAAAAAAGACCCGAAAATATTAACCCCAGGGCCCTACGTCGTCAGGGTTTGATCCCAGCGGTTCTCTACGGCCACAACGGCACGGAATCGGTTTCCCTCGTGGTTCCTGAAAAAGCGGCCTTAACCCTACTGAAAAAAGCCTCGGTAAATAATACCCTGGTGGATGTGAATGTCCCCGAAATGCCCTGGACGGGAAAAGCTTTGATCCAAGAGGTACAATCTCATGCTTGGAAAAGAAATCTCTATCACCTCAGTTTCTTTTCGGTATCTGCCCACGGTAAGCTCGATATCGTCGTTCCAGTTAAAGCCATAGGAGAAGCGATCGGAACTAAACAGGGCGGTTTAATCGAACAGTTCGTCAACGAAGTTAATGTCTCCTGTACTGCTGATAATATCCCAGAAGTGATCGAATTTGATGTTTCGGGCATCGGTGTGGGGCAATCCCTGCTCGTGGGTGATTTAAAAATGCCGGAAGGGGTGACTTTAAAAGATGATCCCCATACCACCGTTTTTGCCGTTGTTGCCGCTAAACGGTAAATTCAGTGATCGGTGGTCGGGTGATAGGGTTTTGGGGTGATAGGGTGATGAGACAGCTTCCCCCTCCCCAACCCCCACTCTGCCATAACTACTACTGCATACTTTGTGCTTTTTGTCAAAAAAACTTTTTCTTTGCAATAAAACTACACAAAAAAAAGATCATCGTTGTGGGTGAAATTGACCGATTTACCCGTCTTAATTAGGATCACCCTGTAGCTGTAGCAAGGGTTTCAACCATTGCTGTCCAAAAAAGCACAAAATAACCCACTATGAAATTCTATCAAATCGCTGTTACCATTACAACATCGTTGTTAAATAAAAATCTTTCTCAATTAATTCTTAAGAATTTGTAAATATTGCGGAATGTTAATTTAAATATTCTCAAGTTTTTGGAGTCAATAGATAATTTTTGTTTATCTTTGGCGGAAAATAGAACTCCTGCAAAAATCCAACATCTACCATTGGGTTAGGATTCAGGATTGAGGATTCAGGATTGAGGAGACAGACTTCGGCGTGAGCTCAGTCGAACGCTTTTTTCTCCCTTTTCCCCTCTCCCCTGCTCCCCTCTCCCTGCTTCCATCTACTGGGGAGTTAGATCACAAAAACGCTTAAATAGCTCCTCGCGGGCGGATTCGATTGATAATAGCCGTGCGCTGTAAAGGAGGCAAGAAATAGACCCCTTCGGGCCAATTCGGGTCTAAGGCCACCCCAAAACCGTTTAATATAGTTTCACTAACCAGAGGAGCAAGAATCCATAAACGGGGCAAATTTTCCTCATTGTAGGGGCTATTTTCTCGTTTGGCCTGTCGCTGTAGTTCAGCAAAAACGGCGGTTAATTTCGAGAGACAATTACGCACATCGGCACGAGTGGGAGAATTACGATCGGGTTCTAGGAGAGTGCTATTTAGGGCAATTTGACCTAATAATCCTAGATTATCGACAGTTATTTGCCCCTCTGGATGAGGCGAAAAAAATAGATCAATCTCTCGGGTTTCGTCGGTAATTTCTTTGCTAATTTCTACTTGGCCTAGGGGCGTTAACGAAGGCAGGAGGCGGTCGGCAGAGGGCAGGAGGTTTCATCAATCGAGGCCAAGAAAAAAATGGTAAGATTAGTTAAAGAAAATGATACAAATATACATTGATTAGACAAAAAAAGCTATAAGTAAAAGAAAAGTTTATCTTCCTCAGCCCCATGACCAGAAAAGAACAACCCCACTCGTGGTTTTCAAGAAAACCCTTGACCTGGCAACAATCGCGGGCTATGTGGCGCGATTTATGGTTAGAAGCGTCCCTTGATTTTCCCTATCTAGCTTTGATTGTTAGTTCTTGTGCGATCGCTACTTTTGGCTTAGTTGCCAATAGTGCAGCCGTGATTATTGGGGCGATGATTATTGCCCCTTTAATGTTGCCGATTCGTAGTCTGGCTTTTGGTGGTTTAATTGGCAGTTGGCGATTAATTCGTAAGTCAGCCTTGGCGATTTTAGTCGGTACGATTATCGCTTTAGCGATAGCTTGGTTGCTAGGATTATTGATCGGAATTTCTGAATTTGGTAGTGAAATTCAAGCCCGTTCTCAACCGAATCTTTTAGATTTAGGAGTGGCAATTACCGCGGGGGCAATCAGTGGTTATGCCAAAATAGAACCGAAAATTTCAGGTACTTTAGCAGGAACAGCGATCGCCGTGGCTTTAATGCCACCAGTTTGTACGATTGGTTTAGGATTATCCCAAGGCAATTGGGTCCTAAGTTTGGGAGCAACTCTGTTATATATTACCAATTTATTAGGCATTGCTCTCTCCTGTTTATTGGTCTTTTTGCTGGCTGGTTATTCTAATTTTCATCGGGCGCGTAACGCTCTAATTTTGACTTCTATCCTGACAGCAGTTTTGCTAATTCCGTTAGGAATAAGTTTTGCAACTCTGGCTAATCAAGCTCGCTTAGAAAGGTTGATCAAAAAAGCTTTATTACAACGAACGATTACTTTTCAACGGGCAGAATTATTGGAATCTTCGATTAATTGGCTCAAGCAGCCTCCCCGGGTGAGATTAGTAGTGAGAACCGCCGAAAGCATTACTCCCAGACAGGTGGAATTGTTGGAAGAATTCATTACTAAGGAAATGGGGCGACCTTTTCAATTAAACGTCTTGGTTTCTAAGGTTAATGAAGTCACTTCCCCAGAATAGAGTCGAGAAAATTGGCTCAAGTAATGACAAACAAGGATTAATTCGCTATCTTAATGTTTGATATTTAATCTATAGGTAGGGTTCAGGTGAGTGGCGGCAATCGACCAGAAAGCACGGCTTATGTGCGGATAATTAAGCAATCTTGGCAAACGGGTAAATTAGAGGGGGAAGTGCGGACGGAAGAATATCAATGGCGTTTTCAATGGCATTTTCTTCAAGGCAAGTTATTAGTACAACCTTCCCTAGGTAGGGCTTTGATTTTTGAACCCTTGAATCGGTTTTTAGAACGCTACGATTATCAGTTAGAACCGGGGGGAGATTATGAATTTACAGTGCGATCAAAATTTTAAATATGGGGGATTGAATTACAGCTTTTCTCCTGAGGATGAATTTTAACCTAAGTAGTCGTGCAAAATTAATTTCCTAGTCAAGATAGGCAAGAGGCAAGAGGCAAGAGGCAAGAGGTGGTTAGATATGTGTAATTAATTTTGCTTAGGTACTTAATTTGGCATCATAAAAGGAAAACTTTGTACCTCATCATTAAGATAACAGCCTATTGATCAAGAGAAATTAAACCTCTTGCATAATTAATTTTTCAGAGTTCAAAAACGGCAAAAATAAGCATTAAATAGCATAAAGTCTATAAATAGACCATTTAACTGATTATTATTCATTCTTAATTCTCCTGACTACTGGCTACTGGCTACTGACTCCTAACCCTAACAACAATTTTTGATTTTTACAAGAGGTCTATTGACGGTTTATGGACAACCCGGCCGAGATACTAGATTTTTACAGGAAGTTTTTTGATTTAAATCCTGCCGGTTAGGCTAAAATTCGGCCATAGCAAAGCGTTATATTAACGATAAGAATTTTTAGGAACAAGGGAAATGACGCAAGGACAGAAGGTTTCAGTGGGTATTGTCGGTGCTTCGGGATATGGTGGCGTACAGTTGGTACGTTTGCTCAAAGAACATCCCCTTGTCGAATTAGTCTATCTGGGGGGCGATAGTAGTGCGGGGAAACCCTACAGTGATTTATATCCCCATCTCGGTCATAGTATTAATCTTAATGTGGAGGCGATCGATTTGGAGATAATTGCCTCCCGTTGTCAAGTGGTTTTCTTGGGTTTACCCAATGGTTTAGCCTGTGATTTAGCCCCTCCTTTGCTCGCTAAAGGCTGTAAAGTGTTGGATCTGTCGGCAGATTATCGTTTTACTAGCCTAGAAACCTATAGTAAATGGTATGGCAAGGAACGTCAGGATCAAGCGATCGCATCTACGGCTGTGTACGGTTTACCGGAACTTTATCGGGAAGATATTAAAAATGCCTCTTTGATCGGTTGCCCCGGATGTTATCCTACTGCTAGTTTAATGGCGATTTCTCCCCTGTTAAAACAGGGTTTAATTATCCCGGAAACCACGATTATTGATGCCAAATCAGGAACTTCGGGAGGGGGAAGACAAGCTAAGATTAATATGTTATTGGCAGAAGCAGATAGTTCGATCGGGGCCTATAATGTAGCGGGAAAACACCGTCATACTCCCGAAATTGAGCAGATTTGCAGTGATTTAGCCGGTCATGAGGTGCGCGTCCAGTTTACTCCCCATTTAATGCCCATGGTTCGGGGTATCCTGTCCACAGTTTACGCAACTTTGCGAGATCCCAATCTGGTGCGGGATGATTTAATCACTATTTACAATGCTTTTTATCGCGCTTCTCCCTTTGTCAAAATCCTACCCGGGGGAGTCTATCCACAAACTAAGTGGGCCTGTGGTACTAATTTATGTTATCTCGGTATTGAAGTGGATCCGAGAACCGATCGAGTGATAGTGATGTCAGCGATCGATAATTTAGTAAAGGGACAATCGGGACAAGCGGTACAATGTCTCAATCTCATGATGGGTTGGGAAGAATCCCTTGCTTTGCCGCAAATGTGTTTTTATCCTTGAAAATTCCAGGATGCGTTTAACCACGCATCCTTTGCTCAATTTCGGGAAAAACTGGCAAAATTTTGTCACTATGATGGAGATGCGATGTTTCCCGATTGGCAGCAAAGACAAGGAGAAAATGGCAGAAAAGTAGTCAGTTGATCGGCAAAAGTGAATATAAAACCTTGCTAAAGTTCCTCATCACCAAACTAAATTTGATTGTCAAGTTGATATCAACCCCTTAGAAACCCTGACTTATCCGACTGGGATCACCTAAAAAAGCCCTTTCAGGAATCGATCCTTTAGTAGCTTCCGGGAGAATTTGCCAGTGTTGATCTAAAGCTTGTAACACCCGATCCTGCTGATTTCTGAATCCCTCGATATTGCCACTACCAGCATTCATAATTACAAACCAAACTTTACCCCTTTCTTGGGTGGGAATTTCTCCGGCTAAAGCGCTAACTTGGGCTAAAGTTCCAGTTTTAATCACCACTCCTTTAGGAATGGCCCGCCACTGCATAGTTCCTTTGGTATCGCGTCCCCCCACCGGAAATAAATCAGCTACTTTAATCGGTTGATTGGCTAACTTGCGATCCAAGGCCTTGAGAATCTCAATAACTGCCCGGGGAGACAAGCGATTTTCTACACCCAATCCCGAACCATTAATTAATTGAATTTCTTCCGCTCCTACCCCGGTAATTTTAGTATTAATTGCGTCCACTGCTGCCGGACCACCGAGCAGCTCCGCTAACATTTCTGACATGACGTTATTACTATAAATATTCATCTGACGCAACAGTTCCGTTAAAGTCAAGGACTGATGACGCAATAATAATCGGGCATTTTCGGGGCGAATTGGACTGGCTCGAACCATGCCCAAAATCTTCACCTGTGGGGCTTGTGTGCCGCTAGGAAGGCTCTGAAAAGCTTTTTGGGTTTCTTTTGACCATTTCGATTGATCAAGCCCAATTTTCAACAATTCTCCCGCTTTGAGGGGATCGGTTTGAAAATTCATGGCGAATTTACCCGTAATGATCAGATCGCCTTTGACCTGACGGATACCTAATTGATCGAGGCCATTGCCCACTGCGATCGCTTCTTCCCAGACAAAGAGAGGATCCCCTTCCCCTTCAATAATTAAATCTCCCTCTAACACCCCGTTTTTTAGCTCTCCCGTGCTGTAAAAACGAGTAGCAAAACGATGATCGAGAGGCCAGGTTTCCACGGCGGCGAGAGTAGTGGCGATTTTAGTTAAAGAAGCCCCCGAAGCGGGCAGATTACCCTGATGATCGGCTAAATCAGCCCATTCCGTCTCAATTAAGACCCGTTGTTGACTAGAGTTTAAACCTTTTTTCGTCAAGTCTTGCAGATAATCGGCCACGATCGCCGCCACCCGCGGATCAGGATCGGTGGGAAGGTCGAAAATAGGTTGATTTTGCCAAGAAATTAGGGGAATATTGGCGATCGGTTGGGATTGCCCCCCCAGCCAACCGAAGAGAAAGCCGAAAACTGCCAAATTAAAAACTGAGAACATCTTTTCCTTAATCGCAATGATGCCTTATTGTATAGAGATGATTGGTAATTTTTAACAATTGCTCGATCAGAAAACACTAATCCTCGATCGGCCAGCTTTTCTCAAGAGCTGCCGCTCAACTTATTAAAGATTTCTATCCCACTGACTCAATGGCAGAAACGGCATTAAATCGGGCAAGAATCGCGGTAGATGCGATGGGAGGTGACTACGCTCCCAACGAGATTATCGCGGGATCGATGCGAGCTTCCGAAGAATTAGATGTAGAAGTATTATTAGTCGGCGATTCTGAACGGATTGAGGCTTATTTCCAGCATCATCCCCGTCCCAAGAATCTCACCATCGTCCACGCAGAGGAAGTGGTGGCCATGGACGAAGAGCCGATCACCGCTATCCGTCGCAAACCAGCGGCCTCGATTAATGTGGCCATGGATTTAGTCAAACAAAATCGCGCCGATGCGGTGGTGTCCGCTGGTCACTCCGGAGCGGCCATGGCGGCAGCGTTACTGCGTTTAGGTCGTTTAAAAGGAATCGATCGCCCGGCGATCGGTGCGGTGCTGCCGACGATGTTGGCGGGTAAATCGGTGATTATTCTCGATGTCGGGGCGAATGTGGACTGTAAACCCAAATATTTAGAGCAGTTTGCCCTAATGGGGACAATTTACAGTAAATACGTTATGGGTGTTGAAGAACCGCAAGTCGGTTTACTCAATATTGGCGAAGAAGCCAGCAAAGGTAACGATCTCGCCCTAAAAACCTACGAATTATTAGAAAATAACCAGCAAATTCCCTTTATCGGCAATGCTGAAGGCCGGGATGTGCTATCGGGACAATTCGATGTGATCGTCTGCGATGGTTTTGTCGGTAATGTCCTGTTAAAATTTGCCGAAGCGGTGGGGGGAATTATCCTACAAATTCTCAAAGAGGAATTACCTAAGGGGATACAGGGTAAAGTCGGGACGGCTTTAATTAAACCCAATCTTAAACAGATCAAACAACGCATGGATCACGCAGAACACGGTGGTGCGCTGTTATTTGGAGTCGATGGGGTCTGTGTGATCAGTCACGGCAGTTCCCAAGCGCCTTCAATTTTTAACGCCATCCGACAGGCGAAAAATGCCGTCGATAATCGCGTTTCTGAGCGCATTCAAGCCTACAATGACCACCATCATCAATTAAAAAAGTTGTCGGTGAACAGTGAAGATTAGGCCGTGAGCCTTTTCAGTGATCAGTTATCAGTAATTAGTGAAAAGACAGTAGGAAACTGCTATTTAATACTTCTCACCTAATACTCAAATCTGGTCACTGATAACTGACCCACTGATAACTGACATCATCAATTAAAAAAGTTGTCGGTGAACTGTGAAGATTAAGCCGTCAGCCATCTTGAAGCGGTCAGGAGACAGGAGACGGGAGACGGGAGACTATTTTTATTTATTCTTCCCACTTCCCCACTTCCCACTTCCCACTTCCCACTTCCCACTGATAACTGATAACTGATCACTGATAACTGAAAAAGGGGGAATATTTTGAGCGGATTCGGGGCAGCAGTCGTCATTACCGGTTGTGGATCGGCCACACCAGGGCAATTTCTTAGTAATGAAGAACTCAGCCAAATTGTCGAGACTTCCGATGAGTGGATTAAAAGTCGTACAGGCATCGGTCAACGGCATTTAGCGGATCAATCGGTGTCTTTAAGCCAACTAGCGGCCCAAGCGGCGATTAAGGCTCTAGAAATGGCTCAGGTATCACCTAGGGACATCGATCTGATTCTCTTGGCTACTTCTACCCCCGATGATCTGTTCGGTAGCGCCGCCCAAGTTCAAAGTCAGATCGGGGCAAATCGGGCGATCTCTTTTGATCTCACCGCCGCCTGTTCGGGTTTTCTGGTGGCATTAGTCACCGCCACTCAGTTTATCCGTACTGGTACTTACCGCAATGTCTTGGTTATCGGGGCCGATGTTCTCTCCCGTTGGGTGGATTGGAACGATCGCGCTACCTGTGTCCTCTTCGGGGATGGGGCAGGGGCGGTGGTTTGTCAAGCAAATGATACAAAAGATAACATTCTCGGTTTTGAACTCCATAGCGACGGCAGCCAGAATGGTTCTCTTAATCTCGCCTATCAGGGGGAAGAATTACCCCTTAAGGAGGGGGTAAGGGTTCAAAAAGGGACCTATAAGCCCCTAACGATGAACGGACGGGAAGTCTATCGTTTTGCCGTGGCGAAAGTGCCAGAGGTCATCGAAAAAGCTCTCTATCGGGCTAATTTAACCACCAGTGATATCGATTGGCTAGTTTTGCACCAAGCTAATCAAAGAATTATGGACGCGGTGAGCGAGCGCCTGAAACTGCCTCCGGAAAAAGTGATCAGCAATCTCAGCGAGTATGGCAACACTTCCGCGGCATCGATTCCTCTAGCCCTCGATGAAGCTGTCAGGAGTGGTAAGGTCAAAAAAGGTGATATTATTGCTTCTTCCGGCTTTGGTGCCGGTTTAACTTGGGGTGGGATTATCTTCCGTTGGGGAGATTAATTCAGTAACCAGTAAACAGTAACCAGTAACCAGTAAACAGTAAACAGTAAACAGTAAACAGTAACCTAAAAACTCACATCTGATCAGTGATAACTGATAACTGATAACTGATAACTGATCACTGATAACTGATCACTGATAACTGATCACTGACCCAAACACATCTATCTATCTATTTTAAGAACTTATGCAAACAGCGTGGATATTCCCGGGACAAGGATCGCAAGCGTTAGGAATGATTGGAGATTTAGCGGAAAGCGCACTTGGCCAAGAGAGATTAGAAATAGCAGAAAGAATTCTTGGTTGGTCAGTCCTGGAAAAATGTCAAGGGGATGAAGAAACCCTATCTCGTACTCTTTATACCCAACCTTGTTTATTTGTGGTGGAGAGTATTTTAGCGGATTTGTTGCAAGAAAAAGGTCATTTTCCCGATCTAGTTGCCGGTCATAGTCTCGGTGAATATTCCGCTTTGTATGCGGCCAGGGTGTTTAATTTTGAGACAGGATTAAATCTAGTTCAAAACCGTTCCCGTTTGATGGATGCGGCCGAAGGTGGTAAAATGGCCGCCTTAATGAAATTTGATCGCACCAGTCTAGAGACAGTGATTAATCAGACGGAAAATGTAGTTATTGCTAATGATAATAGTGCCGAACAAGTGGTGATTTCTGGGACTCCTGAAGCGGTGGATTTGGTATTAGGTCAAGTGAAAGTTAAGCGCGTTATGCCGTTAAAAGTATCCGGCGCTTTTCACTCTCCTTTGATGGAAAATGCCGCTATTCAATTTCAGCAGATTTTAGAATTGGTTAATTTCCAAAAAGCGAAAGTTCCCGTGATTTCTAATGTCGATCCGAGCAATCCTACCCAGGACGGGGAACAATTAAAAAAATATCTAATCCAGCAGATGACTAGCTCGGTTCGCTGGCGAGAAATTATGTTAAGATTGCCGGATGTGGGTGTGGAAAAAGCGATCGAAGTGGGACCGGGTAAAGTTTTAACTGGTTTAATTAAACGAACTACTCCCGCAATTGAGTTAGAAAATATTAGTCAATTAGCCGATATATACAAAGGTAGCGACGATGTTAAATTGCAGGGTTCATTAATTGGTGTTGGTTAAATTATCTAGCAACATTTTCACTCAAAGGAGTAAATTGATGGATACCTAAGTAGTTAGGTGTTAAAAACTATCAGACACCCCCCTTATTAAGGGAAGGTAGGGTTGATTCATGAATCAACCCTACCTTGAATCAACCCTACTTATCAAGGGGGCATCGAACCCAAAATCTATCTTCAATTTAATTATAACCAGCTACCTAGCCAAAAATTTGGTTAGGTATTTTTTTAGGAAACTATCATAACTTCTACTGTTTCTCCTGCTTGTATAGTAGTTTTACCCTGGGGAATTATGGCTAAAGCATTAGTACCGGCTAAATTAATTAAATTAGCCGAATTGTGTTGTCCAGAAGCGAGTTGAAATTGATAAACTCCCTCGATAATTTCTATTTTTCCCCAGAGATAAACTTCTCTTTGTCCCTGAGATTTGAGAGTATCGCGGGTGACAACTCGCAGAAATTTGTTCTGATAATCTGTCAATCCCGATAATTTTTTAATTGCCATTTGCACGAAGCGCCAACAGGAAACTAAAGCAGAGACGGGATTACCGGGGATACCAAAGTAAACACAACCATTAGGAAAAGTGGCAACGGTTAAGGGTTTACCCGGTTGAATAGCAACGCTGCCAATCAGAATTTTTCCTCCTAATTCCCCTAAAATTCCCTCGATATAATCATAATCTCCTACAGAAACACCACCGGTGGAAAGGACGATAGCACTAGAATTAATTGCTTTTCTGATAGTTTCTCTGAGAAGTTCGGGACTATCTTTGATTATACCTAAAGGTCTGGGAATTGCCCCTAAACTGGCGACAAATGCGGTTAAAGCGTAGCGATTTGAGTCAATAATTTGACCTTTTTGGAGGGTTTCATCGGGATTAATTAATTCATCTCCCGTGGAGAAAATTGCCACTTTCGGACGGGAAAAAACTGTTAATTCGGTAGCTTGTGCCGTGGCTAAAACTGCTATTTCTGGAGAATTAAGGGCAATACCGGCTTTTAATAAGGTATTTCCTGCTTGATAGAATGTGCCACGTTGACGCACGAAAAGACCTATTTTTTCGGGAGGGATAAGAATCGCCACTCGCTCCCCTTTTTTGTTAGTATTTTCCTGCATGATAATCGTATCACTGCCGGCGGGTAACATCGCTCCTGTAAATATTCGGGCTGTTTCTCCTGGTTGAATAATTTTTTCGGGGGCTTTGCCGGCGGGAATTTCGGCGATAATCTTTAAAGTAACGGGATTTTCTGGGTTAGTGTCTTTGACATCTTCGTAGCGGACAGCATAGCCATCCATTGCGGAATTATCCCAGTAGGGAAAGTCTAAATCACTGCTGATATCTTCGGCTAAAATGCGCCCAAAAGCTGCCTCTAGAGAAACTTTTTCGGTTTCTTGTCGGGGTTGAATTTGAGTTAAAATTATAGATTCTGCTTCTTTGACTGAGTACATGGATTAAACAAACAAATGAACCGATTAGCTAGATTAAGGGTGGAAGATATACAAGCTTGGGTCGGGGAAGTGCATTTATCGGATAGGAAGGGTCAGACTCCCTATTATATACCGGTTTTGAACCAAGTTCATCCCGAGGTTTTCGCTCTCCAGATTCACTGTCTTGAGGGGGAGATTTTGTCTTGGGGAGATGAAACTGTAACTTTTCCTTTGATGAGTGTGATTAAACCTTTTTTGTTATTATATCTTTTAACCCATTTAGGGGAAGATGCTGTTTTTCGTCGCGTGGGAAAACAAGCTTCTAGTTATCCTTTTAATTCTTTAACTCAACTGCAAGAGGATCGCTGTTTTCCCCGTAATCCTATGATTAACAGTGGTGCGATCGCTTTAGCGGATTTATTAGCAGGAGAAACGCCAGAATCTCGCTGTGAAAATTTGCTTTTATGGTTAAATGAAATGGGTAATTGTCAATTATTTCTCGATGGCTCTGTGCTTGATTCTGTTCACTCCTATCCTAATGCACACAATCAAGCTTTAAGCTTAGAATTAGAAAAAAACGGTTATATCAGTCATCGTTATTTAGCCCTAGAAACCTACAATCGAATCTGTTGTTTATCTGGAAAAATTGCCGATCTTGCTAATTTAGGTAAGTTGATTTTAGCTGCTCCTTTTGGTGAAATTATTCTAGAAATTATGACTAATTGTGGACTCTATGAAGCTTCCCAACAATTCGCCCTTGATGTAGGTTTTCCCACTAAATCGGGAGTCAGTGGGGCCCTATTATCAATTGTACCGCAACAGGGAGCGATCGCTTGTTATAGTCCTCTGTTAAATGAGCAAGGTAATTCAATTTTAGGACTTAATTTGCTAACACATATAAGTCATTTTGTCAAGGAAATTTAATCTATGAAAATAAGCTTTAATTCTCAAAAAAACACCGATACTTTTTCTGATTTTTCTGGCCAAGTACCGTGAAAACTGGGAGGGATAAAGTTGATTTTGTCAAGGATTGTTAAGATGCGCTTACCCTGATAATTCCAGTGATCAATTGGCTATCCTGATCATCTCTGGTGATTTTACCGCAGCATAAATATCCCACATTGTCCGATAAGCTTTTTCTAAATTGCGGGTAAAACGAAGGGTATCAAATAACGGATAAGTAAGACGATTTTGGGCTAGTTTCTGTTTAATTTCGTGCAATTTATCAGGAGATTTTGCTAAATTAATCGCTAAATTTTTATACTCATCTAAATTCTTAGTAATTAATTCAGGTAGGCCAATAGCTGTCAGTAAACTAGCACCAACACGGGAAGGAAAAGTTGCACCAGGACAAGTTATAATCGGTAAACCTGCCCATAAAGCATCACTCCCAGTAGTATGAGCATTATAGTATAAAGTATCAAGAAATAAATCAGCTAGTTGATGTCGCGCCAAATGTTCCGGCTTAGGTTCGAGATGGGCAAAAATTAAGCGATCGCCCTCAATTCCTCGCGCTTGTGCTTCCCGACGTAGATTTGCTTCCGCTTCAGCTACTCTCGAAAATAACCATAACACACTACCTGGAACATTAGCCAAAATTTGCATCCATACAGTGAATATTTGCGGCTCAATTTTATAGGTGTGGTTGAAACAACAAAAGACAAAACCCGATTCAGGAAGACCATACTGGGAACGAGTAACAGGTTTAGATGATATAATTTGTTGATAATCATTAGCCTGATAACTATCCGGTAAAATTACTAATTTTTCAGTAAAATTATCAGCAGACTCTGGTGGTGTAACTATGGCATCACCAATAATATAGTCGATAAAATCTGCTCCCATTGTCCCCGGATAAACCAAATAATTAACTTGAATCGGTGCAGGTTTTAAAGCCAATATTTGCGTCCGCGCTTTATCAATATATCCCATCAAATCCACTAAAATATGCACCCCATCATGAAAAATACGTTGTGCAGATTCCGTAATTGATAAAGTAGCAATATCATAAAAGCGATCGCAATCATTGGCAATGCGACGACGATACTCACTACCATCATCAGGACCATAGGAATAGGCAATTATTTCAAAGTTAGCGCGATCATGTAAACCAAAGACACTTTGCATCAAATGACTGGTGGGATGATTACGAAAATCATGGCATAAATAACCTATTTTTAATCGTCCAGATCGGGTGCGGGAATGGTTAAAGTTGAGGGGTTTAGTCCCTAAGGCTAATTGTCTTTTAACCTCTTGAGCATAGTTACAAGCTACTTTTAACTGTTGACTAGCAGACCAAGGTTTATATAAGGTATCAAAGGGAGTTACTGCGGTAGATTTTCCCTCTTGTAACTGGTTTTCGGTTAATTGCCAAAGTTGGATTAAATCAGCTTCTCTTGTCTCCCAATTACAAGTCATTTCCTTCATAGAAAATAAGCAAGCAAAAGCCTCTGGGGAATTAGGTTGAATAGCTAAAGCTTGCTTAAATACGCTCATAGCCGTTTCTACTTTGTCCTGTCTTCCTAAAGCTAAAGCCAAACTATTATAAGCTTTAATGTATTTAGGATTAAGCTTAATTGCTGTTTGAAAATAAGCGATCGCTTCTTCAGTCTTTCCCTGTAGTTGTAACACATTGCCTAAATTAAAGTGTGCCTCTGGATAATTAGGTTTTTTCCTGATTGCTTCTTGAAAATTGACCACAGCATCCCCTAACTTATCCTGCATTTGTAAGACTAAACCTAAATTATTATCAGCAAAAGCATAGTTTTGATTGCCACAAATAGCGTGGTTAAAGCAAATAATCGCCTCGTCTAAATCTCCCTTGCTAACTGCTATTATTCCTAAATTATTGTGGCTTTCTGCATAATTAGGATTAATCAATAAAGCTTGCTTATAAGCCAAAATAGCTTGATCAATTTGTCCTAAACTATCCATGATCACCCCCAACTGATGCCAAGCAGCTGCATATTGGGGATATTGATTAATTAATTGTTGATAGAGAGCGATCGCTTCTTCAAGCTTAAGCTGTTTTTGCAAGGTGTATGCTTGCTGATAAAGGGTATCTGCTGGCGAAGTATCAGGCTGATTATTTGCTATATTTACCCCAACTAAAGGAGAAATAGGATCAAGAGTAATAATTTTACTGATGTCATCATTTTGGAATCCTAAAGCTTGGGGACGTTTAACTCCTTCTAAGATTTGTATATCATAAAGTTCAGTCACTTCACCTTCTAAGCGTATCCAGTGAACAACTTCACCTGTTTTCAAGTCAATAATTAGCAGACCACAGCGAGGATCTGCTTCTTTAGCCATTAAATTATCATCTAAGATTAACCCCGAAAAAGTCTTATCTACCCCACGATTTTTAGATAATCCAACAATGGCATAATTTCTGACAAATGCTAAACCGCGCAGAAAACCAGGACAAAAAGTAACAGGCTCAAAAATGCCTTTGTCTTGATCAATATAACCAAAGTAACCCGTACCCGCATTTAATAACCATAACTTACCCTGATAAAATCGGGGAGAATGAGGCATAGATAAACCAGTAGCAATTACTTCATTAGACTGAATATCAATGACACAACCGCCAGTTTGTCTTCTGTCTCTCCACCCATCCACCACATCTGATTGACTACAAGCGGTGACATAACGCGCCTTCCCATCTACCAAAGCTAAACCATTGAGATGACAACGATCTTCATTGACTAAAGCGGAAATAAACGATGGTTTCCATAGGGGAATACAACTATGGCGATCGCTGACTGTCGCCAGACAATTTAACATCGTACTGATAAATACAATTCTTTCAGAGAGATTTTCTATTGCCAAATCGTGAATATCTAAATCCCCAGTAGTATAACTAATGCGGGGGATATAAAGTTTATCGTAACCATCATAAAGCTGTGGGGATGATAACACATTATCTAGTTGCCAGATTTGATAGCGAGAACTAAGATAAATCCTTTCTGGGGTAGTATATAAACCCATGGCGCGGTCAAATATCCGCTCAAATCCCGACATCCCCCTGTGGGGGTTAACTCCTAAAAACATCAGTCGAGAACTTTGATAGGTAGTAAAAGCCAGACTAATCTGCTGAGACTCTAACCAATCAATGAAGTTACGGGAAGCAATTATCTCTACGGGGATAGATTGATTAGTATTGGGAGTTGATTGATTCATCGGTTGTCTAGTCCAAATCTAAAGCAAATTTTATTTTTACATAAGTAGGTAGGCGTTAAAAATTATCAGATGCCCCCCTTATTAAGGGGGGATTAAGGGGGGACTAAGGGGGGATCGGCACCCCCCTTATCAAGGGGGGCAGGGGGGATCGAACCTAAAATCCATTTTTAATTTAATTATAACCAGCTACTTATCGTAGGGTGTGTTAGCGATAGCATAACGCACCAATTTAATGATAGAGGTGGTGCGTTACGGCGGCTTGTTAATTTTGGTTTTTTGACCGAATTGATGGCCGCAAATACGCACCCTACACCTAAATTAGGTGTGTCAGTCCACTACGATTTATGTTTTTGTTTGAGCGCGATCGTTTATAATCAAAATATCATTATTTTGGGTTTGCTGAATAAGTACGGGCGAAGCATTCGGATAGAAAATCTACCTTTTCACCGATAGGTTATTGTCCGAATGCTTCGCCCCTACAGGACGCGGGCCGATGAAGACGCAAGGTTTTGAACGACGATTCTCTCAAAATCTTGCACCTGTTTCGCTCGTAAAGCCCCA
Source organism: Microcystis wesenbergii NRERC-220 (assembly GCF_032027425.1). NCBI lineage: Bacteria > Bacillati > Cyanobacteriota > Cyanophyceae > Chroococcales > Microcystaceae > Microcystis > Microcystis wesenbergii. The sequence continues at coordinate 3,380,295 of NZ_JAVSJA010000001.1, read as the reverse complement.
AAACCTTTACTTTGCCTACATTTCAAATTTATTCAGCAAACCCTATTTTGGAGTAAAAGAAAAATGCGTAAACAGACCATTCAATATACATCATCTTTAGATGCTTTGATTGCTGTTGCCAAGCGACTTAGCGTTTATGAGAACCAACATAAAATGGATTCCGAAGATTTTTATAACCAATACAATCAGGGAACATTATCAGATGATATAATATTTATAGAATGGGCAAACGATTATCGTCATTACCTTGCTTTGCGTCAAGAATTAGAACAAATATTAAATCATGCTGCTTAAACTTTTATCTGATTACCTCAATCAAGTAGAGCAAGCAATTGTGCAGCCAGTAGGGTGTGTTAGCGATAGCGTAACGCACCAATTTAATGATAGAGGTGGTGCGTTACGGCGGCTTGTTAATTTTGGTTTTTTGACGGAATTGATAGCCGACTAACGCACCCTACACCTTAGACACTTAGATAAAGAAATTACTCACTGGAATGTTCCCTAAAGCAGGTAAAGTACCAGTAAATCCGGTGATATTTATTAATAAATCATTGCTGGATTGGAAGCCAGCCGTGCTATCATTAATAATCAGGTAAGTTCCAGCTATTGCACCAGTTGTTACCTGCACTAAGGCGGCACTATTAACCCCTAATCCTTGATTACCTGTAATCGCTCCATTAGCATCAGTAAATACTTGATTGACTAAATTCTGTAAAGTGGTGACAGTGCTATTAGCAGCTCGACTGAAACTACTAGGCGCACTCATGGGAAGTCCACCTTGAGTTAATAAGTCAATTTTATCACTATTGATGGCAAAATCTGTGATACGATCGCTTGTTGATATGGTAGATTGGCCAAATTGGAAGACGAAGGTATCTGCACCTAAACCACCGGTTAAAGTATCAATTCCCGCACCTCCATTGATTTGATTAATGCCACTATTTCCGGTGATATTATTGTTACCAGCGTTACCTGTACCATTAATATTATTACTGCCAATTAGTCTGAGGTTTTCGACATTGTTGGGTAAGGTGCGAGTGAGACTGGTTTGCCAAGTATCAGTAATGATAACTTCTCCTATTCCTCCTTCGGGGTTAATGGTAGCATTAACCGGATTTGACAGGGTTACTGTAAAGGCTTCATCAGGTTCATTGAGGTTATCATTGAGGATGGGAATGCTAATAGTAGCGGTGGCAGTATTAGCAGCAATGGTGAGGGTTCCTGTCTGGCTAGTGTAATCTACATTGGCGGTAGCATTAATGGGTGCAGTGGTATAGTTGAAGGTAATTGGTTGCGGATTGGGATTATCAACTGTGACGGTGAGGATGGCATTATTATCTTTACCTTCCACTACGGTGATGTCATTGATGGAGAGTTGAGAGGTGACAGTGGTATCATCATTGGTAATTGTCCCAGTAACTGCGGTGGTCGTACCTACTGTATAACCTGTCCCCGCAGCAAGGGTTAAAATGACAGTTTCATCACTTTCTACTGTAGTATCAGCAGTGGGGTCAACTGTTACAGTCGCAGTCGCTGAATTAGCAGCAAAGGTGACTGTATTGTTAGTCCCTGTACGAGTGTAGTCGGTATTGAGAGTAGCTGTCCCTCCGAGGGTGTAATTGACAGTCAAGGCGTTAGTTGTTACACCAGTACGGGTGAAAGTATAAACCAGATTATTTGTCCCGTCTTCGGTAACACTTCCAGGAGAGACCGCAAGAGTAACATTGGTATCATCATTATTAATCGTCCCCGTCACTGCGGTTGGTGTACCTATTGTATAACCAGTCCCGGTCGCGAGAGTTAAGACGACCGTTTCATCACTTTCAACAGTTGTGTCAGCAGTTGGGTCAACTGTTACAGTCGCCGTCGTAGCATTAGCTGCGAAAGTCACTGTCCCAGTTGTACTGGTGAAACTGGCTGCACCGGTTTGGGTGTAATCTGTGTTAAAAGTAGCTGTCCCCCCAACTGTATAGTTAGCGGTTAAGGCGCTAGTTGTTACACCAGTACGAGTGAAGGTATAAATCAGATTTGTTGTCCCGTTTTCGGTGACGCTTGCGGGAGAAACTGCTAGGGTGACACTGGTATCGTCATTGGTAATTGTTCCCGTGGCTGCGTTAGGAGTACCTATTGTATAACCTGTCCCGGAAGCGAGGGTTAAAGCGACGGTTTCATTGCTTTCTACTGTAGTATCAGCAGTCGGGTCAACGATTACGGTAGCAGTAGTAGCATTAGCTGCGAAGGTGACAGTATTGTTAGTCCCGCTGCGAGTGTAGTCGGTATTAAGAGTAGCTGTCCCTCCGAGGGTGTAATTGACTGTTAAAGCGTTAGCTATTACTCCGCTACGGGTGAAGGTATAAACCAGATTACTTGTCCCATCTTCGGTGACACTTGCAGGAGAAACAGCAAGGGTGACACTGGTATCGTCATTCGTAATTGTCCCCGTAACTGCGGTAGTCGTACCTATCGTATAATCAGTCCCCGCAGTGAGAGTTAAAGCGACGGTTTCATCCGCTTCAACAGTAGTATCAGCAGTCGGGTCAACTGTTACAGTCGCAGTTGTAAAATTAGCCTCGAAGGTGACACTGGTAGGAAGCAAAGTGTAATCGGTTCCGTTGGTTGCTGTCCCACCAATACTATAGTTAACCGTTAAAGCATTACTTGTTACTCCGGTACGAGTGAAGATGTAGATGAGATTACTTGTCCCGTCTTCAGTAACACTACTAGGAGCAACCGCAAGAGTCACACTGGTATCGTCATTGAGAATTGTTCCCTGTCCCTGATTATCGGCTAAGGTGACGTTACGACCATTGGTTTGTAAATTACTCAGATTAACGAAGAAAGTCTCGTTACTTTCAACTTGGTTATCGCCATTAACAGCAACAGTAATCGTCTTAGAAGTCTCACCAGCATTGAAGATTAAGGGAGTAGCAGCAATCCCTATATAATCATTATCTGTTGTCGTAGCGGTTCCATTGGCTGTGGCGTAATTAACCGTTACTGCTGTATCAACTGCATTAGAAAGAGTGACAGTAAATACTGCATTAGTTGTCCCACTATTTCCTTCTGTTACTGTGACATCAGTAATCGCAATAGATGCACTGTCATCATCAGTAATCGTTCCCTGTCCCTGATTATCGGCTAAGGTAACGTTACTGCCATTGGTTTGTAAATTACTGAGATTGAGGAAAAATGTCTCATTGAGTTCAACTTGGTTATCGCCATTGACTGGAACTGTAATCGTTTTAGAAGTTTCTCCCGGATTGAAGGTTAAGGTGGTGGGAGGAATAGCAGTGTAATCGGTTCCGGCGGTGGCTGTACCGTTAGCGGTGGCATAATCGACGCTAACAACCGTACTGGCGGCACTAGAAAGGCTCACGGTAAAGACTGCATTGGTTGTCCCGCTATTGCCTTCGGTAACGGTAACATCGTTGATGGAAAGAGAAATTGCGGGTTGAGAAACATCGGTAATGGTGACGGTAGCGGTGGGGTCGGCATTGAGGAGGACTGAGACGTTGTTGCCGTAACTGTTCGCCGTAGCCAAATCGGATTTGCCGTCGCCGTTGAAGTTCCCTACCGTCACGGAAGTGGGATAACTCCCCACGGTAAAGTTAGTGGCAGTACCGAAACTGCCCGTGCCAGTTCCTAATAACACTGAGACGTTGCCACCGTTCAAGTTCGCCGTTGCCAAATCGGATTTGCCGTCGCCGTTGAAGTCTCCTACCGTCACGGAAGTGGGACGACTCCCCACGGAAAAGTTAGTGGCGGGTCCAAAACTGCCCGTGCCGGTTCCTAATAGTACCGATACGCTGTTGCCCAAATAGTTCGCCGTTGCCAAATCGGATTTGCCGTCGCCGTTGAAGTCCCCTATTGTTACGGAACCGGGAGTAATCCCCACGGAAAAGTTAGTGGCGGTGCCAAAACTGCCCGTGCCGGTTCCTAATAACACTGAGACGTAGCTGCTGTTAGCGTTCGCCACAGCCAAATCGGATTTGCCGTCGCCGTTGAAGTCCCCTACTGTCACGGAACGGGGAAAACTCCCCACGGAAAAGTTAGTGGCGGTGCCGAAACTGCCTGTACCGGTTCCGAATAACACCGATACGTTGTTGCTGTACAAGTTCGCCGTTGCCAAATCGGATTTGCCGTCGCCGTTGAAGTCCCCTACCGTCACGGAAAAGGGACTAATCCCCACGGAAAAGTTGGTGGCAGGTCCAAAACTGCCCGTACCGGTTCCTAATAGCACCGATACGTTGTTGCCGCCACGGTTCGCCGTTGCCAAGTCAGATTTGCCGTCGCCGTTGAAGTCCCCTACCGTCACGGAAAAGGGACGACTCCCCACGGAAAAGTCAGTGGCGGTGCCAAAACTGCCTGTACCGGTTCCTAATAGCACTGAGACGGTGCTGCTGAAATCGTTCGCCACAGCCAAATCGGATTTGCCGTCGCCGTTGAAGTCCCCTACTGTCACGGACTGGGGACTAATCCCCGCAGCAAAGTTAGTGGCAGGGTTAAAGCTGGTGCTGGAGTTGGCACCAAGGATGTAGTCTCCCCCCGATGTCAGGTTGACTTTGACGGTTTCGTTGGGGTCATTTACCGCATCCGCTACAGCGACAACGTTGAGGGTGGCGGTGGTGGCTCCGGCGGCGATGGTGAAGGTGTTGGCGGTTACTGCGGTGGTATTTGTGCCAGCAGTGAGGGAATAGTCGGCGAGAATGGTGGCGGTACTGCCGGTGGTGTTGAAGTTGACTACTATCCCACCCGTGGGCGCGGGGGTGTCTAGGCTGATGATAAAGGTGCCGACGGTTCCCCCTTCTACGGGGTTGGTGCCGGAGGCGATGGTGATTTTGGGGCGCTCATCATCATTGGTAATCGTTCCCTGACCTTGATTATCAGCTAGGGTGACATTACTGCCATTGGCTTGTAAATTGCTGAGATTGAGGAAAAATGTCTCATTGAGTTCAACTTGGTTATCGCCATTAACTGCAACTGTAATCGTTTTAGAAGTTTCTCCCGGATTGAAGGTTAAGGTGGTGGTAGGAATAGCAGTGTAATCGGTTCCGGCGGTGGCTGTACCGTTAGCGGTGGCGTAGTTGACGCTAACAACCGTACTAGCAGCACTAGAAAGGCTCACGGTAAAGACCGCGTTAGTGGTGCCGCTATTGCCTTCGGTAAGGGTTACATCGTTGATAGTAAGAGAAATTGCGGGTTGAGAAACATCGGTAATGGTGACGGTAGCGGTGGGGTCAGCATTGAGGAGGATTGATACGTTGCCGCTGTTAATGTTCGCCGTAGCCAAATCCAATTTGCCGTCGCCGTTGAAGTCCCCTACCGTCAAGGAACGGGAACCAAACCCCACGGAAAAGTTGGTAGCGGGTCCAAAACTGCCCGTGCCGGTTCCTAATAGCACTGAGACGTTGTTGCCGAAATAGTTCGCCACAGCCAAGTCGGATTTGCCGTCGCCGTTGAAGTCTCCTACCGTCACGGAATTGGGACGATTCCCCACGGAAAAGTTGGTAGCGGGTCCAAAACTGCCCGTGCCGGTTCCTAATAACACTGAGACGTTGTTGCCGAAATAGTTCGCCACAGCCAAGTCGGATTTGCCGTCGCCGTTGAAGTCTCCTACCGTCACGGAATTGGGACCATTCCCCACGGAAAAGTTGGTAGCGGGTCCAAAACTGCCCGTGCCGGTTCCTAATAACACTGATACGTTGTAGCCGTTCCGGTTCGCCGTAGCCAAATCGGATTTGCCGTCGCCGTTGAAGTCTCCTACCGTCACGGAATCGGGACTAAACCCCACGGAAAAGTTAGTGGGCGTGCCAAAACTACCCGTGCCGGTTCCTAACAGCACCGAGACGTTGTCGCTGTAACGGTTCGCCACAGCCAAATCGGATTTGCCGTCGCCGTTGAAGTCTCCTACCGTCACGGAAAAGGGACGACTCCCCGCGGAAAAGTTAGTGGGGGTGCCAAAACTGCCCGTGCCGGTTCCTAATAGCACTGAGACGTTGTTGCTGTTCCAGTTCGTCATAGCCAAATCGGATTTGCCGTCGCCGTTGAAGTCTCCTACCGTCACGGAACGGGGACTACTGCCCACAGTAAAGTTAGTGGCAGCACCAAAACTGCCTGTGCCGGTTCCTAATAGCACCGATACGTTGTTAAAGTTAGGGTTCGCTACAGCCAAATCGGATTTGCCGTCGCTGTTGAAGTCCCCTACCGTCACGAAATCGGGAATCCCCAGGTAAAAGTTAGTAGCAGGATTAAAGCTGGTGCTGGAGTTGGCACCGAGGATGTAGTCTCCCCCCGATGTCAGGTTGACTTTGACGGTTTCGTTGGGGTCACTTACCGCATCGGATACGGCGACCACGTTGAGGGTGGCGGTGGTGGCTCCGGCGGCGATGGTGAAGGTGTTGGCGGTTACTGCGGTGATATTTGTGCCAGCAGTGAGGGAATAGTCGGCGGGAATGGTGGCGGTACTGCCAGTGGTGTTGAAGTTGACTACTATCCCACCCGTAGGCGCGGGGGTGTCTAGGCTGATGATGAAGGTGCCGACGGTTCCCCCTTCTACGGGGTTGGTGCCGGAGGCGATGGTGATTTTGGGGGTGGTATTGAGGATGACTGAGACGTTGTTGCTGTTAGAGGTTGCCGTTGCCAAGTCAGATTTGCCGTCGCCGTTGAAGTCCCCTACCGTCACGGAACGGGGAAAACTCCCCACAGTAAAGTCAGTGGCGGTGCCGAAACTGCCCGTACCGGTTCCTAATAGCACTGATACGCTGTTGCCAAAATAGTTCCCCGTTGCCAAATCGGATTTGCCGTCGCTGTTGAAGTCTCCTACCGTCACGGACAAGGGATAACTCCCCACAGTAAAGTTAGTGGCGGTGCCGAAACTGCCCGTACCGGTTCCTAATAGCACTGATACGTTGCCGCTGTTAAAGTTCGCCGTTGCCAAATCGGATTTGCCGTCGCCGTTGAAGTCCCCTACCGTCACGGAAGTGGGACTAATCCCCACGAAAAAGTTGGTGGCGGGTCCAAAACTGCCCGTGCCGGTTCCTAATAGCACCGAGACGTTGTTGCTGTAAAAGTTCGCCACAGCCAAATCGGATTTGCCGTCGCTGTTGAAGTCCCCTACCCTCACGGAAAGGGGACCAGCCCCCACAGCAAAGTTAGTGACGATGCCAAAGCTACCTGTACCTGTACCTAAGAGAATTGAGACGGTGTTGCTGCCATAGTTCGCCACAGCCAAATCGGATTTGCCGTCGCCGTTGAAGTCCCCTACCGTCACGGAACGGGGAACACTCCCCACAATAAAGTTAGTGGCAGTACCGAAACTGCCCGTACCGGTTCCTAATAGCACTGAGACGGTGCCGTTGAAATTGTTCGCCACAGCCAAATCGGATTTGCCGTCGCCGTTGAAGTCCCCTACTGTCACGGAAAAGGGTTCATTCCCCACAGTAAAGTTAGTGGGCGTGCCAAAACTGCCCGTGCCGGTTCCTAATAGCACCGAGACGTTTTGGCTGATGCGGTTCGCCACAGCCAAATCGGATTTGCCGTCGCCGTTGAAGTCCCCTACTGTCACTGAATAGGCAGAACTCCCCACAGTAAAGTTAGTAGGGGTACTAAAGGCCATTTCCACACTAATCGCTTGCCCATCAACCGTAATAGTCGCCGCGTCATTTTCCTCTCGTATCGCCGCGATTTGCTCCTCTGTCAGCACTTCTCCCCGCACCAACGCCGAAAATAACTGCCCCTCATCCCCCGGCGTATCGCTGCTGTTGATTTGCGCGTCGATAAAATGCCCAATTTCTTCTAATAACACCGCGCTGAGGGTGGTAGCGTCCCCCGAATCAATCAGCGCTTGAGAAATATAAATCCTATTGGTACTGCTGGAATATGCGCCGAAAATCCCTGAATTGCCAAGGTTTTTAACTGTAATAGGGGGAAGTTGACTAAAATCTCGACTTTGCCACTGCTGTCGTAATTGCGTCGCTTTAACCACATCATAGTTTGTGCCAAAAGCAGTTTCTAAATTTGCCCAAAAACCATCAGATTGAGCGAAATCGAACAAAATATCGTAAACAGCAGGAAGAAGCGGCAACAGGGTAGAATTCATGACATTGAACGCAGAGGATGACTGGTGCTATTTTATGCAAAAAATCCCCAATCTTTCAAGGGTGCTATGACAAAAATTAACATTTATACAAGAAAACGGGTTCCTTCGAGAAACCCGTTTTCTAGATATTAGGATAAGATTATTGGATTCTTGCGAAAGACTGCTTAAATTCTGCGAGAGAATTAGCGGTAGCTGCTAATTTTAGTAGCTCTTCTAAGATAGTAGGGTTAGTGATTTTGCCGATTATCTCTTCAATTTCTGAAGAAATTTGTCCAAAACGCACAGTTAAAACTGTTTTGATGTCATCGCGGCTTTTTTCTAACGCGCCAATTTCCTTGCCAATTTCCTTGCCAATTTCCTTACCAATTTCCTTGCCAATTTCCTTACCAATTTCCTTGCCAATTTCCTTACCGCGTTCTATTCCTCGTAACTCCATATTACTCATTAAAGCCATGGTTCTTTCCTCCTCAAATTGTTTGATTTTACTCTCTAAACTTGTCTGCAATTCAGTTGATAAAGTCATCATATTGTCGATGATTTCAAACAGTTTAACTATCTGTTCCCTCTCGAACTCCTTTTCATACAATCCCCTGATTAACCTCCACTTCCACTGTTCCCGTTCTGGCAGCTTCCCAGTAGTCGCTTTTGTTTTCAGGTGTGCCATGACTATTATAGCAAAGGGATTGCTACTTGTTTCTAGTTCTGACCAGCTTTCCTCATAGTCCAGTAATTTAACCGTTGGGAATTTGAGGCTGACTTCACAACCAGCGATAGTATAATTATAGGAATCTGGTCGCCAATTTACTCGTTCATCTCCTAATATAGCGAGACTGATAACCGGTTTCTGATACAAATCAAAAGCCCGATAGTTATAAATATACATCCTCTGAGGGAAATTTTCTTCGTATTGGCTTTGAATTTCAATATGAATCAAAATCCAGACTTCTTCTCCACTGAGTAACCAGACTTTATAGAGTTTGTGAGCGAAACGTTTTTTTGTCTTTGCTGAAGCGGTAATCCGTTTGAGTTCTTTTTCTAGGGATTCGGGAGTTTTTGTCCAATCAATTAGTTGGTGAACTTCAGAAAAAAAGAAGTATAAAAACGCTTCAAAATACTCGGTTAATGCTTCTTTTCAAGGTTCATCATAATTGGCGGTTGTTTGTTTCATTATGACAATTTTAGTGGGTTGTTGTCAGAAGGATATCGCTAACGTCAAAGCTAGGCAGTTAAAGTATTTAACCAATTGATTAAATCTTCAACCGTAGAGAAATCGAATAAAGCTTCTCTCTCACAAGTCCAGAAAACAGGTTTCTCGAAAAAAACCGTTTTCTAAATAGTTTCTCGCAGAAACCCGTTTTCTAAATAGCACCTTTTTCTGATTTTTCTTGCCAAGTACCGTGAAACCCTGGAGGGATAACACTGGGTAATTGCAGACAGCAAAGGGGTTCTTTTTCTAGCTGCTGACTATCATAGATTCTTACTTGGCTGCTGTGATTATTGCCGTCGTAAACCACGACGATTAACCATCCCGTTTCTGGAGATAAACCATCGGAGATAAAAATCGGTTCACTACCATAACAGTTATTTTCTAGATAGGCAATAGTTAACTTACCTGTGGAGTGATTATAACAAGCGGGAAGTCCGATAATTTCCCGACGAATATCGCTATCGGGACGATGGACAGCTAAAAAAGTATTTTGCCATTTTTGTCCCACCAGTTGCGGGGAAACCACGGGAAAATCACAGCTTAAATCCGAGAGAATTTCCTGATTAATTACCTTTGCTGATAGGGGATTAATGGTAATACTTGCCAATTTTCCGATGGCTAAAGTTTCGGTTTTACCCGTGGCAACTTCTTTTAAAAATTGATTAGTTTTAAAGTCGTCATAACGGACAAAAACAATTTCAAGATTGCCTTGGTCATTCACACAACCATTAGCGAAGTGCCATTGAAACCATGAATCTGTAACACTTTCACTGACTAATTGCAGAGAATCTCGCTCAAAAATTAGTATTCTTGTTCCTAATTCTGGCTGCCACTGCATGGCATCACTAAAAGTTTTAAATCCCAACAGTATCGATAATTTATCCGCTTTTATCGGTGGGACAAAAAAGACGAGATACTGTCCCGCTAAAACAAAGTCATGCAGCAGAGACAATCTATCTAAATTAAAAGTTTTTTTCTGGATAATTTGACCAGTGGAGTCAGACTTATAGAGATTTAAACTAACTTTGGCACTGATTGTCACCCCGAAATTAAAAATCTCTCCTCTGGACAAATCTAGCTTAGGATGAGCGGAAAAAGTTTCCTTTGCTTGTAAGCTAGATAAATTATCTAAGCCTAGGGTTTCTAAAGATTGTAAATCTAATTTATGGGGAAAACCTCCTTCCCAGAGAGCTAATAATTTATCTGGTAAAGCTAACACCGAGGTATTAGCGGCATTTTTTACCTCTTTTCCCCAATTATTCCAAAAAAAGCCGGGGGCATTCATGCCATAATTAGGAAATAAATATTGATTAGCGGCGCTTTCTTGCTGATAACCAGCAGTCTGAACATAACGATAGGTGGCACTGGCTCCATTATCATGAAAATTTACAGCTAAAACTGCCCCATCTCCATCAAACCAATGACCAACTTTCTGCTTACCTCTTTCTAATCTCCCCGGACCATTGCGATAGAGACTCCCCCGCAATCCATCGGGAATTTTCCCCGATAATAAGGTTAATTGCGTTTCAGAAAATTCCACTGCTGGTTTTTCTAAAGATTTTGCCCAAGCTTTCATAGATTTGTTTTTTTAGTGATTACATAGTTTAAGTATAGCCCTAGACTAGGTTCAATGACGATAATTTCGCCAGTTTACCAGTTAATTAGTATTCACCGCAACCCATCAATTATGTCATGATAAAGTGTCGGGATCAATTCCCAGAGAACGGATATATTCAGCTAAACGTTCAGCTTTAAGACGCTCTTGTTCTAACCTTTTAGATAACTCAATAGAAGTTAAAAATTTCTGACCATCTAAACTATAAATTTCTAACTCATCTCCTCTCAATTCAAATCGGATATTTAACCGAGGACTAATCCATCCCTTAATCTCAGGTATAGAACTTAATATTCCTTCCCGTCTCAACCATCCTTGAAAATTATGAGAATCTGGATCATAGAGATAGTATTCTTCCACTCCATAACGTTGATAAAACAGGAGTTTTCGCTCCATTTCTTCTAAACTATTAGAAGGGGAAAGAATTTCAAAGACCACTTGAGGAGCAATATTATCTTCTTCCCATTGTTTATAGGAACCCCTTCTTCCTTTCGGACGACCAAATACTACCATAACATCGGGAGCAACGGGTCCAGTAATTTTTTTATCTTGGACGGGATACCAGAGCAGATCCCCCGCAATAAAAACGTTAGGAGAATTAGCAAAGAGAATCTCTAGGTTTTCTTTAATTTTCACGATCCATTCATATTGTTCGGTATTATCGGCCATGGGTTTACCGTCACTATCTGGGTATTCAATATCTGGATCAATAGCTGGTGTAAAGGTCATAATTTATGCTCTGAGGTTATTTGTCTGAAGATTATAATTTTAGCATCTGTAAGACCTGATCTATTCCCCTATATCTAGGGAGACATAACATCGTTATATCCCGACAGGTTACGTTGATAGGATTGATTTGCCTAAGTCTATATTTGTAGAGACTTGTCATGTTTAGTCTCTACAAAAGGGGTTAGAAAATAACGGACATATTGATCACTGATGGGACTACTTCTAAGCTAAGACGCATTTAAAGCGCTTATTCTTAAGATTAGCCGAATCTCCCCCAATCCCTTTACTGTTGCAAGAGTGCAAGAGCGCAAGAGTGCCTCGTCTCAACAAGCAATTTAAATGCGCGGGCAGCTTATCTGTCTCTACTGGATGAGTAGCAACATCGCTAAAAAACATCTGCTCCGCCTACTGCTGCCCCTCTACAAAGATGCCAAGGCGGCCGGCTACCATTGGTTAGCCCTAGAAACTGGGGACCTACTGTCCCGACTTGATCGAACCCCGGAAGTGGAGGTGCTTAAAAATCAGGCCCTCCCTTCCCCCCTAGTAGATGCGCTCGAACCCCAAGAAGCTTGGCAACTGTGCCTGAATGCCTTGGCTAATCTGTGCGCGCCAACACCAACCCCGGGTAAATCCAACCCCGTCGTCCGCCTTGCTTGGTTTCTCAGTATCTATTCCGAGGATTATTTCCTGCAACCAAAAGAACAGAAACTCGACGCGCGGGGCAATGGTCGTCGCGGCCGTCCCGTCTCCCTTAAACGTCTGCGAAAAACTGGGGAAATTGACTATTTAACCCCGCAAGACCTGAAAATTTGCGCCCATATCTTCGTGGAATCCAGTTACTATGGCCAGAACGAGTATCACTTTGAGCGCCGGGCAATTCTCGAACTGATCGGTCATCCCCTGGTGTTTTGGGAAGATTCCCCCAGAACGAGGGTAGAAATCGTCGCCGGGGAACTGGAATTGCGAGTAAGTAGGGAAAAATCGGGTAAATTAATCCTGTCTTTACTGCCCGATCTCAGCGAGCGCCAAGAAGTGCTGATTTGGAAAGAAACCCCCACTCGCGTTAAGGTAATCGAAGTCAAGCCGGAACACCGAAGCATCGCCGACATTATCGGCAAAAGCAACCGCTTAGAAGTCCCCGACAAGGGCCGGGAAAAAGTGCTGGCCGCAATCAATTCCCTGTCCGGGATGGTGACAGTACATTCCGATATCGGGGGAGGAAAAGCAGCCCGGTCAGTGGCAGCCGATAGTCAACCCCGGATTCATCTCTTACTGGCCGGAGAGGGTTTAAAAGTGGCGGTTCTCACCCGTCCTTTTGGGGCAGCCGGTCCCTATTTCCGGCCTGGAAAAGGGGGCGAAACAGTGATCGCCGAGATCGAGGGGGAACGGCTGCAAACAACTAGGGATCTAGCCCTAGAGAAAAAACTAGCGCAAACAGCGATCGATTCTTGTCCCACCCTGATCAGTTTTGAGGAAGAAAACGGGGAATGGCGGCTAGAAAATCCGGAGGATTGTCTCGATCTACTGCTGGAATTGCGGGAATTAAGCGATAGTGTCCTCGTGGAATGGCCAGAAGGGGAAAAATGGCGGGTGTCGCGTCAGCTTCGATTACAGGACCTACACCTAAATATCCACAGTCAGCACGATTGGTTTGCGGTAAGTGGGGAACTGCACCTAGAGGAGAAATCGGTGCTGAGTATGCAGGAGTTGATGAAACTGCTAGAGGGATCGCCGGGGCGGTTTATTCCCCTCGGAGATGGTCAATTTCTCGCCCTAACCGAGGCATTTCGGGAACGGTTACAGGAAATGCGCGCTTTCTCGGAAAAGTCCGGCGACGGTTTGCGGTTTCATCCCTTTGCTGCCCCGATTCTCTCCGAACTCAGCGAGGAAGTGGGACAACTCAAGGCCGATAAACGTTGGCGCGACAATTTACAACGCTTTCAGGAAAGTCAGGATTTTACCCCAGAAGTCCCCTCAACTCTACAGGCAGAATTGCGCGATTATCAATTGGAAGGCTTTCGTTGGTTAGCTAGGCTGGCCCAGTGGGGGGCCGGGGCCTGTTTGGCCGATGATATGGGATTAGGGAAAACTTTACAGGCCCTGGCAGTAATCCTAACCCGCGCCTCGGCGGGACCGACTTTAGCGATCGCTACTACTTCAGTATGTTTGAACTGGATTAGCGAGGCGGAAAGGTTCGCACCCACTTTAAATATCATCCAATTGGGAACAGGCGATCGGCAAGCCCGACTCGATCGACTGCAACCTTTCGATCTGTTGGTCTGTAGCTATGGGTTATTACAGCAGGAAGAAGTGGCAACCATGTGGGCCAGGGTAGAATGGCGGACAATCGTTCTCGATGAGGCCCAAGCGATTAAGAATTTCTCCACCAAGCGCTCGAAAGCGGCAATGAATCTGCGGGGGGATTTTAAATTAATCACCACGAGAACACCGATCGAGAATCATTTAGGGGAATTATGGAATCTTTTCCGTTTTATTAACCCCGGATTGTTGGGATCCTTGGAAAGTTTTGATCGCCATTTCGCCACCCCGATCGAAAAATACGGCGATAAAACCGCTCGCGAACAGTTAAAAAAACTGGTGCGGCCTTTCCTTCTCCGGCGCACCAAAAACCAAGTTCTGGCGGAATTACCGCCGCGTACCGAGATTTTAGTCCCGATCGAGTTAAGCGTCGAGGAGAAGGCGTTTTACGAGGCCTTACGGCGGCGCGCTTTGGAGAAATTAAGCGAGAGTGACAGTACCGCCGGGGCGAAACATCTCCAGGTACTGGCAGAGATCATGAAATTACGCCGGGCCTGCTGTCACCCGCAGTTAGTGGCTCCAGATTTGGATTTAGCAGGCTCGAAATTGTCCCGTTTCGGGGAAATTCTGGATTATTTATTGGATAATCAGCATAAAGCGTTGGTATTTAGTCAATTTGTCGATCATTTAGCGATTATCCGCAGTTATCTCGATCAAAGACAGATAAAATATCAATACCTCGATGGTAGTACCCCTGCTGGCGATCGGCAGAAACAGGTGAAAGCTTTTCAAGCGGGGGAAGGGGACGTATTTTTAATTAGTTTAAAAGCCGGGGGGACAGGATTAAATCTCACCGCGGCCGATTACGTTATCCATCTTGATCCCTGGTGGAATCCCGCAGTGGAGGATCAGGCCTCCGATCGCGCCCACCGCATCGGCCAAAAACGTCCGGTGACGATTTATCGCTTAGTGGCCAAGGATACGATCGAGGAAAAAATTGTTGATCTGCACCACCATAAACGCGATCTTGCCGATAGTTTATTGGCGGGAACCGACGCAAGCGGCAAGCTATCTACCGACGAATTATTACGCTTAATCGCCGAGGGATAAAAATATCCCCGACCCCGTTTAAATGCGGCAAATACTGCCAATTAAACTAACTTTTTGATAGCTGCTACTAACTGCTCGATTTCCGAGGACAAAGTGAAATAATGAACACAGGCACGGACCGAGAGGGGGTCGAGGAGAGTTCGCAGTAAAAACCCTTGTTTTTCTAGCTGTTGCACTAACTTTTGTGGGGTGATGGCCGAGTCAATTTGAAAGGAAACTAAACCGGATTCTGGTGGAGAATTTTTTAAACATTTCACCCCTTTAATCGTCTTTAATTCCCCCCAGAGATAAGCCGCTAATTGACAGATTTTTTCGTATCTTTGTCCCCCATCACCCCAGGCGTTATGTACCGCAATAGTTGCCCTTAAACCCTCAAATTGAGGATAGGCAGAAGTGGCCACTTCAAAGCGTCTGGCATCCGGTTTCCAACCGATAGGCTTTCCTCGGTTATCTGTTTCAATACCGCGCCAACCGATAAAAGTGGGCTGTAAACTAGGGAAAATTTCGGGACGAATATACAATCCTCCCACACCGGCCGGTCCACACCACCATTTATGACCTGTAAAAGCATAACAATCGGCGCCGGTAGCGCTTAAATCTAAGGGCAAACAACCCACGGATTGGGCAGCATCCACCACCACTAAAACGGGTTTTTCGGTGACAGAATTATCATGACAAAGTTGCGAGATTTCCTTGAGGGGTAAAACCTGTCCGGTATTCCAGGGAACATGACTAACCACCAAAACCCTAGTTTTTGGACGTAAATGAGCGGAAATGACTTCTATTGGGTTGCCGCCGTTTAAAGTTTCCCGAATAGGACAAGTGGAGATTTCCAGATGATAACGACGGGCAATTTCCCGAACTGTGGCGATAATTCCGGGGTGTTCACAATCGGTTAGTAAAATATGTTCCCCCGCTTGCCAGTCAACCCCCCAGAGGGCGATATTACAGCCTACAGTGACATCCTCAGTGATAGAGAGAGTGCTGGGGCTAATTCCCAATTCCTGAGCCATTTCTTGTCTGAGAAGTTCCGTTTTTCTGGTAATCCAATCGTTTACCCGTCCTGAAAACGGCCCCTGTTGTTGGAGAAAATTATGGGCATCGATAATCGCTTCTAATCCGGCCTTGGGCAAGGTTCCCTGACCACCGAAATTAAAATAAACTTTATTACTAAGTCCCCGAAATTCCTGTCTTTGTTCGGCTAAATCCGGTTTACTAACGGCGCAATCGAGGCTATTTTCGTCTAAATTCTGCATAAGCGAGGAGATGGGGGGGTCAGTTATCAATTATCGGTTATCAGTTATCAGTTAGAAGGTGTTGGGTTTTAAGGTTTTAGGGTTTTAGTTGAATTCCCCATTTCCCCATTTCCCCATTTCCCCACTTCCTGACGACCGACGACCGAAGGCTGAATTCTATCGACGGATTAAGTCGTAATTGTCACAATAGTATTAAAGTAGAGGAAACATACTTGGGAATGTTTTCTTTTTTTAAGTTTATTATTTTTTACTTTACCTCACTGGTCTAGGAAAGCTTAACTTTTCTCCTTGTATAGAATGCTACTGACCGATGATCTACTTCTAGACTACCAACGTTGTCAACGCCGTGCGTTTTTAAATCTCTACGGCAATAGCCAAGAAAAAGACCCTGAGCGAGATTTTTTGCTTAAATTGCGCCAAGAGAGTCAAAGTCACGTTAAAAAAGTCCTGCAAGACTCCTATCCCGATTATTGTTCCCTGACTACCCCCATCACCGATATTTTAGCCGCCGCTAGGGAAACGGAAGCTTTGATGCGTCAGGGGGTACCCTGTATTTATCACGGAGTCCTTTTACAATCTGGCTATCCCGTCTCTTTAACCGGGTCACCGCATTTATTAATTAAACAGGCAGGAGAGTCGAAATTTGGCGATTGGATTTATTATCCCCTCAATATACAACTCGGTCGCCGTCCTAAGCCTGAATATAAGATTATGGC
Source organism: Microcystis wesenbergii NRERC-220 (assembly GCF_032027425.1). NCBI lineage: Bacteria > Bacillati > Cyanobacteriota > Cyanophyceae > Chroococcales > Microcystaceae > Microcystis > Microcystis wesenbergii. Next base: position 3,363,305 of record NZ_JAVSJA010000001.1, on the reverse strand, counting down.
TACTTTTTACGCCTATTTATTAGCCAGTATGCAGGGAGTTTTTCCGGGTTATGCCGAAATTGTCCTGCGTCGTCATAATCGCTATCGGGTGGAATTGAATCTCTGGTTAACTAAACTAGAGGAAATAATCAAAAAGTTCGGCGAAATGGTGATTAATCGCCAAGAACCAGAAGTTTTTATCTCGCGTCAGCGTTGCAGTTTATGTCATTGGTATAGTCACTGTTATGGTATCGCCCAAGCGAGTCAACATCTTTCTTTAGTTCCGGGGGTGACTCCCAGTCGTTACCAATTTTTACAGTCTTTGGGGGTTGCCACCATGGAATCCCTTGCGCTTACCTGTCCTACCCGTATGGGGGAGGGGATGGGGTTAGAGGTGGCTAATCAGTTACAATTACAGGCCCAAGCAATTATTGAAAATCGGGCCTTTCGCAAAAGCAACGGGAAAACTGCTTATTTGTCCCCCCTACCGAGAGCCGAGATTGAATTTTATTTTGACATCGAAGCGGAACCAGAACAGAATTTAGATTATCTTTTGGGGATTTTACGGGTTGATTATCGAGTTAATACCCAGCAATTTTATCCCTTTTTGGCAGAAAAGCCAGAAGATGAAGGCAGGATTTGGCAGGAATTTTTAACCTTAGTCATGCAGGATTATCAAGCACCAATTTTTCACTTTTCTGAGTACGAAGTGGAAACAATTAAGCGATTAGGTTATCTTTATAAAACCCCTTCTTCTTTGATTAATCAGTTAGTTTCTCGCTGTTTTGATCTACACTATCAGGTAGTTAATTCGGTAACTTTTCCCGTGGAAAGTTATTCTTTAAAATCCCTCGCTAACTGGATTGGCTTTCAATGGCGCGATCAAGGAGTAAGCGGGGATCAATGCGTTTGGTGGTATGACCAGTGGTTAAAAACAGGAGATCGGACTTTATTGGCGGCTATTTTGCGTTACAATGAGGATGATTGTCGCGCCACCTTTATACTAAAAGATTGGCTTGTAAACTTTTTAATTTGATTCTAAAGATTTATGACAAATAGGGGGGTAGGTAACATCTGCTACCCGTAGCTGCAAAGGGAAAATGATAGGCTATGAATGTGAAGACAGTCCCCTCACCCAATGGTGATCCCCATGTTCTCCCCACTTTTTCCGCTTCTACTCCTACTGCTTTCCTTCCTTAGTCTTCTCTGGTATCAAAAGACCGATAATGATATTTTTAAAGCTCTTGCCGTTAGTAGTTTGATTTTTGCAATTATTTGGGGCTTAATTCTCGTTCATTGGTCAATTCACCTGCTGGGACTGCTGTTATTGTTAAAATTCAGATCCCCCGCTTTCAGTTTGGTGCGCGTGCCTAGATGGTGATGGTTTGACCCTAATCTTCCAACTGTCGGGTAAGTACTTCGATCGCTTGTACATCGATCGTACCGGGAGGGGTGAGAATAATAAACTTACCCCCTGCCACTTTTAACGGTTCACCACAGTTAGGACATTGGCATTCTGTGCGATTAAAACCCGTAAATTCGTAGCTACAGACGGGACAGCTATCTTCAACTAAATTGCGTCGCAACCACCAGCGAAAAATCCCCCAAGCAATGACAGGGGAAAATATCAGGAATGCCACGAGAATTAAAAAACTATTGACTAACCAACCTAGTCCGATCGAGCCTAACAACAAGCCGACTAAAATCAAAGATAAGAAACAACCCAAACCAGAATCATTGACAGAATAGCTGCGGAAAAAGTTGTTATTCACGGCTCAACCCTCGATTCATCAAAGCTGCAATTATCTTTAACCTAACACATTCCCAACACATTGCCACGGTTAAATCTTCTTTTTGACTCACTGGTTCCTCGCTCTATTCTGCCTTGGGTTTAGTTTTGATCGAGATTATCCAGATTGACATCCTCATCGCTGGGGCCGGACGGTGATGACCGGCAGCTCGAACAGATTTAACCCAAAGAACTTCGGTTGGGCTTCGGCCGTGATCTCAGGCTTCGACGGTGAGATCAGCCGAACCGCCGAACCGCCGAAACGCCGAACGGTTGAAGCGTCAACCAGATGCGCCTTCTTTGCCGAAAGTCTTGAAGAAAAAAATTTAATCACCAGTTATCAAGAGAAAGAATTGTGAACGCAAAGCGCTCGCTATGCGAGATCGAACCTATTCACAGAAGGCTGAAGATATTTAGGGTTTGATCATCAAGATATAGGAATCGGAGACGGCGGTTTGGACTGAGATTTAATTTAATTGCTGGCATTGACAATTATGAACTTGCTTGAGGCTATCATCGAAAATTTGGGTCTGAAACCCCGTCGTTCTACGACGGCTTTACTGTTAAATATGAGCATCGTTTACGAAATATATGCTAAAATGTGAGGTATGGAAAAAGCCTACTCGTTTCGATTTTACCCCACACCAACACAAGAGTCGCTATTGCGGCGCACATTGGGCTGTGTAAGATTGGTTTACAATAAAGCTCTCCACGAACGAACACAAGCTTGGTATGAAAGACAAGAAAGAGTAGGCTACGCTCAAACTTCTTCAATGTTGACCGATTGGAAAAAGCAAGAAGAATTAGACTTTCTCAATGAGGTAAGCTGTGTACCCTTACAACAAGGGTTAAGACATTTACAAACAGCTTTCACTAACTTCTTTGCTGGTCGTACTAAGTATCCTAACTTTAAGAAAAAACATCAGGGAGGAAGTGCCGAATTTACTAAGTCTGCTTTTAAAATTAAAGACAAACAAATCTATTTAGCTAAATGCACAGAACCTTTACCTATTCGATGGTCAAGACAAATACCAGAAAGCTGTGAACCAAGCACAGTAACAGTCAGATTACATCCTTCTGGACGTTGGCATATTTCAATTAGATTTGATGACCCAACAATTAAGCCTCTACCAGTAACAGATAAAGCCATCGGAATTGACTTAGGAATTAGTAGCCTTGTGATTACCAGCGATGGTGACAAAGTATCTAATCCTAAGCATTTTAAAAAGCATTATCGGAGACTGCGAAGAGCATCGAAAAATCTTTCTAGAAAACAGAAAGGGTCAAAAAATCGGGAAAAAGCAAGAATCAAAGTAGCCAAGATTTACGCTCAAATCACCGATAGCAGAAAAGACCATTTACATAAGCTAACCACTCAATTAGTTCGTGAAAACCAAACGATTGTGGTTGAGAATTTAGCCGTCAAGAATATGGTCAAAAACCCGAAATTATCTCAGGCAATATCTGATGTAAGCTGGGGAGAAATTACCCGACAATTAGCCTATAAATGCCGTTGGTATGGGAGAAACTACATCGA